>NZ_JAIRBR010000010.1:0-291915 GCF_020361265.1 Nocardia sp. JCM 34519.1
TGTGGTTGAGCATCCGGGCCTCTTCCTGGGCCAGGACAACGACACGCCTCGCGCGGTCGGTGAACCTCTCGAACATCTGGCACTCCCTCGCATATCCCGAGTGGATTGCTATACTAAACAATAGTAACATTCGGCCGAGCTGAAGCAAGACGCCGCCACACCGCCGAACGTCGTTGCCACACGCGAACTTCCGCGAGATTGCCCTCTTCCGGCCGATTCGCGCCGCCACGCCGGGGCCGGGTGTCATCATTTTCCCGCTGTCCCCGGTCACCCGCATCGCGTCGAGAGGATCTAGCCATGCCCCTGCCCACCGAACCGATCGGAAGCATCCCTCGACCGGCCGCCCTGCTCGACGCCATCCAGAGCCACACCGCCGGGCGCATCGACGACGCCACGCTCGCCGACCACTACGAGACAGCGGTGAAAGACACCATCGCGCAACTGGAATCGCTCGGATCGCCGATCGTCACCGACGGTGAACAAAGCAAACCGAGCTTCGTGACCTATCCCCTGCACGGCCTGCCGAACCTGGATCCCGATGGCGCGATCATCCCGTTCGCGGACGGCCACACGCGTCAGTTGCCCAGGCTCACCGCCGGACCGTTCCGGTACGCGACCACCATCGACCAATATCTGCGCACCGCACGGAAATTCGCGACGGTACCGATCAAACAACCGGTCATCGCGCCGTCCGCGCTCAGCCTGATCTACCCATCGGACGGCATCGACGGATATCCCCGGGAACAATTCCTCGCGGATCTCCTCGACAGCGCCGAAGCCGATATCCGCGCCGCACTCGACGGCGGCGCCCACTCCGTGCAACTCGACTTCACCGAAGGCCGGCTCTCACTCGCGCTCGATCCGTCCGGCGCACTGCTCGATTCGTTCATCGCACTGAACAACCGCGTGCTCGATCGGTTCACCGCCGAGGAGCGCGGTCGCATCGGAATCCACACCTGCCCCGGCGGTGATCAGGATTCGACGCACAGCCTCGGCGTCGACTACACGCAATTGCTGCCGCGCCTGTTCAGCCTGCACGCGGGGCGGTTCTATGTGCAGCTCGCCAGTGAAGCCGAACCCGATCGCATACTCGCGGTCATCGCCGAACATCTGCCGCCGGAGGCCGCGATCTTCATCGGCGTCATCGATCCGATCGATCCGGCCGTCGAAACCCCCGAGCAGGTTCGCGACCGGGTGCTGGCGGCCGCTCGGCGGCTGCCCGTCGAACGGCTCGGCACCTGCGACGACTGCGGCTTCGCGCCGTTCGGAGACGATGTCTCGACATCACGCGATACGGCCTTCGCCAAAATTCGCGCTCGTATCCAGGGAACTGCCGCGGCATCCGAGACGCTCGGAGTGTGATCGCCGTGGCATATATCGATCTCGGCGTCGACGAGGAACGGAATCCCGGCATAACCGGGCTGCTCACTTACCGCCCGGATACCGGACGGCTGCTGGCCGGCTTGGCCGAAGCGCTGCTGCGCGAACACAATACGCTCGGCGCCGGAGAACGCGAGCTGATCGCGGCATACGTTTCGGCGCGCAACAATTGCACCTTCTGCACCGATTCGCATGCCGCGTTCGCGTCGGCGCAGCTCGACGGCGGTCGGTCGTTGACGGACTCGGTATTGCGGAACCCCGCCACCGCACCGATTTCGGAAAAACTGCGCGCGCTGCTCGCCATCGCCGCAGCGGTACAACAATCCGGACGTGCGGTGACAGCCGACATGATCGCGTCCGCCCGCGAAACGGGTGCGACCGATCGCGAAATTCACGACACCGTCCTCATCGCGGCGGCGTTCTGTATGTACAACCGATACGTCGATGGGCTCGGTACGACCACACCTGCCGAGCCCGCGGCGTATGCGGGCCGGGCCGAGTCCATAATCGGCCACGGTTACCTGCCTGCGGCCGCCCGCGCAGATGCGGAACATTGAGTCGGGCGATCAACCCGAACAGTGGGCCTATTCGTCAATTCCCGCTGGACTCAACGCTTGTGGGCGGCTCGTACTCATGACGAGCACGAGCCGTTCGCATGCCGTTCTGTCCGTGGTCAGTTCGGGAACCGGACGGTACGAAGAAAGGTCGGCAGCAGCCATGGGCGCGGACCTCCCACGATCACCTTGCCGGTGATAGCCGCGCGCGGCCGGCTGATCCGGCCGAACATCATCAGGTTCAACGCGACCGGCTCGAAACGCACGCGAACGTCTGCCGAGCCGTTCCGCACGCCGACGGATACCCGGCTTCTATCCAGCACCAATGTCACCGGTGCCGTGTACCGGGAACGGAATTCGACCGCGACGCACCGATCGTTCGGCGGGCCGGATTTGTCCAGCAACCGCCCGACACCATGTCGCGCCAGCCCTACTACGAACAGATCCATGAACTGCCCGGAGTACTCCTGCGGCATCACCCACCGACATCCGGTGGCTCGCGCGATATCGCGCCCGTGAATCTGCAGTTCATTCGTCAGATGAGCGAATAGCCCGGCGACCGGAACATTCGATCCGCCGAGCCAGCGTATCGGCAGATCGGGATCGACGTCGGCCGTGGCACGCACCACGTCATCGATATGTCCGAGCAACCGGTCGGCGAGCACCCCGACGTCACGTTCCGGAAACCGTTCCATCGTGTGCTCGTTGAGCACGGCGACCGTATCCACATTGGTGATCCGAATCCGATCCTCGAGCACATTCCACGGATAGGGAAACTCGCCTGTCCGCACCAGCGCGGTATCCCACAGCGCGATCGCGGTGACATGGGCGACCACATCCGCCACCGTCCAATCCTTGGTGGCCATCGCATCCGGCGCGACCGAGCGCACCAATTCGGCGAAACGATCCCCGCTGTTTCGAAGAGCTTCCCGCGCCGCCCCCCACTGCCCGGTGGTAATGGCCTCGACCATAACTCCAAGCTAACAATCGCTTCCGCGACAACGCTTCTTCCTGCTTGCGCAATTCATCGTCGCCGCGATGCCGCTGCTCGCGGATCCGACACCGGCACAACACGATTCGACTCGACCCGGGCCTGGACGCCGCATCTCGTCCGAGAGGTCCACACTAGCAACAGTTCCCGGCCCGCGGCCAGGCCCCGCAACTGCGGGCACTTCTGCGGCTATCACGGGATCTATTCTGGTGCAATGGATTTGGGAGACAAAGTCCAATTTCACGAGCTCCGCGTATTTCTGGCGGTCGCGGAGCTACTACATTTCGGGAGGGCGGCACAGCGGCTCGGCATCTCGCAATCGCGGGTCAGTCAGATCATTCGGGAGCTCGAGCACGCCATCGGCGGACCGCTGTTCACCCGGACGAGCCGCCGGGTCGGTCTCACCGCCCTCGGTGAGCGGCTCCGCACCAGCGTCGAGGGCCCGCTGGCTGAACTGCGGCGCGGATTGGGTACCACCGCGGCGGCGGCCGGCGGCCTGCGCGGGCGGGTCCGGATCGGCTTCGCGACACCACTCGCGGCCGGACCGTTGATGCCGGAGATCGCCCGCCGATTCGGCGAGCAGTATCCCGGTTGCGCCATCGAATACATCGATCTCGGCTTCGATCGGGATCTGCTGTCCTGCCTGCGCGGAAACGAGATCGATCTATTGGCCTCCAGGCTGCCGGTGAACCGTGAGGATCTGACGGTCGAACCCGTATTGACCTGTGAGAGAAGGGTTCTCGCGGTTTCCAGGGACCATCCGCTGGCCGCCTACGCGGCGGTGAGTTGGGACGACGTCGCGGACTATCCGGTGCACAATCTGCCGTTCCTGCCCGAGGAGGCCGCCAGGGACCTGGTTCCGGAGTACGCGTCTACCGGTCGCCCGATCCGGCGCGGCCCCGACGCACGGACCTTCAACGAAATCCTGTTACAGGTCGCGCACGGCGATGTCGTGCAGCCGACGGTGGCGTCGTACGGCGACTATCACCGCCATCCGGGGGTGGTCGCCGTGCCGCTGAAGGATCCGACGCCGAGCCGTAGCGGATTGGTCTGGCCCACTTCCGCCATCGCGCCTGCGGCCCGCGCATTCGTGGAATGCGCCTGCGAGATCGTCGCCGAACGGCCCCGGCATCGAATCGATTAGTACGGCTGATCGCAGCGTGCAGTTTCGGATACTTGATCGGCGAACCCGTCGCCACGCAGAATTGCGAGGGCATCGCATTTCCGATCGGCTGTTCTCACCAGGGGGGAGCCAGGATAGTGGGTGGAATGATACAGCAGGATCCGGACTGTTTCGACATCTGCGTTATCGGCGGCGGGGCGAGCGGCGCCGTTTCGGCGGCAGAATTGGTACGGACCGGATTGCGCGTGCTGCTTTTGGAAGAAGGCGACCTGAAACGGGCGCGCCGCATGGGGGATGTCGAACCGGAATGGCCACGCGCCTATATCGTGCAAGACGGTATCCGAAACGAACTCGGGCGGCCGTGGAGTGCGCGGGGCATGGGTGGCGGCACCGCCTTTTACGCGGGCATATCCTTTCGGTACCGGCACGTCGATTTCGATGCAGGCGACCATGTCGCCGCCGATGCGCTCAATCCGAAATGGCCGATTTCATATGACGATCTACTACCCTACTACGATGAAATCGAGCGGCGGATCGGAATCGCACGCGACGACACCGATCCGCTCGCTCCGCCCGGCCCCGCCGCATTGATGCCCGCCCATCCGCCGAGCCTGCCGGGCAGCCTATTGGCCGACGCGGGGCGCACCATCGGCCTGCGCCCCTTCCCTACCCCGTTGGCGATAAATTCCATTCCCTACGGCGGCAGGCCGCAGTGCGCCCGGCTCACCCCGTGCAACGAATACGCCTGTCCGACCGGCGCACGAGCCGATGCCGCCGCACTCTTTCTCGAACCGTTGCGCACCGCGGAGAATCTGGTGATCGCCGCGAGCAGCCGGGCCCTGCGCCTCGAACTGAGCGGGCCCGATCGCGTGGGATGGGTCGAATGGCTGGACCCGGCGACGAAGTCTCGCCGCCGGACCCGGGTCGGCCTGGTGATACTCGCCGCGAACGCCGTCCAATCATCGGCGCTGTTGCTCCGGTCCGCGCAGCGTTGGGCGCCGGCCGGGCTCGGCAATCGGCACGATATGGTCGGGCGCGGGTTATCGTTCAAGGTCAGCGGGTCGGTCGAGGGCAGGCTGCCCGTCCCGCGGAACAGAATCAACACCCCGACCGGACCGCATTCCACCGTCGCATTCTCGGACCACTACCTCGACCCGGACTGTCCATCGGGCCTCGGCGGCATGATGTACGAGGCCAGCCCGGAACAACGCGGGCCGAGCAACGGCCGAATAGTCGTCAGAATGCATTTCGTGGCCGGCGACCAACCCATGCGCGCCAACCGGGTCCGGTTGGCCCGGGAACTCGACGAATTCGGCGTGCCCAGGATCGCGATCGACTACGTCACCCACCCGACCGATGCCGAACGGCTACATTATCTGGAAAAGCGCGCGACCGAAATAATGGTCGCCGCCGGGGCATCCGACACAACGTATCTGGAATCCGAATACGAGCGCGGCAGCCGCCATTTGCAGGGCGGGTGCCGGGCGGGAGACGATCCCGCCGATTCGGTGGTCGATGCCGCCGGACGAATACACGACCTCGCGAACGTCTATGTCGTCGACGGTGGATATTTCCCGTTCGCCGGTGGCGTGAATCCGACGATGACGATCCAGGCTAATTCGCTACGCATTATCCGACAACTGACGGCCGGAAATTTCTAGCCACAATTCACCGAGGTGTACCCATGAGTCACGCGATGTTGGAACGCGCCCGCAAGGTGACCGCGTCACAGAATTGGGAGGTGCATCCTCGTTTCCCGTTCATAATGGACCGCGCGGCCGGGGTGCATATGTGGGATCACGATGGGAATCGATATGTCGATTTCACCTCGTGCAGCGGCGCGGCTCCGCTCGGGGCGGGTTTCCGGGAGGTGTTGGACCGGACCGTCGAGGAAATGTATCGCACCGGCGGAATCGTGGCGGGTCCGCTGTCCACCCTGCGGGTCGAGTTGGCCGAAAGGCTTTGCGCGCTATTTCCCGGCGCGGAGCGTGTCCTGTTCTTCCGCACCGGCTCATGCGCGACAACCGCCGCGGTGCGCCTGGCCCGAATACACACCGGGAAACGGCACGTGCTGACCAGCGGCTTCCACGGTTGGCACGACTGGCACCTGCAATACCGGCCGCATCTGGCCCTGCCGGACCGGGATCCGGACACCACCGATTTCGGTTACGACCTGGCCCGGCTCGCCGAACTCGGCGCGGCGCGGGAGCCCGCCGCCGTCATCGTCACGCCGGAGGTGAATTTCTTTCCGGAAAGCTACTTGCGCGAACTGGCGAAAACGACCCGATCCTTCGGCGCATTGCTGATCGTCGACGAGGTGATGACGGGTTTCCGTTACGCGCCGGGCGGTTACGCGGCCGCCGCCGGGGTGCGGCCCGATCTCATCACGATCAGCAAGGGATTGGCGAACGGCATGGCGCTATCCGCCGTGCTCGGTAGCGATGCGGTCATGTCGGCGCAGGAAAAGACCTACGTCGGCAATACATTCCAGCGTGAGCTGACCCCGTTCGCGGCGGCGTTGGCCACCCTCGACGTCTACCGGCGCGAGCCCCCGCTGGAGCGGATGGACCATATCGGCAAGCTGCTGATGGATGGGCTCAACGACCTGTTCGAGCGCAATGATATTCCCGCTTGGGCGTTCGCGAGATCGACCATGTTCGACCTCGTCTTCGCGGATATCGACAACGGCCACGACTTCTGCACGGAAATGTGGCGGCGCGGCTTTCTCATGCAGTACGGTGGCCGCTTCATGCCCTCGGCCGCCACCGCGGAGGACGATATCGAGCAGGCGTTGCACGCGGCCCGACTGACCATCGAATCGACCTGCGAGCGCGGGCAACGCCCGCCGACGCCGCCCGTCGCGGCCCTGATTCCATTCGCGGGCGAAAACTTCGCCGCGACAAGCGATTCGGTCGAGCGCTGGTCCAGCGATGCCGATCAATAGTTCAGGAGTAGCTGTGCGACAACCACTTTCGACTGCCACACACCCGGATCGCGGTGTCACACTGTGGCTTACCGGTCTGCCGAGCGCGGGAAAGACGACGCTGGCCGGCGCGGTGGCGAGTCGGCTTCGCGCGGCGGGCACGCGCTGCGAGGTCCTCGACGGTGACGTCGTCCGGCAACACCTGGCCCAGGATCTCGGGTACAGCCGCGCCGACCGCGACTCGAATGTGCGCCGGGTCGGCTGGGTGGCCCGCCTGCTGGCCACGCACGGCGTGGTGGCGATCGCCTCGATCATTTCGCCGTATCGCGCGGCCCGCGACGAGGTGCGCGCATACCACCGGGCGGGGGGTATCGGATTCATCGAAGTCCATGTCGCCACACCGCTTTCGGTGTGCGTCCAGCGCGATGTGAAAGGGCTCTACGCGCGTGCCGAGGCCGGCGAGATCACGGGGCTCACCGGTATCGACGACCCGTACGAAGAGCCGGAATCCCCCGATATCCGGCTCGATACCAGCGTCCAGACCGTCGAGCAGAGCCTGACCGAAATTCTCGAAGCGCTCCGCGGCGAGCTGCCACAGCCATCCGGTTCCACGTCCGTCTGACCCGCGAAGGAAGTAATGTCATGGGAGTCCAGCTCGATTCCGATCCGATTCTCCTGGGAGGCGAAAACCGTTCCGGCACGACATTATTCAGTGTCGTACTGGACTCCCACCCGGATCTCACCGTCGGCCCGGAACTCGATTTCGTCGAACCGATGAACCTCGGTTCCCATATCATCGAGGCCTGCGATCTGCTGGTGGCCGCAGATCCTCGGGTGCTCGGCCCCGGAACCGACACCGCCGATCCCTTCTGGTATCACGGTGCGCACTTCGTCAAACAATGCGAGCGCTTCGGCGTCGGACCGGAGGTGCTGCGGACATTGGTCAAGGAGGTCTCGGTGGCCTGTGGTTCCGATTTGGAGACGCTGGCGGACCGGTGCCGGCTCATCGAGGCGATCGGCGAGTACCGCCGGGCCGGGGACCGAACCGCGCGGTGGGGAATCAAATTGCAGCGCAAGATATCCCGGGTGGACGAATTCGGGAGCATCTGGCCCCGCGCGCATTTCGTGCATATCGTGCGCGACGGCCGGGATGTCGCTGCCTCCCACCTGAAGACGGTCACCTGGGGTTATCGCGAACTCACCGCTGCCGCACGCGGCTGGCTGGAGGTCGTCGAGCGGCCGCACACGGTCGCGCCGGCGGATCGCTATCTCGAGATCCGCTACGAGGATCTGGTGGCGGATCCGAAGCGCACGCTCACGCGGGTATTCGACTTCGTCGGCCTACCGTGGCGCGACGAAGTGCTGAACCATTCCGCGCTGAACCACACCCTGTTCGACAAGGCGTGGGGGCATCCGGCGGCCGAGGCCGCGGCGAAACCGCTGTACCGCCAGCGGGTGAGTCGGTATCGCAATGACCTGACCGCCAGCGAGATTCGTGAGTTCGAGGCAATCGCCGGACATCAGCTCACCCGCTTGGGCTACGGCATCGGCGGTGAGGCGTGATCGTACGGCACCTTCGAGCCGCGCCGCCGCGTTGAGCGGGGCCGGTGGACCTCGGTCGTCGACGGCGGAGCTGGGCGCGCCGCCGTTGCGGCGCAATCGGTCCTTCGTGCTGCTCTGGTCGGGTCAGAGCATTTCGCTGATCGGCTCCCAGGTGACAGTTCTCGCGCTGCCGCTCGTCGCCGCGCTGACGCTGGGTGCGAACGCGTGGCAGATGGGCGTCCTGACCGCATGCGGCCGGGCTCCGTATCTGGTGCTCGGGCTGCCGGCCGGGGTCTGGGTGGATCGGCTGCCGCGCCGAAAAGTGTTCATCGCCTGTGCTTTCGGTCAGGCCGCCACCTTGGCGTCGATTCCCGTGGCGGCCGGGCTCGGTCTGCTCTCGCTGGCGCTGCTGTCCGTGGTCGCGTTCACGGCGGGCGCGTTCGCGGTGTTCGCGGATATCGCCACGCTCTCGCTCGTGCCGATGGTGGTGCCGCGCACCCAATTGACCACGGGCCAGGGTGCTTTGGAAACAAGCCAATCCGCGGCGCAGATAGCGGGTCCGGCGCTCGCGGGCTGGTTGGTGCAGGCGCTCACCGCACCGCTGGCCATCCTGGCCGACGCGGCGAGCTTCCTGATCTCCGCGCTGGCGGTGGCGAATATCCGGACCCAGGAAGTCCGGCGCGATCCGGATGCGGTGCCGCAGCGAATGATTCGGCAGATCATCGCGGGCGCTCGCGCCGTATTCGGGCATCGGGTGCTGCGCAATGTCACGCTGTGCACCACCACCCATATCGTCTGCTTCAACGCCTACACAGCGGTTTTCGTGCTGTATCTGGTGCGGGACCTGCACCTGAGCCCCGCCGTCGTCGGAGCCGCGCTGTCCGCCGGCGCGGTCGGCGGCCTCATCGGATCGGTTGCCGCCGTTCATGTCGGCGCCCGGCTCGGCCTGGGGCGGACGATGGCCACGGCGATCGTCGCGACCGGCCTGGCCTCGGCTACCGCGGCCGCCGCCGGACGACTGCCCGTCTCCGCGATCGCCGTGGTCGCGACCGCCCAGCTGCTGATGTGGTTCGCACTACAGATCTACAACGTGCTGCAGGTGCCCATCCGCTACGCGGTAACCCCTGAGGCCATGCACGGCCGGGTCAACGCGACCATCCGCACCACCGTCTGGGGAATCGCTCCGCTGGGCGCCCTCATCGGCGGAACCGCAGGCAACCTCATCGGCCTGCGCACCACCTTGGTGGCAAGCGGTATCGGCGCCGCCCTCGCCGCGCTCTGGCTCATCGCCACCCGCACCACCGCGATCCGCGACCTGGACGCCGCGGCGCAACCCACGTCCTGACCGCGGCATCAGATCGGCAGTGCGTATCACATCCCTGTGATACGGCTGTGCTCGAACAGCGTCTGCTCGCCCAAGTTCCGGAGTTGGATACCGTGGTCCTACGACCATTGGCTCGAGTACGCCGCCGCAGGTTACGGGGAGCACGTTCGGGGAGTCTCACCGATCCTGTTCCCTGGGGACCTCGAGCGGTTTCGATTGCGTAGTACCGCAACGGATTCCGACAGCATGCTCATGGAGATGAGATCGTCGTGCCGGTCGTTGTCCAGTCGCGCCGCCTGCACGCCCTGCGGCCCGAGTCCGACCGTATGTTGCTCGACGAAGGTGAAGGTACGGTCGCCGTTGTTGCGGAAGACCATCGCGGTGGACGGCAGGTATGGCAGTGCGGCGACATCCATCCGGCCGCGGCCGGTGAAATCGCCGACCGCGACCGCGCAGAGACCGATCGGGCCGACGGTCGGCTGGGGCGGACCGAAATTGCCCTGGCCGTCGCCGTACATCACCGCGAAGCCGAACGCCGCGACATTCGCCGAGATCACATCGAGGTTGCCGTCACCGTCGATGTCGGCGACCTTCAGGTCCTCGTCGGGCAGCGGCAGCAGGTTCCATCACGGCGGCAGAAAGCCGCCGTGCCGGTCGTTGAGCAGCACCCAGAAGCCGGTACCGAGTCGGAAAAGGTTGTCACCCACACAGCCGCGGCGCTGACTCCCGTTCGACTGAATCGTGTGACGATTTCGGGCCACCTGAACTCGGGCCGAACCGCTCTCCCAGTCGGGACGGCCCGTATCTGTCATCCAGGCGATAGCGTTGCCCCACTGTGGTTTTCGCGCCTAAACCGGAACCGAGACGCGACCTCGGTTGGCAACTCTTCGGCCAGCATGCCGACGGTCTCGCTGCTGACCCCCCGGAATGTCGTGCCCTCATCGGCCAGCCGCCGACGGGCATGCCGACCAGGATCGACCGCTCGGCTCCGTAGCGGATCTTCTCGACGCCGAGTACGGCCCCGAACACCTCGTAGACCGGACGGAGGTCACCGGCCACGTCCACCCGCACGATCGGCAGTCGCATGGGCAGCACATCCTGCTGGATGGTCCAGATGGCCGCGACATCGCGTTCGAGTGCGAGGCGGCGGATCTCCTCGGGCACACAGCGATCGTGGCGGATCAGCCACACCTCATCGCCGTGGTCCTGCATCTCGTGCTCGGCGACGGTGAACGAGAGGTCGGCGTAGCGCAGCGCGGTCTCGGCGGCCTCGCGCATGGTGGGACAGCTCACCACCGCGAAGAACAGCCTAGCTGATCTTCGCAAATTCCGGTGTGCCGCAATATGTCCGGCGTAGTAAGGCCGCGCCCGGTCGCGTACTCCACCAGTTGAACCGCGCCGGTGATGGATCGCAGCTGGGTCGATCGCTGTGCCGCGTTGCCAGCACTAACCCTATGAATAGTCGCAGACCAGACCGGTGCGATCGGCCGTTACCCGACAGTAGATTGCTGGATGTCACACCTCGATCCCGAACCACGGCACGTCGCCCGGAGACCCGGCAAGTCGGGGAGACTGCATTTCATGTCGAACAAACATAATCTCGTCTACTTCGAAAGTCCGTCCATGCGTGGGCTATATGCCGATATGGAGCAGTGGCAGCAGTCCAATGATCAACGCCTGCTGTCGATCAGCGTTCAGCAGGATGGCGGCAACTACTGTTGCATCGCCCTCACCAATCCGGCCGAGGTCGTGATCACCAGCGTCGACGGACATCATCACGCCAGCGTCAGCCGGTTCGGACTGTTGGCCGTCGACACTCAATCGTGAGTGCGCGGGTCGATCCGTAGTCGTCGACCCGAACGCAACCATGAGAACCGCTGTGCCATAGACCATCCCGTGGGCGGGGCGTCCGCTCCCACCGAGCGCGCACCCCATGGCACGGATTACCCGTCCGCTGCCGGAAGCGGTTCCACCCCAAGCCGATATCGCGACGCCCAGCCCCTCGCGACCGCACCGGATGCCGTGGAGGTCCGCGGCATCTGGATGTCAAGCAATTTCAGGCGGGCTTAACGGCACGGCGAATTCACAGCATTCCCACCGGGATTCGCGTACTCTCTACACGAGTTCGATCGCGTATCGGTCATTTGTTTGCAACTATCGGATAACAGGCAGCTCAGCGGTGCTCGGTGCGCTGGCGAGGTCTTACATGTCTATCGAGGTCATTCCGGATGCGCACAGGGGTGCAGGCGCATAGCGATGCGCGGTGCCGGGCAATCCGCCACCAGTACAGCGGGCCCCAGCTATGCCGAGCGGGTGCGGCATGAGCGGCAGGCCGGTTGACAGCAATGCCACGGGATCGGGCCCGACCACGTGCGCGCGACGCGACGGTCTCCCCTCCACCGGCCCGATCACCAACTGGCACAACGCATTTCGAAGGTTCGGCGGGCGTACCGGCATGCTCAGCGGCCCGCCGTTGATCGAGATCAGAGAGCCGGGCCGCGCGGCTCGCAGCCTGATGCTCACCGGTCCGGTGGTATTCGGCAGCGGCCGCAATGGCGAACCCCTTGCCGACGCAACGGTTTCGCCGCGGCATCTGCGACTGGTGCCGAGTCCCACCGCGCTGTCGGTGGTCGATCTCGGCAGCCGCGACGGCACCACGGTGAACGACGCCCCGCTCACCGGACGGATGGCGCTGACGTCGGGTGACCGGATCCGGCTCGGTCACACGGATATCGTCGTGCTGTACGCCCCGGCGGCGGATCCGCAGGGACGCGAGGACACTCAACCCCAAAAGCCGGTCGCTACAAGCACATCCCCGTCCGCCGATCCCCCGCCATCCCGGCCGATCTCGATCGCCAACCGGATACTCGGCATCGATCCGACCGGCGCCCGCGATCTGTTCCCGGCGTCCACCGAACTGCCGAGCCGACTGCCCGCATCGCTGTGGCCGCTGGTACGAATCGTGAGCATCGCCGCGTACATCGAGGTGGTCGTCGCGATGTTCTTCGCGCCCGCCGAGGGCTTGTTCATCTTCTTCGGCGTGGTGGTGCCGCTGCTGCCGGGACTGTTCCTGATCGCGCCGGGCGGATGGCGCAACAGCTGCCCGCTGGCCGCGATGAATCAGATCCCACGGGCCCTGCGCTTCACGCGCGGACACAATCCGCCCCGATGGCTTTCCGCCCGAAGCTATTTGGTCGCGATGACACTGTTCTTCGGTATCGCAGGCGCGCGGTTGGCCGGCCTGGACCGCAACGGCGCGGCCTCGGGTATCGTGCTGCTGCTGATCGGTGTTTCCGCGTTCACGGGCGGTGTGCTGTTCAAGGGAAAGAGCGGCTGGTGTAGCAGTATCTGCCCGCTGTTCCCGCTGCAGCGCGTCTATGGTCAGACACCATTCGTGACGGTGCCCAACGCGCATTGCAAACCGTGTGTCGGCTGCGCCAAGAACTGTTTCGACCTCAAACCGCGCGCCGCCTACCAGGCGGATCTGGCCGACCCCGATGTGGCGTGGAGTGCGCCGCGCAAGCTGTTCGCGGCCGCGCTACCCGGCTTCGTGCTCGGCTTCTTCACCCTCACCGGGCACCTCGAAACCAGTGTGGCACACCGATATTCGGTGCTTGCGCTGTTCATGCTCGTCGCCGTCGGACTGTTCTTCGCCCTCGACGCGATGACATCGCTGAGCACGGTGATGGTCAGCGCCTGCTATGCCGCGGTGGCGCTCAATATCTTCTACTGGTTCGCCGGAGTGACTCTGGCACGGTCGTTCTCGATGATCACCGGCCTGAACGCGCCGTGGCTACGCTGGCCGATCAGCGCCGTGATCCTGCTCGCGACAATCCTCTGGATAGCCAGAACCCGGGTGGTGGAACTGCAATTCGCGTTGAGCACGGGCGTCCGCACCGAGCCGGTGCTGCTCCCATTCCCGAAGCGGCGGTCCGAGGATGCCGCAAACCCGAGCGAGCCAACGGTTTCGGTGACCTTCGAACCGAGCGGCGCCGAGGTCGCGGGCGATACCGGAATGAGCCTGCTCGATATCGCCGAGCGCGGCGAACAGCCGATCGAGGCCGGCTGCCGGATGGGCGTGTGCGGCGCCGATCCGGTCGCGGTGCTCGACGGTATGGCGTGTCTGTCACCACCCGGACAAGATGAGCGGAATACTCTGCGGCGGCTGGGATTCGGCAACGATGTCCGGATGGCCTGTTGCGCCCGGATCGGCAGCGGGAAGGTGAAGGTCGCGCTGGCGCCGCAGCCGCGGCGCGGAAATGCCGCCAGGCCACGGCGATTCGACCGGTCCATCGTCAGCGTCGCGGTGATCGGCAACGGTATCGCCGGGATGACCGCCGCCGACTTCCTCCGGCGCGGCCACCCGGACTGCGAAATCCACCTCGTCGGCCGGGAATCGCACGCCTTCTACAATCGGATGGGCATCTCGCGGCTGATGTACGGACGCTCGGCCATGCAGGGCCTGTATCTGTTGCCCGAGCAGTGGTGCGACGACCACCAGGTCACCGCGTGGCTGAATACCCTTGCCACCAGCATCGATACGTCCGCCCGCCGGGTCTTCCTCGGCACCGGCGACGCACTGCCCTACGACCGGCTGATCCTGGCCATGGGCGCGAGCAGCGCACTGCCGCCGATCGAAGGTCTCTCGCGGCCGGGCTGTTTCACGCTCCGCGAGGCGGGCGATGCGCTGTGGATCCGCTCCTATGTGCAGCAATTCCATTGCGACCGTGCGGTTGTCGCGGGCGGCGGACCGCTCGGGCTGGAGGCCGCCTACGCCTTGCATGAGCTCGGCTTGCAGGTCACCGTGCTGGAGCGCGGGGATCGACTGCTGCGCAAACAGCTCGACGCGCGCTGCTCGCAGCTGGTGCGGGAACATTTCGCCAGGATCGGGATCCAGGTGCTGCGCCACGCCGAAACCATCGCCGTCACCGGCGATCCCGCGGTGCGCGGCGTCATTCTGCGGGACGATCGCCGACTCGACTGCGATATCTTCCTGACCGCCACCGGAATTCGGCCCAATATCGAGCTGGCCCGGGCCGCCGGTGTGCCCGTCGGGCGCGGTGTGCTGGTCGACGACCGGATGCGCACCGGCATCCGCGACGTGTACGCGGCGGGCGACGTCGCCGAACATCGCGGCCAGGTGCTCGGGCTGTGGCCGATCGCGGCGGAACAGGCGCAGATCGCCGCCGAGAACGCGCTCGGCGGCAACCGGTCGCACACCGAATCGATGCCCGCGATGCTGCTGAAAGGCGTCGGGCTGGAATTGTTCGCCACCGGACGGGTGGAACCGGAAACCGGCGACGAGCTGATCGTCCTCGACCAGCCGGAGTCCTACCGCCGGCTGATCCTGTCCGAAGGGCGGGTCGTCGGCGCCACCGTACTCGGCCACCATCCCGGCGATCTGGCCGCAGCACAGCAGGCCATCGCCCACCGGACCCCGATCCCGGCCACCGCGCTCTCGGCGTTGCGCGCCGGCGACTGGTCCGCGCTCGGATAAGCGCGGTGCTACTGCGGTACTACCATGGTGGCATGAAGATCTCCGTCAGCCTTCCCGACGACCGAGTGACCGAACTGATCAAGGCACAACCCAACGTGAGCGAATTCCTGTACCGCGCCGCGCGGCGGATGCTGGTCGCCGAGGAACTGGCCGCGCTCGCCCCGGACGCCGAGGCGAAGGCGTTCGCCGAAGCGGCCGAAGCCTCGGCGTCGACGGCGTGGGCCGCCGATGAGTGAACCCGCGGTCCAAGGCGAAATTTGGACACTGCGCGGAATAAAGGATCGCGTGCATACCGTCGTGGTTCTCGATTCGGTACCGCAGGTGGTGCGCGGTGGTCTGATCGCGGTCGCGATGGTGATCCCGGCGCGTGAAGCGCCCAACCCTCGTGCGTTGCTGACGGTCCCGATCACCGGCACCCAGGACGCCGTTGCGGTGTTCCGCCTCGGCACATTCAGCGCCGCACTGTTCATCGAGAAGGTGGGGATGCTCGATCCGGCGACGCTGGACAACG
The DNA here is from genome assembly GCF_020361265.1 of Nocardia sp. JCM 34519.1. NCBI lineage: Bacteria > Bacillati > Actinomycetota > Actinomycetes > Mycobacteriales > Nocardiaceae > Nocardia > Nocardia sp. JCM 34519.1. Next base: position 15,846 of record NZ_JAIRBR010000010.1, read on the forward strand.
TCCGGATGGCGCTGCGGGCGCGGTTCGACCTGTAAGGCCACGAGCCTTCATCGATAGCCGGGTCGGGGTGATCGCTGGACTCTCGGTGCCAGACCCTATCGTTTTGATCTGTCGGTGTCGGGTGGATGGAGGGGGTCGGGGCCATGGGTAAGAATCGACGGCATCGAGCCGCCGCGCAGCGGGCGCGGGCGGGCGGCGGATTCACGCATTCGGCGCTCACCGAGGCGGCGACGGCCGAGCAGATCGAATACGCGATTCTCGCGGGCGCCATGGAGTCCGCACGCGGAAATCCGCGCGCCGCACAACATTTCGCGACGGAACTGGCCGGACGCGGACCGCTCACACCGGAACTGGAGCGGGGTGTGGATCTGGCCGCCCGGCACCTGATCATCGAGACATACCAGAACGGGTGGCTGCCCGGGGATATCCATCAGGCGGCCCTGCGGCGGGTCGACGAGTTCGCGGTGGGCTATCTGCTCGACACCGTCGCCGCTCATATCGAGCAGTTCGCTCCCGAAACAGTTGACGCGACGTGGGTTTCGCAGCTCACGGAGATGGGGGCCGCGCGCTGGTGGTCGCCCGAAGCTCCACATCTGGGTCAATGGGCGGGTAAGCAGCTGCTGATCCCGGTCGAAGCGCTGACCACGGTAATCGAAGCGCTGGCCCTACTTTTCCGGTTCCCGAAGCTGGCGCTCATCCGGCCTTTGCCCGGTACGGCGCGGCCATCTGCCGGACGGCATCGCACCGTCGACGAGAAGGTACTGGGCCGGGTTCGGGGTTTGCTCGCGAAGGCGGAGTCCACCGACTTCCCGGACGAGGCCGAGAGCCTGTCGGCGAAGGCTCAGGAACTCATGACGAAATACGCGATCGACCGCGCGCTGATCGATGCCGAGACCAGCGCGCCCGATCTGCCGGGCGCGCGCAGGCTTTGGTTGCAGACCCCGTATGTCGACGCCAAGGCCCTGCTCGTCGACGCGGTCGCCGGGGCCAACCGTTGTCGCGCGATCTTCTCCGCCGAATGGGGCTTCGTCACCATCGTCGGCGATGAAGCCGATCTCGATGTCGTCGAGCTGTTGACGACATCGTTGCTCGTCCAGGCGACCAGAGCGATGATCGCCAACGGCAGTGACGCCGGACGCGACAGCCATTCCCGCAGCCGGTCATTCCGCAAGTCCTTCCTCATCGCCTACGCCACCCGCATCGGCGAGCGACTGAGCAGGATCAACGACGACACGATCGCGAAATCCGCAGAACCCGAACGCTTGTTGCCGGTCCTGGCGTCCCACCAACTGAAGGTGGACGACGCCTTCGACGCCCTGTTCCCCACGGTCACTGCGGCGCGCGTTTCGGCGGGCAGCGCCGCGGGCTGGGCGGCCGGGCGCGAAGCCGCCGACCGTGCCCAGCTGGTGGCCCGGCGCCCGGTCGAAAAGCAACGCGGGTAGTCTTCGATCGGAATCGACAGAGGAGCCCGCCATGTCCTATATCGTCGACTTCGATACCGTTTCGACCGTCGGTCTGGAATCCTCGCCGGTCGCGGCTGCGCTCGCCGGTCTGCGGGCGAATGAGGCCCGATATTTCAAGAACAAATACGATCACGTCTTCACGGTGGAACCGGCGAGCGAGGCCGAGACGACCATTGATTGGGTGAACCACATCCTCGAGAAAGAACGCGGCATCGTCATCTCCGCGCGCCCGCTCGAGGCCACGAGCTTCCAGGTCGAGAACATCCGGATCGCCTACGTCTTCTACGAAAGCGGCCTCTCGATCAACGTGATGTACACCCTCGACGATGCCAAGAAACGCGCGGTCGGATTCAAACTCTCCGACGGTATGGAAATCCCCGCCGAACTCTCGTCGTTCAAGTTCGCCAGGCAGAAGTCGAAGCTGGCCGGAACCATTCGCGGGTCCTACTTCGTCATCAAGAACGAGTACTGACCGCAGTGTCGGCAGGCTCGAGCCGGCGTAACGTTTATGCAGGTACGACAGTTGGTACCGGCGGCGGGCGAGTGAAGGGCGGCCACGGTGACACTCGACCGGAAACAGATCACCAGGTTCATCCACGATGGGTTCATCCGTCTCGAAGCGGTCTTCTCTCGTGCGATCGCTCGCCAGTGCGTGGATACGATCTGGCCCGACACCGGCTGCGATCCGAACAATCCGGCGACCTGGACGAAGCCGCTGGTGCGATTACCCGGATACGACACCGAACCATTCCGCATCGCCGCCCAAATGCCCGTTCTGGAACGGGCTTTCGACCAATTGGTCGGCCACGGCCGATGGGTGCGCAGGTCCGGGTTCGGCGCCATTCCGGTTCGCTTTCCGCATCCCGATCCGCCGCACGATGATTACTGGCACTTCGAGGGCAGCTATCTACCTCAGGGCTGGACGGGTCATTCGTTCACCAATTACCGTTCCCGGGCCCGGGCATTGTTCATGCTCGTATTGTTCACCGACGTCACCGACCTCGACGCACCCACCCGGATTCGCGTCGGCTCCCACCTGGCCGTACCCAGCCGCCTATACCGCTACGGCGATACGGGTATCGATGCCACCCGAATCGACGAGACCGGAATTCTGGACGCCACCAACGATTTACCGGTCGTGCACGCCACCGGCCACGCGGGCGATATCTACCTGTGCCATCCATTCCTGATCCACGCCGCCCAAGCGCATCGCGGCAGCACGCCGCGCTTCATCGCCACACCGACGCTGGAACCGGCGGTGCCGCTGGATATCGACCGCGCCCACACACCCGTCGAAGCCGCCATCAGACTCGGGCTCGACTCGCGGAGCCCCGTTGGGAGTCCAGATGTATTGCGCCCATAGGCATCTCGGCGCACGACTCGGGTAATTCACCTATCGATGGGTCAGTCGCGCGGTGAGCCAATCCACCGAGGGCGCGCCCGCAAGGACGGCGGCGAGGTTATGTCCGGTGGCCGAGGCACCGAGCGCCGGTGGCAGCACCGGCGTGTCGATATCGGCCTCGGTGACATCCGCCCCGCCCGCACGCCACCTGGCACCGAGGGCTCGGACGCCGCCGTTCGGGACCACATCGTCGTTCGGGCTGGACAGCAGCAGCACCGGTGCGGCGGGCGGGGTGCCGCCGATGACGAGATCGTCCAGGACGGAACGGATCCGGGGATCGGACCGCAACGCGTCGGCAATCGTCGTGCCGCCGACCGTATAGCCGGAGGTCGTGCGGAACCCCTCCTGTACTGCGCTGCCGATGACGCACTGTTGCGCGGTGCGGCGGACGAATTCGAGCCCTTCCTGGTTGAGCAGTGCGGTGATGCGCGGGGCCAGCTCGGGGTAGCTGGCGATCAGACCGTTCACGAAGTACCCGTTCACGCCGACCAGGATCTTCCCCTCGTTGAACCGTAAGGCGGCAACGGGATCACCGGTCGGCGCACCGGCGACCGTGCCGCGCAGATCGAGTTCGGGCGCGTAATCGCGCGCCTGTTCGGCAGCGGCCGCCGCCGCGCTGCCGCCCTGTGAGTAACCCCAGATCCCAACGGGCGCACCGGGATCGGCGAGGCCGAGCCGGATGGCCGCGCGGGCGGCATCGAGCACGTCGTACGCGGCGGGCCTGGGTTGCAGGTACGGGTGCCCGCCGGGTACCCCCAAACCCTGGTAGTCGGTGATCACCACGGTGATGCCGCGGCCGAGCAGGGCGGCGAGATCGAGCAGGGCGTATTCGGCCATCGGCGCCGATGATCCATCCGTCAGCACACCGCTGGACAGCAACTTCGACGGTGCGCAGTTCGCACCGGCGCCGTGCGCGCCGACCGCGAAACTCACCAGCGGGCGCGGCCCCGGTCCCGGCCACGCCACCGCCGGAACCAGCACGGTGCCGGTGACCGCGATCGGCGCGCGGTGCGCGTCCGCACTCGTGTACATCACCTTGCGCGCCTCGGCGATCGGCAGCAGTGTGGCGAGCCGGGCGCGCGCGTCCGCCGCGAAAGGCTCACTGCGCACCACATCTCCACCGCGAGCCCCGGCGACCGGGTTCGGTGGGAGATAGAAATCCTCCCCTGGATCGGCAACGGCCGATGACGCCGGCCCGAGCAATACGGACACCGCCACCAACGCGATCGTCACCACAGCCCCGGCCCCGCGCGAAAAGCGCTTAGACAAAACAACTCCCATTGGTTCGGCTCGGCGCGACACCTCACTCATCGCCGAGTACACCGCTGACCCCCTTCAAGCCAGCGCACCCAGCGTACTCATCGAACGCTCCAGCGGGCTCTCGACGCGGCAGACGCCCTTCGTATTCGGGGCCGGTCCCGTTTCGGCCAAACCCGTATCCGCGCTTTAGAGTTGACTCGGATTACGGATCGGACCACGTCGCGCACACGGAGGGGAGCGATGACGACCCCACAACCGCCCCTCGGGGCAGCGACGCGGTTCGGGCATTATCGGCTGGACCGTCTCATCGGCCGCGGTGGGATGGGCGAGGTGTTCGAGGCCTATGACACCGGCAAGGATCGCACCGTCGCGATCAAGGTGCTGCCCGAGCGGCTCGCCCACGATCCGGTCTACCGCGAGCGATTCCGGCGCGAATCGCACGCCGCCGCTCGGCTCAAGGAACCACATGTCATCCCGATCCACGACTACGGCGAGATCAACGGGCGACTCTATTTGGACATGCGTCTCGTCGATGGTGTCAGCCTGCGCGCGCTGCTGCGGCCGGACGCCCCGCTGGCACCGGAACGCGCGGTGGCGCTGATCCGGCAGATCGCCTCCGCGCTCACCGCCGCACACGCCGACGGCCTGATCCATCGCGACGTCAAACCCGACAACATCCTGGTCACACCGGACGACTTCGCCTACCTGGCCGACTTCGGAATCGCCTACTCGGGCAACCGTCCGGACCTCACCAACGACGGAACGCCGATCGGGTCGTTCCACTATATGGCGCCGGAACGATTCGTCTCCGGCACCGTAACACCCGCCGCCGATGTGTACTCCCTGGCTTGCGTCCTGTACGAATGCCTCACGGGCACTTGGGCTTATCCCGTCGAGAGCGATGGCGAACTGGTGCGGGCGCATATGTTCGAGCCCGTACCGCGACCGAGCACCGTCCGCGCCGACATACCACCCGCATTCGACGCGGTCGTAGCCCGGGGCATGGCCAAGGATCCGCGAGATCGTTACGGCACGGCGGCCGAACTCGCCGCCGCCGCCCATGCCGCCCTCACGGACCGCCCGCCGGTGGCCGAACCCGCGCCGGAGCCCGCGCAGACGCATCGGCCCGATGCACTGACCCAGCCATCGGCACCGACCGTCACCGAATTACCTTGCGGCACTGTGTTGCCCGGCCCCGCCGCATTGCCTGGCGGTCCCGAATCACCGGGCGGTCCCAAACCACCGGGCGGCACCAAATCACCCGGTGGCACCGAAACACCCCGCGGCACCACACCGCCCGGCAGCACCACAACGTCCGGCAGCACCACAACGCCCGGCAGCACCGAAACACCCCGCGGCACCACACCGCCGGGCGGCACCGAACCACCGGGCGGTGCTAAACCACCCAGCGGCACCGAAACACCGCGCGACACCGAAACACCCGGCGGCACCACACCACCCGGCAGCACCGAAACACCCGGCGGCACCGAACCACCGGGCGGTGCTAAACTACCCGGCGACACCAAAGCACCGGGCGGCGCCAAACCAACCGGCGGTGCCGAAACATCGCGCGGCATCGAATCACCCGGCGGCACCGCCGAGTTCGCGAGCCGAGCCGACCTCAAGCCGCACATCCCGCGGTACGTCTTGGCACTTGTCGTCACCGTATTCGTCGCCGCCGCGGCCATTTTCGGCGTGTGGACGCTGACCGGCCGATCGGTCGCGGGCACCGCCGTCGCCGACGACACCGCACTGCGCGGCGCCGATATCGATTTGCTCGGCATCGTCGGCCCCGTTGGATACAAGCGCGCCAACTGCGCACACCAGAATCCGGGCGCGTCGGCCATCGCCATCATCTCGTGCACCGCAAACCCGGTCGCCGGGGATCCGGCCGCGCGCTTCTTCCGGTTCCGCGGACCTGACAAACTGCAGAAGTTCTACCGATCGTTCGTCGAGATCTACCGGACCACAAGCTGTCCCGGAGATTCACCGGGTGCCGATGGACCTTCGATCGTCGACGGCAAGACGGTCGGCCGGAAGGCGTGTTTCGTCGATCGCGCCGACGATCCGAACGTGCCGAAACCGGCGCTCATACTGACCTCCGACAACGGTTCGACCGCCGCCATATATACCTGGGCGACACCGGCCGACGCGCCCTTGCGCGATTACATCGCCGCACGGAACGTCTGGCAGTTCGCGACGATGGACGCCGCCCGCGATCCCGACCGGTTCTCCCCGGCGGATCGCGCGGTATTCGCCCAGCTGCCACCCGATTTCGGCCCGGCCAACTGCCTGCACACCGAGCTGCAGGCCGGACCGGTGAATGCGCGAGTGGTGTGCAGCACCCGGCTCGGCTATCCAACGGCCGCGTTCTTCGGATTCCCGGACCGCAAATCCGCGACGCGGTTCTATCAAGGCGATCTTGGGCAGTTGGCGGGTCACGCCTGCGATGGTGGCGGCGGCCCGGATTCCTTGTGGCTCAAAGATTCCGCGCCAGTCGGCCGCTTCTTCTGCTATCCGGATTACGACACTGACGAGGCGCCGACGACCTGCCTGCTCGCCGTCCACGACGACCGGCTGCTCGGCGTCCTGCTGTGCGCGCTGCGTGCCGACGACGCCGACCCCGGCCCGAAAAACGAAAAGGATCTACTGCGTTGGTTCCAGCGGAATTTCGGCTGAAACCAACCAATTATCGTTGCGGCACAATGGCATTCGGCCGACAATCGGCATCAGCGACGCAGCGGTGCGCCGACGTGGTGCAGGTGCGTCAATGCCTCGCGGTAAGAGGCGATCAACCCGGTCTCGTGGTACGGCACACCGATTTCGGCGCAGTAGTCGCGGACGATCACCTGGGCGTGACGCAGATTCGGCGTCGGCATACTCGGGAACAGGTGATGTTCGATCTGATAATTGAGCCCGCCGAGAGCCAGGTCGGTCAGCACGCCGCCGCGAATGTTGCGGGAGGTCAACACCTGACGACGCAGGAAGTCGGGCCGGTCGTCGCCGGTCAGCGTCGGCATCCCCTTGTGGTTCGGGGCGAAGATGCAGCCCATGTACAGGCCGAAAAGCGCTTGGTGCACAACGAGAAACGCGAATGCCTTGTCGGCGGGCAGCAGCACGAACAGCGTGGCCAGGTAGGCGACGAAGTGACCGAAGAGCAGCGCACCCTCCCGGCCACGATGTTTGACCGCTCGATTTCCCAGCGCACGCGCACCGGCCACATGCAGGTTCAAGCCCTCCAGCATCAACAAGGGGAAGAAAAGGTATGCCTGCGCCCTCCCGATGAGGCGCGGCAGACCACGGCTGGCCCGCGCCTGCCGTTGTGACCACACCAGAATGTCGGGTGCGACATCGGGGTCGAGTTCCTCGTGATTCGGGTTGGCGTGATGCCGGGTGTGCTTGTCCTGCCACCACCCGTAGGCCAGGCCGATGCCCGCGTTGCCGACGATTCGGCCCATGAGCTCCGTCGGCCGCCTGCGCCGCAGCACCTGACGGTGCGCGACATCGTGCATGACGAGTGCGACCTGAGCGAAGCTCACCGCCATGAACGCCGCGATCAGCAGCGTCCACCACGAGTCGCCGACGAGTACGAACGCCACCCAGCCCGCCACGAACGCGACCCCGACAAGACCGAGCCGGACGGCATAGTAGACGGGCCGCCGGTCCATCAGCCCGGCATCGGAGACCCGGCGCAACAGGCGGGCGTAATCCCCCTCGGCGCCACCACGCCGCGCTGACCGCGGAAATGACTCGGGGACAAGTATTGTCATATTCCGGAAGCTATCCGCCGAATTCTCAACCAAGGTAAGCCCTCGGTATGACACGGAATCGGATTGCGGTGTGCTAAAGGACCATTCGTATCCGGCTAACCGCGCCCCGCGTTGCGAGCGGTGCCGCGGTGGGCGGGCACGGTGGTGGGGTCCTCCGGCCAGGCGTGTTTGGGGTAGCGCCCGCGCAGGTCCGCGCGGACCTGGGACCAACCGGTGCGCCAGAAGGATGCCAGATCCGCGGTGATCGCGACGGGCCGTTGGGCTGGCGAGAGCAGGTGCAGCACCACCGGGACCCGGCCGTCGGCCAGCCGCGGTGCGTCCGCCCAGCCGAATGCCTCCTGCACCTTGACCGCGAGCACCGGCGGATCGGTCGAGTAGTCGAGCCGGATGCGGCTGCCGGAGGGCACCGGCAACCGTTCGGGCGCCAGCTCGTCCAAGCGGGCCGCCTCCGGCCAAGGCAACAGGCGGCGCAGCGCCTGTCCGGCATCGATGCGTTCGAGGTCGGCGCGGTCGCGGGCGGCGGCGAGTTCGGGGCCGAGCCAGGTGTCGGCGGCGGCGAGTAGCGATTCATCGTCGACCGCGGGCCACGGAGCGCCGAGGACGCGGTGTAGGAATTCGAGGCGCTGGCGCAATGCGATCGCATCCGAATCCCAATGCAGCAGCCCGAGACCCGTCGAGCTCAGTCCGTGACGCAGCGCGGCGCTGAGCAATTCGGGATCAGGGTCACGAATCGGCTGCTCCGACAATACGATCGCCCCCAGTCGTTCGACCCGCCGGGCTGCCACGTCGCCATCGATCCACGCCACCTCGTCGACGGTCCGCAGCAGGCTCGACGCGGCCCGCCGGGCCAGCTGCTCATCGGCGACCGCGGCCAACCGGATCCACCCCTCGGACCGGCCCGGATCTCGCGTCGCGACACCGACCGCCAGCCACTGCGCATCGCCCAGTCCGGAGCCGGGCGGCAGCGTCACCGCGGTACCGCCCGCCATGAGATAGCTCGCCGACCCCGGGCCACGCCGTCGCGCCAGCCGCTCCGGATGAGCCAGTGCGACAACGAAAGCCGGATCGTCGACGCCCTCCGACGCCTCGACCATGCGGACCAGCCGATCGACCTCGCGCCGCCAGCGGGCCGGGCGCTCACGCCGCAGCACTCGCAGACCGGCCGCGAGATCGACACCGGTGGTGAGGGTTTCGTCGTCGAGGACGGTGACGACCTCGGCGGCCGCCCGCGCACCGACCGTGCGGGCCCCGTCTAGTAATGCCCGAGCCAACCGCGGATGCAACCCGATCCGGGCCATCCGGCGCCCGCGCTCGGTGACCGCACCGTCCGCACCGACTGCCCCCAACGCGCGCAACACATCCCGGCCGGATGCCAACCCACTCGGGGGCGGAGCATCCCACCAGCCGAGACCATGACCGTCGGCCGTACCCCAGCACGCCAGCTCCAATGCCAACCGGGTCAGATCTGCCGTCCGGATCTCCGGCTCCGGGTAGGCGGGTAGCGTGCTGTGCTCGTACTCCGGCCAGCATCGCCACACCCGCCCCGCCGCCTCACGTCCGGCCCGGCCTGCGCGCTGCGCCGCCACGGCGGCCGAAACCCGAACTGTCGCAAGCCCGGACAATCCCCGCCCGCGATCGATGCGCGGTACCCGAGCCAGCCCCGAATCCACCACCGCGCGTACACCGGGCACCGTCAGACTGGATTCCGCCACGGCCGTCGACAACACCACGCGCCGCCGCGGCCCGGGAGATAACGCCGTGTCCTGCTCGGAGGCGGGCAGTCGGCCGTGCAGCACAACGAGATCCACGTCGATATCGGCCAGAAGCGCTGCCGTCCGGCGGATTTCGGCCGCCCCGGGGAGGAAGACCAGCACATCCCCATCGGTCGCGGCGACCGCGGCCCGGGTGGCGCGCGCAACGTGCGCCTCGACCCGTTCCCGCGGCAACGGCGGAACGTAGGTCGTGTCCACCGGATAGGTCCGCCCGTCGACCCGCACCACCGGCGCCGCGCTATCTCCACCCAGCAACTCCGAAAGCCGTTCGGCCGCAACGGTCGCCGATGTGGCGAGCACCCGCAGATCCGGCCGCAATCCGGCCCGGGCGTCGAGGAGCAGCGCCAACAGCAGGTCGGCGTCCAGGTGCCGTTCATGACATTCGTCGAGCACGACCACATCGACCCCCGCCAATTCGGGATCGCCCTGCAACCGGCGCACCAGCAATCCGGAGGTGACGACCTCGACCCTGGTCCCCGGACCCACCCGCCGATCGCCACGCACCGAGTATCCGACCGTCTCGCCCACCGATTCCCCCAGCAGAGCGGCCATCCGCCCGGCTGCGGCCCGCACCGCCAACCGCCGCGGTTCGGCCACCAGCACTCGCCCGGCGGTCCCCACCGCCAAAGCCAACGGCACCAATGTCGTCTTCCCGGTTCCGGGCGGCGCGACCAGCACCGCGGTCCCCTGCCCCGTCACCGTCTCGACAATATGATCGAGGACGCCGCGTACCGGCAGATCGGGAAATTCGGGACGTTTCATGACCGACAAGTCTGCGACATCGGCCCCGGTCCACCCACTCCGACCGCCTGGATTCCTAGCGACCGAGGATCCGGCGCAGCCATCCCCCGCCGCCGGTATCCGGATGGCCGTCGCACCATTCCTCCACCGGGACAACGGCTTTCACCTGATCAATATGTTGGCCGCAGCCTGACCAGGTGGTCTTTCCGCAGCTCTTGCAGCGGACGGGATTACACATCGGTCCTATTCCTTTCGTCCGGCCGGAGTTTCACCGGTGGTGGCGGCATCCCCGAAACGATCACACTGGAGAGGCCGCGCCATCGCGACTTCGAGGAGACAACCATGAAGATCATCGGGCTGGAAGAACATATCGCGACCGAGCGGGTTCTCGATATCTGGCGCACAACCGACCCGCACCTGACCGATCCGGCGTTGCGGCTCACGCTCGGCGGCGTGCTCGGACCCGAAATCGAGGGTCGATTGCTTGATCTCGGTGCGGACCGGCTGCGCGCGATGGACGAGACCGGCCTCGACGTTCAGGTTCTGTCCCTGACCACGCCGGGTTTGCAGGATATGGAGCCGTCCACCGCCCTCGCGCTGCAGACCGAAGTGAACGACGCGATCGCCGCGGCCATCCGCGCCAACCCGGACCGCCTCCAGGGCTTCGCCACCCTCGCCACCCCGGTCCCCGCCGCGGCGGCGGACGAATTGCGGCGCGCGGTAACCGAATTGGGGCTATCCGGTGCCATGCTCTACGGCCGCACCGGCGATCGTCACCTCGATCACCCGGACTTCTGGCCGATTTTCGAGGCCGCGGACGCGTTGCGGGCTCCGCTGTATGTGCATCCGCAGCCGCCACCGGCGCAGGTTCGCGCGTCGTACTACGGCGGATTCGACGAGCTGACCAGCGCGCTGTTCGCCACCGGCGGGATCGGCTGGCACTACGACACCGGCATCGAGATCCTGCGGATGATCATCGGTGGAGTATTCGACCGCTTCCCGAATCTACAAGTGATAGCCGGACATTGGGGCGAGGTCGCACTGTTCTACCTCGACCGTCTCGAACTACTGCACACCGTGGCGAAACTGCCGCGTCCGATCTCGGATTACTGGCGAACGAATATATCGGTGACACCGGGCGGCATTTTCAGCCAGCGATACCTACGCTGGGCCATCGAGGTCGTCGGCATCGACCGCATCATGTTCGCCAGCGACTATCCCTACGGATATGCCGCCGGGTCGGCTTGCCGCCGATTTCTGGCGGAGACCGATCTCACCGAAACCGACCGCGAAAAGATCGCGTCGGCCAACTGGGAACGCCTGCGCGCCGACATCCGTCGATAGCTGTTCTCGCCGCCCTGAACGTGGGGTCATCGCGGACGCATTCCGCATCAGCATCCGCGCGGCGTACCGTTTATGCGGGTACACGTCTCGTGTACCGCGTACAGAGTGATCAACAGCGAGCGAACCTTCTCCGAAAGGAACAGCCGTGAGTGATACGTTGCAGATCGGTGACGAGCTTGGACTGGGTCAGTCTCTTCAGAACGGCGCATACTCCCTGACCCTGCAGAACGACGGCAACCTGGTGTTGACCGAACCGGGTAACGAGGTGTGGGCCTCCGGTACCCACGGCCGGGATGTCCAGCGAGCCGTCATGCAGGACGATGGCAATTTCGTCCTCTACCAGGCCGACGGCGCCGCCGCCTGGTCCACCGAAACGAATGGCAAGGGCGCCGACCGGCTGACCTTGCAGTCGGACCGCAATGTGGTGCTGTACGCGGGCGACAAAGCCGTATGGTCCACCAAGACAGCCACCGACAAACCCATGCCCGAGAGCCGCTCCGATGCGGCGCCCGCGGCGGCGCAACCCCACACCTATACCGTCGAATCGGGCGACACCCTCGAATCGATCGCGGAACGTGAGCTCGGCGACCGCGCCCGTTTTATGGATATCGTGCGCGCCAACGGCATCAGCGATCCGGACATGATCAATGTCGGGCAGGTCCTGACCATTCCTTGACCGGAGGCCGACACGCCTCGACCGGTTCTACGGTCGAGGCGTGTGGGCGGCCCTCATCTGCGAATCGCCGCGATGACCCCGATCATGCCGACCGCCATCAATATGGCTCGCTGCCCGTACGAGAACTGAAAGGTCCGGATAATCGGAATGTAGCGGCCGAGAGCATATCGGCCAGGGCCGGTTATGCCGATTACCACGGCGCCGGCCGCGAACAGCGGCTCGTATTTGACACCCTCCGGAATGAAGAATCCGCCCGCGATGGCGGCGCAGTACAGCATTATCGCCGCGGTGACGAATGCGGCGGGCAACACGAGTATCCCCAGTATCATCCCGAGCCCGCCGATGGTTTCCCCGAGTCCGACGACGACGGCCAGCCGTCCGGCGTCCTTCGGATAGCCCATCTCGGTGAGCTGTTGGGTGGTTGCGGAAAGACCCGCACCGCCGAACCAACCGAAGAGTTTCTGCGCACCATGCGCGAAAATCGCCAGCCCGAGCCCGACCCGCGCGAGCAGCAGGGTGATATCGAGCCCGACCGTCCCACTTCCGGGGACCGCGATTTCCGGTACCCGCATGCGAATTTCCGCGGTATTCGATGACAAGGGCACCTCCCGGTCAGATCGAATTCTCCGAACCACCGCGACGAGCAGATATGTCGAGAAGGAGAATAGCATTCGGCTGCCCGGCCGCCGTCGGCTCAGTATCCCGCGGCGGTAAGCCGGTAATCGGCCTCTAGCAGCATCCACCCGCTCAGCTGTACCGAGAGATCGCGACTCAGGTTCGCGGGCGTTGCGGGCGGAAAGGTTCCGGGATCCTTCGGCGGCGTGACCGCGCGGGTCCAGTCGACGCCGAACAGGGGCAGCCCGTCCACCTCGGCGCGATGTGCCCAGGCCGCCCGCGCGGAGGCGTGCACGATATTCGCCGCGGTGGTGTCGCCCAGTGCCAGCGCGGATTCGGCGAGATATCTGGCGAGGATGCCCATGAAGAGCCCGGAGTCGTTGCCGGAGGCCGCGGCGATAACACCCGCGTCGGTGAGCCGGTGCGCGGTCGCCCGGACGAGCGCCGCCGCACGGCCGCGATGGTCCGATTCGCCTGTGCGCATTGCCAATTCGGTTTCCAGCCCGATGGTGACGCCCTGGCTGTAGGTGTGCACGGTCCGGTCTATGCGACCGCCGGGCTCGTGGATGCCGTCCAGGATCAGGCCGCTGTCGGTGTCGCGCAATCGAGTGTGCAGGAATTCGGCGAGTTGCCCGGCGCGCGGCAGTTCACCCAAGCGCGCCATGGCTATACCGGCCGGGCCGATCGCGGGTGTGTTGTAGAAGTCGTCGCCGGAGCGCCAGGGCACCGCACCGGCGGCCGGATTCCAGCCGGCGACAAGGGCGGAGCGCAGGTCCCCGACGGCGTCGCCGAACCGCACGCCGAGCAGCCGGTCGGCGCGCTCGAGCGCCAGCACCAGCCACGCCATATCGTCGTAGTACTCGTTGGTCCAGCCGGTGAGATTGCGGGTCCGGATGCCGCGCGCGATGGCGACGACCCGGTCGATGTGTTCGGGGGTGCGGGCGCGGCACGCTGCGTCCACCGCACAGTCCAGCAGGTGGGCTTGCCACCAGTAGCACCAGCGCACGAAGGCCAGATCCAGCAGGGATGCGGGCCAGACGAGCAGGCCGAGCCGCGTCCGCGGGCGACCCCACAGTGTGCGCACATGTCGCCGCACGATCGCCCGTTCCGCCAGGGCGGCCCGCTGCCCGGCGTCCTCCGGATCGGCCGATATCTTCCGCGTGATCATCGCGGCCTCTGTCGGCTGCGCCATCGCGGTGAGGGCGATCGAGGCGCCGGCGGCCATCAGCACACTTCTTCGGCTGACTCCCCTGTTCGGGCGGTCCATCGGCTCGGACTCCCTTTACCGAACAACGATCACCGGAGCCGGAAACCGCACGGCCACATTCTATCCCGACGGTCGGATCTCATACCTGTTCGCCGCGTTCGCGGCGAGCATCGAGATCGCGCTGGCGCGCCTCTTCCTGTCGACGCGCCTCGGCGCGCTGTTGTTCGGCACGCTCGCGCAGGCCGCGCAGAAATTCCTCGTCGGCCGCCGGATCCTGGGCGACGTAGCGACCGGGACGGTCGTATTCCGCATATCTGGTCGTGCTGCGTGGGCCGGACCCTTCGTGCAGCGGACGGCCGACGAACAACCACAGCAGAGCGCCGACGGTCGGTAGGAAGATGACGACCAGCAGCCATCCCACCTTCGGCAGGTGCCGGATACCCGGCTCCGGCGCCGTGATGATGTCGATCAGACAGTAAACCCACAGCGCCAGCGTGAGCAGGCCGATAAACGCGTACGGCATGGAAATCCCCTCCGTGTTCGTGTCGAAAATTCTCGCCGTAGCGCCGAGCCGACAGCAGGCATGAGGCTACCGACCCGCCGAACCGGCCACAAGTTCGATTAATCCCACCGGTGGAGGGTGTAATGGACGCGAACGCCGCCCGCGGTGACCCGGAATGTATGACCTATCTTGTCGGCCTTGGATACCAATAGCCCGCAGACTTCCGCCTCATCCTTTCCGGCGACAACGGCGTCCTTGGCGTATGCCTCCAGGGTTTTGCGAATCTCGTGCAGGTCGGCGGCGAGAAATTCGGGAAAGAATCCCGCGCCGCTCGTGTACGCCGTATCCGTCGCACCGGCGAGTGCGAACAGCACCGCCTGTTCGCGGGCGGTGCGGTCGACCTCGACATGCCAGGTCGCCGGGTGCGGGATCACGGCCGTCACCTCCCGGAATTCGCCCGGGCGCAGGCGCCATTGGGTGGGCGGTGAGCCGTTCACGTAGACGTACCAGGTCACCGGATTGCGCTGCCGCGGGGTATCCCACTGCACGATCGGGGGCGCGTCCGGATGCACGGCTGTCACCATCGCGCCGTAGTTGGCATTCTCCCGGGGCACCGCGAATTCGATGCGTTCCGCGTCCGGAAGGACGGTGCGCGCGAACTTCTCCCAGGTCATCACCACCGGCTCGGCGTCGAGATCGATTGTGCCCCTGCGCTTTTTCGCGGGTACGAGGTGGCCGAAGACGCCGCCCGGCGGTGGCGCGTCCTTTGCCGCGGACCAGATCGGGCACACGTCGGCGAGTTTCGCGAAGCGGCGCTCCAACGATCCGGCGGCACGCAGTTCGGCGATGACCCGCTCGGCGCGCGCGATCATCGCCGCTGTCGGGGCCGCGGTGGGCCGACGGTATTGCAGCGGATGCATTTTTTCCGCGAACCGCGCCTTGACGCTGTCGAAGGGCAGTTCGTCGGCGAGATCGCGCAGCAGTGTGCCGATCATTCCGCTCCTGACATGACAGTATCCGGCGGGTGCGGTCGCGGCGGCCGACCAGATGAGGTTGTCGCGTCGCCGCTGCGCGACCTCGCCGCGGCCACCGGCGGTCTCGATCCTCTTGTGCAGTGCCAGCAGCCAGGATCCGGCGCCGAGTATCGCGTCCGAGCGATACAGGTGCTCCGAACGCAGCAGGGCCACAGCCTTTTTCACGACCGGGTGCGGAAACTCTGCGAGTGCGCGGGCGACCGTTTCCCGGTCGGCGTTTTTCGCGGCGATGTACTGTCCGGTCGTGGCGAGAGCCGAGGGGGTGTGCACCTGATGCTCGGGCGGGATGACGGCGAGGTGGGTCCACGGCCCGCGCTCGGGAAATCCCCAATTCGTTGCGCTGGAGCGGAATACGGAGATGATGGGCCGCCGCTCGACCTCGTCCGCGATCGCCGCGACCGCCCGCGCGTATTGGGGCGGCGCATCTTTCGCCGACCACAGCGCCGAGGTCGCCTTCCCCTTGGCATCGACGACTACGAGCCCGCCGTAACGCTTCATGAACGCACGGCATGTGCCGCAGGTGTTCTCCGCGGCCAGTTCCGGTGTGAGCGCGGCGAGGAACATGTCGTACAACCCCCGGCCACCGACGGAGAACAGCGGCGTCCCCACCGTGGCCAGCGCCAGGAACCGGCGCTGAACACCGGCCAGCAGCTCGTCGTATCGGTCGTCGGCGGATGGTCCGGCGCTATCTGCCGCGAGCATGTTCATGGTGAATACCCCCTCGTCTCGATGGCTGGCCCCGACTTCAACGTCCGACCGACACCCGTGGATATTGAATCGGGTTGCCGCTCAGGCGATTTCTGGCACGAAAGTCGAGGAAGCCCCGGGGTGTAGCCTACCCCGGGGCCTCGGGGGCCGCCCAATTGCGGGACACCGACACGTTTAAGAACGGAATGAGTTTCATTGACGTGGTGCTCTTCGATTGAGCTACGGCCGATCGGTGGCTCGGCCGGCGGGAGTTGAACCCGCAACCTCCACGCTGACAATCCGTCCTCTCGATTCGGCGTGCGGCGGCGAATGCTGAAGCTGGAGCGATAATGTGAATTTGCGGGCGGCGGCGCCTCTACCGGTTGGGCTACCCCGCCTCGTGTGGCGGGAGGAGGATTCGAACCTCCACTGTGCCGCTGTGCCTTGTCACATTGAACTTCTGATTCAGCTTGCGCTCTTGCGCACTGCCGACTTTAGCCGGTGCGGTGGGCTCAGCCAAACAAATATCCGAAGACGTCCGCGCCGACCTTGCGCTGGGTGATCTCGGCGTTGTTGGCCTCCTCGCGCGCGAATTTCACCGCCTCCGCGAGTTTTTCGACGCGCTCGGTGAGCTCGTTGACGCGCTTGGCCGGCAGCGCGCCGGAGAACTTGATGGTGCGCCAATAGCCGACGACCACATCCTCGTGATACACCTCGACCTGCGCCGGATGCTTCTCCGTCGCTTCGGCTTTCACGTGGTTGCGCGGAATCTTCTTGGTGCGCACCGTCTGTACCGGCTCGGTGGCGTAGCAGTCCGCGGCGGCGTCGTACTCCCAGGACTCCGCCGCGTCCAGCACCGGCAGCTTGCGCACGAAGGTGTGCAGATCCACCAGCTGCTTCTCCAGGAACAACAGGTAGGTGATGGGCGCGTTCGCGATCAGGGTGCGGCCGTCGACCACCACGTCGGCGGTGGCGGTGCAGTTCGCCCAATCCTTGGTGGCGACAACGTCGAACAGTTTGGTCAGGATCTCCGCCGTGGTCGCGAGAACCTCCTCCGACTTCACCTGGACGCGCGTCGATTCGGGCGGCAGCTGCTCACCCTCCTCGTCCTTGGGCCGGTAGGTACGCGAAATACCGCTCAGCAGCGGGTTTTTCGCCAACTTGTGATGGGCCTCGGTGAGCTCGGAGAACGTACGGGACTTGATCCCTTTCTCGACGGCGACAATCTGATTCAAACGTGTCATTGCGGCACTGTATCGACCGTCTTCCGCTCAGCACCAGCGATTTTCGCGACGCGAAGCCCCCACGCCCACCCGGCAGTGGATGGTGTTCTTTCCCAACCCCGCCGGAAACGCATTGGAGTTCAAACCATTCCACGACGAGTCACAGATATTCATCCCATGAGGCGAGCGTCGGCTCAACCGGGGTGAGCGGCCAGCCATGCATCCGAACCGAGCGGCGCGTCGGAAATTCGCGGGATGCCATTCTGGACAACCGGCAACATGGCGGTAATGATCTCCGGGTTGGTTCCGTTCGATTCGGGGGTTCGATACTCCATGTCCTTGTTGGGAAGGTGCGCGGTGGCCACGGTGACTCCCAGCACGGCCGCCCTGTTCACGGTCGGCCTCGCCCGAATCGAGAAGCCGCTGTTCGGCCTCGACACCATCTGCACCGCGAACGCCAGTTGAGCCCGGCACCCCCAGTCATCATGGATGATCGCGGGGGCGGCCGCTGAGTAGGGAGGTTCGGTGTGGGTGAGTTGATCGTCGGTATCGATATCGGCACGACGGCCGTGAAGGTGGTGCTGTTCACCGGCCGTCACGAGCTCATCGATACCCATGTCACCGAGCATCCGATGACCCACGGCAAGCCGGGTTGGGCCGAACAGGATCCGCGGGACTGGTGGCAGGGTTGCCTGCGCGGCATCGACGCGGTGACGGCGGGCGCCGCGGCCGGGGCGGTGGGCGCGGTCGGCGTCACCAGTCAGGTCAATACCCATGTGTTCGTCGACGCGCGGTTGCGCCCGCTGCTGCCCGCCATCACCTGGCAGGACCAGCGCTGCGCGGAGATCGCCCGCGAGTTGAACCGGACCGTCACCGCCGAGCGAAGGAATGAGATCTGGGGCAGGCCATACGCTTTCGACGCGTCCGGGCTGATACCCCGCGCACTGTGGGTGGCGCGGAACGCGCCCGATACCTGGCGGGCCACCCGCTGGGTGCTGAGCCCGAAGGATTACGTCAACGCGCTGCTCACCGGGGAGATCGCCAGCGATGCGATGTCATCGATCGGGCTTGTCGACACCGATGGCATCGGCTACCTCGACGCGGCGGTCGCACTCGTGGACGGCCTCGGCGACCGGCTGCCACCGCTCGCCCGCCCGACCGATACCGTGGGGCGGATAGGTCTGCCCACGCTAGCGTGCGATGCGGCGGTCGGCACCATGGACGCGCTCAGCGAGATGTATGCCGCGGGCCTGACCACACCGGGCCGGGGGATGATCTCTTGCGGCACTTCACTTGTCGTCGCCGGGGCGGCCGAACTGTCCATACCCGCCAAGGGCATCGTCACCTTCCCGCCCGTCGACGGCCTGCGCATCCACGCCGGGCCGACGCAGGCCGGCGGCGACGCGCTGCGCTGGTGGGCCCGCGCCAGCGGACAACCGATCCAGCAGGTGCTCGCCGATGCGGCCGCGGTCCCGCCCGGCGGATCCGGTGTCGTGTTCACACCGCACCTCATGGGCGAACGAGCACCGCTGTGGGATCCGGATGTGCGGGGCGGTTTCCTGGGGCTCAGCACCGCCACCACCCACGCCGAGTTGAGCAGAGCGGTCCTCGAAGGCGTCGCCATGTCCGGTCGGCAGGTGCTGGCCGAGGTCGAGTCCGCATGCGGAAAACCCTTGGACCCCATTACTTTTTCCGGTGGCGGTGCCAACAGCGAACTGTGGGCGCAGATTTTCGCCGACGTGCTCGGCCGCCCGCTGCACCGGCTGGCCAGCCGCGACTACAGCGCCGTCCTCGGTGCGGCGCTGTTCGGCGCCGGAATCCGGCCCGACCGGACGGCCCCGTCGATCGACCGGATATTCACCCCCGATCCGGTCCATACCCGGCGATTGGACCCGCTGTTCGAGATCTACCAGGACACCTATCCCGCGTTGCGCGAGGTCCACGCGAAACTCGAAAAGTGGCGCTCCGCAACGTCATAGGCCGATCGACTCGGGCGAGAAAATGTGCGAGGACCGCGTGGACCGCTTTCGGATAAACGCGACAATATCTACCAATATCCCGCGGCCGAACACACTGTCTCGCACGACTGGGCCACACCGAGTGGCGATCCGTCCACATATTCATTGGTGCGATTTCCGACATTGCGGCCCGTTGACAAATGCCTCGCCGTATGGCCTCCGACGTCCGAACCATTATCTGCCGGAACGATTTTCAAAATCCACGAAGCGTGTATATGATCGGTGCGGCGGGCCGTGAATCACCGGCCGTGCACGAAAATCCGGGAATGCGAGGAGGTTCTATGGCGGGACCGGAATTTGCGACGCTGCGCGAACAGGTGGCCGCACTGCGGGCCAGGACCATTTCGGCCACCGAAATGCTCGAGCAGACCATTGCACGCATCGAGAAGTTCGACGACAAGGTCAATGCCGTGGTGGTGCGGGATTTCGACCGCGCCCGCGCCGCCGCGCAACAGGCCGACACGGCGCTGGCACGCGGTGAATTCGCGCCGCTGCTCGGTGTTCCGGTGGCGGTGAAAGAATCGTTCAATGTGGCGGGTCTGCCGACCACGTGGGGATATCCGGATGCGAAGGGTTGGCTGCCCACCGAGGACGCGGCGCTGGTGACGCGGGTCAAAGCCGCGGGCGCAGTCGTCATCGGCAAGACCAATGTGCCTCGCTCCCTTCATGATTGGCAGTCCTACAACGACATCTACGGCACGACCAGCAATCCGTGGGATCTGACCCGCTCGCCCGGCGGTTCCTCGGGCGGCTCGTCCGCCGCGCTCGCGGCGGGCTACGTCTCGCTCGCCCTCGGCTCCGATATCGCCGGATCGCTGCGGGTGCCTGCGCATTTCTGCGGCATCTACGCCCACAAACCCTCGCGGACGCTGCTGCCGGGACGTGGAAATACGCCGCCCCGGACACCCGCGCTGCCCGCCCCGCAGGATCTCCCCGTGGTCGGGACCATGACGCGCAGCGCCGCCGACCTGACCATGGCGACCCTGCTGCTCGCCGGACCCGACGAGGTGGAGGCGGTGGCGTATCAGCTGGCGCTGCCGCCGCCGCGCGGCGCCGAATTCGGCGACTTCCGGGTGCTGATCGTCGACACCCACCCGCTGCTGCCGACATCGACCGTCATCCGCGACGGTTTCGACCGGATCGCGCGGGGACTGGAAAGGGCAGGCGCCACCGTCGCCAGGCACAGCGAACTGCTGCCCGACCTCACGTTGACGGCGAAAACCTATCTGACACTGCTGATTTCGCAATTCGGCGCGGATACGCCGGTCGACAACTATCGAATGCTCCAGACCGCCGCCGCCGAAATCCCGCCGGACGACGACACACTGGAAGCGGTCATCGGCCGAGCATGGGTGGCCAGCCACGGGGACTGGATCAAGGCGGACCGGGTTCGCATCGGTCTCGCCGCCGAATGGCGCCGCCTGTTCGGCGAATTCGATGTGGTGCTGTGCCCGGTCACGCCGACACCGGCCTTCCCCCATGACCATTCGGATATGGGCACCCGCACGATCGAAATCGACGGCACCACATATCCATACCATTACCACCTCTTCTGGGCGAGCATCGCGACGCTCATCGGCCTACCGTCCACCGCCGCACCGATCGGCCGCACCCCCGAAGGCCTCCCCTACGGCATGCAGATCATCGGCCCCTACCTCGAAGACCACACCACACTGCGGTTCGCCGAACTTGTAGAGCAGGAATTAGGCGGTTTCACCCCACCACCGGGTTTCGCGTAACGGGGCGATGCCGCAAAGGCGGCAGGTGTGAATATCCGGACCGTAGACTGTCGCGATGTTCGAATACCACGGGTGGATTTCCTTGCGCGCCACCGCCGCAGCAGTCGACGATGAGCCACCGCTGCCGCTGGCGGAGATCGAGGTACTGGTGGGCGAGCTGTCCGGATACGCCCTGATGGACCTGCGTGCGATGAACGGGAACCACTACGTTCACATGGGAGGACACCCCAATCATCGTGGTATCCATGGAGATCGGCTGATCACGATGTTCCGGCGAATCGGTGAATTAGCGCCCGGATCATATGGCCTCCTGTACGTACGCGACGACGAAGACCCGCATCACCCAACGGAATTTCGGGTGTACCGCATGGTCAGGGGCGCCGTCACGGAACAGGCCGACACCCTTCTCTCACCGGTCATCCCGGTTCTGGAAGACCCGGATACCGGATTGGCTGAATCACCGCACTAGTTCACGGGCATCGGGAGTTGAAAATATGCTGCGCCGCAACGGCATCGCTGCGACGACCGCCCCGTAAGCAATACGAGGAGCACACCGAATAGGCGAGAAGTCGCCCTACCTTCATGGTGTTGTCAACATCGCAGTCTATTGACAACCGCCGCAAAGTGCGCCCCTCCTAATGGCAATCACTATCTGCTGCAACGATTTTCGAAATTCTCGAGGTGCGCATAGACTGCCGTCCGGCACGGCGAGTGCCTCGGCCACAAGCTCCCGGTGTACGAATCCGGGGAATTCAAGGAGATTTTATGCCTGGAATGGAATTCGCGACTCTGCGTAATCAAGTGGCCGCGTTACAGACCAAGACGATATCGGCCACCGAATTGCTCGAGCTGACCATCACGCGCATCGAGAAGTTCGACGACAAGGTCAATGCCGTGGTGGTGCGGGATTTCGACCGCGCCCGCGCCGCCGCGCAGCAGGCCGACACGGCCCTGGCACGCGGTGAATTCACGCCGCTGCTCGGTGTTCCGGTGGCGGTGAAGGAATCGTTCAATGTCGCGGGCCTACCGACCACCTGGGGCTTTGCCGATGCGGAAGGCTGGCAGCCCGCCGAGGACGCCGTACTGGTGACCCGGGTCAAGGACGCGGGCGGCGTCGTCATCGGCAAGACCAATGTGCCTCGCTCCCTGAACGATTGGCAGTCATACAACGACATCTA
The DNA here is from genome assembly GCF_020361265.1 of Nocardia sp. JCM 34519.1. Lineage (NCBI taxonomy): Bacteria > Bacillati > Actinomycetota > Actinomycetes > Mycobacteriales > Nocardiaceae > Nocardia > Nocardia sp. JCM 34519.1. The sequence continues at coordinate 38,477 of NZ_JAIRBR010000010.1, forward strand.
CGGCACGACCAACAACCCATGGGACCTGACGCGCTCGCCCGGCGGCTCGTCCGGCGGCTCGTCGGCCGCGCTCGCGGCGGGCTACGTCTCGCTCGCCCTCGGCTCCGACCTCGCCGGATCGCTGCGGATACCAGCGCATTTCTGCGGTGTCTACGCACACAAGCCGTCACTGCCCCTGCTGCCGGGTCGCGGGAACACGCCGCCTCGCACGCCGACGCTCCCGACTCGGCCGGACCTCGCCGTGGTCGGCCCCATGACGCGCAGCGCCGCCGACCTCACCCTGGCGACCCTGCTGCTCGCCGGTCCCGACGAGATGGAGGCGGTCGCCTATCAGCTGGCGCTGCGGCCGCCGCGCGGCGAAGAGTTGCGCGACTATCGGGTGCTGGTCATCGATAGCCATCCGCTGGTGCCGACCGGGACCGTCATCCGCGACGGACTCGACCGGATCGCCCGCGGGCTCGAACAGGCCGGCGCCACCGTCGCCCGGCACAGCGCACTGCTGCCCGACCCCACACTGACCGCGAAAACCTATCTGGCCCTGCTGGTCTCGCAGTTCAGTGCGGATGTGCCCGCCGACGTCTACCGGGCGGCCCAGGCCACCGTCGCGGCCATTCCGCCGGGCACCGACCCCTTGGAGGCCATCATCCGTGGCCCCTTCGTGGCCAGCCACGGTGATTGGGTCGCCAACCACGGTGATTGGGTCAAGGCCGACCGGGTCCGCGCCGACCTCGCCGACCAGTGGCGACGCCTGTTCGGCGAATTCGATGTGGTGCTGTGCCCGATCACGCCGACACCGGCCTTCCCCCACGATCATTCGGATCTCGGCACCCGCACGTTCGAAATCGATGGCACCACATACCCTTACGATCACCACATGATCTGGATCAGTGCCGCCACGGCGCTCGGGCTGCCGTCGACCGCGGTCCCGATCGGACACTCCCCGGAAGGACTGCCCTTCGGCATGCAGATCCTCGGCCCCTACCTCGAAGACCACACGACGCTGCGATTCGCGGAACTGATCGAGCAGGAATTCGGCGGCTTCACCCCACCGCCCGGTTTCGCGTGATGCCTCAGCGGCCGAGCGCGCAGCGGACGCCCGCAAAACCGATCAGCGAATCGCTGTTCCAGGATTCGTAGCCAGCTCGGTGATGATTCGTTCCAGCTCGTGCAGCGGATCGCCCACCGGCTCGGGCGAAGGCGTCGTGGTGTGCGCCTGGATCAATTGGATGACATCGGTGAAGGATGCCTGCCGGATCGGCGGGAGCAGTGAGCCGGTTTTCGCGATGATCGCCTCACGCACCCGGCACAATCGCGCGGCCCGGTCCCAGTCGCGGCGGTCGGCGGCGATCGCCATGACACCCTCGGCGCACCACGACAGGTAGAGCGGATTGCCGAACTCCAGCATGAGCCGGGTGGCCTCGGCGAACAGTTCGAACGCGTGGCCGGTGGCCTGTTGCGCCAGCGCGAGATGACCGGACAGCAGCAGGCTCATGGCGATCGCCCACGGGTCGTCGTAGCGGCGGGAGGCCTCGAGCGAGGTCTCGGCCAGCAGCTGTCCCTGCGCGAAGTCACCCAGGTTCAGCGCCGTATGCGCCTGCACCGCCGCCACCACGCCCGCACGGAACTCGTCGCCGCGATCACGGTGCAGCGCATAGCTTTCCGCCAGCAGCGCCTCGGCCTCCCGGTAGCGACCACAGGTACTGGCCGAGGTGCCGAGCACGCGCATCACCTCGGCGAGCTGTCCGGATTCGCCCAGGTCGCGGTACAGCGCCAGCGCCTCGTTCCCATACGCGTCGACGCGGTCGGGTTGGCGACCGTGGAAGGCGAGCCAGGCGAGCATCTGCAGCATGTCGGCTCGTGCGCGCGGATCCGCCAGGTCACGCGCGGCGGCGTCGGCCTGCTCGGTCAGCGCGGCGGCTCGCTCCAGATCACCGCTGATGGAGGTGACGTAGGCCAGGCCGACCGAGATCTTCGCGACCGCCGCCATATCGTTCAGATCGATGGCCAGCGCGAGCGCCTCCTCGTACGCGGCGACGGCATCGGGATGGCGGGACCGATGCCGGGCGATCAGGCCCTGTGCGGTCAACGCGAGCATCAGATCGGCCCGGTCGTGACTGCGGCGCGCCGCCTCGACCGCAGGCCCGCACAGCTCGCAGGCCCGGTCGAACGCACCCTGCTCGACGGCCAAAGTCGTTGCGCCGACCAGTACTTCGGTCAGGGCCGAGACGTTCGTCTCCACATCCGGCAGTCGCAGTATCGCCTCCAGCCAGCGCCGCCCCTCGGTCAACTGCCCCCGGCGGGACCAGTACCGCCACAGCGCCCCACCGATATCCAGTGCGATCGCGGTATGTCCGGTGGCCACCGCCCAGCTCAGCGCGGCGCGCACATTGTCGATGTCGGGCGGCTCCGGACCGGGGTGCGGCGGTACCGCGCCGCCACGGACCAGCTCCGCGAAATACCGGGCATGCCGGGTATGGATCGTGTCGGTCTCGCCCGCGGCGTCGAGCCGTTCGAGCCCGTATTCGCGGATGGTCTCCAGCATCGTCATGCGGGACGGATCACCGGTGGTCAGCGGTCGGAGCATGTTCTGCCTGGTCAAGCCGGACAACAGGTCGAGAACGCCGCCCTCGGCCTCGGTGGCGACCGCCGCGATGGCCGTTTCGTCGAAACCTCCGGTGAAGACGCTCACCTGCCGGAACAGTCGTTGTTCGGCGGGTGTGAGCAGGTCATAGCTCCACGCGATGGCGTCGCGCATCGTCCGCTGGCGGGTGGGCAGGTCGTGCGGACCGTCGGTCAGCACCGGCAGCCGGTGACGCAACCGGGCCAGCAGCGCGGCCGGGTGCAGCACCGCACTCCTGGCCGCCGCCAGCTCGATCGCGAGCGGCAGGCCGTCCAGGTGACGGCAGATCGCGATGATCGCGGCGTCGGTGTCCGGATCGGACGCGATCTCGACACCGGCCGCCTCCGCGCGTTCACGAAACAGTACGACCGCGGCATACGCCCGGCCGGGCTGGTCGGTCCCCTCGAGCGGGGGCAGTTCCAGCGGCGCGATCCGATAGACGCGCTCACCGCGGACCGCGAGCGGAATTCGGCTCGTGACCAGGACCGTCAGCCCCGGACATGCCGCGAGCAGCTCGAGGATCCTGGTCCGCGCCCGCACAACCTGCTCGACATTGTCCAGCAGAAGCAGCAGCATGCGGTCACCGACGGCGGATACCACCCGCTCCCACAGCGACATGGGTCCCTCGTCGGTGACGTCCAGCGCCGCGGCGATCCTGGACTCGACCTCCGGCACCTCGCGCGCGGGCGTAAGGTCAACCGGCACAACGCCATCGGGAAAGTCGGCCGCCAGCTGCCCGGCGACCTCCATGGCGACTCGGGTCTTGCCGACACCACCCGGCCCACTCACCGTCACCAGCCGGTAGCGCCGCTCGCGGACCAGATCCACCAGCGTCCGCACCACCCCGGCGCGCCCGATCAACGGGTTCGGCGGACACGGCAATCGGCTGGGCGCCGCGCCGCCCCGCGGCGGTCGAGCCGCGACAACACCCGGCCTGGCCGCCGCCAGCAGCAGAGCCCTGCCGTCCGCGTCCTGCCCCAGCGCCTCGGACAGTGCCACCACGGAATCCAGCCGCGGTTTACGCGCCGGATCGCGCTCCAGGTCGCTGATGGCTTTCGCGCTGATTCCGGACCGCTCGGCCAAACCCTCCTGGGTCAACCCCGCCGATACTCGAAGCCGCCTGAGCAGTTCCCCGAATCCGGCATCCGCCATCTCGGCCAGCACCCCCGATCAGTCCGGCAGTCGGTGCCACAGTACCGCGCGTCACGTTCGGACAGAACGGGGAGAACTCGGGGAGTGAACGTCCTGTCCCGTCGCCGATGCCGGAGCGCACCCTTACCTCGAACGAACACTCGGTGAGGGAAGGTGGCACATGACGCCCGAGGATCTCAAGGAACGCAACCGCCGATTCGTCGACGAGGCCTGGGTGCAGGGCGATCTCGCGGTCGTCGATACCCTCTTCGGGGCGGACATCGTGCATCATGTGGCAGGTCCGCGGCCTGCTCCCGGTCCACAGGGCGTCAAGGATTTCATCACCGGGCTGCGCTCGGTATTCGCCGACATGCACGTGACCTACGAGAACGAGGTCGTCGAGGGCGACAAGGCGGTGCAACACATCACCGTCGCGGGGATCCACGCCGGGGAGTTCCTCGGCATCGCGCCGACCGGACGCCGGGTCGCGTTCGAGGTCGTCGATATCAACCGCTTCGATCGCGACGGCCGGATCGTGGAACAGTGGTCGATCGCCGACCTGTTCTCGGTCCTGCGGCAGATCGGCGCACCGACCGATCCCGGGCACGAATGATCACCGCAGCGACGCCCCGTATGCCGGAAACCGTTCCGGCAGTGCCGGATCACGATCGGGCCGGACTGTTCTACCGGGTTCTCGGACCGGTGGAAGTGGAGGTGAACGGCACCCCGGTGCGGACCGGCCCGACGGTGCGCCGGGCGCTCGGCGCACTACTCGCCGCCGAGGGGCAGGCACTCACCGATGATCGGCTGATCGACCGGATATGGCCCGAGCCGCCGCGCGATCCGGTCGCGGCGCTGCGGCTGATCGTCTGGCGCATTCGCAATCTTTTCGGCCCGGCGCTGCGAGATACCTTGCGCCGCACCTCGATCGGATACGTGCTGGCGGTGCCGCCGCACGCCACCGACCACGCCGTATTCACCGCCCGGGTAACGGCCGGACTGTCGGCCCTGTCCGAGGGCGAATTCGATTATTCCGAAAGGACTTTCGAGGCCGCGCTGGCGCTGTGGTGCGGCGAGCCGTGGTCCGAATTCGGTGAGGACGCACCGTTCGTCCGAAACCGGTTGCGGTTGACCGAACTCCGCGACATAGCCGTCGAGGAGCTGCTGGCCGCCCGGCTGGCACGCGGGCAGCTCGGCCCCACCGTCGCCGCCTTACGAGCGGCGGTCGGGGAAGCGCCGTATCGCGAACGCCGCTGGGAACTGTTGGCGCTGGGGCTGTATCGCAGCGGACGGCAAGTGCAGGCGCTGGCCGAACTGCGCCGAGTGCGGGATCTGCTCGCCACCGAAATCGGCATCGAACCCGGTCCGCGACTGCGCACACTGCAACAACGCATGCTCACACACGATCCCGGCCTCGCCGCCGATTGTCCGCCGATACTGTTGCGGGCCGGGTGATTCCGAAACGGCTTTCAGCGGCCGGAGCCGTTTCCGGTGCGCGGCGCCGACGGCGTGATGTGGTAACGGCGGCCCCGGATACGAGCGGGCCGGAATCGCACCGCCGGATCGGTTATCACCGTCCAGTCATCGGAAGTTCCCGCGATCATCCTGATAGTGCTGGAAATAAACACCGCACCTCCCTCATTCGCCCAGATGAACGATTGGGCCGAATTGTTGTTCATAGTTGCTCATGCTGTCGTTGAGTGTTTGCATCAGGCGAAAGATCATCGACGGCGGGAATTTCACGCGCGCCACCACTTGCACGGGTTGCCGCATCAGGGGCCTGCCGCTGTCGTCGACACCGGGATCGGTGGGCAGATGTACGACGAAATCCAGCGTGAAATCCGTCCGGTTGTACCAGCAGGTGAAACCGTTGGCGTATACCCCGGCGCTCAGCGCCTCGGGCACGATCACCTCGACGTTCACCGGCGGATTCGTCTCGTCCATTACCGAACCTGTCCCCGATGGTCGGAAGGGCCACCCCTGCGGTGACCCTTCCTGTGCACGTGACTATCGGGCGGCCATCCGTGTTTGATGCCGCATCTGGCTCAGCTGCATCTCCCCTTGACTTGCCCGGTCTTGTGCGCGGGTGGCCTGGTCATCGGCTTGTTGAGCCAATTGGTTGGCCTGGTCGGCCTGATCCTGAGCCGACTGCGCCCGCTGCTGCGACTGGTTGGCCTCGTTCTGCGCCTGCTGGGCCTGGTTCTGCGCCCGGTCGGCTTCGTTCTGGGCCTGCTGCGCCTGGTTCTGCGCCTGTATGGCCTGCTGGCGGGCCTGTTGAGCCTGCTGATTGGCCTGGTTCGCCTCACTCTGCGCCATGCTGGCCTGATGCTGGACCTGGCGCGCCTGCTGCTGTGCCTGACGAGCCAGATTCTGTGCCTGCTGGGCGGATTGACGAGCGCTCTGCGCTTCCAGGCGCGCGTCTTCGACCTGCATTCTGAGCATTTCGATATCCCGGATACCCGACATGTCCTCGCGCCCGGTTTCGGCCGTCTCTTGTGCCATCTCGACTTCCCCTACCTCGGTGGGTATGTGGTGTCCGCTGCGTCGATGGAGTTGGGACCAGAAAATCATCACTCCCCGGTTGATCCGCACGCAAAGCATTGGAAATATTCCCGAAACAATTGAATGCGAAGGCACGACTCGCGATCCGTGATTCATCCGACCTTTTTCGCAGCACATCTCCGGCAGTTCCCAACGATCGGGGCAGACCCGGATCGCACGGATCCGGCGCCGAACGGCAAACACCGGGCAGCCGGACATCGTCGAAACCAATTGCGTTTCTTGCATTTTCAACGGTAATTTTTCCGGTGCGCTCGGGCACGCCCGCCGGTGATTCCGGTGGCGCACACACCGTGCCGCGCGGGTTCCCCCGCCTACCGCCGACGCCGACGATCCGCTGACCAGGAAGGCTTGCCGACCGGCCACACCGGACGGGAGGTCGCCGATGGCGGACACGTAGTCGCCGAACCGGCTACCGGCCGCGAAGATCGGCCGCGCGATCACTGCGCCGACCACTCCGGTCGCAATCGATCAAGTCTTCTCGATATCGCAGCATTATTTTCCGAAATATGTCGATCGTTGTCGATCTTGTGCGCACAGAGTTAGTCTCATTCGGAAACCGGTCTGTTTCACGCTCATTCGACCCGCAGTCCTCATCGACCTACCGGGAAAGGCGTGTGGCTGTTATGACGGTGGATGAAGTTCCTGATGTCGGCATCTCGGCCGACGACACAGAGGCAGCCTATAGAAGTAGAGTCGTCGAGCTGTCCGAGGCGTCGGTGACGCGACGGTTCAATCCCTACGTCGACATCGACTGGGACGCGCCCGATATGACCGTCGTTCCGAACGATCCGAGCTGGATCCTGCCGGATACCAGCCTGCCGATGGGCCACCATCCCTGGTATGTGAGCCTTCCCGACGATCGCAAGGCCCAGATCGGCATGTGGCTGCATATCAATACCCTCCGGCGGCAGCGGCAGTTGGAGCTGCTCCTCGTCAACGGGCTCGCGGAGCGCCAATTTGCACTGCCCGACGGGTCCCCCGAAATTCGCTATATGACCCATGAGATGGCCGAAGAGTGCGGCCATACCCTGATGTTCCAGGAGATATGCAAGCGGACCGGACTCCATGTCCCCGGCGCGGGCCGGCTGGTGTGGCTGCTTTTCCTATTCTCCCCGATCATCGCTGCCATCATGCCGTTGACTTTTCTCCTCTCGGTGCTGGCCGCCGAGGAGATCGTCGACTACTACCAGCGCAGTGTGCTTCGGGCCGGGGCGGAAGCCGGGCGCATTCCGCCGATGCTGGACCGGTGTTTCTCCGCGCATATCGCCGAGGAGGCCCGGCACATGTCCTTCGCCAGCGACTATGTCCGGCAGCGGGTCCCTTCGCTGAGCCGGATCGGCCGACTGTGGCTGTCGGTGACGGCAGCGTATGTCTCCCGGGTGGAGGCCGATATCCAGCTGTTTACGCCGAAACAGTTCTTCCGCGACTGCGGGGTGCCCAGGGAGATCGAGCGGGATTTCCGGCTCCGGTCGCCATACATCAAAGCGGAACGACGCCGCGCGCTCGGCAGCATGCGCCACCTCGTCGCCGAACTCGGACTGATGAATCCGGTGGGGAAACTGGCGTGGCGACTGTACGGCGTCTCCGGGCCGCCGACGCGCCATCGACTGGAACCGAAGCGGAAGGCGGTGTGACCCGATGCCACACGTGGTGACGCAACCCTGCTGCAGCGACGGATCCTGTGTGTACGTGTGCCCGGTCAACTGCATCCACCCGACCCCCGACGAACCCGACTTCCTCAGTGCCGAAATGCTTTACATCGATCCGGGAACCTGCATCGACTGCGGAACCTGCATGTCGGCGTGCCCGGTCGACGCGATCGTCTCGGACCGGGACCTGACCACGGCGCAACGTCCGTTCATCGATATCAACGCCGCGTTCTATCGGGAGCCGCGCCCGCGCCCTCGGCTCGCGCCGCTGATTCCGTTGCCCGCCATGAATACGGGCGGGGAACGGGTCCGGGTGGCGATCGTCGGTTCGGGACCCGCGGCGATGTACGCCGCCGACGAACTGTTGTCGCAGCGCGAGGTTCGGGTCAATATCTTCGACCGCTGCACGGTGCCCTATGGCCTCGTGCAGAACGGCGTGGCACCGGATCAGCGGGAGGTCAAAGAGATTCGGCACCTGTTCGACAAGGTGTCGGCCCGGTCGCGGCTGAATATGTATCTGGGTGTGGAAATCGGCACCGACGTCTCCCACGATGAACTACTCGCCTACCACCACGCCGTCATCTACGCGGTCGGTGCGTCGGCGAGCAAACGGCTCGGCATCCCCGGCGAGGATCTGCCGGGCTGCGAATCCGGAATCGACTTCGCGGCCTGGTACAACGGCCATCCCGATTACGCGCAGAGCTCATGTCAACTGTCGACGCGCCGGGCCGTGATCATCGGCAACGGCAACGTTGCACTCGATGCCGCCCGCATTCTCACCCTCGACCGGGATCGGCTGGACGAATCCGATATCGCGCCTGCCGCGCTGAGCGCGTTGCGGCACAGCAAAATACAGGAAGTGATCATCGTCGGACGACGCGGTCCGGCGGAATCGGCGTTCACCGTGCCGGAATTCGTCGGCCTGCTCGGACGCGATATCGATATCGTCGTCGACGCCGACCTGCCCGATCCGCACGCCTACCCCTACGCGACCGAACAGAAGCTGCTCTTGTTGCAGCGCGCGCAACAACGCACGGGCGGCCACCGCAAGCGGATCGTATTCCGCTATCAGCTCTCCCCCACCCGGATATACGGCAAAGACCGGGTGACCGGAGTCTCGCTGGTACACAACGAAATTCGCCGCAGCGGTGGCCACGAGCAGGTGGTGCCGACCGACCGGTCCGAGCGATTGTCCTGCGGGCTGATCCTCACCGCCATCGGCAATCGCGGCGTCGGCGTCGCCGGACTGCCCTTCGACGAGCACACCGGCGTCATTCCGAATACCGACGGGCGGGTGCTGGCCGCCGATGGCCGGTCGACATTGCCCGGGGTGTATGTGACCGGCTGGATCAAGCGGGGTTCGGTGGGTTTCATCGGCACGAATCGGAGCTGTGCGCAGGAGACGGTCCGCAAGGTGGCCGAGGACGTCAACAGCGGTCTGCTGCGCAGGCGCACCCTCACCCGGCGCGATCTGGAACAGATGTTGAGCCGCCGCAAACCGACCACGCTTCGCAACGCCCTGCGGCGGTCTTAGCCGAGACAGGAGGTCCCATGACGGTACTGGCGAAACCTGAGCCGTTATCGCGAAACGCGCGGATCGCGGCGCTGGTGGCGCTGTGTCTCGCGGAACTACTTGTCGTCCTGGACAATACGCTGGTCAATGTGGCGCTGCCGACGATGGCGGTGCGGCTGCACGCCTACATGAGCGGACTGCAGTGGATCGTCGACGCGTTCACCTTGGCGTTCGCCGGGCTGCTCCTCGCGATGGGCCATCTGGGTGATCGGTACGGGCGACGCCGGATGATGCTGATCGGCTTGTCCGGAGTCGCGGTCATGTCGGCCGTCGGCGCGCTGTCCACCGGACTCGGGCAGGTGATCGCGGCCCGCGCGGGCATGGGGGTCTTCGCGGCCGCGGTGTATCCGTCGACCTTGGCGATGATCACCAATATCTTCACCGATGCCCGCGAGCGCGCCCAGGCCATCGCCGCGTGGTCCGCGATGGCCGGTATCGCCATCGCGCTCGGGCCGACCGTCGGCGGTTGGCTGCTCGGCGTGTTCTCCTGGCACGCGGTGTTCTGGATCAACATCCCCATCGCGCTGGTCACCATCGTCGCGATCGTGACGCTGACACCGGAGTCCCGAGCCGATCACGGCGGCCGCCTCGATATCGTCGGATTGGCACTGTCGCTGATCGGGGTGACATCGCTGGTGTACACGATCATCGCCGCGCCGCGGTGGGGCTGGTTGTCGACCGCGAGCCTGGCGGGTTATGCGATATCGGTCGTATTGCTCGTGCTTTTCGTGGCCTGGGAGCTGCGAGTGGCCGCACCGGTGTTGGATGTGCGGCTGTTCCGGAATCCGCGTTTCGCGGTGCCCGCCTTCGCGATCACCGTTTCCTTCTTCTCCGGGTTGGGATTCCTGTTCCTGTTCACGCAGTACTTCCAGGGCATCAAGGAATTGTCCGCATTCGAATTCGGCGTGCACTCTTTGCCGTTCGCGGCCGCGGTCTGTGTCGCCGCACCGGCCGCGACCCTGCTGGCCCAGCGTATCGGCGCGACGGCGGTGATCGTGACCGGGCTGGCGCTGATGGCCGCCGCCATGGCGATGATCATGCTGATCACGGTCGACACACCGTATTTGGGGCCGGTGCTCGTCACGATGGTGGTGCTCGGGGTCGGCTTCGCCGTGGTGCAGGGGCCGGCCACGGATTCGATCATGGCCTCGGTACCGGTCGAACAGGCCGGAGCGGGCTCGGCGGTGAACGACACCACCCGGGAGACCGGCGGTGCGCTCGGCGTGGCCGTCCTCGGCTCGGTGATGGCCTCCGTCTACACCGCCCGGGTCGGCGCGCGCATCGACGCCGTACCGTCCGCGCTCATGACCGCGCAGCAGAAGGATCTCGCCAGGCACAGCCCGATCAGCGTGGTGGATATCGCCGCCGCGCGGGTGAGCCCCTTTCTGGCGGGCCCCCGCGACGACCTGGTCCGGGCAATAAAGGTCGCGGCGATGACCGGGGCGCATCTGTCCGCCGCCGTCACAGTCGTCGTACTGCTTATCTCCGCGATCACGGTCGCGGTCCTGCTGCCGTGGCGGCCGGAGCGCACCGACGATATCGGGGAGCGCGCCATTACGGACCGTGACCGTGAATTCGCCACCGCCGCTGGAGATTCCACGCGCACACCGGCGGACCGCCATCTCGTCGCCGATCCGGTACGTTCCAGCCGAGGGTTGCCGAGATCCGCGAACAGGCCCCGTGTCGAAGTCAGGCGGCGGATGAGACTTCGACGCAGGGCCTACAGGTCGAGAAGGCGATCGAACAGCGGATTGGAGAAGCGCCGGTAGGAGTCGGCGGAGGAGACGCCCCCTTGGGCGTGGATGCGGGACATGCGGGATTTGAAGTCGGCGAATTGCTGGGGGTAGGCGACGTTCTTCAGATAGTCCTCGGCCGGGCGGCCCCGAAAGGTCAAGTGCTGCCACTGTTTTGCCCAATGCGGGCGGACGTTCAGCGGGTTGCCGAGATGGTCGGTTTCCGAACACCAGCGGTCGGTGATGGCTTGGGTGAAGGCGTTCCAGAGGGGTTCGGGGGTGTGCAGGCTGGTGAGGACCTCGATGGAACAGGTGCCGAAGGTGTTACCGCGCTCGGGAGCCAGGTCCATGGCGGAATCGCCCATGACGCGCATCTCCAATGCGATGCGCATGGGTCCTTCGGGCCAGCGGTAGACCTCATCGATGGCGTTCCACCAGGCGCGGCGGCAGACATCCCAGTCCGGGCGGGTGGGGTCGTCGGCGCGGGCCGGAATCGGGATGAGAAGTTCGACATCCAGAACGCGCCAGTTCTGGATGCCGCGGCGGAAATGCAGGGCGTCGATCAGCGGGGCGACGATACTCGGTTCGAAGTCCTCGACGCCGGGGAGCTGGATCATGGCGGTGTTGGCGAGGAACGATGCCTGGGTCGGGCCGGGGAGGGCCTGGAACGGCGGAAAGTCGTTGATACCCGAGGCAATCCAGGATTCCAGCCACTGCTGCAGCGCCTCCGGCGGGGACGGGTAGTCGACGGCGGCCGCGCGCGGGGCGTCATTGTTCCAGGAGTGGGTCCAGCCCTCCCGGTGATAGGGGAACCAGAACCATTCGGAGTAGAAATCCTCCGCACAGCGGCGCTCGAAATCCACTCGGGCCGCTTCCATCTGATCGGGCGTGACCGCCGGATCGGCGAGGGCGGGTGGTATGGGGAAACCGGGCGGCGGCGGCACGGTCAGCAGAATCGACTGTTTCACCGGGCGCATATCGGCGAAACTCATGGGGTCGAGTTTCAGCGTCAACGAGGTCACCACGCCGAGCAGGCCGAAACATCCGGCGGCGGCGCGCAGCAACTCCGGATCGGACACCGTTTGGAATTCGCCGTTCGCGTTGACGAATTCGATTTCGTGGACCAGATCGCTGAGGGTTCGATTCCGCAATCCCGCGCCGTGACACATCGGCCCGTTGCTGCCGCCGTAGGTGATTTCGACCATGATGACGTTCAGCGGCAGCGTCCACTGCCAGCGGCCGCCGGAATCGCTCAGACACCATTGCCGGAACTGTTCATTGGTGGTCCCGGCGCCGATACGGCACAGCGCCTTCGTGACGCCGTCCTCGGCGATCGTGCCGACGATATTTATGCCCTGCAGTTCGTTCGCCGGATCCAGCGGCGTGGGAAAGGACGGGATCTGTTCCGCCTCGCGCAGCGGCAGCAGGGAGATCAGCACGCAGCCGTCCTCGCCGAAAATATCGGTCCAGCTGTGCCGGTATCCGGCGACCCGCACCCGTTTGTCGTGCTCGCGGGCCCAGCGCACCAGATTCTGGATACCGCCCCGCGTGCGCGGTAGAAAGGTGACGGCGGGCCGATTCCCCACCGTCAATCCCCAGTTCGCGAAATCGTGCGCGAATACGCAACCCATTGGCGTGCCGTCACTTTCCGACACTTCCGGGTGGCCAGACGCGTTATTCAGCAGCCAGCGCTGCAATTCCACGGTCGGCGGACTGGGCGGAAACGCACCGCCGGGCGCCGAAACGATATCGCCGCCCGCGCGCAGATGCTCCGCGACCGCGCGCACCTGCGGCGGTAACTGATCCAGGGAGGCCAGCTCTGGATGCGCGTCGACGAAATCGAGCAGCCGCCGCAGCAAGATATCCCGCGTCATCCCACCCGCGGCCGATTCGGCCAGCAACGGTTGCATCGGATCGAAAAGTCCCGGGAGCTCGGGTAGACCCGGCATCGCGGATGCCTTGCCCGCGGCGGCAAGGCCGAATGCAGCCAGAAACGCGGTAACGAAACGGCGACGGTCCATGGACGCAGACTATTCAGCAAATAGTTGGTAATCGTGAGGGCGCGCCGGATTCGATCGTGTTCCAGCCCGAGCCCGCACTCGCAGCGTTCCGGTGTGGGATTGCCAGCGTATTCCAAGACTGCGTCCGCACTCTGGTCTCCAATCGGGCACCCCGACCCGGACCGACGAATAGAGCGCAACCATGAAGCCAACCCATCCCGGCCGGCGAGCCGGGCGTGCCGCCACCATGACGCTGGTGGCGTTCGCCGCCGTCGGCACCGTCGCCGCGGCGGCGGCCGCCTATCACGACACCGACACCGGCACGACGGCGAACAGCACCGGCGATCAATCGGCCGACACGGGCGATCCGGCCCCCGCCGCCACCGACGGCTCGGCGCCGCAGTTGGGATCCGGCTCCGGGCCGGTGCACGCCCACTCGCACGGGTCGTGATGATTCCAGCACACCGAGCCGATCAGGTCGGCACGAGCGAATGGCAGGTCTGGGGAACCACCGCGCGGGTCGTGGTGACCGATCCGGCGGCGCTGACGACTGCCAAGGCGCTGATCGTCGACTATCTCGGCGCTGTCGACAAGGCGTGCAGCAGATTTCGCGACGACTCGGAGATCAGCGAGGTGGCGGCGCGTCCGGGACGGCCCGTTCCGATCGGCGCGCTGCTCGCCGAATATCTGCGGGTCGCGCTCGCGGTGGCCGACGAAACCGACGGCGATGTGGATCCGACGGTGGGAAATGTGTTGCGGGACTTGGGTTATGACCGCGACTTCGCACTTCTCGCCGGTGCGGCCGCTCCGGTCCGGGCGGTGGTGACTCGCCGCGCCGACTGGACACAGGTGCTGCTCACCGACCAGGAGGTGACGGTACCGCCGGGTGTGCTGCTCGACCTCGGCGCCACCGCCAAGGCGCACGCCGCGGACCGGTGCGCGCGGCTCGTCCGCGATCGGCTGGGCTGCGGCGTTCTGGTCGCCCTCGGCGGCGATATCGCGACCGCGGGCCCGGCGCCCGGCGACGGCTGGCAGATCCTGGTCCGGGACGAGCCCGCCGAGCCGAGTTCGCATATCCGGTTACCCGGCGCGGCGGCGCTTGCCACGTCGAGTACGGTGCGGCGTCGCTGGTTGCGCGGCGCAGAGTTGGTGCACCACATCGTCGACCCGCGCACTTGCGTTGCCGCCGAACCCATTTGGCGGACGGTATCGGTGGCCGCCGCATCGTGTGTGACGGCCAACGCCGCGAGCACCGCCGCGATCGTCCGCGGCGGATCCGCGCCGGCCTGGCTGCGCGGGCGCGGCCTGCCCGCACGGCTCGTCGCCCGCGACGGCAAGGTGATCACGCTCGGCGGCTGGCCCGCGGACAGGGGCAGGCGATGACTCGGGCGGGAATCGACCAGGCGCTGTGGGCATTCGGGCGCGGCAGCGGCATCGTGGCGCTGGTGCTGCTGACCATCGCGGTCGCGGCCGGAATCGCGGCCAGGTCGGGGCGCGCGATCCTGCTGCCGCGCACCGGTTTGGCCGAATTCCACCGTGGCGCAGCGCTTTCGGCGACCGCACTGGTCGGCCTGCATATGCTCGGTCTGCTCGCCGATCCGCGGGCACAACTGCGGCTGATCGATCTGCTGGTGCCGTTCGCCGGACAGTACCGGCCGATGTGGTTGGGGTTCGGGACCGTCGCGGTCGATCTGCTCGCCGCGGTCGTGCTCTCCGCGCTGCTGCGACATCGCATCGGGCCGTTGGCATTCCGGATCGTGCACTGGGCCGCCTATCTCCTGTGGCCGGTGGCGCTGCTGCACGCGGTGGGCACCGGCACCGACAACACACGGCCGTGGCTGCTCACCGTGGTGGCCGCATGCGTCCTCACCATCGCCGCCGCCGTCATCTGGCGGACGAGCGGCGAATTCACCGAGTACCGCCGGAGTCCCCGATGACCACACAGCTGCCGTACCCACGCTCGGCCGCGCCGGTGGGCGCCCGCAGGCTGCTCGCCGCCCCGGATCCGAGCCTGGCCGCGCACCTCGCCTGTTACGGACAACAACCGCCGCAACGGGATTCGGCCGCGCTGATCGCCGCCGTCGTGGCGGCGGGATTGCGGGGCCGCGGCGGCGCCGGATTTCCGGTCGCCCGCAAATTGGCCGCCGTGGCCGCGGGTCGGCGCGCGATCGTCATCGCCAACGGGGCCGAGGGGGAACCGGACAGCCACAAGGACGCGACACTGCTGACCCGCGCACCACACCTCGTGCTGGACGGCCTGTCCGCCGCGGCCGCCGCGGTCGGAGCCCGCGAATGTCACCTCTACGCTCCCGCGCCGCTGCTCGAACCGGTCCGGCGCGCGCTCGACGAGCGTACGGCATCCGGATACGACCGCACGCGCGTCGAAATCACCACGGCCGCAGACGGTTTCCTTGCCGGTGAGAAGACGGCCGTCATCAACCGACTTGCGGGCCGCGCACCCATCCCGTCCGACCAGTTGATCAGCACTTCGCAGGCCGGGCTGCGGGGACGCCCGACGCTGATCCAGAACGTGGAAACGCTGGCACATCTGGCGTTGATCGCCCGCTACGGGCCCCGCTGGTATCGCGGCGCCGGAACCGGCGACGAGCCGGGCACCATGCTCGTCACCCTTTCGGGAACCGCCGTCACCGGCGTCGTCGAGGCCGAATTCGGCTGCAGTCTAACGGATTTGATCGAGAACGCGGGCAAGACCGACCTCGCCGGTGTCCGTGCCGTCCTGATCGGCGGCTATCACGGCTCCTGGATTCCGCGCGCCGCGCTGCATCGCGCGACGCTCGCCACGGCGACTCTGCGACCGCTGCATGCGAGT
Organism: Nocardia sp. JCM 34519.1; assembly: GCF_020361265.1. Classification (NCBI taxonomy): domain Bacteria; kingdom Bacillati; phylum Actinomycetota; class Actinomycetes; order Mycobacteriales; family Nocardiaceae; genus Nocardia; species Nocardia sp. JCM 34519.1. Next base: position 54,575 of record NZ_JAIRBR010000010.1, read on the forward strand.
CTCGGCGCGGGCGTCGTCAGGGTGCTGTCGCGCACCGAATGCGGTCTGCGCGCCACCGCCGACATCACCGCATATCTCGCCGCACAGAGTGCCGGGCGCTGTGGTCCCTGCCGAAACGGACTCCCCCAGTTGGCCGCCCGGCTCACCGAACTGGCCTACGGCCCGGCCGGAGATCCCTCCGAGATCGCCCGGCTGGCCGGGTTGGTCGACGGTCGCGGCGCCTGCCACCACCCCGACGGCACCGCCCGCCTGGTGCGCTCCGCGCTCACCGTCTTCGCCGACGACCTCGCGCCGCACCTGCGCGGCGCCTGCCATGCCTCGGCCCGAACCAGAGAGACCGTGCCGCGATGACCCCGAAAACCTGGCGACTGCATATTGATTGGACCCGCTGCGACGGCCGCGGCCTGTGCGCCGAACTACTTCCCGAACTCCTCGCCCGCGACGACTGGGGCTACCCGCTCGCACCCGGTCGCGGCGATCCCGCACTCGAAATCCGCCAGCTCGGGGCCGCCACCGACGCCGCGGCCCTGTGCCCGCGCCTGGCCCTCACCCTCATACCGCCCTCGCGGTGACGTAGGCACAGCAGGTCACACCGTCAGGGGACCATCGGCCTCCGTCGATGGTGGCGATATGCCCTCCTGGCGGTGGGTGAGCGGGCGGACAGTGAACATGTCGGGCGGTTTACCGGCCCCGGCCGTCTTACCACGGTTACCGAACTCCACTCCGCTATCGAGGTCCGGCATGACAACCACCGAAATCGCCTCCGCGCCACTGTTGTTACGCGGGGAAGAGCTGATCCTTCCGGCCGGGGACGCCGAATTGGCCGGGCTGCTGCGGATTCCCGAGCAGCCGACCGGCGTCGTCGTCTTCGCGCACGGCAGCGGCAGCGACCGGCGCAGCCCGCGCAACAGGTTCGTCGGCGACATCTTCGCCGGGCACGGCCTGACGACGGTGACGATCGACCTGCTGACCCCCACTGAGACAACCGATCTCACGAAGATATTCGATATCGAACTGCTCGGCGGCAGGCTCGCCGCGGTGCGCCGCCTGCTGTGGGCGCTGCCGGGTTGCCGCAGACTTCCCGTGGGACTCTTCGGCGTCGGCACCGATGCGCCCGTAACGCTTTGGGCGGCAGCCGAACTCGGCGGCGATATCGGCGCCGCCGTGGTGCGCGGCGGCCGGCCCGATCTGGCCGGTGACCGGTTGGCCGACATACTCGCCCCGACGCTGTTCCTGGTCGGCGGGCAGGACCCGCGGGTGCGCGAACTCAATCGGCGTGCGGCGAAATCGCTCTGCTGCGTGCACCGCGTCACCGAACTGACGGGCCTCGGCAGCGGGCCGAACGAATTCCGGCTGTCGAGGTCGGCCGCGTATCTGGCGGCGGTCTGGTTCGCCGAGCACCTGACACCGATGGCGCAACCGTACGACGTGTCGGCGATATCGGCGACGCGATGATCGCGGCGACCAAAGTCTTCGGCGCAGCGGCCGAATTGCTCTCGATTCGAGTGGCCGTTCGGCGGACCGTTCCAGGTATGCGGACAACAACGGCATTCGGGGTCGGTGTGGCGACCTACTTCGCGGGACTTGCGATCGGATATCAGGTTCTGCTGCGCAAGAAGTGTCTGACCTGGGGTGCGAGCGCCGACGAGGTGGCGCGGACCATGCCGGGTGACGAACTGCTCGGCAGGCCCGACATCGTGACGACCAGGGCGATCGAGATCGAGGCGGAGCCGGCGCGGATCTGGCCGTGGCTGGTGCAGATGGGACCCGGGCGCGGCGGTGCGTACACCTACGACTGGGTCGAGAATCTGCTCGGCCTGGATATGCACAGTGCGGACGAGATCCTGCCGCAGTTCCAGAATCTGTGCGAGGGCGATGTTCTCGCGCTCGGCGAGCAGGGCCCGAAAATGCGGGCCGCCATCGTCGAGCCGCCGCATATCCTCGTTTTCGCCTCGACGGACGGGAATTGGGTGTGGGCGTTCAGCCTCTATCCGAGTGAGCGCGGTACTCGGCTGGTGAGCCGCAATCGCATCGCGCTGCCCGGCGCGAACGTCGCATCCCGCCTCTTCTACCGGCTGATCATGGAGCCGGGCAGTCTGATCATGGAACGAAAGATGTTGCTGGGGCTCAAAGAACGGAGCGAACGAGCGCGGCCGACAGAGCGGGCCACCCAACCGGCCACCGCGGCGCAGAGCTGAATTCTGGATCCGGCATGTACGACTCCGCGCGACCCGCGGCCAGCGGTCCCCGCGGCACCCGACCGCCTTACGACGCCGTACTTTTCGATATGGACGGTGTGGTCACCGATACCGCGAACATCCACGCGGCGGCGTGGAAGCAGCTGTTCGACAGCGTCTTACCGCGGATCGAAACCACAACGCCGCCACGCCCTTTCGGCGGCGACGACTACAGTAGGCTGATCGACGGCAAGGCGAGGATCGACGGGGTGACCGCCTTTCTGAAATCCAGGGGCATCACCCTGCCGCCGGGCGCCGCCGACGACCCGGACGACGCGCTGACCGTGGCCGGACTGGCCGATCGCAAGAACACGATCTTCCTGGAAATGCTTGCCCGGCAACCGGTTCACGTCTTTCCCGGCACGGTGGACCTGGTGCGCAGGCTGCGGCGGGGCCGGGTGCGCACCGCACTGGTGACGGCGAGCAAGAACGCCCGCGCCATCCTGCGCTCCGCGGGTCTGAGCGAGGACTTCGACACCGTCGTCGACGGCACCGTCGCCGAAGAGCTCGGACTGCCCGGAAAACCCGATCCCGCGATGTATCTGGAGGCGGCACACCGACTCGGCGTGCCGCCGGGGCGCACGGTGGTGGTCGAGGACGCGCCGTCGGGGGTGCGCGCGGGCGCGAACGGCGGTTTCGGGCTGGTGGTCGGCGTCGACCGGGTGCACCATCCCGACGTGCTGACCGCCGCGGGCGCCGATATCGTCGTACACGACGTCAGCGAATTGGATCTCGGTGTGCTGCTGACCGATCCGTGGGTGCTCGGTTACGGCGGCTACGATCCGGCGCACGAGGGTCAGCGCGAGGCGCTCACCGCGCTGTGCAACGGCTACCTCGGCACTCGCGGCGCGGCGCCCGAATTCCGTTGCGACGACGCGCATTACCCAGGAACCTACCTTGCGGGCGTGTACAACCGGTGCACAGGTTCCGCCGGCGGCCGGGTCATCGAGGACGAGCATATGGTCAACGCACCGGACTGGCTGCCGTTCGATGTGCGCGTCGGCAACGGCTGGTTGTCCGAAGGTCTGCTCACGGTGCGCGACGAGCGCCGCGACCTCGATCTGCGCACCGGCGTCCTCACCAGATCCGCGGTATTGGTCGAACCGCTCGGCCGCGCCCTGCGGCTGACCCAGCGGCGCCTGGTTTCGATGGCCCGGCCACACCTGGCCGCCTTGGAGACGACGCTGCAGGCGCACGGGTGGAGCGGTCAGGTGGAGATACGCTCCGGCGTAAACGGCGGGGTGACGAACGCCAATGTTCCTGAATATCAAGCATTTTCGCATTGCCACCTGACCAGGATCACCGGCGAGGCGGTCGATCCGGCGACGCTGCTGGTCCAGGCGGAGACGAGCAGCAGCCGGATCCGGATCGCGCTCGCCGCCCGCACCAGGGTGCGCGGACAGCCCGGAATACTGCCACGGCTCGAAACCCTCGGCGTCGCACAGTATTTCCACCGCTTCCCGATACGATTGCGGGATGGATACCCAGTGGTCGTCGACAAGATCGTCGCCATCGTCACCTCGCGCGATACCGCCATCGCCTCCCCCGCGCTCGGGGCCGCTGCCGAATTAGCGCGTGCACCAAGGGATTTCGAGGCGCTGCTGCCCGAGCACCGCGCCGCGTGGCGGCAGCTGTGGGACCAGTTCGGAATCGAACTCGACGGCGCGGACACCAGGACCCGGCTGGTGTTCGACCTGCACCTGTTCCACCTGGCGCAGACGATCACCCGGCACACCGCCGACCTCGACGCCGGCGTGCCCGCGCGGGGCCTGCACGGCGAAGGCTATCGCGGGCACGTGTTCTGGGACGAGCTGTTCGTGCTGCCGGTGCTCACACTGTATCTGCCGGAGGTGGCCAAGGCGGTGCTGCGCTATCGGTCACGGCGGCTGCCCGCGGCCCGATTCGCCGCCGCCGGAGCGGGTTTGGCGGGCGCGCTGTTCCCGTGGCAGAGCGGCAGCGACGGCAGGGAGGAGACCCCGGCCCGGCTGTTCAATCCGCGTTCGGGACACTGGATCGCCGACAACTCCGCTCGGCAACGCCATGTCGGGCTCGCCGTCGCCTACAACGCCTGGCAGTTCTACGAATGCACCGGCGACCTGGACTGGCTCGCCGAATACGGCGCCGAGTTGATCGTCGAGGTGGCAAGGCTTTTCACCGCGCTGGCGAGTTACGACCCGATCGAGGACCGATATCACATCGCGGGCGTGATGGGTCCCGACGAATACCACGACGGCTATCCGGACACGCCGGGCAGCGGTGTGCGCGACAACGCCTACACCAATGTGCTCACCGCCTGGGTCTGCGGCAAGGCGGTGGAAACCCTCGACCTGCTGAACGGGCATGGTCGCGAAACCCTGTGCGCCAGACTGGGAATCGACGACCCGCAGGAGTACGCGGCATGGCAGGGGCTCAGCGCCAGAATGGCCGTGCCGTTCCACGACGGCGTCATCAGCCAGTTCGACGGCTATGCCGATCTCGCCGAATTCGATTGGCCCGCTTACCGGCAGCGCTACGGCAATATCGGCAGGCTGGATCTGATCCTGGAGGCCGAGGGCGACAGCACCAACCGCTACAAGCTGTGCAAGCAGGCCGATGTGCTCATGCTCATCTACCTGCTCGGCCCGGGAAAGCTGCTGGCCGTACTCGACCGGCTCGGCTATCCCGGCGACCGCGCGACCCTCGACCGCACCCTCGACTACTATCTGGCGCGCTGCGCGGACGGTTCGACGCTGAGCGAGGTGGTGCACGCCTCGGTACTGGCCCGGATGCGGCCCGACGCGGCCTGGTCGGTGTTCCAGCAGGCGCTCGTCGCCGATCTGGACGACACCCAGGGCGGCACCACGGCGCACGGCATCCACCTCGGCGCAATGGCGGGCACCATCGATATCGTCATCCGGTCCTTCGCCGGGCTGCGCTGCCACGGCGATCGGCTCACCTTCGATCCACGCCTGCCCCGCGAGCTGACCGGCGTGCGTTTCGGCCTGCACTATCGCGGCCAGCGCATCGATATCGCGCTCGATCACCACCGGTTGCGGCTCACCAGCAGGCATGGCGCCCCGGTGGCGGATATCGAAATCGATGTCGCGGGCGCCAAGGCCACACTCGGCGCCGGGCAGATGCGGGAATTCGACCTGCGCCCGCCGGACGGCGGCTACCCGCTGCCCGCCGAATAGCCCGAGGACGCACGGCCTTCGGACCGGTGACCTTCGCCCGTCTCCGGCGGCGGCGATCCGCGCGAGGCTGGAGGAAACCCGATCGACGGAGGTCATCGTGCAGACATTCAGCGGAAGAAGTGCGATCGTCACCGGCGGCGCGCGCGGAATCGGCGCGGCCATCGTGCGGGCGTTGGCGAAGGAGCATATCGCGGTCGTCATCGCGGATCTGCTCGAGCGCGACGGCACCGAACTGGCCCGCTCGCTCGGCGGCGACGTCATGTTCCAGCGCCTCGACGTCACCGACGAAAACAGTTGGCGCGCCGCGATAGACCAGACCGAGGCGACCTTCGGCCCGCTCGCGGTGCTGGTCAACAATGCGGGCATCCTCGACTTCGGCGGTGTCGAATCCGAATCGCCGGCGCTGTTCCGGCACGTGATCGATGTCAACCTGTACGGCTCCTGGCTCGGCATGCATCTGGCCGCGCCGCGGCTGCGGGCCGCCGGCGACGGCGTGATCGTCAATATCTCCTCCACCGCCGGGCTGATCGGCTATGCGGGCATCGGCGGTTATGTGGCGAGCAAATGGGGGTTGCGCGGACTGACCAAGGCGGCGGCCGTCGAACTCGGCCCGGCGGGGATCCGGGTGTGCTCGGTGCATCCCGGGCCGATCCATACCCCGATGACCGCCGGCCTCAGCGAATCCACTGCCGCCGCACAGCCTTTGGCCCGTTTCGGCGAACCGGAGGAGGTGGCCGCGATGGTCCGCTTCCTGATCACCGAGGCGACCTTCTCCACCGGATCGGAATTCGTACTCGACGGCGGCGCGACCGCGGGCCAAACCCTGCCGCTGCCGAGCTGATCGGCGAATACGACCGTCATCGACGATAAGGAACGAATAATGCTCAGCAGGCATCCCGATCACGAAACCATCCGTGCCGCATTGGCATTGGCCGTGCGCGCGCCCTCGGTGCACAATACCCAGCCGTGGCAGTGGCGGGTCGGGGACACCACCGTCCACCTGTACGCCGACGAGACCAGACGGCTGGCGCTCACCGATCCGGACGGCCGCGATCTACTGCTCAGCTGCGGCGCCGCGCTGCACCACTTCCGGGTGGCCATGCGCTCGTTCGGCTGGCATACGGTGGTGCACCGGCTGCCGAATCCCGCTGAGCCGCAACATCTCGCATCGATCGAATTCAGCGCGGCCACCCCGACCGCCGATGTCGTCGAGTTGACGAGGGCGATCAATCACCGGCGCACCGATCGGCGCCGCACCACCTCGTGGGAGGTGCCGCGATCGCATATCGACGCGATCCGCGCGGCGGGTGACGCCGAGGGTGCGCTGGTGTCCGAGATTCCGGGTGGACAGCACCGCACCCGCCTGGTCCGGGCGTTCGAAACGGCCGCCGCACAGCATCGCGACAGCCGCGGCTACCAGGCCGAGCTCGCCGCGTGGAGCGGACGGCACGCGGCGCTGGAGGGTGTGCCGTCGCGCAACGCCGTCCTCGCCGACGATCCGCTGACCAGGGAATTCCACGGACCGACCCTCGTCGAGGCCGTACTGCACGACCTGAACGACCGCGGCGATCTGCTGCTCGTGCACACCGCCTCGGACGACCGGATATCCCGGCTGCGCGCGGGTGAGGCGGCCAGCGCGGCACTGCTCACCGCGACCTCGTTCGGTTTGGCGACCTGTCCGCTCACCGAGCCGTTCGAAGTGCCGGGCACCCGCGACCTGGTGCGCGCGGATGTGCTGTCCGACAGCGGTTTTCCACAGCTGATCATCCGGATCGGCTGGGCGGCAACAAGTGCCGCGAAGGTTCCGCCGACACCGCGCCGGCCGCTCGCCGACGTCGTACGATCGCTCTGAAGTTCCGGAACCCGGTAGTGACGGCTACCGGGTTCCGTTGTGTCGCGCGGCATTTCAACGATTATCGAGCACACCCTTGACGACCATCAGGCCGAATGCGCAGGCGATCACCACGATCAGCGCCCAGGACGGCAGCAGGCCCACCGCGCCGACGATGATGGTCACGGCCACCAGCGTCACACCGAGCAATACGATCAATTGACCGGGCAGATCCCGATGTTCACCGCGGGCGCTCATCGTTCGGCCTTCGTTCCACCGTTGGCGTGCAGTGTCGCCAACCTGGCGGTGTATTCCTGCTCATCGATCTCCCCACGGGCGAAGCGTTCCGCGAGCAGATGTTCCGCGGTCGGCGGCGCGGCCGGATGTGGATGATTCGCGATCGACCTGAGCAGGTAGCGAATCGCGACCACGAACGCCACTATCAGCAATGCCCAGAACAGCACCATTCCGATACCCATGCCGGCGTATCCCCAGCCGCTGACACCGTCGTCGTACCAGCCGCACATCGTCGTCTCCTTTCGATCGGTTCGCGGCACCGCCGCGTTCCTTCACTGTCGAGGCGGCCGCGGGCCCGGCGGCAGGGCCGATCGCCACCATTGCGCGGGTACAAGGCCCGCAGGTGGCGGGGCCGTGCGGAATCGGGGTCCGACGACTCGGCGAGCCGGGGACTTTCTTCCCTGCTGAGCGGGCCGCCACCGGCGGGATGCTCATAGCCGAGAAGGGATCGACACCGCCGGAAAGAGGTAGCTCACATGTCCGCGTATCCGTCGCTCGCGCTGCGCACTTGGCGGATCCTGCCCTGGAGTCCGAATCCGCTGATGCGGATGACCGATCGGCTCGAATCGCTCGTGCGGTGCGTGCTGCTGATCGGCTGTCTGCTCGCCGTTCCGATCGCGGGTGCGGTCGGCACCACGACATATACCGCCACCGCGGCCCGGATCAATACCGAGAACCAGGGCAAGACCGCTGTCGCCGCGACCCTGCTGGCCGATCCCGAATTCGACAAGGCCACCCACGGTTACACCGCATCCGCCGACTGGACCGGCGCGGGCGGCACGATCACCGCGCCGGTGCCGACGGTGGCCACCGCGGCCCGCGGCGACCGGGTCACGGTATGGCTCGGCCCCGACGGCAAACCGGTCGCCGACCCGCGCCGGCCCAGCGACGCCGCGGTCGCCGGAATAGGCGCCGCCGCAGCGATTCTCATGTCCGCGCTGATCATCGCCGTCGGCGCCGACCTCGGCAGCCACTGGGTCGCCGACCGCCGCCGCCACGCCCGATGGGATCGCGAATGGCGTCAGGTGAATCGCCCGCTGAAGGAGGACAGGCAGTAATGACAACCGCGATGCGCGGCGGCGCAACCGAACACCGGTGGCCGTCGATCGAGAAATCCGAGATCCAGCGGGCCGAGGCGAATCTCACCGACTACGACCGCGCGCGGCGCGAATTCGACTGGGCAGACGCGCGATCCGAATTAGCGGGGTTACCGGGCGGCGGGGTGAACATCGCCTATGAGGCGGTCGATCGGCATGTGGGCGGCCCACTCGCCCACTCGATCGCGCTGCGCTGCCTGCGCGCCGACGGCGGCGAAACCACCTACGATTACGCCGAACTCGCCGCGGCCAGCGATCGTTTCGCCGCGGTACTGCGTTCGCTCGGGGTACACCGCGGCGACCGCGTCTACACCCTGCTCGGCCGGACACCGCAGCTGTACATCGCCGCACTGGGCGCCTGGAAGGCGGGATGCGTTGTCTGCCCGCTGTTCTCCGCGTTCGGGCCGGAACCGGTGCGCCAGCGGCTGAGCATCGGCGCGGCCACCGTACTGGTCACCTCGTCGGCGCTGTACCGGCGCAAGGTCGCGCCGATCCGCGCCGCCGTGCCGGAACTGCGGCATGTGCTGCTCACCGATACCGAACTGCCGGGCTGCCTGGATCTCGGCGCGGCCATGAACGCGGCCGATCCGTCCTTCCCGATCACCGCGACCGCGCCCGACGACCCGGCGCTGCTGCACTTCACCAGCGGAACCACCGGAAAACCCAAGGGCGCCATCCATGTTCACGGCGCCGTCGCGGCGCACCGGGTCACCGCGCGCTACGCGCTCGATCTGCGCGCCGGCGACACCTTCTGGTGTACCGCGGATCCGGGCTGGGTCACCGGCATGTCCTACGGTGTCATCGCACCGTTGTGCCTGGGCGCCACCATGATCAGCGACGAGGCGGAATTCGACGCGCGCCGCTGGTATCGGATCCTGACCGCGCAGCGGGTCACCGTGTGGTACACCGCGCCGACCGCGCTGCGCATGCTGATGCGCTACGGCGACGAATTACCTTCGGGCACCGACCTTTCGGCACTGCGGTTCATCGCCAGCGTCGGCGAACCGCTCAATCCCGAAGTGGTGGTGTGGGGCGATCGGGTGCTCGGGCGCCCGGTGCACGACAACTGGTGGCAGACCGAGACCGGCGCCATCATGATCGCGAATCTCGCCGCGGCACAGGTCCGTCCGGGTTCGATGGGCCGCCCGCTGCCCGGCGTCGACGCGACCGTGCTGCGCCGCGGCGCGGACGGCCGGGCGGCACTCGACAACGGTTCGGTGACCCCGGCGGCCGACGACGAGCCCGGTGAACTGGCGCTACGGCCGGGCTGGCCGTCCATGTTCCGCGGCTACTGGAACGAATCCGAGCGTTACGCGAAATGTTTCGCCGACGGCTGGTATCTGAGCGGGGATCTGGCGCGGCGTGATTCGGATGGTTACTTCTGGTTCGTCGGACGCGCCGACGACGTCATCAAGACCGCGGGGCATCTCGTCGGGCCGTTCGAGGTGGAGAGCGCGCTGATGGAGCATCCGGCGGTGGCCGAGGCCGGTGTCATCGGCACACCGGATCCGGTGGCGGGCGAGCTGGTCAAGGCGTTCGTACTGCTGCGGCCCGGATTCGCCGAGTCGGAGCAGCTGCGCGCCGAGCTCACCGCGTTCGGCCGCAAGGCGCTCGGCGCGGTGGCGCCCAAGGAGATCGTGTTCACCGACGCGCTGCCGCACACCCGCAGCGGAAAAGTGATGCGGCGCTTGCTGAAGGCCCGCGAGCTCGGTCTGCCCGAGGGCGATATCTCGACACTGGAGGGGGCCTCATGACCGGCACCGACCGCCGGAGCGCGCACAAGCGACGGCTCCCGTCCGTGGCGGTCGTCCCATCCGCCGACGGCGAGGACGAACCGCACATCACCACACCGCAATTCAGCGATGACGAGCGAATCGACATGCTGCGGCAGATGATTCGCATCCGCCGCTTCGAGGAGCGGTGCGTGCAGCTGTACAGCGCCGAGAAGATCCGCGGCTTCCTGCACCTGTACATCGGTGAGGAGGCGGTGGCCGCCGGGATCCTGCGCGAGATCGGACCGGAGGACGCGGTGGTCTCGACCTACCGCGAACACGGGCACGCCATCGCCCGCGGTATCCCCATGACCGCGCTGATGTCCGAAATGTACGGCCGCACAACGGGTTGCAGCCATGGCCGGGGCGGGTCCATGCACCTGTTCGACGCCGGTCGCCGGTTCTACGGCGGCAACGCCATCGTCGGCGGCGGGCTGCCGCTCGCGGTCGGGCTCGGACTCGCCGACGCGATGCGGGGCCTGCCGCGCGTAACGGTCTGCCTGTTCGGCGACGGCGCGGTCGCCGAGGGCGAATTCCACGAATGTCTGAATCTTGCCGCGCTGTGGCGGCTTCCGGTGCTGTTCGCCTGTGAGAACAACCGCTACGCGATGGGTACCGCGCTGGCCCGCGAGCACGCCGTGACCGATCTGGCGCTGCGCGCCTCGACCTACGGTCTGGTGTCCTGGCCGGCCGACGGCATGGATCCGGTCGCCGTCGCGGCGGCCGCCCGGCGGGCGGTGGAATCCATTCGGGCGGGCGGCGGTCCGTGCTTCCTCGAGCTGCGCACCTATCGGTTCCGCGCCCATTCGCTGTACGACGCCGACCGCTACCGCGGCAAACCGGAGATCGAGGAGTGGAAGAAGCGCGATCCGATTCCACTCGTGCAGGCGGCCCTGGTGGAGTCCGGCGCGCTGGACGTAAAAGCCTGCGCCGCACTGACTTCCGCCGCCGACGCGGAGATCGACGCCGCTATCGCCGCCGCCGAATCGGCGCCGCTGGAACCCGTCACCGAACTCACCAGGCACCTCTACGCGGAGCGATCATGACCACCACCTACCGGGATGCGATCCGGGACGCTTTGCGCGAGGCCATAACCCGTGACGATCGCGTCTTCCTCATGGGCGAGGACGTCGGCGCGTACGGCGGCTGCTTCGGGGTGAGCCGTGGCCTGCTCGACGAATTCGGTCCCGAACGAATCCGCGACACACCGCTGAGCGAATCCGCCTTCGTCGGCGCGGGAATCGGTGCGGCGCTGGGCGGTATGCGCCCGATCGTCGAAATCATGACGGTGAACTTCAGCCTGCTGGCGCTCGATCAGATCCTCAACAACGCGGCGACGCTGCGGCACATGTCCGGCGGCCAGTTCGGGGTGCCGCTGGTGATCCGGATGGCCACCGGCGCGGGACGCCAACTGGCGGCACAGCATTCGCACAGCCTGGAGGCGTTCTACGCGCACATCCCCGGATTGCGGGTGGTCTCCCCCGCGACGCTCACCGACGCCCGGACCATGCTGTGGGCCGCACTGCGAGATCCGGATCCGGTGCTCATATTCGAACCCATCGCCCTCTACAACCTGGAGGGCGAGCTGCCCGACGATCCGGCGACCACCGACCTGGTGCACGCCGCGATCCGGCGGCCGGGATCCGATGTCACCGTCGTCGCGTACGGCGGCGCGCTGCGGGTCGCGGAGGCCGCCGCGGCCGAACTCGCAACGGCCGGAATCGATGCCGAGGTCATCGACCTTCGCACGCTGCGGCCCATCGACGAACCCACACTGCTGGAGTCGATTTCGCGGACCCACCGCCTGGTGATCGTTGACGAGGGTTGGCGTAGCGTCGGTGTCGCGGCCGAAATCGCCGCGCGCGCGGCCGAATCCGGCTACTACGAGCTCGACGCGCCGATCCGGCGAGTGTGCACGGCCGAGGTGCCGATCCCCTACGCGCGGCAGCTGGAGGAGGCCGCGCTACCCCGACCCGCCGCCGTCGTCGCGGCGGTCCACGCGGTGGTGAACTGACGTGGCCGACTTCCGGATGCCATCGCTGGGCGCCGACATGACCGAGGGCACGCTACTCGAATGGCGGGTCCACCCCGGCGATACCGTGCACAAGGGCGATATCGTCGCCGAGGTCGACACCGCCAAGGCGGCCATCGAGATCGAATGCTTCGACGACGGGGTGATCGGCGACATCCTGGTGGACGCGGGCGCGACGGTGCCGGTCGGCACGGTGCTCGCGACCATCCGGGCCGCTGCGGAATCGGCGAACTCCGTTGCCGCCGTGCCGGACTCCCGTGAACACGATGCCGCGATCCCTGCGGCACCCGAGCCGGTTACCGCGCCCACCCAGCATCTCGACGACGAACCCTTGGAAATCCGTGCGACACCGCTGATCCGGAAGCTCGCCGAGGCGGCCGGGTTGGACCTGGCGGCCGTGCACGGCTCCGCGCCGGGCGGGCGCATCGTGCGCGCCGATATCGATCGCGCGGTCGCCGAGCAGGGTGTATCGCTACTGGGCTCTACCACCACAGAACCCGAGAGGCACACCGCCGCAGCGTCTTCCGCGGGATCACGGCACGACCGGAAGCGCGTCGGCGCCCATGTGCGCGCGACCGGCTACGCCCGCCGCCTCGCTGCCGAACTCGGCATCGAGCTCGGCGGTATCACCGGAAGCGGCCCCGACGGCGCGGTGCGGGCGGCCGATATCCGTGCGGCACAGTCCAAATCGAAGTCCGGAGCCGACACCGCCGCGCCCACCGGGGACGGATCGGCCGCCGCGTCCCGGCCACACACCGCCGAGCGCGATGCCGCCGCCATGCGCAAGCTCATCGCCGCCGCCATGACCCGGTCGAAACAGACCGTGCCGCACTACTATCTGTCGCGCACCGTCGATATGTCGGCCGCGCTGACCCGGCTGCGCGAAAGCAACAGGCAGGCACCGGTTTCCGAGCGGGTGCTCGCACCTGCCCTGCTGTTGCGGGCGGTCGCGCTGGCCGCGCGCAAGGTGCCCGAGCTCAACGGCCACTGGCGCGACGACGCGTTCCATCCCGCCGCCACCGTCGATCTCGGGATGGTGGTGTCGCTGCGCGGTGGCGGCATCATCGTGCCGACCATCGCAGGCGCGGATCGGCTCTCGGTCACCGAGACCATGGCCGCCATGCGCGGCGCGGTCGCGCGCTGCCGCGACGGTCGCCTGCGTTCCGCCGATGCCGCCCCGGCCACCATCACGGTCACCAATCTCGGTGATCTCGGCGCGGAAACGGTGTACGGGGTGATCGCGGCGCCGCAGGTCGCCATCGTCGGCTTCGGCGCCATCAGCGAACGCCCGTGCGCGGTGGACGGCATGCTCGGGGTCCGGCCGCAGGTGACAGTCACCCTTTCGGCCGATCACCGGGCCAGCGACGGCGCCGTCGGATCCCGCCTGTTGAACGTCGTAGCGGATCTGCTGCAACATCCCGAGGAGTTGTGAATCACCATGACCGTCACCATGTCCCGCGATCAGGCCGACACCGCCGTGCGTGCGGCGCTGCAGGGTTTCGCCACCGACGCCGAGATCGCGGCGCTCGCCCCCGACGAACCGCTGCGCGAAGCGTTGGAACTCGATTCGATCGATTTCCTGACCTTCGTCGAACGACTTTCCGCGCGAAAGGATTTCCGAATCGAGGAGGACGACTACCCGAGGCTGACGACCGTCTCCTCCTGCGTCGACTTCCTCACCGCGCACTGAGGAGGATCAGCATGACCGCCGCACCATCCGTGAAACGACTCGGCGACTTGCCTTTCCAGCAGCGGGCGGCCCCGAGCGCCCTGCGGCGCATGCGCGGTGCCATCCTGCTCGCCGCATCGGTGGGTGTGCTGACCGCGGCGGGCGGCATCGCCCGGATTTTCGGCACGACGCCCGCGGATCTGTGCTGGCTCGGCGCGGACGCGGTGGCGCTGGTCCCGGCCGCGTACTGGGTTTACCTCGATCTGCGTAAGCGGCGCTACGGCGCGGATCTGCTCGCGCTGCTCGCGCTGGTCGGTGCGATCGCGGTCGGCGAGTACTTCGCGGGTGCGCTGATCGCGCTGATGGTCGTCACCGGACGGGTATTGGAGGCGTATGCGGGTCTACGGGCCGGGCGCGACCTGTCGGCGCTGCTGGAACGCGCACCGGCACAGGCGCATCGGCGGCGCGGAACCGAACTCGAATCGGTGCCGGTGGCCCAGATCGTCCCCGGCGATATCGTCGTCGTGCTGCCCGGTGAGACGGTGCCGGCGGACGGCGCGCTGGAGACCGAGGGTGTCTTCGACGAATCGGTATTGACCGGCGAATCGGTGCCGGTGGTCCGCCGCGACGGCGCTGATGTGCGCAGCGGTGTGGTGAATTCCGGTGCGGCCGTTGATATCCGGGCCACCGCGACGGCCGAGTCGAGCACCTATGCCGGAATCGTCACGCTGGCCGGTCAGGCGGCCGCCGCGGCGGCGCCGGTGGCCAGGCTGGCCGACCGGGTCGCGGTGTGGTTCCTGCCGCTGGCCGTCGGGATCGCGGCCGTCGCCTGGCTGGTGACCGGTGATCCGGTGCGGGCCGTCGCGGTGATCGTCACCGCGACGCCGTGCCCGCTGCTGCTGGCCGTGCCGGTCGCGATCACCGCGGGCATGTCGCGCACGGCCAGGGCCGGGGTGGTGGTCAAGGACGGCGCGGCACTCGAAACGCTCGGGCGCACAAGGTGTCTGGCGATGGACAAGACAGGAACCATCACGGTCGGCAGGCCCGAACTGCTCGATACGATCACCGCGCCGGGGCTCACCGCGACGGATGCGCTGCGCTGGGCCGCCGCCGTCGAACAGTATTCGCCGCATGTACTGGCCCAAGCCGTGACCAGGGCCGCGCGCGATATGGATATACCTGCCGCACAAGATGTTTCGGAGCAACCCGGGCGCGGCGCGAGCGGACTGGTCGACGGCGCGCGAATCGCGGTGGGCCGCTGGCCCGCGGCGGCCGATTCGGCGCCGTGGGCCGATGCCGCCCGCCGCCGCGCCGCACTCGACCTGGCCGCGGTGATCTGGGTGTCCCGCAACGGAATTCCGGTCGCCGCGCTGCTGGTGCGCGACCGCATCCTGCCCGACGCGGCGCGCACCATGCGCCGCCTGCGCGCCGCCGGATTCCGGAAACTCTTGCTGCTCACCGGCGATCGCGTGGACAACGCCACCGAGGTCGCGCACCTGCTGGGAATCGGTGAGGTGATCGCGGACGCGGATCCGGCCGATAAGATCGCCGCGATCCGGGCCGAGCGACAAGACGGCACCACCGCCATGGTCGGCGACGGGGTGAACGACGCGCCCGCGCTGGCCGCCGCCGATATCGGCATCGCGCTGGGCTCACGTGGGTCCACCGCCGCGGTGCAGGCCGCCGATGCGGTGATCGTGGACGACCGGATCGACCGGCTCGCCGACGCGGTCGAGATCGCGCAGCGCGCCCACCGGCTCGCGGTGCAGAGCGCGATCGCCGGTATGACGCTGTCGCTGCTGGCCATGGTCGCCGCCGCCACCGGACTCCTGATGCCGGCGGCGGGTGCGCTGACGCAGGAGGCCATCGATATAGCGGTCATCCTGAACGCGTTGCGCGCCTTACGTATTCGACGCGGGCCGGCCACCGGCACGATCGATCCGCTCGTCGCCCGCTTCGCCCGCGAACACGACCGACTGACCACGGCCCGCGCCTCGGTACGCGCCGCCGCGGACGCGCTCGACGGGGGCACGGGCCCGGCCGCCGACGCGGCGGTGCGCCGCGCCGCGCAGCTGCTCGACGAACATCTCCTGCCGCACGAGCATGCCGAGGAAACCCAGCTGTATCCGGCGCTGACCTCCTATCTGCGCGATCCCGAGGCCCTGGTCACCATGAGTCGCGAACACACCGAGATCGAGCGGCTCGTCAACCGCCTGCACCGCCACCTCGCCACCGGGCACGGCATCGCCGCCGACCAGATCGACGACCTGCGCGCCACCCTCTACGGACTCGACGCCATCCTCACCCTCCACTTCGCCCAAGAGGACGAGGCGCTGTTCACCTTGGCACGTCAGCCGGGCTCATCGGCCGATTGATGACATTCGGCCACCGGATCGGGATCACCGGACTCCGTTGTCGGACGCCCGTGGCGGAGAAGCTGGAGACGACGACTCGGTAGGAAGGCACGGCGATGGCGGCGATCATACGGACCGAGGACTTGACCAAGTCCTATCGCGGCAAGCCCGCGCTGATCGATCTCACCCTCGAGGTACCGCCCGGGGTGGTGTTCGGATACCTCGGCCCGAACGGTGCGGGAAAGACGACGACCATCCGGCTGCTGGCGGGGCTGATCCGGCCGACCCGGGGAACGGCGGCGATCGCGGGCATCGATACGGTGCGGGAGCGGGCCGCCGCGCAACACCGGATCGGCTATCTGCCAGGCGAATTCGTCGCCTACCCGGATCTCACCGCCGAGCAGTATCTGACCTATCTCGGGAATGTGCGGGGCGGGGTGTCGCCGAAGACGCGGACCCGGTTCTGCGAACGACTCGAGCTGGATCCCAAGGCGCGAATCGGCGCCATGTCGCACGGCAATCGGCAGAAGGTCGGCATAGTCCAGGCGTTCATGAGCGAGCCGGAGCTGCTCGTGCTCGACGAGCCGACCGCGGGCCTGGATCCGCTGGTACAGCGCGAATTCCACGCGATGATCCGCGAGGTCAAGGCGGACGGACGTTCGGTCTTCCTGTCCTCGCATGTGCTCTCGGAGGTGCAGGAGGTGGCCGACTCCGTCGGCATCCTCCGGCAGGGCCGGCTGGTGGAGGTGCGTTCGGTGGCCGAGCTCACCGCGCAACCGCTGCGTCGGTTGGATCTCGTATTCGACGGTGCGCCACCGGATCTCGATACGCTCAGGCGGATACCCGGGGTGCGAACGGTGCGCGGGACCGGCCGCGCCGTACATGTCGAGATCGCCGGGCCCACCGCCGAACTGTTGCGGACGGTCGCGCCGTACGGCGTCGACGACATCGTCAGCCGGGAACCGGATCTCGAGGAAATCTTCCTCACCTACTACGGACGGAACTGAATCGCCATGCTGCGCAACGTCTACACCAAATGCCTGCGCGATCAGCGCCGCGGATTCCTCGGCTGGAGCATCGGCATCGTCGCCCTGGTATTACTGGAATGCGCTCTGTGGCCGTCCATTTCGCGGATGTCGGGGGTTCAGGAGTTCCTGCGGAGCTACCCCGAGCCGCTGCGCAAGCTGTTCAATATGGATCAGTTCATGACCGGCACCGGATTCCTGAACGCCGAACTGTTCAGCATGATGCTGCCGATACTGTTCCTGGTGTTCGCCATCGGCCGCGGCGCGCGCGCCATCGCGGGTGAGGAGGAGCGCGGCACGCTGGAAGTCCTTCTGGTCAACGGTATTTCGCCGAACCGGCTGGCGCTGGAGCAGGCGGCCGTTGTGCTCACCTCGGTGGCCGGGCTCGGCGCGGTCCTGTTCGGCTCGATCGTGATCTGTTCGGCGCTCTTCGATCTCGGTGTCGGCATCGGCGCCGCCGCGACCGGCGCCCTTTCGATGACATTGCTCGGCATCGAATTCGGTCTGCTGGCGACCGCCGTCGGCGCGGCGACCGGCCGGCGAGCGGTGGCCATCGGCGCGACATCGGTGCTCGCGGTCGCGGCCTACGTGCTGTACGTAGCGTCGAAACTCGTTGCGGCCGTGCGTCCGTGGGGTCCGTGGTCACCCTTCCACCAGGCGGTCGACGCCGGCCCGCTCGGCGCCGGACTGCCGATGGCCTATCTGTGGCTGCCGCTCGCCGGAATCGCCGTCCTGCTCATCGCGCTGCCGGTGTTCGACCGCCGCGATATCGCGGCGGCGTGACCGCCGCCGCACCAGCATCCTGCGCAATTCGTCCGCGCCCCAGACGATGAACGGGAACGGGGCCGCCACGGCCAGCATCTCCGGGGTGAGCGCCGCGGTGCCGAGCATCGCCTGCAGCGGCGGTAGATAGCTGATCGCGAAGGTGAGCGCGAGTTCGAAGGCTATGCCCCACAACAGCATCGGGTTGGAGAACACTCCGATCGAGCGCAGCGAGACGCGTTCGGTGCGCGCCGCGAAGGCGGTGCCGATCTGGCCCATCACCATCCCGTAGAACGTCATCGTGGTGGCTTGCCGGTACGCGTGATGCAGGCGCGCACCTTCCCCCGTCGGATCGCCCGGGTGCCATCCGGCGTGCAACAGCACGAAGAAGAATCCGGCCAGCGACAGCGCGGCGCACAGCACACCGAGAAACAGCCAGGCGCGCACCAGCATTCGGCCTTGGATCACCGACTCGCCGCGCCTGCGCGGCGGCTGGCGCATCAGGCCGGGCTCGGCCGGTTCGCGGCCGAGGGCCAGCGCGGGCAGCGTCTCGGTGCCGACGTCGAAGGCCAGCAGTTGCAGCACCGGCAGCGGCACCGGGATGGTGCCGCCGGACAGCGCGAACACCATGACCGGAACGACCTCCGGGGTGGCATGGGCGAAGATGTAGAAGATGAATTTGCGGATATTGTCGTAGACCCGCCTACCGGACTGCACGGCGGCGGCGATGGTGGCGAAATTATCGTCGGTGAGCACCATGGTCGCGGCCTCGCGGGCCACATCGGTGCCCGAGCGGCCCATCGCGATGCCGATATCGGCACGGCGCAGCGCGGGCGCGTCGTTGGCGCCGTCACCGGTCATCGCGACGACGTGCCCGGCGGCCCGCAGCGCGTCGGCGATCCGCAGCTTGGCCTCCGGCGAGGACCGCGCGAATATGAAATCACCTGGGCGAGCGAGTAATTCGTCGAGTTCCCGCTCGCTCATCCGGTCCAGCTCGGCACCGGTGACAATGATCGGCGTGCCGCGCACGATGCCGACCCGCTCCGCGACGGCGGCGGCGGTCAGCCCGTGA
Organism: Nocardia sp. JCM 34519.1; assembly: GCF_020361265.1. Lineage (NCBI taxonomy): Bacteria > Bacillati > Actinomycetota > Actinomycetes > Mycobacteriales > Nocardiaceae > Nocardia > Nocardia sp. JCM 34519.1. Next base: position 73,896 of record NZ_JAIRBR010000010.1, read on the forward strand.
TCGCCGGTGATCACGATGATGCGAATACCCGCCTCGTGGCAGCGGGCCACCGCCGCCGGCACCTCGGCGCGCGGCGGATCCACCATCGCCATCAACCCGAGCAGGGTGAGATCGTGCTCGGCCGCCGCGCCGTCGGTGGGCGCGGGATCGGCGGATTCGAGCCTGCGATCGGCGACCGCAAGCACCCGCAGCCCGGCGCGCGCGTCCGCGTCGACCTGTGCGGCGAGTTCCGCGCGCCGGGCCGCGGTGAGCGGCCGGACGCGGCCGTCCGCATCCAGCTCGGTCGTGCAGATCGGCAGCACCGCCTCCGGTGCGCCCTTGACATGCACCCAGCGCCCGTCTGGCCGCCGGTCGAGCGTCGACATCCGCTTGCGCACCGCGTCGAACGGGAACTGTGCGCACCGATCGCGTTGCCGCTCTTCGAAATCCAGTGGGCCACCGAGCGCGACGGCGGCGGCGAGCATGGCCGTCTCGGTCGCGTCGCCGACCATGCCGCCCTGCTCATCGATGCGGGCGTTATTGCAGGCGAAGACGGCGGAGGTCAGCCGATCCAGCCCGGAATCTCCTGCGCCCCAGTCGGTTCCGGTGAGGTCCAGCTCACGTCCCGCGGTGCGCACCGCGACGACGCGCATATGGTTCTCGGTGAGCGTTCCGGTCTTGTCGGTGCAGATGACATCGGTGGAACCCAGCGTCTCGACGGCGCTCAGCCGCTTCATCACCGCACCCTGTTCGGCGAGTTTGCGCACGCCCATGGCCAGCGCCAGCGTGATCACCGGCAGCAGACCCTCCGGCACATTCCCCACCAGCAGCGCGACCGCGAAGAGGATCGAGTTCACGAACGACAACCCGGCCCCGAACGCGGCCAGCGGAATGAACGCCGCCCCGAGCAGCACCGAAACCAATGCGATCAGCCAGGCCACCCGGCGCACCTGCGCCTCGAGCGGGCTCTGTTCCTGCGTCACCCGCTCCGACAGCGAGGCGATGCGGCCCAGTTCGGTGCGCATACCGGTGGCGAAAACCACGGCGCGCGCATTTCCCGCGGTGCAGGTGGTGCCGCTGAAGACGAGATCGCGGGCCTCCAGCAGCGGCACCCGGGCATCGACCAATTCGGCGGCGCGGAACACCGGGACCGATTCTCCGGTCAAGGTGGACATATCGACCTCGATACCGCCGTCGAGCAGGCGTGCGTCGGCCGAGATGCGGTCGCCCTCTGCAAGCGCCAGAATATCGCCGGGCACCAGCTCCACGGCATCGATGGTGTGCTCGACACCGTCGCGGATCACGTTGGCGCGCTGCGGGATAAAGGCCGCGAGCACCTCGACGGCATGTTCGGCGTGCCGCTCCTGGATGAAGGCGAACGCGGCATTGACCACGATGATGACCACGATCGCGATGGCGACCGGCACGATGCCGATCGACCAGGCCAGCCCCGCCGCGGCCCACAACAGCAGCGCGAGTGGGTGGGTGAACTGTCTGGCCAGTTCCTTCGGCCAGCGCCGGCCGCCGCGGCGCCGCAGCCGGTTCGGGCCGTGATGGACCAGCCTGCGCTGCGCCTCCCGGCCGGACAGCCCGGATCGCGTGGTCCGCAGATCGCGAAGCAGCAGGTCCAGCCGCTCCGTCGGGGTGAAGACGGCGGTGTCGTATTCCACTTCTGCCGAGTCGGGCATCGTTACCTCCGAGACGGTCACGCCGGTGGGCATGCGTCGGCGACCGGGGCGGTTCCGGCATCTCGACGCTACGGAGCCCCACCGCACCGCCCCAGGGCCGAAACGATGTCCGGCGAGGGACTTTCGGCCGTCGGGTGGTCGGCCTTGGCCTCTCGTACCCGCGATCGCGGACCGGCACAGTCGGATCATGGAATTCGTACGTGACATCGCGGACATCCGATTGACCGATGAGGTCGAGGCCGGCGGTAAGGGCGCCAACCTCGGCGAGCTGACGGCGGCGCGACTGCCGGTGCCCGCCACCTTCGTCGTACTGCGGTCCGGCTACCTGGACGCGATGCGGCGTGGCGGTGTCGCCGAGGATTTGGCCGCCGAACACAAGGCTGCGCTGGCCGCCGTCGGCTCCGACGCCGAACTCACCCACCGCTGCGAGCGGCTTCGGGAGCTGGTCGGAAATGCCGGTATACCAACGGATTTGGCCAAGCAGATCCGGCGCGCCTACGCGGCGCTCGGCACCGAGGACGAGCCCGCCGTCGTCGCGGTGCGGTCATCGGCCACCGGTGAGGACAGCGCGTCGGCGTCGTTCGCGGGCATGAATGTCACCGCGACGAATGTGCGCGGGGCCGACGAGGTGGTCGAGGCGGTGCGCGCCTGCTGGGCCTCACTGTTCAGCCCGCGCGCCGAAACCTATCGCGCCGAACGGAAATTCGACGGCGCACCGGCCATGGCCGTCGTCGTGCAGGTGATGGTGGACGTGCGCCGCAGCGGCGTCGCCTTCACCGCGGATCCGGCCACCGGCGATACGGATCGGGTGGTCATCGAGGGTGCGCGCGGACAGGGCGAGGTGGTCGTCTCCGGGGCGGTCGAACCCGATCATTACGTGGTCGCCAAGGATGATCTGCGGATTCTGGTGGCGCACACCGGAAATCAGCGCTTCGAGATCGTCCGCGACGCGGCGGGCGGCGGTGACAAGACGGTCGAGCTCACCGACCCGAACGAGCGGGTGCTCAGCGACGGCGACGTCCGCGGCATCGCCCGGCTGGCCATCGCGGCCGAAAAGCATTACGGCAGACCGCAGGACGTCGAATGGGCGATCGACGGCGGGCAGATCTGGCTGGTCCAGGCCCGGCCGATCACCACGCTCGGCCCGGCCGCGGTGCCCGAGGCGCCGCAACACACCGGAGCCGTCCTGGTGTCCGGACTGCCCGCGTCGCCGGGCACCGCCACCGGAACGGTCCGGGTGCTGGCGGGCCCGGAAGAGGGACATCTCTTGCGGGACGGGGAAATCCTCGTCGCCGAACGCACCACACCCGACTGGGTGCCGACCATCCGCCGGGCGGTCGCGCTGGTCACCGACAGCGGCGGCGTCACCTGTCACGCGGCGATCGTCGCCCGTGAGCTCGGCGTACCCTGCGTCGTCGGGACCCGCACCGCGACAACGGATCTGCGCAGCGGACAGGTCGTCACCGTCGACGGCGGCAGCGGCCGGATCCTCGAGGGCGCGCTGCCGCAACCGGTGCACATGCGCGAACCCGCGCCGGTCCCGTCCGCGATCGCACCCACCACCGCCACCAAGATCTACGTCAACCTCGCCATGCCGGACCTCGCGGAACACGTTGCGGCGCAGCGGGTCGACGGCGTCGGGCTGCTGCGGGCCGAATTCCTGCTCACCCGTGCGCTCGGCGGCTATCACCCGCACGAGCTGATCACCCGCGGCGAACAGCGGACCTTCGTCGACCGGATGGCCGACTCGCTCGGCCGGATCGCCGCCGCTTTCGCACCCCGTCCGGTGATCTATCGGGCAACCGACCTGCGCAGCAACGAATTCCGCGCGCTCACCGGCGGCGCGAGCTACGAACCGGTCGAGGACAACCCGATGATCGGGTACCGCGGCTGCTTCCGCTACGTGCGCGAGCCGGAGATGTTCCGGCTGGAGCTGGCGGCGCTGGCCCGGGTCCGGGAGCGGACGCCCAACGTGCACTTGATGATTCCGTTCGTGCGCACCCGCTGGGAGCTGGAGGCGTGCCTGGAACTGATCGACGCCGGCCCGCTCGGCAGGGCACGCGGCCTGCACCGCTGGGTGATGGCCGAGGTGCCCTCGGTGGTGCACTGGCTACCCGAGTACATCGGCCTCGGCATCGACGGCGTCTCGATCGGCAGCAACGACCTGACCCAGCTCATGCTCGGCGTCGATCGCGATTCCCAGTTGTGCGCCGACATTTTCGACGAGGCCGATCCCGCGGTCCTCGCCGCCATCGAACAGATCGTGCACATCGCTCGCGCACACGGCATCACATCGTCGCTGTGCGGCCAAGCCCCTTCCACCCGCCCCGATTTCGCCGAACATCTCGTACGGATGGGCATCACTTCGATCTCGGTCAACCCCGACGCGATCGAGCAGGTGCGCACGGTGGTGGCCGCCGCCGAACGCCGCGTGCTGCTCGACGCGGCCCTCGACCGCCCGCACGCGCGGTAACCACATCGTCGGATCGGAGGACGCATGCCGGGATGGCAGGATTTCCTCGACCGCTTCCGGCCCGCGGGCGCACCGGGATCGGCCGTGCCGCGCGGGATTCCCGCGGATCGGCCCGCGGAGGCCGCCGCCGAATTGCTGCCGGTGCTCGCCCTGCTCGATGACGCGCAGGATCGGGCCGACCGGATCCGCCGTGATGCGATCGCCTTGGCGGCTCAACTGCGCGGGGAAGCCGCGGCGGAAGCGCGGGCGATCGTCGAAAGGGCAAGGGAACAAGTCGAATTCGTCGCCCAGCAAGCCACCGACCGACTGCTCGCCGCGAATCCGCCGACGGATACCGCACCCACCGCCATCGAGCTCCGGGCCGAGGACCGGCTGCCCGCCTATGTCGCACGGGTCACCGCCCGCGCACACCAGCTGATCGCGGAATTGTGCACCGCGACAGGGCCGGTGGCCCGATGAGCGCCGGATGGGTCGCGGGAAACGTTCGCGCCGTCGCACTTTCGAACCGTTGTCTCGGCGCCGCGCGCGCCAGGGAGCTCGCCGCATCCGGATCGCTCACGGCCGCACAGCGATACCTCGCCGACGGCCCGTACCGCAGGGGTATCGATGTCGGTGCGAGCCTGGCCGACACCGAGGACGCGATAGCCGCGACCGCGCTCTGGCAGCTGCGGGTGCTGGCGGGCTGGCAGCCACGACCGGGCGCGCGGATGATCCGCACACTCGCGGGCGGTTTCGAACTGGCCAATATCCGGACCCTCGCGGCCGCGCTCGACGGCCGGATCACCGAGTCGAGACCCTTCGAACTCGGCGCCCTCGCCATCGCCTGGAATCGGCTGCGCGACAGTGCATCCACCACGTCGCTGCGGGCCGCGCTGCGGCAGACCCCGTGGGGCGACCCGGGCGGCGACTCGGCCGCCGACATCGCCGTCGGCACCGCACTCACCTGGGCGAACCGGGTGGTCACCCAGGTGCCCGCCGCGGTCAGGTGGGCATCCGGCGGGGCGGCGCTGCTGGTGGCCCGGCATCGGCTGCTCGAATCCCGAACACTCACCGAACCCGGTGCGCGGCAGGCGGTTCGGCTCCTCGGCTCGGCCGCCGTCACCGCCGCGGACCTGACCGCGTTCACCGCGGCGCTGCCCGTCGCCGCGCGCTGGGCACTCATCGGAACCACCTCGATCGACGAGCTGTGGCGCGCCGAGTTCCGCTGGTGGTCCACCGTGGCCCGGGACGGCGCGGAACTGTTGCACGCCAACCACTTCGGTGCCGCGAAACCGGTCGGCGCGGTCGCGGTGCTCGGCGCCGACGCCTGGCGCGTCCGCGCCGCACTGCACTTCGCCGCGGCGGGCGCCCCGGCCACGGAGGCATACGATGAGCTGGTCTGAAGCGCTTACGCCGGTTCGGATGCGCCGGATCGCGCTGGTCGCGCCGGCGGACTCGCTGCGGGCGGTCCTGGTACGGGTGGCCGCGACCGGCGTCGTCCAACTGGACCGAATTTCCGATACCGACACCGTCTCCGGGACTCCACGGCTTTCGCGTACCGAGCCGGATCTCGCGGAGCTGACGCGTACCGGTCGCACCGAACTACTCGCAGGCGAACACCAACTGCGCGGCTATCTCGACGCGGCGGTGCGCCGCCGGTCCGTCGCCGCGGTGGCCGGATGGTGCCCGGAGACCGAATTGCCCGCGCTCACCACGCTGCTGCGCCCGCTCGGGGCCGCCGTGGTTCCGCTCGCCACCCCGCGCGGCATCGACCCGCCCACCCTGCTCACCGAAAATCGGCCGCTGCGTGCGAGTTTCGCGCCGCTGGTCCGGATATACGGCACCGTGCCCTACCGCGATATCGACCCGACGATCCCCGCCGGGCTGGCGTACGTCGCAATGTTCGGGATGATGTTCGGCGACGCGGGCCATGGGCTGCTGCTGCTCGCCGCGGCGCTGGTGCTGCGCGGCGGCTGGATTCGGCGGCTCACCGCACTGCGCAGGCTGTGGGTCTTCGTCGCCTGCGCGGGCGGCACCGCCACCGTATTCGGACTGCTCTACGGCGAATTCTTCGGCCCGACGAGGGTACTGTCGGTGCTGTGGCTGGACCCGATCGACGATCCGGTGCGCCTCATGGTCGCCGCGGTCGGGGTGGGCGCGGCGCTGCTCGCATTCGCCTACGGGATCGGGACGGTGAACCGCTGGCGCGAGGGCGGTATCCGCGCTGCTCTCTACGCCACCTCCGGAATAGCCGGGGCCACAACATTTCTCGGCCTCGGTACGACGACATGGGGCGTACTCGCCCACACCATCGGACTACTGATCGCGGGCGCGACGAGCACCGTCATCGGCCTGGCACTCTCGGTGATCGGTATGTTCACCGAATCCGGCGGCGGCGCAACCGGTATCGCGCGATCCGGCATCGGCGTGTTCGATCTGGTGTTGCGCATCGGCGCGAACCTGGTGTCCTTCGCCAGGCTGGCCGCCTTCGGCATGACCCATGCGGCGATCGGCTGGGTGATCTGGCAGGCCGCCACCGCGGTCGCCGGTCGCGGAATAGCCGGAATCGTATTGGCGGCAGCCATTTTCGTCGTCGGCAACGCATCGGCCTTCGCGTTGGAGGCCCTCGTCGCCGGAATACAGGCCCTGCGCCTGGAATTCTACGAACTGTTCTCCAGAGTCTTCGAGGGTACGGGGCAGCCGTTCACGCCGTGGCACATTCCGGTTGACGAATCGGAGCACACCCCATGCTGAGCCACCTGATCATCGCTACAGCCGACTACGGATCGGAGAGCTTCCCATGACGACCTGGATCATCGCGCTACCCGCCCTGGTGATCGTCGCGACCGTCAGCATCTTGGTGCTGCGCCACCGCGGCCGGTCGGCCCTGCGGCCGTTCGCGTTCATGACCGCCGCCGTACTCGCCGCCGCGATGGTGGCCATGCTGATCGCCACCTCGGCCGGACCGGCCGCCGCACAGGCCGCGACGGGATCCGGTGGCGGCGCGGCCGATTGGGCCGCGCTCATCGGCGCGGCCATCGCCGTAGCCGGGTCTTCGATCGCCGCCGGTATCGCAGTGGCCTACACCGGTGCGGCCGCACTGGCCGCGATGAGCGAGCGCCCGGAGATCTTCGGCCGCGCCATGGTCGTGGTCGGCCTCGCCGAGGGCATCGCGATCTACGGCCTGATCGTCGCGGTCATGCTGATCGGGAAGGCCTGAGATGGGTGCGGTCGCGGTGATCGGCGAACCGGACCTGATCGCGGGTTACCGGCTGGCGGGCGCGCGGGCGATACCCGCGGCCGAGCCGGATGCCGTTCGCGCCGCTTGGCATTCACTCGGCCGCGACACCGCGCTGGTAATCGTCACCGCGACGGCCGCACGGTCTCTCGCCGCCGAACTCGCCGCGGGTCGGCCGCTCGCCGTTGTGCTGCCGGAATGAACACCGCCTTACGCACACCTGTTGCCGTACAAAATGATTCGGAGGTCACGACACCATGAACTCCACGAGCGACCCGGCGACCGCGCTGCGACCGCTGCGCGACGAACTGCTGCGCGCCGCGGCCGCCGACGCCGAACACACCCTCGCCGCCGCGCGGATCGACGCGCGGACAACCGTCGAGCAGGGCCGGACGGAGGCGGCCGCGATCACCGCGCGCGCCGAGGCCGCCGGTACCGCGCGGGCCGAGGACCGACTGGCCGTCCGCCGCCGCGACACCGAACGCGCAAGGCGCACCGAACTTCTGGCCGCGCAGCGCACCGCCTACGACCGCTGGCGGGCCGCCGCGACGGACGCCGTACTGGCGCTGCGCGACACACCGGACTATCCGGTGATCCGAGATGGTTTGCGCACCAAGGCAGCCGAACTGCTCGGCGAGCGCGCGGCGATCACCGAGGACGCCGAGGGCGGGCTGACCGCGACAGCGGCCGGGCGGGTAGTCGATTTCCGGTTGCGCACCATCGCATTACGGGCCATAGAGGATGTCGAGCCCGGCATCGGCGGGCTGTGGACATGAGCGCACCGCATGTGCTGCGCGTCGCGGGGCCGCTCGTCGAGGTCGGCGCCTTCACCGGTGCCGCGATGAACGACCTCGTCGCCCTCGGCGAATCCGCGTCGCCCGGGGAGATCGTCGCGATCCGCGACGACCGGGTGACGGTTCAGGCATACGAGGCGACCGGTGGGCTCGGGCCCGGCGCACCCGTCGCACCTCTGCACCATCCGCTGTCCGCGCGATTGACGCCCGAACTGCTCGGGGGCGTATTCGACGGGTTGTTGCGTCCGCTGCATACGGCCCCCACCTGGCTCACGCCCGGCGGCTTTCGGGAAACGGACGGTCGCCGCTGGCATTTCCGACCCACCATCGGGTCCGGTCGCTCGGTCGGACCCGGCGAGCAGCTCGGCGCGGTCGAGGCGGGGCCGATCGAATATCGGGTGCTCGTACCGTCTTCGCGCGATGGCATCGTGAATTCAATTGTCCAGGAAGGTGCTTACTCGGCGGACCAGGAACTGGCCTGCATCGGCGGAACGGCCGTCACCATGTCCGAGCGCTGGCCGGTGCGCAGGGCACGCCCCTTTCGCCGTCGCGACGCCGCCGCGGCGGCACTGCGCACCGGACAGCGCGCGGTGGATCTGCTGTTTCCGGTCGCGAAGGGCGGAACGGTCGGCGTGCCAGGCGGATTCGGCACCGGTAAGACCATGCTGCTGCAGCAGCTTGCCAAGTGGTGTGATGCCGACGTCATCGTCTACGTCGGTTGCGGCGAGCGCGGTAACGAGATGGCGCAGATCGTCGCAGAACTGTTCGCGCTCACCGATCCGCGCACCGGCGGCCCGTTGGCCGCGCGTACCGTGGTGATCGCCAACACCTCGAATATGCCGATGATGGCGCGGGAGGCCAGCATCTACACCGGTGTCACCGTCGCGGAATTCTTCCGCGATATGGGTTATCACGCCGTGGTGATCGCCGACTCCACCTCCCGCTGGGCGGAGGCATTGCGCGAATTCGCCTCCCGCACCGGCGTATTGCCCGCGGAGGAGGGTTACCCGGCGGATCTGGCGTCGGCGCTGGCCGCCTTCTACGAGCGCGCGGGAGCGGTCACCACGCTCGGTGGGGCGGCGGGCTCGGTGACGATCGTCGGCGCGGTCTCACCGCCGGGCGGCGATCTGTCCGAACCGGTCACCGCGCAGACCGAGCGTTTCGTCCGCACCCGCTGGACACTGGATCGCGAACTCGCCTATGCCAGACACTATCCCGCGCTCTCCTGGTCGGCGTCGTTCTCGCACGACGTCGACGCGGTCGCGGCGGGCTACGCCGCGGCGGGCGATCTCGACTGGTCCGCTCGGCGCACCAGGGTGGTGGGGCTGCTGGCCGCCGCCGACCGGCTCACCGCGCTCACCGAATTGGTCGGCGTCGAAACCCTTCCGCCGGACGAACGCATGGTGCTGCTGGGCGGACGCCTGCTGCGCGAGGCGGTGCTGCAACAGAACGCTTTGTCCGCCAACGACTCCCATTGTTCGATGGCGAAGGCGACCGCGCTGGTCGATGCCGTGCTCGTGGTGCTGGACCGCTGCCGGGAACTGGCCGCCGCCGGCGTCGCGCCCGAGCGGATCGAGGCGCTGGATTTCGGACCGCTCGTCCGCGCCCGCGAGGCCGCTGGTCCGGCGGACACCGCGGCGGCCGGGCGGCTGCGCGACGCGATGCTGACCCGGCTGTCCGCCCTGACCACCGAGCCTGCGGGAGACCGACCATGAGTGCAGCGGCGCACCAACGCTGGATCCGCTACACCGACATTCGCGAACTGCGGGGGCCGCTGCTCGTGGTCTCCGGTGTCACCGATATCGGCTGGGACGAATTCGTCGCCATTCGGCTGGCCGACGGCACGGTCCGCCACGGTGTCGTGCTCGACGCCGATCGCGATCTCGCCCTCGTCGAGGTGCTGGAGGGTACGGCGGCGATCGATCCCGCCCGCGCCGCAATAGAATTCACCGGCGCTCCATTCCGGATCGCGGTCGGCCCCGGCTGGTTGGGCCGGGTGTGCAACGGCCGCGGTGAACCGCTCGACGGCGGACCGCCGGTGCTCGGCGCGCCCGTCGCGGTCTCCGGTGCGCCGCTCAACCCGCTGCGTCGGGAGCCACCCGCCGAACCGGTACTCACCGGGATTTCGGTGATCGACGCCATGATGACGCTGGTGCGTGGACAGAAGCTACCGGTGTTCTCGGTGCCCGGGCTGCCGCATCTGCGGCTCGCCTGCCAGATCGCGGCGCAGGCCGATGCGGGCGGGGATCCGTTCAGCGTCGTCGTCGCCGGGCTCGGGCTGACCAACGCCGATGCCGCATACGTGCGCGACGTACTCCAAGAGCGCGGCGCCGCAGGAGAATTGGTGCTGCTGCTGAATCTCGCCGACGATCCGGTGATCGAACGCCTGCTCACCCCGCGGCTGGCGCTCACCGTCGCGGAGAGCCTCGCATTCGGCGATGCGACCGGTGCGGGCGGCGGGCGCCACGTGCTCGTCCTGCTCGCCGATATGACCAACTATGCGGAGGCGCTGCGCGAGGTGTCCGCGGCGCGCGGCGAAATCCCTTCCCGCCGAGCATATCCCGGATACCTGTACAGCGATCTGGCCACGCTGTACGAGCGCTGCGGCCGGATCTCGGGCCTGCCGGGTTCGGTCACCGTGTTACCGGTTTTGACGATGCCCGGCGGCGACATCACCCATCCGGTGCCCGATCTCACCGGCTACATCACCGAGGGCCAGATCGTGCTCTCGGCGCAGGCGCAGGCCGATGACGCATATCCCCCGGTGGATGTGCTCTCCTCGCTGTCACGGCTGATGCGCGACGGGGTCGGCGCCGAGCGGACCCGGGCCGACCATCTGCCGGCGGCCGGGCAGCTGTTCGCCGCGCTGGCCAGGGCTCGCCAGGTGCGCGAGCTGAGCGAGCTCATCGGCACGGCGACGTTGAGCGAAATCGACCGCGCGCATCTGGCTTTCGCCGATGCGTTCACCGATGAGCTGATGCGGCAGGGCCATACCGAGTACCGCTCGCTCGACGAAACCATGGACCGCGCCTGGCGGGCGCTGGCCACCCTGCCGCGCGGCGCGCTCACCATGCTGCCCGGCGAACTGCTCGACGCACACGGCGTCGGCACCGAGGAAGCGAAATAATATGACCGCCTTACGGATTCCACCCGGCCGGGCCGGACGTCTTTGGCTGCGAGAACGGCTCGCACTGGCCGGTGACGCGCTGTCGCTGCTGGAACGCAAACAGGCCGTCCTCGCACACGAGCTCACCCGTCTGCGCTCCCGGCAACAGGAGACCGGCCGGGCTTGGACCGCCGCCACCGCCACCGCGCGCACCTGGCGGCTGCGCGCCGCAATGCTCGGCGGCGAGCGCGCGCTCGACCTCGCCGCCCCCGCCGCGCCCGCCGAGCTGACGGTGCACTACGCGACGCTGGCCGGTGTCCGCTACCCAACCGATATAGATTGCCCTGTCCCCCAAGGCTCTTCGATCACAATGAGCTCAGCCGCCGTACACGCCCGCGCAGCACACGCCACGGCACTCAGCGCAGCAGCCGCACATGCCGCGGCATCGGCCGCCGTCGACGCCGTCCAGTCCGAACTCACCGCCACCCGCATCCGCGCCCAGGCTCTCCGCCACCGCCGCATCCCCGATCTCCGATCCGCGCTCGCCACACTGGAATTCACCCTCGCCGAACGCGAGCGCGCGGAACTGCCGCGCTCCCATACACATTCGACCTACGGGTGAACCGTCGTCGCCTGGGGCTGCGGAAGGCCCAGCGCTCGGGCGATTCCGGCGGACCAGGCGGAGATCGCGGCCCAGTCGCGCAGGTCGCCGTAGCGGGTGCCGCCGAGCAGGCGGAAGAGGGTGCGCGCCCACAGGGAGACACCGGCCCGCTCGTAATGGCCTGCGAAGGCCGCGTATTCCACGGGGGCGATCGAATCACGCAGCACCGCGATCTTTTTCGGCACCGTGCGGCCGATGCGGCGGCCGATCGGGCCGCGCAGCGCGGGGCCGAGCCCGACGCTGAACAGCCACACCCGCGCCGGGGTCAGCTCGGCCCGGTGGTCGCGCACGTACGCGACGGCGGCGGGCAGCAGGTCCATATTGTGCACGGCGCTGCCGAGCACCACCGCGTCGAAGCGGGACAGTGCCGGTGCGTGTGCCACATCGTGCAGCTCGACCTCGGCGCCGCGGGCGGCGAAGTCGGCGGCGATGAATTCCGCGATATCGCGGGTCGAGCCCTGTGCGGTCGCGTAGATGACCGCGATGCGCATCTTGTTCGAGTCCATACCATCAGCCTGCGACGCGGGACCCGCGCCATGCAGAGCCATCGGACCCGGGCCCGGAGGACCAACGGCCTGTCCGAGCGCGGCTCCCGGCAACCCTCGGCGAGGGACCGATGACTATTCGGCCGATGCCCTTCGGACCTGTCGCCGCACCGCACCGCCGGGCGATCCTTGACACATGACATCCAGCATGCCCCGTTACCGCACACCGGGTTTCGGTGCGACCGCGCTGCTGACGGCACTGCATTCGCCGATCGGCCGCAGCCTGCGCCACAGCCGGTGCGAGCTGCGCTATGTGGCGCGAAAATCGGGGCGGGCCATCGCATTACCCGTTTCCTATGCCCGCTCGGGCGACAGCGTCGTCGTCCTGGTAGGTCACGCCGGCACAAAGACGTGGTGGCGCAACTTCCGTTCCGAACGGCCGGTGGAGATCTGGCTGGACGGCCGGTGGCATAGCGGGACCGGGCATGTGGCCCAGCCGGATTCGCTCGAACACGAGGAGGTGGCCGCGATCTATCAGCAGGCCTTCCCACGCACTCCGGCGCCGATCACGGATCCGTTCGTGGTGGTCGACGTGGTGACCGCGCGCCCGGCCGGGTGAAGACAGCCGCCAGATCGGCCTCGGACTCCGGCTCGGCGAGCACGAGCACCTCGTCACCCGGCAGCAGCACGGTTTCGGCGCTGACGTTCACCAGACGGCCCTGCCGGATGATGACGCTGACCCAGAAGTCGGCCGCCGGTATGTCGGCGACGGTGACGCCGTCCGCGGCCGAACCCGCCGCGACGACGAAGCGCCGCAGCCCGTCCGGCTCCTCCTCGAAGCGCACGCCCAACGCCCACGGCCGCGGGTTCACGATGCGCAACGGAACACCGAGTCGCCCGGCCAGTGCGGGCACCACGCCGCCCTGCACGATCACCGAGCAGGCGACGACGACGAAGATGATCTCGTACGCACGTGCCGCGTCGGTGACCCCGGCCTGAAGTATGAAGGTGCCCAACAGAATCGGCACCGCACCCTTCAACCCGGTCCAGAGCACGAAGGCGCGTTCACCCCGGGTCAGATCCACCCGCCACAGCACCAACCCGACCAGCGCGGGCCGGATCACCAACAGCAATCCCGCCAACCCGAGCCCGATCCACAGCGCATCCTCCGCGAGAACGCCGTGCGGACCGGTGATCTGGATGGTCAGGCCCAGCATCACGAACGCCACGATTTCGGCCAAACTCGCCAGCGCCGAATGGAATCGCTGGATCTCCGGCTTGTACGGCGCCCGCTGGTCGCCGATCACGATCCCGGCCACCAGCACCGCGAGGAAGCCGGACCCGCCTGCCAGCGTGGCGATTCCGTAGATCGCCATCGCGCACATCAGCACCCGCACCGAATACAGCCCGGCCGACGGCAGCGGCACCCGGCGCATGAACCACAGCAGGGCGAGCCCGCCCACCGCACCGGCCAGCACTCCGACCGTCATCTGCAACACGAAGGCACCGAATGCGAATCCCACTGCGCCCAAATCGAAATGGGTCGTGCCGAGCAGTACCGCGAGCAGGGCGATACCGACCGGATCGTTCGCGCCGGACTCCCCCTGCAACAGCACACCGCTGCGGCCGCCGATCTCGCGGCGACCCAGTACCGAGAACACCACGGCGGGATCGGTCGGCGACAGGGCGGTCCCGAGCAACATCGCGATCCGCCAGTCCAGGCCGAAGATCAGATGCGCGGCCAGCGCCAGCGCGACGGCCGTCAGCAGAGTTCCCGCGACACCGATCAGAACGATCGGCCCGGCGGCGGATCGGAAACTGCGCCAACCGATCTGCATACCGCCGTCGAACAGGATCACCACCAGCGCGACCGTCACCACCCGGCCGACCAGGCCGACCGGCACCGACTCCAGCCACGGCCACACATCCGAGACCACCGCGGCGCCCAAGAGGAACAGCGCGGGCGCCGGGATGGGGATCCACTCGCCGAGCCGGTTCGACAGGACCGCGGCGAGGCCGACCAGCGCGGTGATCAGCAGAGCCATCGCGAACGGTGTCACATCAGCCATCGCCGCCCACTCGATATGGGAGATACGGGCACGCGGGTCCTCTCGTAGCTCGAGCGAAAGCGGGAGCCGCCGACCAGACTTCCCGGCACACCTGTACCAACCTTAACGGGCGGCCGCCGGGGCCGACGCGGACAGGTGAGAGGGTGGCCGCGTCGGCCCCGGTGCTCTCTCATACCCGAATACCTTGCGCTCCTCCTTTCCTCGACTGTTCAGTGCCGGTCACAACCCTGTCGGGTACGTCTCCGGCGTCATGCCGGTACTCCATTCGCTCGTCGGCTCCAGCGGTTCCAGCGCGGTGGTGTGGTCGATGTGGATGAGCGCGTCGAATTGATCGGCCACTCGGCTGTGGTAGTAGTGGCTCTGCCGTTCGGTGCCCGGCCGGTAGACAACGCCGATGGCGCGTTGCAGTCGCGGATGGCGCAGCGCTTCGGTCGCGTCGCCCGGAATATCGAAGCGCAGCAGGAATTCCGGCATACCGACGTCGTGCGCGAGCTCCTCGGCGCTGGAGGGCAGCGAGGGCCGCACCGATTCGCGGATGGCGGGCCCGCCCCACTCCCGCGCCGCGGTCACCGTGCCGATATGGGTGCTGAAACCGATGCAACGGCATGCGGCGCCGTGTCTTTCGCGCACCAGCTGGCCGAGGGTCAGTTGATCCTCGGTGCCCATCTCGGTGGCGCGCGCGTCGCCGACGTGGGAGTTGTGCGCCCACACCACGATTCGCGCGGCGGGCCCGGCCCGGTCGACGGCCTGTTCGCCGTAGCGGTGCAGGTGGCCGACCAGCGCGTCGAGGGTATCGGCCATATGCCGGTCCCGCAGGTTCCACGACGACACCCGGTCACCGAACATGGCCCGGTAGTAGACCTCCGCGTCGCGCACCGACCAGGCATTGCGCAGCGCGTCGAATTCCGCGTCCGCCGCGACGGGTTCGAGCCCGGTATGCGCGAGGCCGGCGCGCTGCATCTCGACGAGTTGCCGGATCGCCTGCGCCGCACAGGATTTGCCCGCGCCGAAGGCCGCGGCGAAACCGTATGCCTCGCCGTCGTCGCCTGCGACGTGATCGAAGCAGGCGTAACGGATCCTGGCGCGCTGGGCCGCCCGCGGATCCACCCGGTCCAGATAATGCACCACCTCCTGCATCGATCGATGCATGCTGTAGAGGTCGAGGCCATAGAAACCGGTGCGCGGCTTGCCGTTACGGATCTGCTCCCGGTTGTGCGCGTGCAGCCATTCGATGAAGTCGCGCACCACGGTGTTGCGCCACATCCAGGCCGGGAAGCGTTCGAATCCGCGCAGCGCCTCCTCCGCCGAGATATCGCCGCCCCGATCGTGCAGATAGCGGTTCACCCGGTAGGCATCCGGCCAATCGGCCTCGGCGCAGACGGCGGTGAAACCCTTGTATTCGATCAGCCAACGGGTGATCTCCGCCCGCGCCGCGTAGAACTCGTGTGTGCCGTGCGAACTTTCACCGATCAGCACGATGCGGGCGTCGCCGATCAGCTCGTCGAGGACATGTTCCGGCGGCACCCCGCCGGGCGCTTCGATCGCCGCGGCGCGCACCGTCGCCACGATGTCGAGGGGCGGCACCGCCGTCCCGGTGGTGTCGGTGCCGAGCAGTACGCGCACCTGCTCGTCGGTGACCTGGGTGAAATCCCAGAACGAGTCGCCGACCGCACGGAACGGGGAAGGCACTGTCGCGCAGACCATTTCGTCGACATAGCCGCCGAGCTCACGGCACGTCGATTCGGGCGCGGCGGGCACCGCGACGACGATCCGTTTCGGCTCACCCATCCGGATCGCCTCGACGGCGGCGAACATGCTTGCGCCCGTTGCCAATCCGTCGTCTACCAGAATCACCGTCCGGCCCGCGACGGCCAGCGGTCCGCGGCCGCCGCGATAGGCGGCCTCCCGCCGATGCAACTCCTCCGCCTCGGTGTTCGCGATGGACCGCACTTGTTCCGGCGTCAACCGCAGCGCGCGCACCAGATCGTCGTTGAGCACGATGCGGCCGTCGGCGGCCAGCGCGCCGATCGCGAATTCCGGATTGCCCGGCGCACCCAGTTTGCGGACCACCATGGCATCCAGCGGCGCGTCGAGCGCCGCGGCGACCTCCCAGGCCACCGGAACGCCGCCGCGCGCCAACCCGAGCACCAGCAGGTCCGGCTCGCCGCGATAGTGCTCGAGCAGTCCGCCCAGCACCCGGCCCGCCTCGTGTCGGTCCCGGAATACGCGGCGATGCGCGCCGGACCGCACCTCGGTCTCGGTCATCGTTCCTCCTTATTCGAATGTCGTGTCGGTCAAGCGATTACCGCGCGCTGCTCGTTCGGTCCCCGAGGTCTCCGGCACGGACCGGCAGGCCGAGCGCGCTGCGATGGCAGGCCAAGGCCAGATCCGTCGCCGTCACCACCCCGGACAACCGGCCGAAGTGGTCGACGGCGGCGATCAGGTCCAGATCCGGCCGCAGCACGGCCCGCGACGCGGCCTCGCTCAGCAGGGTGTCCTCGTCGACCTTCGCCGCGGGCGGCAGCGGCCGGGCCGTCTTCGCGATCAGCGCGGTGGGTCCGGCGGCGGTTAATTGGGCGGACAGATCGGCGTAGGACAGCACCGCGACCGGACGGCCCGCCGAATCCACTACCGGGAACACCCGGTGGTGGGTGCGCATCGCGGGCGACGCGAGCACGTCGCCGATCGACCAGCCGATCGGAACGGAGACCGGATGTTCGCTCATCACATCGCGAATCCTGATGTCGCCCAACCGGTGTCGCAGTCCGGCCAGCGCCAGCTCACCGTTCGCCGCCGATAGCAGGAACCAGCCGAGCAGGATCAGCCACAGCCCGCCGAAATTGCCGGAAATGATCAGCTCGGCCGCGCCGAGGAACAGCATGACCATGCCGAGGATCCGTCCGTTGCGGGCCGCGACCGTCGCGGCGCGCAGCCGGTCCCCGGTGGAACGCCAGACCAGCGCCCGCACCACCCGGCCGCCGTCCAGCGGGGCGCCGGGCAACATATTGAATACGGCCAGCACCAGATTCACCGACGCGGCCCACACCAGCATCTGCAGCACCGGCCCCGTCGTGCCGAAGGCGACCAGCCCGGCTAGGCCGAACAGCAGCGCACCGATGCCGACGCTGGTGAGCGGGCCCGCGAGCGCGATCCACAGATCCGAGCGCGCGTCCTTCGGTTCGTCGTCGAGTTCGGACACTCCGCCGAGCAACCACAGCACGATCCGCTCCACCCGCACCCCGGATCGGCGAGCCACGATCGAATGCGCCACCTCGTGCGCGACCAGCGAGACGAACAGCGTCACCGCGCCGATCAACGCGATCATCCAGGCGCCCAACGAATTTCCGTTGTCGTGCACCAGCGAGTGCCCGAGCAGCAGGGTGAAGATGGCGAGCGTGACCAGCGCGCTCCAGTGCGCGCCGATCCGGATGCCCGCGATGCGCCCCAGCGGGATGGTTTCGTGCAATGGCATGGCCTGTCTCCTCATGGCTCGCGGCGCTACTCGTGCGCCATACCCGCTCAGCCTGCGACGTCAACGTCCGCGGCCAAAGGGTCCAAGGTTGCCGACCGATGGGGCGATTGTCATGTCGCCGGATTCGCGCCGCCCGCGACCTTCGGCCACCGACCGGGAGAACTAATGCCCTGTGCGCGGTCACCGAATCCGGATCGGATGGATGGCGTCCGCACAGCAAACTCTTTCGAGGAAGGCAGTTCCATGTCCGATCGATCCGATTCGACCGTATATCTGGTGGGCGGGGGTATCGCGTCGCTGGCCGCGGCCGCGTTCCTGATCCGGGACGCCGGCGTGCCCGGTAGCAATATCCACATACTCGAGCAGCTGCCGATCACCGGCGGCTCGATGGACGGCGCGAAGGCGCCCACCGCCGAGGGCGGCTACGTCACCCGCGGCGGGCGCATGTTCGAGGAGGAGCATTACTCCTGCCTGTGGAATCTGCTGGAGTCCATTCCGACCATCGAGGATCCGGAGAAGTCGGTGCGCAGGGAGTTCCTGGAATTCAATGCCGCACATCCCACCCATGCGCGCGCCCGGATCATCCGGCGCGACCATTCCATTCCCGATGCCGAGGAATTGGGCCTCACCCTGCGCGACCGCGCGGATCTGACGCGCCTGGTCGCGCTGCCGGAGCGGGTGATCGGCGCGCGGCGCATCGAGGATTTCTTCCAGCCCGCCTTCTTCGAAACCAATTTCTGGTGCATGTGGCGGACCACGTTCGCCTTCCAGAACTGGCATTCGGCGATCGAGCTCAAACGCTATTTCCTGTGCTTCGTGCAGGAATTCGAGCGCATCCACACCCTGGCCGGCGTGCGGCGGTCCAGGTACAACCAGTACGACTCGGTGATCGCGCCGATCGAGGCCTGGCTGCGCGGGCACGGCGTGCGGATCGGATTCGGCGTCACCGTCGACGATATCGGATTCGACTTCACCGATCCGCGTGCCCGGCGCGCGATTTCGCTAGACCTGACCGAAACCGACGGCGTCGGAAGACATATCGAGCTCGGACCGAACGACTACGTCTTCATCACCAACGGCTCGATGACCGCCGACGCCACCTACGGCGACCGCAATACCGTCCCGGAACTGATCCGGGACAAGCGGGACGGATCGTGGCGGCTGTGGGAGACGCTGGCGAAGAAGGCCGACGACTTCGGCCGCCCGAATGCCTTCTGCGGCAATATCGACGAGAGCAAATGGGAGTCGTTCACGCTCACCATGTACGACCGGACGCTGCTGGACCGGATCCAGAAGTACAGCGGCAACCCGCCGGGCGAGGGCGCGCTGATGACGTGGAAGGATTCGTCCTGGCTGCTGTCGATCGTGGTGCCCGCGCAACCGCATTTCCGCGACCAGGAGCTGGGCACCTACACACTGTGGGGCTATGCCCTATTCGGTGACGTGCCGGGCGATTACGTCGCCAAGACGATGGACGAGTGCACCGGCTCGGAGATCCTCGACGAACTGCTCGGACATCTCGGCTTCGACGATATCGCCGACGACGTGCGGGCGGCTACCAAGGTGACCACCGTCCAAATGCCTTATATCGACGCGCAATTCGAGCGCCGGGTGGTCGAGGACCGGCCGCTGGTCGTGCCGGAGGGCGCGGCGAACTTCGCCTTCATGGGCCAGTTCGTGGAGATCCCGGAGGCGGTGGTGTTCACCGTGGAGTATTCGGTGCGGGCCGCCATGCTGGCCGTGTATCACCACTTCGGGGTGGACAAGCCGATCCCGCCGCTCTACCGGGGTCTGGATCATCCCGAGGTCGCCTGGCGGGCGCTGCGCACCGCGTTCCGCTGATCCCTCGAAACGATCAGGCGGGCACTCCGATTCCAGTGCCCGCCTGATTTCCTGCCGTCGACTATCGAGCAGGCGTCGCGCTCCGGCGTTCCCGCAGCGTCTCCGGGCCCGCGTCCAGCGACCGGCCGAGCCCTTCCAGCGCCCGCACGGTCGCGCCGTGCTGGGCGACGAACCGCTCCCGCGCCGGTCCGCGCCGGAAGCTGATCAGCGCCTTCCCGCTGTGCAGCTGCCACATGTGCCAGAACAGATACGGCACTACCAGCACGAAATTGATTGCGCCCCAAACCATCCAGATCTTCTCGTCGAACCATCCGGTGGACGGCATCACCTTCGGGAAGATGTTGTAGATGCCGATCACCAGCATCAGCGCCGCCAGCGTGTAGATCCGCGCGGTGATGTACAGCTCGGGCCTGCGCATAACCAGCGGATAGATCTCGGCCACCGCCAGAATGCAGATACTGCCCGCGAAATGTTCCTCCTGCGGCGGGTAGCCACCGTAGGTGAAGCACAAATTCCACGAGGTATAGAGGAAATTCCAGGCCATGGTGGTGAAGGCGATGAGTTCCGCGTTGCGATCACTGCCGATTTCCCAGAACCGCGGCGCATACGGAATCGTCAGGCACAGGGCCAATCCGACGGCCGCATTCCAGTAATTGCCGATCTGCGCGTCGCGGACGGTGGCCTCGGTGATGTTCAGGAAAAGAATTCCGTACGGGAACCACAGCGCCTTCGGGTGACGCAGCAACCGCCAGATCGGGCCGTCGCGCAGTTCCGCCATCGAGACTCGCATCGCGCCGACGATGGTAAGCGGTATGAGTACGGACAGTATTTTGGCCCAGGAGAACCAATTCACCAGACCGATATGCCGTCCCGGACCCCAGATCCACAGCGGGAACGTCAGTATCGACAGTCCCCAAACCCACAGCGAGGCCCGCGGATGCAGTTGCATATAGCGGACCAACCCCCACAGGATCGCGCAGAACACGATCATCGATAAAGCGGTTACCCAGGTGAACGGCGCCGGGTTCCCGGTCACCGCCTCGGACGCGGCCAGCAGCATGGCGAAGACCCTTCGTTAGCAGTGTCGTTTGCTTCAGCAAACTGCGCGCGCATCGATGCCGGACAGGGAATTCGGTCCCCACATATGGCGGCCCGAGGTCCCGATTCGGTCGCGGCTAGCACGTCGCCGCCGGATTCGCACAGAGCATCAGGCCTCCTGTTTCCGAGGATTTCGGCGTAGCGCACAAGACGAATCGACCCTTCTGCGGAATACCGCCCCGGCGGTGTGCTGAATGCACTTCCGGATTCACCGGGTCAAAGGAGCTGCTATGCGTATCGGCCTGATCGCACCACCGTGGGTTCCCGTTCCGCCGCCCGCATACGGCGGAACCGAAGCGGTGGTGGACAACCTCGCCCGCGGCCTCGCCGCCCTCGGGCACGACGTCCGCCTGTTCACCGTCGGGGAATCGACCTGCCCCGTGCGCAAGTCGTTCCTCTACGACGAGGCGTTCACCCCGATCGGCGTCGCGGTGCCCGAGGCGGCGCACGTGCTGGCCGCCTACGAGGCGCTGGCCGATGTCGACATCATTCATGATCACACCGCGCTCGGCCCGCTCATCGGCCCGACCATCGACGGTCCGCCGGTGGTGTCCACCTGCCACGGGCCGTTCGATCCGATGAACGCGCGCAATATCGCCAGCTTCGCCGATCGCGTTGCGGTGGTGACGATTTCACACAATCAGAAGCGCACGGCCGCACCGATTCCGATCGAGGCGGTGATCCACCACGGCATCGACCTCGACACCTATCGGTACGGTCCGGGCGGCGGTGGGTTCCTGCTCTTCGTCGGCCGGATGAACGCCGCGAAGGGCGTGCATCGCGCGGTCGAATTCGCCCGGTTGGCCGGACGAAAGCTGGTGATAGTCACCAAGATTCGCGAGGCCGAGGAACACGCCTACTACGAGGAGCGGGTCCGCCCGCTGCTCGGCCCGGACGATCCGGAACCACGCGAGCTCGCCCTGCCCGACCGGGTCCGGTTGATGCAGGCCGCCGACGCGCTGATCAATCCGATCGATTGGCCGGAGCCGTTCGGTCTGGTGATGGCCGAGGCACTGGCCTGCGGCACACCGGTGCTGGCCTTCTCGAACGGCGCCGCACCCGAGATCGTGGACCACGGCCGTACCGGATTCCTCTGTGCCGATACCGATTCCATGCTGGAGGCGATCGCGCATATACCCGATATCGATCGCCGAGACTGCCGGGCCGCCGCCGAGCGTCGCTTCGACATGCACCGCATGGCCCGCGACCACGCGGCCCTCTACAGCCGCGTCCTGGCCACCGCCCGGGCCCGCGAGCTCGCCCTGGTCGCACCCGAAACCGCGACGCTCACAACCGAAACGATCGCGATCGCCGGATGACGTTCGGCTACCACCACTATTTGCGCTGGCTCTACCGCACGGGGCGGCCGAATCTCTTCGCCCGCGTCCAGAATCGCTGGTCGGCAAGGGTTTTCGCCGCAGGCATCTGGCCGCGCCGGGTGGCCGCACTCGGAATCAGTGGCCGCCGCAGCGGCCGGACGATCTGGTTCCCGGTGGTGGTCACCGAATTCGAGGGCGCCCGCTACATCGTGTCGATGCTCGGCGACAAGGTCAATTGGGTGCGCAACCTGACCGTCGCCCACGGGCATGCCGAGCTCCGGCACGGCATACGGGAGAAGGTCTGCCTGGTTCCCGTCCCACCGGAACAGCGCGCGCCGATCCTCTGGCGTTACTTGAAGGTCGCGCCGGGCGCGCGGCCGCACATTCCGGTCGCGCCGAATGCCGCACCCGCCGAATTCGAGCGAATCGCGGCCGATTTTCCGGTGTTTCGTATCGAATCCGAAGAGCCAGGGCCGCAGCGCTGAGCTCCTGCCCGACGCGACCGGGGCCGCGCATCGACGGATCCGCAGCCCCGAAGTCGTGCGCGAGCCAGGTGCTCAGTGATCCTTGTGCCGCGCGAAGACACCGACGTTCACCGGCGGTGGCGGCGGGATATCGGTGTCGTCGTAGTCGGCGGTGAGTTCGTTGCGCACGTCGACGATGCCGTCGACGGCCGCCGTGAGCGCGGTGATGGTGCCGATCATGCTCTGCCGCTCCACTTTTCCGCGCAGCGTGACAACTCCGTCGCGGGACTCGACCGTCACCGTGCCCGGCTCGAGATACATCGAATGCTCCAGCACCTCGGTCTCGATCTCCGCGACGAGGTCGGCGTCGGTGCGGTCGTAGACCGACAGCACGTCCCGGCGGGCCAGGATGCCGACCAGCGCACCGGAGTCGTCCAGCACCGGCACTCGCTTGATGCCGTGCCGGGCCAGCGTCGCCGCCGCAACGGTGAGCCGATCGTCCGGGCGTACGGTCACCGCGGGAGTCTTCATCAGATCGTGCGCGGTGAGCCCGACCGGGGACAGCCGCGACCTGTGCCGTACCAGCATCCAGAACGAGCCGATCCAGGCGCCGCCGTCACGGGCCTGCTTGCCGAGCAGATCCGATTCGCTGACCACGCCGATCACCCGCCCGCGCCGGTCCAGCACCGGCGCACCGCTGATCCGATGTACGGCCAGGGTGCGCACCACCTCCCGGAACGGGGTGCTCGCCGAAACCGACACCACCTCCCGGGTCATCACATCGGCGACGGTGCGGCGCTTCACGACCGGCCTCCCTCGCCCGCCAGCGGAAGATGCTGTGCGCAAACGGCTTCCACGAATTCACCGACCACCTGTTCGGGCAGTCTGCGCGCCAGGTCGGCCTCGGTGATGATGCCGACCAGTTTGCCGCGCTCGGTGACCGGGAGCCGCCGGATCTGCATCCGCTGCATCAGCTCCATCGCATCGGCCAGATCGGTCGCGACGTCGACGGTGTACAGTGCGGCGGCACCCTGCGCCAGCTCGCCGGCCGTGGTCGATTTCGGATTCTGGCCGAGGGCAACGCATTTCACGACGATATCGCGGTCGGTGACGATGCCGACCGGATGTCCCTCGCCGTCGCAGATCGGCAGCGCGCCGATATCGAGCGTGCGCATCCGTTCGGCGGCGGCGGCCATGGTGTCGCGCACGCCGATGTGCACCACATCGGGCTGCATCACGACTTGTGCCGTGGTCATGGCGAGTTTCCTTCCTGCGGAGGATATTTCGATGATTCGACCATCGTCGCGACCGCAGACCCGCCACCGATAGGGAAGAAGGTCGCCGTTCGCCGGGATGGACGATTCGGCAATCCGGGTGACAAAGGTCCTCGGCGGCCAGGCACTTCCTGCCCTGGCCCGCCGCGGCGGCCGAGCGCACAGTTGCCGGTACCGACGTCGAACGGATGCGAGGCGATGAACGATGATGGATATGTCCACCGATCTGGGACGGTTCCTGCACATGATGATGATGTGTCTGCACATGATGGGCGTGTTGCCGCCGATGCGGATGTGACCTTCGCGCCGTCTCCCGTCGAGATACGGTTCGACCCGGCCTGGACGATCGCGGAGGAGCCTGGAAACCCCTTGCGCCGCAGGGTATCCGAGGCACTTTTCACAATCGGCGACGGCGGTGTGGCCACCCGCGGCTCGGTCGAGGAGGACGGACCGGATACCGCGCCCGGCGTGCTGGTCAACGGCGTATACACCGGAACCGGCCCGGACCAGCACCTGCTCGAATGCCCACGCTGGACCGGCCTCACCATCGATCCGCCGATCGTCGCCGACGAACGCGTCCTCGACCTGCGCGACGGCATACTGTACCGCCGGGAGCTGAGCGGCGACTTCCGGAGCCTGCGCTTCGCCTGCGCCGACCGCCCCGGCGTCGCGGTACTGCGCGCGGAGGCCGCCGCCGGGCGGCTGGAACCGGAACCCATGTTGGAACCCGCGCCGAGTTCGACGGACACCACCACAACAACCGCCCACGAAGATCAAAGCCGCTGCCTGCGAACGGAATCCAGCACCGGAGGTGTCGTCGTGGCGGTCGCCGCCCAGCGGGTTACCGACGAGGCCACGCACCGCCGGGTCGACCGTATCGTCGCCTATCAGGCCCGGCCCGGCATACCCGACCATTTCGCGTCCGCCCGTGAGCTCGGTGTCGACCGGCTGCTCGCCACCCACCGCGCCACCTGGGCGCACCGCTGGGAGCGGGTCGGCATCGATCTCCCCGACGACCCCGAAGTCGAACTGGCCGTGCGGTTCTCACTCTTCCAACTGTGGAGCAATGCGGATGCGCACGGCGAATCGGCGGTCGGTGCGCGCGGGCTGTCCGGCCCGGGCTACCGCGGTCATGTCTTCTGGGACGCCGATGTGTTCGTGCTGCCCGCCGTGGCGAGCATCGATCCCGACGCGGCGGCGGCCATACTCGCCTATCGGTCACATCGGCTGCCCGCGGCCAGAGCCCGAGCCCGCGCGGAAGGCGCACGGGGAGCACGGTTTCCGTGGGAGTCGGCCGCCGACGGCACCGATGTGACACCGCGCAACGGCTACCTCGGCGGGGTGCCGGTACCGATACTGACCGGCACCCGGGAGGAGCACATCACCGCCGATATCGCCTGGGCGGCAGACCATTTCGCCGAGTGGACCGGCCGCGTGGACTGGCTCGGCGCCGAAGGCCGGGAGCTGCTCACCGACACCGCCCGCTACTGGGTGTCCCGGTTCCGGCTCGATCCGGACGGCCGCGCCCACCTCGACGACGTCATCGGACCCGATGAGTACCACGAATCGGTGTGCGACAACGCCTTCACCAATGTGCTCGCCCGCTGGAACCTGCGCCGCGCCGCCCGGCTCGAACCGCGCGACGCGGCCGAGGCCGCCGAATTCGCGGCCTGGCGGTGGCTCGCGGAACGCGTTGTCGACCAACATCATCCGGACGGCCGCTACGAACAGTTCACCGGCTACTTCGATCTGGAGCCGCTGCTGGCCGCCGAAATCGCGCGGCCACCGGTCGCCGCCGACGTGCTGCTCGGCCAGGCCAGGGTGGCCGGATCCCAGCTGATCAAACAGCCCGATGTGCTGATGCTGCACCACCTGATTCCGGAGGAGGTCGATTCGCTCGTCGCGAACCTCGATTACTACGGCCCGCGCACCACGCACGGATCCTCGCTGTCCCCCGCCATCATGGCGGCGCTGCTGGCCCGTGCCGGACGCCCGGACGCGGCGCTGGACATGCTGCGCCGCGCCCTGCGGATCGATATGGACGATCACACCGGAACCACCGCGGCGGGCCTGCATCTCGCCGCGCTGGCCGGGGTGTGGCAGGCGATGCTCACCGGATTCGCCGGTATCCGGGTGCGTGACGGGGTATTGCGTATCCGCCCCGCATTGCCCGGCGGCTGGGGGCGATTCGGTATCGCGTTCGGCTGCCTCGGCAGATGGGTCCGGCTCGATATCGGCCGGGACGGCGTCGGCATCCGCTGCGACGGTCCGCTGACCGTCGCGGTGGACGATGCCGCCGCCATCCGGGTGTCGGGCGAAACCTGGTGTGCCACAAAGCGACAGGGAGCCTAGATGAACTCATCCGAACAACTGCCCCGCGACGCCGTCCACGGTCCGGCGACCGCGGCAGCGCCCTACTATGTGCTGTGCCGCGGCTCGACGACCGTCGCCGCGGTGGCGGACGCGCTGGCCGACGTGATCTGCGGCCAGGTATACCGCCAATCCGGCGACGCGCCCGCCGAGGTCTTCCTGCGCGCGCTGGCCGATCCGGCCATCGCGCTCGGCGTACTCGCCCGCGATGCCGCGGCCTGGCCGATCGTGCAGGCCACCGCCAAACCGGTAGTACTTGTGCCGGAAGGTATTCCGCATTCAGTGATCCAGCGGGTGCTGGTACCCCTCGACGGGACCGAGGAGGCGACCACCGCGGTCGCCGAGACCGTGCGGCTGTTCCGCACCGCGGGCATGGAAATCGTCGTGCTGCATGTGTTCGACCGGAAAACCGTTCCGGCGTACTGGGATCAGGCGGCGCACGCCAGGGACGCCTGGGAGGAGGAATTCCTCGCCCGCTACTGCACTCCGTATTTCTCCGGCCCGAAGCAGAAACTCACCCTCCGCAACGGAGCGCCCGGTGAGACGGTTGTCGATGTGGCCGCCGCATCCGCCGATCTGATCGTCCTCGGCTGGTCGCAGCAGGTGCGACCGGGCCGCGCGGAGACCGTGCGGCGCACCGTCGCCGCGGCCACGGTGCCCGTACTGCTGGTACCGACGTCACCGCACGAGAGGTCTTCCGGCACTGGGACGAACCGTCCCGCGAGAGGTTTCCTCTTATCATGACCTACACGGCGAATCTCGACTTCGGCAAGGCGTTCGGCGCATCCTCGGTCTGCCCCGGCTGCGGCGCGGACGACGTCTTCATCGCGGACAATCCCAGCGATGTCCTGTTCCGTTGCCGCAGTTGCGGTATGCAGTGGCATGTTCCACACGAATACGAGCAGCAGCCCCAGCCGATAGCGGGCTAGGCTCACGTTCGCGGCGCCGCCATTTCGGGATCCACTAGAGCAGGCATTCCAGTGCGGCGGTCAGCAGATACGTTGTCTCGTCCGCGATTCGGTGCAGTTCGGCGCTGGCCGACTCCGCGAGTCGCGGGGCCACCACGTCCACCGTCGTCTGCCCGGCCACCGTGCGGACCAGCACGGGATTCGTCAGCAGCGGCACCGCGCCCCGGGCGTCGGCGCCCAGCGCCCGGCGGACCAGCCGGGAACCGCAGGCCACCAGTACGGCCTCGTCGGCGTCGCGCCCGTGTCCGGCAGGGTCCAGATCGAGGGTCGTGATCATGTCGAATCCGTGCTCGTGCAACGCATTCGCGATTCGCGGCACGGCGGCCGCGAGCGGCTCGCTCATCCGGGCAGAGATAGTGGGCTCCGGTGCGACCGGAATCATCAACTCGATGGTCAGCTCGGATACGGTGTCGATATCCTCCGGCGCGATGTGGAAGACCTCGGTCAGCGGTCCGGTGGTGCGCATATTCGACGCGCGAACCCACTGTTCCAGCGCCCGATACGCGGTGTCGATACCGCCGTATCCGCCGCGATGCCAGGTCCTGGCGACCAAACCCGGTGCGACCGTGCGCACCTCGGTATCGGGCGTCGGCGCGGGCGCCCGCATGATCGGCACCGCGAAATCGACCGCGACCCGGTCGGAGCCCGGGATCTCGCGGAAGGTCGCCGACGGCGCGCCGACCATCGCCAACCCGGCCGCGTCGACCAGCTCGAACAGTTCGCGAATACCCGCGATGATCTCGGAATCGTCTCGGCGGCCGGGTATTTCGCGCCGCAGCAGCAACTCGGTGTACGCGGTCGCCTCGGCGACACCCACCGGGTCGGTGGTTCTGGACAGCACGGATATCGCATCGGCATCCGGAACGACGAGTCGCGCGCCGTCGCGCCGCGACCGATCCGGATGCGCCGACCGGTCTATCCCGATCACCGCGGCGAAACCGCCGCCGCTCGCGACAGCCGCGGCGTCCTCGAGCACAACCGTGCGGGACGGCAGCACACCGAGCTGCCGAGCCGCCTCGTAAAGTAGTGCGGGCGAGGGCTTTCCAGGAAGCTCCAGCTCGGCCGCGGTCCGCCCGTCGACACAGGCGATGAACTCGTGCGCCATCCCGGTGGCGGCGAGGATATCCCTGCCGTTCCCGTGCACCGAGTACACGCCCGTCGCGATCCCGGCCTGGTGCAGCCGTCGGACCAGCGACATGGTCGACTTTTGTACCGGCACACCGCGTTCCAATTGTTCCCCGAGCAGCTGCCGTTCGCGATTGGCGACCGCGTGCGCGGTCCGCGCGCCCGGCGGGTCGGCCGGATCGCCGAGCGGTAGCGAAATCGACCGCGACGCCAGGAAATGCGTTATCCCATCCAGTCGCGGCTTACCGTCGAAGTAGGTGTGGTAGTCGGCGGCTCGGAACGGTTGGCGATCAGCGCCGGCGCGGCGGGAAAGCACATCGTCGAAGACCTCGCGCCAGATATCGGTACGCAGCGCAACGGTATCGACGACGACGCCGTCGAGGTCGAATATCACCGCATGGTGCACCCACGGATCGATCACGGTCGATATCGTGTCCATCTCGATGCCTTTCTTCCGGTCCCGCCCATGGGCGGCGGCCGCGACCGCCGCCCCGGATTCCATTGCCGCTCAGGAGGATTTGATCGCGATATGCTTTTCGGCGGGCGCGACCGTCTCGGCGACGGGCACCGAAACGGTGAGGATGCCCTTGTCGTAGGTCGCGGCGATCTCGTCTTCCTTGGCGCCGGCCGGCAGCGCGACCGAGCGGACGAAGGAGCCGTAGCTGAACTCCGACCGTCCCTTGGTCTCCTGCCGTTCGCTGCGCTCGGCCTTGATGGTCAGCACACCGTCGCGGACGGTGATGGTGACGTCCTTATCCGGATCCATACCCGGCATTTCGGCGTGCACCAGGTACTTGCCATCGGCCATCTCGTCCTCGACCCGGAGCAGCTTGCCCTCCATGACCGGGCGCACGGTCTCGAAGAAGGGGAATCCGGCGAAGAAGTCGGACAGGTCGGGGAATACCGACTGGGAGCGGCGATGCGCGGGAAGCAGACTCATGATTCACTCCATTTATATTGGGAGACTGATACTTTCGATTCGAGCAGAGGTCCGGTCCGCCCGGCTAGGGACCGGGGTCCCGGCCGCCGGTGTCATTTGTCGTCACCGCGGTAGCCCTAAGTCCGCACGGGTTCGGATCTCCGGTCCTCGGATACCGTGCGAACTTCCGCGATAAACGCGTCGACGGTCGAGCGCTGGAATATATCGGTGCCCGGCAGCAGCACGGTCGCGGCAGCGGCGGCGACACCGTATTCGCAGGCCGCCAGGCAGGACGCGCCGGCGGCCAGCCGATAGGTGAGCGCGCCGATCAGGCTGTCGCCCGCGCACGCGTCGCTGCGCGGCGGCAGCGGCGGCGGTGGCGCGGAAATCCGGTGGTGCGCTTCCTCATTCGAATACACCGCGCCGAGCGCGCCGACCGTCGTCACCGCGTGCACCGTCGCGCCGAGATCCAGTAGATACTCGTTGGCGGCACGGGCCGCGGCGAACCCGTCGATCGGCGCACCGATCAGCGCGGACGCCTCCCTGCGGTCGAGCCGGATCAGGAACACCCGCTCGCGCAACACATTTCGCAGCTGTGCGCCCGCGATATCCAGCACGATCCTGGTGTCGTACCGCCGCATCCGTTCGACCAGCTCGGCGCAGAAGTTCTCGTCGAACCCGGACGGCACGCTGCCGGTGACGACCAGATACGGATAATGCGGCGCCACCGCGAGTATCGCCTCCATACAGCGCCCGCTGTCGGCGGCCGACAGCGGCGCGCCGTCCGGCACGATGTGAAAGCTGTGGCCGGTGAACTGTTCACCGACCACGAAGGCGTTCCTGGTCTCGGCGCCCACCTCGATGGGTTGATGCGGGAGTCCTTCCGCGTCGAGCAGCCGGTTCAGCAGCTGCCCGACCTCGCGCCCCGCGGTGTGCAGGGCCATCGCGGACCCGCCCAACCGGGTGACGCATCGCGCGACGTTGATGCCGCCGCCCCCACCGCGCACCGAACACACCCGCGCCCGGTTCTTCCCCTCGCCGACCAGCCGGTCCACCTGGAAAGCGGTGTCGACGGCCGGATTCAGCGTCGCTGTCAGAATCATGCGATCAGCGTCGGTATTCGGAGGCGGTGCGCCGTAGAGCCGAAGGACCCCGATCGGACGTCATTGGTCGCGCGGCGCAGCGACAGGGACCATCGTCCCCGGAGTACGGGCGCAAGTTCCATATCGGTCGCGCGCGGATCGGCCGACACTGACTTGCATGACCGACAGCACCGCGTTCACCGAGCAGTTCGTACCGGATCGACCGACCATGCTGGCGGCCATGCGGTTGGCCGGTCGAGCACCGTCGGTGCACAACACCCAGCCGTGGCGCTGGGTGTTCGACGGCACCCGGCTACATCTGTTCCGCGATAACGATCGGCTGCTCGTTTCCGCCGACCCGAACGGCAGGCAGCTGGTGATGAGCTGCGGCGCGATGCTGCACCACCTGCGGACCGCCTGCGCCGCGTACGGGTGGCACACCGATACGCTGCGCCTGCCCGATCCCGGGCGGCTGGACTACCTCGCCGTCGTCGACTTCCGCCGCTGGCCGGATCCGCCCGCCGGGGTGCGGGCCCGCGCCCGCGCCATCGAGCACCGGCGCACCGACCGGCTGCCGATGCTGCCCCCGGCGGACTTCGACGAACTCCTGCACGCCACTCGCATGCTGGTACATCCGCACAACCTCGAACTCGACGCCCTGCCCTCGGACGCGCGCGACCGGCTCACCGTCGCCTCGCAGCACGCCGCGGCCGTGCGCCGCTACGATATGGAGTACCAGACCGAATTGCATTGGTGGACAGGGCATACCAGCGGCCCGGAGGGTGTGCCGAAGAGCGTCCTGGCCTCGGATGCGGAGTTCGCCCGCGTCGGCGTCGGCCGCACCTTCCCGTCGGCGCCGCATTCGGCCCGCCGCGGCGAACTGGCGACGGATCAGGCGCGGCTGCTGGTGCTGAGCTCGACCGGAGATTCGATGCTGGAGTGGCTGCACACCGGTGAGGCGCTCTCGGCGGTACTGCTCGAATGCACCGCCGCCGGGGCGGCCAGCTGCGCGCTGACTCACATCACCGAACTGCCCGCGGAACGGAAAACCATTGCGGCACTGCTGCCGAACCCCAACCTGCCACAGGTGGTGATCCGGGTGGGCGCCGCGCCCGCGGACGAGGACCAACAGCTCTCGCCCCGCCGCCCGGTCGCCGACATCCTCACGTTCCACCAGCTCTGAGCCGCACACAGACTCGGCCGATGCGCCGAGCGGGATCCGGCCGTGGCGGTCCCTTCTTCGTCCTCCGCCACGGCCATTTCCCGTACATCTCCGCACGGCCCGGAACAGGTTGCGCGGGTGGATCTTTCGCTTACCCGACCGGCACGGCCACCGCTCGCGCACGGGCGAGCAGTTCGGCGGTCGCGCGCTCGATACCCTCGGCGATCAGAGCAATATCGGGTGTGCTGTCGAAGTCGCCGGTGATGCCGTAGGCCAACTGGTCCCGGTAGCTCAGGATGGCGATGCCGGTGCGCAGGCGCATCGCGATAGGCGCGTATGCCAGGATTTCCAGCACCTCCCGGCCGAGCAGGCGCAGCGTTTTACGCGGCCCGGGAACATTGGTGGCGAGCCCGGCGACCGAATGCTGCGGGTAGCGCAGCACCGACCGCACGATCCAGGCGATCGACGCGAACGGCAGCCAATTCGCCAATTCCAGTATCGAATTCGCGGCCGACGCCTCGCCGCGACGCTTGTGCCGCGCCATCCGCTCGTGCACCGCGGCCAATTGTGCCACCGGGTCCGCCAATTCGATCGGAAGTAAGGGCAGCATGGCCGAAACACGGTTGTCCAAAACATTTTTCGCCTCCGTCGCACGCGTGGAGACCGGCGCGAGGATGCGCAGCTTGTCCGGCGTCGGCTCTTCACCGCGGGCCAGCAGCACCGCGCGGAACGCCGCCGCCACCGCGGCCAGCGCGACATCGTTCACGGTGGCCCCGAACGCCGCGCCGATCTCACGCACCGCCGAAAGGCTGGTGCGCGCGACGGCGTAGCGGCGCTGGCGGCCTATCGGCCCGTTCAACGACGAATCCGGCGCCGGCGCAAAGGCATCCATTATCAGCGGCACCGCGCCGAGCACCGCCTTCGGCGCATCGATCGGCAACCGCAACCCCTTGGCGAGCAGCCCGAGCGGATCCGACCGGATGCGTTCGACCGCCGGGCGCACCGAATTCCCCTGCCGCCCTTCGCAGAGCCGTTCGAACAGGGTGATCCCGGAGATACCGTCGACCATGCTGTGGTGCACCTTCACGATCAGCGCCCAGCGTCCGCCGGTCAGCCGTTCGACGACGATGCACTGCCACAGCGGGTGATCCCGGTCCAGTCGCTCCTCCATCACGGACGCGATCAGCTCGTTCAGCGCCGCGTCGTCGCCGGGCTCCGGCAGGGCCATCCACCGAATGTGATGGGCCAGATCGAAATTCGGATCGTCCACCCATTCGGGTGCGGCCAGGTCCCAGCGCGCCCTGCGCACCTTCTGGCGCAGCCTCGCATCGGCGTCGAGGTGATCGCGCAGCGCCGCGATCAGTTCCGCACGGCCCGGCTGCGCACCGGCCACGATCGCCACCGCACAGATCCCGGCACTCACGTGTCGATCCGTGTCCTCCAGTTCCATGAATCCCGCATCCAACGGGCCCAATCCGGTCATCGCCCAATCCGTCCTGCGTCGACGTGGCGTCGATCGCGCGGCGCCGATTCGGCCGGGACGACTCACCACCGCTTCATGGTGCCGGTGTGGCCGGGCGCCGCGGCAGATGCGTTGGCCATCACGACGCGGGACGTTCGCCCCCGCGCACCACGATCATCGGGCATTCCGCCGAATGCAGCAGCGCGTTGCTGGTGGAGCCGAGCACCATACTCGCGAATCCGCCCCGGCCCCGGCTGCCGACCACCAGCAGTTGCGCATGCGCCGACTCCTCCAGCAATGAACGAACGGGACGGTCGCTCTTGACGATTCGGCGCACCGACACCTCCGGATACCGCTCCGCGAAGCCGGCCAGGCTCTCCGCGAGCAGCGCCTCCTCGCTCGGCCGGGCGGCATCCCAACCGGCCAGCGGCATTTCGATACCGCTGGCATCGCTCCAGGTGTGCAGCGCGACCAGTCCGACCTTGCGCAGCGACGCCTCGGCGAAAGCGAGTTCGACTGCGGGCACGCTGTTTTCGGTGCCATCGACGCCGACCAGCACCGGTTTCGTCATCGAGACCGCGTCGATCGCCGAAATGCCGTGGATGACCGCTACCGGGCAGCGCGCGTGCCGGGTGACCGCGGTGCCGACCGAACCGAGCAGCCCGCGCTGGAACGCGCCGAGCCCGCGGCTGCCGACCACCAGCATCGCCACCTCGGCCGAGCGGTCCAGCAGGGTCGGGATGACAAGGGCGAAGGACAGTTCCGTCGTGATGTGCAGTTCGGTACTCGAGGTCGCCTGCCGGGCGACGCGTGCGGCCTCGGCCAGGATGCGTTCGCCGTCGCGGCGCAGCCATTCCAGATCGGCCTCGCCGAGCGACATTTCGGGCCCGGAGCCGGTGGAGATCGCCATCGAGGTGAGTATGTGCAGCGGGCGGCGGTGCAGCGCCGCGTCGACCGCCGCCCAGGCCACCGCCTGATACGAGCTCGCCGAACCGTCGACCGCCGCGAGTATCTGATTCGTTGACATGACTCCAGGCTGCTACGCACCACCCACCGATGGCAGGGACCAAGGTCCCCGGACGACATGCCATCGGTGACCGACCGGGCCGACACGGGCCGAAAGTCACCGTGCGGGTGGCGGTTCGGCACTGTGCCCGGCGATCACCCCGCCCGTAGCGTCGAGATATTCCGCTGCCCGGAATATCGGGTCCGGCGAAGGAGAAAAGGATGCGGGCACGCGTCGTCTACGAATCGATGTGCGGCAGCACCGCCGCGCTGGCCGCCGCCATCGCCGATGGGCTCGGCGAATACGGAACGGTCGATGTGGTGAGCGTGGCGGCCGCCGGTGAGCAGCCGGAGCCGACGGTGGATCTGCTGGTGGTCGGCGGGCCGACGCATCTGCTCGGCATGAGCCGACCGTGGACCAGGCGGCGCACCGCCGGACAGACCGATGCCGAGGTCGTCACCGATCTCGGCATCCGCGAATGGCTGGCCGGCGCGCATCCGGCGTTACCCGGCGCGCGGGCGGCCACCTTCGACACTCATGTCCTGCGGCCGGCGCGGCTGGCCGGTTCGGCCGCGCGTGATGCGGCAAAACACCTGTGCCGCTTGGGTTATGCACTCGCCGACGATCCGATGGACTTCGTCGTCGACCGGGTCGGCGGCCCACTGCGCGCCGGCGAGCTGGCCCGCGCGCGGGCCTGGGCCCGACGGCTGGCCCGCACCGAGGCCGCATATCTCGCATCACAGGAAGGGTAGGAAATCCCATGTCATACCGCATCACCGTGGTCGAGTCGAGCCCGCACACCCTGCTGGAACTGCGCCGCGCGGTCCGCGCCGAGCACGCGGGCGACGATATCGCCGCGGGCATGCGCGAACTCTACGCCCTGGCGGCCCGCACCGGCCTGGCCCCCGCAGGCCCGCCGTCGACGACCTATCGCGGCGCGGTCGGACCCGGCCGGGCCACCGAGGTCGTCTTCGGGCTTCCGGTCACCGCCGGACTGGTAGACGGTGTGGCGGAACAGGTTTCGGTTCGCCGGATCGCGCCCGGGCTGTTCGCGTACACCACCCATCACGGCGACTTCCAGCGGATCGGCGAGGCCTACCGCGCGCTGGAGGAATGGGTGCGCGCCTCGCGCTTCCGTCCCGTCGGCCCATCCACCGAGGTCTATCTCGTCGCCCCGGACGAGGCGGTGCATCCGCACGATCTGGTGACCGAGATCCGGATACCCGTCGCGGCCGCCGAACTGGCCACCCGCATCGCCGTATCCTTCGGCCAAGCCGTTGGCCTGACTCGAGATGCTTTGGCGGAACAGGGTTTCGGCATACTCACCGAAATCGACGTGCGGGCGACGATGCGGGCGAAACTCGGCGTAGAGATGGAGGACTACCTGATCCTCGGCGCCTGCAACCCCGAACTCGCCTATCGCGCACTGGATATCGACCGGCAGATCGGGCTGCTGCTGCCCTGCAATGTAGTGGTGCGCGCGGCCGAAGGGGCGGTCATTGTCGAGGCGATGGACCCGGATCTGTTGCTGGGCCGGGACGCTCGGCCCGAGCTCTACTCGGTCGCGCGGGAAGCCAGGTCCCGGTTGGCGGTAGCGCTCGAGAACATCGAAAAGCGATCGGCCACCACATAAATCAGCAGGCAGCCCGGTCACTGTCGAAAGGGTCGAGCAGCTCATCGATCGGCCGCCGCGGCGCGGATGGCAGCCGCGTCGCGCCCGCGGGCAGCCACCCGATCCGGATCACCGCCTGTGGGTGGGCGCGGTTGTCCAGCACCCCGGCCCGGATCCGGCGGCGCAGTTCGGGGATCTCCAGCGGTTCGGTGAGCAGGCAGGTGGCCAGGCCGACGTTGGCCGCCGTCAGCAGCACGGCGCTCACCGCCTCCCCCGCCGCCAGTCGGGACGGCCGGTCGTCGTAGGCGGTGCCGAGCACCAGCAGTTCCGCGTAGTCCGGTTCGTTGGTCGGATCGACGAGCAGCGGCCCGGCGAACTCCCTGGTCGGAATGCCCTGTCCGGCGCGCGGCGGCGGCGCGGTCCAGGATGGCACGCCGTCGTTCGTATCCTGCCTGCCGCTCCAATTCGCCAGCTCCAGTCGATATTCCGAATTCCCCGCATGCCTGCGGCCCGCCTCGTACATCGCCGCGACCAGACAATCCCGCGCGGCGTTCGCGGCCCGCCGGACGATGCCGCCCTGCGCCGCGGCCCGCTCGCTGACCAGTCCGAGATATCCGGGCGGAATCGGCCAGGAGCTGAAGTGTCTGCGGTCGGTCTGTCGAGTCGAAATGGCCTCGGCGAGCGCGATTTCCGTGTCGGTCGGCCGGTGCCGTACCAATTCCAGCATGGCCAGATGCTCAGGATCGGACCGATCCGGCAGCCGGTGCACAACGGCCGACCAGCCGAGCGAGGCGAATGCGATGCGCAGATGATGTATAGCCGCACCGCAGCTCACCAGCGCGTCGCGCTGATCGGGATCGGTCGCCCGCAGCGTTCTGGCCGCGTCGAGATATATGTGTACCGCACCGTCGCCGATCTGAAAACGCCAGGGCTGGGTGTTGTGCACCGAAGGCGCACGCACCGCGAGCGACAGTGCCGCCCGGATCGTTTGCTCATCGGGCCGTACACGGTTCATTGTGGTTCCATCCGTTCCCTTCGTCGCATCGACACCAAGGCTGCCATCGGATACCCCGTGCCGGTTAGGGCAGGAATGCCCGAACTCACGGGACTTCTCGAAACAGCCGGAAGTCCCGCCCAGCCGGTGGCCTTCGGCCATCACCTCGCACCCCGCGAGCGCGACATGCTTGGGCTACCACTCCGACAGGTCGAAAGGGACTGCCCCATGCCGGAATTCGCGGCGCCCGCACAGGTGCGGGAAACCCACACCGGGCTCGTGCTGCTCTACGGTGACCGGGCCTACAAAATCAAGAAGGCCATCCGCACGGACTTCCTCGACTTCGGCACCCCCGAGCTACGTGAGCGCGCCTGCGCGCGTGAGGTCGGGCTGAACCGCCGCCTCGCACCGGATGTCTATCTGGGCGTCGCACACCTGACCTCACCCACCGGCGGCCCCGACGAACCCGTCGTCGTCATGCGCCGGATGCCGGAGGACCGCAGGCTCACCACCGTCCTCGCCGATCCGGAACGAGTCGGCGCGGAGCTGACGGCGCTGGTCCAGGTGCTCGCCCTGTTCCACCACAGCGCAAGGCGCGGACCGGAAATCGACGCGGAGGGCAGGCCCGACGCGCTGCGCACCCGCTGGCAGATACTCCTGCACGGCCTGGGCGAGCAGCCCGCCGACATCGTGGATCCGGCGCTGCTCGCCCGGATCGACGAACTCGCCATGCGCTATATCGACGGTCGAGAGCCGCTGCTGCACAACAGAATCGCGGAGGGCAACCTGCTCGACGGACACGGCGACCTGCTCGCCGAGGACATCTTCGCGCTGCCCGACGGTTTCCGGGTGCTCGACTGTCTCGACTTCGACGACCGGCTTCGTTATGTCGACCGGATCGACGATATCGCCTTCCTGGCAATGGATTTGGAATTCCTCGGCCACGCGGACCTGAGCGAGCGCCTGCTCGACGACTACCTGGCGATCACCGGCGACCGGTCCCCCGCGTCGCTGCGGCACCACTACATCGCCTACCGCGCATCGGTTCGCGCGAAGGTCGATACCATCCGTTTCGCACAGGGCGAGCTCGCCGCGCGGCATCGCGCGCACCGGCATCTGCGGATCGCGCTGGATCATCTCGAGGCCGCCGAGGTGCGGCTGATGCTGGTCGGCGGCCTCCCCGGGACCGGGAAATCCACTGTGGCGCGCGAACTTTCGTCCGCCACCGGTGCGGTGACGCTATCCGCCGACCGGCTGCGCCGGGAGCTGCGCGCCACCGGCGAGGTGACCGGCGCGACCGGACTCCTCGATGCCGGAACGTATTCCGCGGCAGCCAAGGCCCGGGTGTACACCGAACTGCGCACCCGCGCGCACGCGCTGCTCACGGCCGGTGTCTCGGTGATCATGGACGCCAGCTGGATCGCTCCGGACGAACGGAGGCGCGCCGCGGAGCTCGCCGCCGCCGCGCACGCCGAACTCCGGCAGATCCGATGCGTCTGCCCCGCGACCGTCGCGAACCACCGGCTCCGGGACCGCGCCGCGGGCGATTCGGACGCGACCCCGGCCATCGCGGCAGCCATGGCCGCCGAAGCCGCCGATTGGCCCGGCGCGACCGTCATCGACACCGGGCGCCCGCTGCCCGACACGCTCACCGACGCGCTGCGCGAGTGGTACGCCGATCCCGCGAAAACTAGGGACTTTGGTCCCGAATCGGAGGTCGAGCGCCCCTGTGTCGGTGGGAAAATCTCCGTAGGCTGAGGAAATGGCGAAGACAGGTGACTACCGGTGATAAAGGTATTTCTGGTCGACGATCACCACATCGTGCGGCGCGGCGTCGCCGATCTGATCGGCGCCGAACCCGATCTCGACGTGATCGGTGAGGCGGGCAGCGTATCCCAGGCGCTGGCCCGCATCCCCGCGCTGCGCCCCGACGTGGTGGTGCTGGACGTGCGACTACCCGACGGCAACGGCATCGAACTCTGCCGCGACCTGCTGACCCAGCATCCGGAACTGCGCTGCCTGATCCTCACCTCGTTCACCGATGAGCAGGCCATGCTCGACGCCATCCTGGCCGGCGCCAGCGGCTACGTGGTCAAGGATATCGGCACGCTGGAATTGGTCGACGCCATCCGCGAGGTCGGCGCGGGTAAATCCCTGCTGGACAACCGGGCCGCGGCCGCGCTGATGGCGAAGCTGCGCGCGGAGGCCGAGGCCAAATCCGGCCCGCTGGCCGGGCTCACCGAGCAGGAGCGCACGCTGCTCGAGCTGCTCGGCGAGGGACTCACCAACCGGCAGATCGCGAGCCGAATGTTCTTGGCGGAGAAGACGGTCAAGAATTACGTATCCCGGCTGCTGACCAAATTGGGAGTGGAGCGGCGCACCCAGGCGGCCGTGATGGCCTCCAAGCTCAACGCTCCCACGAAGAAGGAGTGAGCCGCGACCCGGGGACGCCGCGCGCAAGCGCGCCCGGCCGATGTACCGTGCGAAAATGCTCGGTATGGAAGGCGAATCGTCCGAGACAGCACCGGGCGACCAGTCACCGGTCCTCGAGACGCTGTCCCAGCTGCGACTGCGTGAGCTGCTGAGCGAGGTCCAGGACCGCATCGCGCAGATCGTCGGCGTGCGCGACAAGATGGACCGGCTCATCGAGGCCATGCTCGTGATCACGGCCGGACTGGATCTGGACAATACGCTGCGTTCGATCGTGCACACCGCCATCGAACTGGTCGACGCCGACTACGGCGCGCTCGGCGTCCGCGAATCGGATAAGTCGAGCAAGCAGCTCGCCGAATTCGTCTACGAGGGCATCGACGACCGCACCCGGGTGCTGATCGGCGATCTGCCGCGCGGTCACGGGGTGCTCGGGCTGCTCATCGAACAGCCGAAACCCATTCGGCTGACCGATCTTTCGACCCACCCCTCGTCGGTGGGCTTCCCGGAAAACCATCCGCCGATGCATACCTTCCTCGGCGTGCCCGTCAAGGTGCGCGACGAGGTGTTCGGCAATCTGTACCTGACCGAGAAGGCAGGGGGCCAGGAGTTCACCGAGGACGACGAGGTGGTGGTGCAGGCGCTGGCCGCGGCGGCCGGTATCGCCATCGCCAACGCCCGCCTCTACGAACAGTCCCGCATCCGCCAGCAGTGGCTGGAGGCGACCCAGGATGTGGCCACCGAACTGCTCGCGGGCGGCGAACCGGCCGAGGTGCTCGCGCTCGTGGTCGACCGGGCCTTGAAGTTGACCGAATCGTCCTGTGTCTTCCTCGCCCTGCCGGAGGATCCGGATATCCCGCACGCGGAGGTCACCGAGCTGAGGATCGCGGCAGCCGCCGGAATGGATGCGGAATCCCTTCCCGGACAAGACATTCCGGTCGCCGACTCACATGCCGGGACGGCGTTCTTCGAGGGTAGGGCGGTAGCGGCCGAC
Source organism: Nocardia sp. JCM 34519.1 (assembly GCF_020361265.1). Taxonomy (NCBI): domain Bacteria; kingdom Bacillati; phylum Actinomycetota; class Actinomycetes; order Mycobacteriales; family Nocardiaceae; genus Nocardia; species Nocardia sp. JCM 34519.1. Next base: position 113,961 of record NZ_JAIRBR010000010.1, read on the forward strand.
CGACTGCGCTACACCCCCATCTTCGAATCGTCGATCGAATTCGGCCCGGTGCTGGTGCTGCCGCTGCGGGCCGAGGGCACCGTGATCGGCGTGCTGACGATGCTGCGTCCACCCGAACTCAAACCGCTGGACGCCGCGGGCCCGTCGATGATGACCGCATTCGCCGATCAGGCCGCGCTGGCCCTGCAACTCGCCAATACGCAGCGGCGAATGCGGGAGCTCGATGTGCTCTCCGACCGCGACCGCATCGCCAGGGATCTGCACGACCACGTCATCCAGCGGCTGTTCGCGGTCGGACTGTCGCTGCAGGGCACCGCACAGCGCGCCCGCGCGCCCGAGGTCAAGACCCGGATCACCGACACCATTCTGGATATCCAGTCGATCGTGCAGGAGATCCGGCACTCCATCTTCGATCTGCACTCCAACAACGCCGCCGACACACCGACCCTGCGCAAGCGGCTGCACGGGGTGATCGCCGAGATGACCGAGGATTCCGGGCTGCGCACCACGGTCCGGCTGGCCGGGCCGGTCTCCGTGCTCGGACCGTCGCTCGCCGAGGATGTGGAGGCGGTGCTGCGCGAGGCCGTGAGCAATGTGGTGCGGCACGCCGCTGCGAATACCGTCTCGGTGAATCTCGTTGTCCGCGACGATGTCTCGATCGAGGTATCCGACGACGGCATCGGCATCGCCGCCGACAACACCCGGGCGAGCGGCCTGCGCAACCTCGCGGTCCGGGCCGAACAGGCGGGCGGCTCGTTCACGGTGCAGCCCGGCCCGGAGCGCGGCACCGTGCTGCGCTGGACCGTGCCGCTGCCCTGACCCACAAACAGCCTTAGGGCCTGCTGATTCGGGACCAACGCCAGGCGAGCGGGACCATCGGAAATTCCTAACCTACGGGTACAGATCGCACCCGAAGGGATTCCGCCCATGTCCAGCCGCAGCACCGACACCCACCTGCTGGCGACCGCCCCGGTGGTGGTCGGCGTCGACGGTTCCGAACCGTCCGACCTGGCCGTGCGCTGGGCCGCCGAAATCGCCGCCGCGCGCAATCGGCGGCTGCGCATCGTGCACGGGTTGGCACTGGATCCGCACTCCACCGTTTTCGGCATCTACGAGCTGCTGACGCCCGCGGTCACCGATGCGATGCGCAAGGCGGGCCTCGACCTGGTCGCCACCGCACGCCGCCTGGCCGTGCAGGTCGATCCCGGCCTTACCGTGGAAACCGAGGTATCCCCCGACCAGCCCGCCGAACTCCTTGTGCGCGAATCGAATTCGGCGCATATGGTGGTCATCGGCGCGGGCCGGGCCGGCGAATTGGCGCATATCGGCTCCACGCTGCTCGCGGTGGCCGCGCACGGGCACGGCAATATCGTGGTGGTCCGCGACACCGGCAGCGAGCGGCAGATCCGGCAGACGGGCCCGGTCGTCGTCGGCATCGATGACAGCCGCACCTGTGCGCCCGCGGTGGCGGCGGCCTTCGCCGAGGCGAGCATCCGCGAGACCGCACTCGTCGCCGTGCACGCCACCGGCGACATCACGCTCACCGGCTACGCGAATCTCGCTGCCACCCTGCCGATCCGGGAAATGGAGGCGGCCGCACACGAGGTGCTCGCCGAACATTTGGCCGGCTGGCAGGAGAAATATCCGGACGTCCACGTCACCCGGAAGGTCTATCCGGCAGGCCCGGCCCATCAGCTCACCAGTTGGTCGAAGGCGGCGCAATTGGTCGTCGTCGGTTCCAGGGGCCGCGGCGGATTCCGTGGACTGTTGCTCGGCTCGACCAGCAATTCCCTTGTCCAGCATGCCCATTGCCCGGTGATGGTCGCGCACGCCAACTAGCGAGAGGCGAAATCCCATGTCCGCAAGCATCAATCCCCCGGTACTCGTCGGCAGCGACGGTTCCGATCCGGCCCTGGCGGCCGTCCGCTGGGCCGCGGGTGAAGCCGTCATGCACCGCGCGCCGCTGACCATCCTCCACTGCATCGGCGCGCCGATCGATTTCGGGCCCGGTATCGCGTTCTCCCGCTTCGATTACGAGGTCTACCGCCAGGCCGGGATCGCGGCGCTCGAGCAGTCACGCGCGGCCGCCGCCGAGGCGATCCGTTCGGCAGGCGAGCTGGAGATCACCACCGAACTCCTCGAAGCGCCGCCGATTCCGGTGCTGCGCGACCGATCGAAGGATGCCAGGTTGCTCGTCGTCGGCACCCAGGGGCTCGGCGCGTTCCGCCGCGCGCTGCTCGGCTCGGTCAGCACCGCGCTGGCCCGGCACGCCGAATGCCCGGTGGCGATCGTGCCCGAATCGCCGAAATACGACACGCGCGATCAGCGCGTCGTCGTCGGCGTCGACGGCTCGGCCTGCAGCGCCCGCGCCATCGAAATCGCCTTCGACGAGGCGGCATTTCGCGGTGCGGCACTGACCGCGGTACTCGCCTGGACGGAATTCCCGCCGTATATTCCGCGCGAGGATATGCGGCAGGAGGCCGAGGCGATCCTCGCCGAAAGCCTCGCCGGATACGGCGAACGCTATCCGGAGGTCGCGGTGCGGCGGATGGTCGCCGCGGACCGTCCGGCAAAGGTCTTGCTGGAGCTGGGATCCGGCGCCCAGCTGGTCGTGGTCGGCAGCCACGGCCGCGGCGGATTCGCCGGGATGACGCTCGGCTCGGTCAGCCAGGCCGTATTGCACGCGACCACCGCGCCGCTGATCATCGCCCGCTCGCACGCCTGAACCGCCTGTCGCCGAGCAGATTCGGAATCTGGACCGATGCAGACCCTTCTCGAAATCCGAGCCGCGGCGCCGGGCGGCCCGCACCCGCTGTCCGCGCGGGCCGCCGCCGCCATGACGACCGATCAGGTGCTCACCGCGCTGGCGGCCTCGGCGGACGGACTGTCCGAGAGCGAACGTGTCCGTCGGCGACAGCTGTTCGGCCCCAATGCAATTCGCACCCACAAGACCCGTCTGCTGCCGGTGTTGCTGCGGCAGCTGCGTTCTCCGCTGCTGCTGTTGCTCGCCGTCACCGCCGCGGTGTCGTTCTTCGTCGGTGAGCGCACCGACGCGATCATCATCGGGGTGATCCTGGCCGCCTCGGTCGGACTGGGCCTGATCAACGAGTACCGGGCCGAGCGCGCGGCCGACGCGCTGCACGAACGGATCCGGCATCGAGCGGTGATCCTGCGCGGCGGCACACCGGAATCGGTGGATCTGGCCGAGCTCGTACCCGGCGATATCGTCGAGCTGCGCGCGGGTGAGCTGGTGCCCGCCGACCTGCGACTGCTGTCGGTGACCGGACTGCGCTGCGACGAGTCGGTGCTGACCGGCGAATCGGCGCCGGTGTCGAAATCGGCCACGCCGGTCGCGCCGGAAAGTCCGGTGGCCGAACTGGTTTCGTGCGCGCTCATGGGAACGGTGGTGAGCGCGGGCCGCGGCCGCGGCCTGGTCACCGCGACCGGGACGACCACCGAATTCGGCCGCATCGCGGCCGGTTTGAGCGAACGTCAGCCGGAAACCGAATTCCAGATCGGGCTGCGCAAATTCTCCATGCTGCTGGTGTGGGTCGCCGCGGCGCTCACCACCGGCATCTTCGCGGTGAATCTGGTGCTGCAGCGACCGCTGCTCGACGCGCTGCTGTTCTCGCTGGCCATCGCCGTCGGCATCTCGCCACAACTGCTGCCCGCCGTGGTGTCCACCGCGCTCGCCGCCGGTTCCCGGCAGCTGGCCAACTGCAAGGTGCTGGTGAAAAGGCTGGTCTGCATCGAGGATCTGGGCGATATCGAGGTGCTGTTCACCGATAAAACCGGCACCCTCACCGAGGGCCGGATCGAATATATGCGCGCGCTCGATCCGGACGGCGGGGCCGACGGACACACCCGGCTGCTGGGGATGCTCTGCACCGACGGTGTCATCAGTGGCGAAACCCTTTCCGCCGCGGACCCATTGGATACCGCACTGTGGGCATCACCGGGCGCGCCCACCGCGACCGTCGCGAAATACCGGCGGCTGGCCACACTTCCGTTCGACCACGAGCGCAGGCTGCTCTCGGTGCTGGTCTCCGACGACCGGGGCGAGCCGTCGATCATCACGAAGGGCGCGCCGGAGGCCGTGCTCGCCCGGTGCCCGCGAATACCCGCCGGCGCGAAGGCGGTGCTGGACGCGGAATTCGCTGCCGGGCACCGGATTGTCGCGGTCGCGACCCGACCAGCCGATCCCACGGCGGCGGCGCTCGAGCCCGCCGACGAACGCGACCTGACGCTGTGCGGATTTCTCGTCTTCCTCGATCCACCCAAAGGCAGTGCACGCGAGGCTCTTTCGCGGCTGTCCGGCCTCGGGGTGACGGTCAAGATACTCACCGGCGACAATCCGGCCGTCGCGCTGCACGTCTGCCGCGAACTGTGCCTGCCCGCCGAGGCGGCGGTCACCGGCACCGATCTGGACCGATTCGACGATCGTCAGCTCGCCGAATGCGTGAAAACCACAACGGTTTTCGCTCGCGTATCCCCCGAGCAGAAGGCGCGGATCGTGCGCTCACAGCGAGCGGGCGGGCTGGACGTCGCCTTCCTCGGCGACGGCGTCAACGACGCACTCGCACTGCATGCCGCCGATGTCGGCATCTCGGTCGACTCCGCCACCGACGTCGCCAAGGACGCCGCCGATGTGGTGCTGCTGGAGAAGGATCTCGGCGTACTCGCCGACGGCGTCGTCGCTGGGCGGCGCATTTTCGCCAACACCATGAAATACGTGTTGATGGGCACCTCCAGCAACTTCGGCAATATGTTCAGTGCCGCAGGGGCTTCGGCATTCCTGTCGTTCCTGCCGATGCTGCCGTCGCAGATCCTGCTCAACAACCTGCTCTACGATTCCAGCCAGCTCGCCATCCCCACCGATCATGTCGACGAGGAGCAGCTGGCCCGGCCCGCGCGCTGGAATATCGGCCTGATCCGCCGCTTCATGCTGATCTTCGGACCGATCAGTTCGGCATTCGACTTCGCCACCTTCGGCGTGATGCTGTGGCTGTTCCACGCCGACGAAACCCTTTTCCACACCGGATGGTTCGTCGAATCGCTGGCCACCCAGACCCTGGTGCTGTTCGTGATCCGCACCCGGCGCAGCCCCTTCTTCCGCAGCGGGCCGAGTACGCCGCTGCTGCTCGCCGCTTGCGCCGCGGTCGCGGTCGGTGCGCTGCTACCCGTGACGCCATTGGCCGCCGATCTCGGATTCCGGCCGCTGCCAGGGGCGTTCCTGCTCGTGGTGGTGCTGCTGATCATCACCTATCTCGGCCTCGCCGAGCTGGCCAAACGGTGGTTCTTCCGCACACCGCCGTCCGTCGCCACCGAGCGCGAACGCACCGAGGGTTATCGAATCCGCAGGCGCGCAGCACGTTTCAATGCCGAGCAGCCCCGGAATCGGCGGCGCGACCACAACCATCGATGACAAGGAGACCGCATGCACGCCACGGTATTACCCGAAACCGCCATGCACCCGGCCATCCGGCAACTCGGACCGGCCGACGCCGAGGCCATCCGAGCGCTGCACGCCGCGATGGACGCCGAGGACGGCTACTTCCGGTTCTTCATGCCGCCGCCGAAGGATCTGCACAAGGTGGCGCATGCGATCGCGCTGCGCGATCCGGAGCACTGCGCGGTCGGCGCGTTTCTCGGCGGTCAACTGGTGGGGGTCGCGAATTTCATTGTCCTGCCGGGGACTCGGTCCGCGGAGGTCGCGCTCGTTGTCGCCGCGGAGGATCAGCAGCACGGCATCGGCACCGCCCTGCTGCGCAGGCTCGCCGAACTCGCCCGCGAGCGCGGCATCGAACGCTTCGTCGCCGAGGTGCTACCGGCCAATTCGCGGATGATGCGACTGCTCATCGACGGCGGATTCCCGGTGACGACGTATCGGCAGAACGGCGTCGTCCAGGTCGGCATCCAGCTGTGAATTCCCTATCCAAGCAACAGATCCCGAGGACGGGCGATATGACAACACCACCCTACGAGAATCCGCACCGGCTGGCATCGGCGGCGGTGGTCGTCGGCGTCGACGGCTCGGAGGGGGCCGACCTCGCCGTCGGCTGGGCGGCCGAAACCGCTGCTCACCGCCACCGTGATCTGCTGCTCGTGCACGGCCTCGACCTGGCCTCGACGCGCTCGATGGTCGGCTACTACGACGTGCTCACCCCGTCGATCACCGAAACCGTTCACAAACAGGGCCGCCGCATCGTCGACGCCGCCCGGCGTCTCGCGCAGTCGGTGAACCCGGATTTGGTTGTCGCCGTCGAGGTTTCCGAAGCGGGCGCGGCCGAGCTGCTGATTCGGCATTCGAAGACGGCGCATCTGCTCGTCATCGGGGCCACCGGCAACGCGGGCGCCTTCGCCCATATCGGCTCGACCCTGCTGGCGGTGAGCGCACACGGGCACGGCTCGGTGATCGTCGTCCGCGACACCGCGATCCGGCACACCGGCCCGGTCGTCGTCGGCGTCGACGGTACCGAGACGGCCGACGCCGCCATCGCCGCCGCATTCGACGAGGCCGCCGAACGCGAAACCGAACTCGTCGCCGTACATGCCCGCGCCGCAACGCCATCCACCACCGATGAGAACGACGCGGCCGATACGGTTCTGGCCGAACGGCTCGCCGGCTGGCAGGAGAAATATCCGAACGTCCGCGTCCGCCGCGAAGCACGCCCGGCACAGTCGACCCAGCTCCTCATGGACTGGTCCGACACCGCCCAGCTGATCGTCGTCGGCACCCGCGGCCGTGGCGCACTCACCGGCCTGCTACTCGGCTCCACCAGTAATTTCCTTGTGCAGCACGCCCATTGCCCCGTCCTGGTCGCCCACCGAGACCACTCCGACTAGCGACCGAGCACTCACGGCGCGGCCAACAGTCCCTTTGCCAAGGCCGCCGTGACCGCGGCCGTGCGGTCGGATACTTCCAGCTTCGAAAATGCCCGCTGTAGATGTGTTTTCACGGTCGCTTCGCTGATGTGCAGGGTTCGGCCGATCTCGGCGTTGGTCGCGCCGCGGGCGACATATCCGAGAACCTCCACCTCACGGGCCGACAACAGCGCCTGCGGGTTTCGACGGTGCAGCCGTGCGCCGACCGAGGGCGTCAGCACCGTCTCGCCGCGTGCGGCCGCCCGCACGGCGGCCGCGAGCTCCGCGCGCGAACTATCCTTCAGCAGATATCCGGAAGCGCCCGCTTCAACGGCGCGCAGGATATCGGTATCGGTGTCGTAGGTGGTGACGACGACCACCCGGCTCTCGGGACAGGCGGCCAGGATCCCCTCGGTCGCCGCGGCGCCGTCGACCTCCGGCATCCGCAGATCCATAAGCACCACATCGGGACGCAGCACCCTGGCGACCGCAACGGCCTCCGCGCCACCGGCCGCCTCGCCGACGACAACGAGATCGGCTTCGCGGGACAGTATTCCGCGCATACCCTCACGCACCACCGGATGGTCGTCCACGAGCAGGACGCTGATCACGCCGGAACCTCGACGGCCACCCGGGTACCCGCGCCCGGGCTCGTCGTCACGGTGACCACCGCGCCGATCTCCTGTGCCCGGCTGCGCAGACCGGGCAGGCCGAATCCGCCGGCATCGGCCACGGCGAAGCCGATTCCGTTGTCCGCCACCGACAGTCGCACGCCCTGCCCGGTTCGAGTGAGGTCGACGGTCACGCTGTCGGCACGTGCGTGCTTGCTCACGTTCGTCAACGCCTCCTGCGCGGCGCGCAACAGCACCACCTCGGTTCCGGTATCCAATTGGGGCACAGTCGAATCGACATTCACGACGACGGCGATACCGGTCTCGTCGGCGAGTTTGCGGCAGCGTCGCCGCACCGATTCGGCCAGCGATCCGCCACCCAGATCGGGCGGTGTCAACGTCTCGACCATGGTGCGCGCTTCGATCAGGTTCTCCCGTGCCGTGGCCGCGATAAGTGCGATATGCCTATGGGCGGCAACGGGATCGGTATCGAATTCGGATTCGACGACCTCGGCCAGCGTCGCGATTCCGGTGAATCCCTGGGTCAGCGTGTCGTGGATTTCCCTTGCGAGGCGGGCGCGTTCGGCCATCGAACCCGCCTCCCTGGACAGTCGCGCGACATCGGCGCGGCTGCGTTCCAATTGGTCGAGCAGTATCGCCAATTGCTCACCGCGGTCCAGGGCGAGCGTGATCGTCGCCCCGATCGCCGGATTGAATACGACAGCGACCAAGGATATCGCCAGCCCCATCGGCACCTCCGTCTGTGCGACGAGCGCGAATACCAGGGGCGTGAAGCTCACCGCCCCGGCGACCACCATCGCGGCCCGCACCGGCAGCGCCATGTAGATCAGCGCGTACACCACCATCACCGCCGCGAGGGCCGGTGGTGACCACCAGGCGGCGACGTCGAAGAACAACAGCACGCCGACCACGAAAAGCACCGAATTCCGGCTCACCCTACGGCGATAGAAGGCATCGGGATTGTCGCGGCGCGGCGACAGCAACGCCGACCAAGCCAGCAGGCAGGTCAGCGCCGCCAAGGCCACCCATGTCTCACCGGCGTACACGCGGCGCAGGACGATGACGAGAACTCCGGTGGCGATGATGCCGCCCACCACATAGGCGCTCCAGATCCGGTACCAGATATCCCACCGCCCAGGCGCTCTCATCCTCCGACGATAGCCCGGATCGTGCGGCCCCGAGTCCTCCGAACAGTGGACACACACCCCGCGCGCATCGGCATACGCTGCGACAAAAGCCCACGGACACAAGGGAATCGACCGTGACGATCGCACCCGACACCACCGTCTACCCGCCCCGATGGCAACCCGCGCCGCTGCGCTGGCACCGCACCCGGGTGTCGTGGTGGCAGTCGTGGAAACTTGCCGCCCAAGCGCTTCGGCTGTTGGGCGACCACAACCCGGCCAACGCATACGGCGCCCGGCTCCCCGGACAGGACGACGTCATGGTGGCCCGAATACCGTTGCAGCGCTATGTCGTGATTCGCAGCCCCGAACTCGCCCGGCACGTCCTGGTGACCAATCAGGCCAACTACACCAAGAGCGCGGACTACGACATGCTTGCCGTCGCATTCGGGCGCGGTCTCGTCACCGAGCCGAACGAGGCCCGCTGGCAACGCAATCGCCGCCTCGTCCAGCCCGTATTCGGGAAACGGAATATCGCCACGCTCGCGGGTCCGGTCACCGATGCCGCCCACGACTGCGCCGCGCGCGTCCGCCGGCTCGGCGCGAATGCGGCGCCGGTGGATATGAACGCCGAGATGAGCAGGCTCACAGTCGATATCGTCGCGCGCACGATGTTCGGACTGGATCTGACCGGGCCGATGTCGGAGATCAGACTGTCCCGGCTGCTCGCCATGTTCGGCTTCGGGTTCGTCACCGGCGTCGCCCATCGGCTGCACGCGCTCGCCGAACTCACGAACCGGCACGACCTGCCCATGCGCGTCATGCGTTGCGCCTCATGGGTTCTCGCGCCGCGCATGATGGCCGACCTGCGGCACCTCGAGCGGGTGATCGACCAGCTCATCGCGGATCACCGCAGCGGTGCGATCACCCGTCGCGACAACCTGCTCGCACTGCTCATGGACGCGCACGACCCGGAAACCGGGCACCACTACACCGACGCCGAAATCCACGACGAGCTCATGACTTTCCTCGGCGCCGGGACCGAAACCACCGCGACGGCACTGGCCTGGACCTGGAAGCTGCTCGCCGAAAATCCGGACGCCCGCTCCCGCCTACACGCCGAACTCGACGACGTCCTCGCGGGCCGCACCCCGACCGCCGCCGACGTAGACCTCCTACCTTGGACGAAAGCCGTTATCGCCGAGGCGATGCGACTGTATCCGCCGGTCGTCGCGCTGGGCCGGGTCGCGAAAAACGATGATCTGCTCGGCGACTTCCCGATCCGCGCGGGCACCACCATCATGATCAACCTGCATGCCATCCATCAGCACGGCGGCGTCTGGCCGGATCCGGAAACCTTCGACCCGACTCGCCACCTGACCGAAAGCCCGACAATCGCACAACGCCACGCCACCCTGCCATTCGGAGCGGGCAAACGCATGTGCGTCGCCCACGTCTTCGCCAACACCGAAGCGGTTCTCGCACTGGCGACCATCGCCCAGCGCATCGAGATGGATCTGGCTACCACCGAACCGATCCGCCCGCAATTCTCGTTCACCGGCGGCCCCGACGGACCGCTTCCCATGGTCGTGCGTGACCGACCCGCCCGAGCGGAGTTGGTTAACTGAAAGTTGTCCATGAGGGCGGAGTCGATGGATAAGCTACCGCAATGGCCCCTCTTCGACGCAGGTCAACGATCTCGAAGCAGATAATCGCCATCCTCGGCGTCATAATTGCCATCCTCGGTCCGGCCGCATGCGGCAAGAGCTCCGACGGCAACAGCAGTGCCTCGGCACGTCCCGATGCGAGGCGGCCCTTCGATCTGCAGGCGCATCGCGGCGGTCGCGGGATGACCATCGAGGAGTCGCTGCCCGGATACGCCGAGGCGATCCAATTGGGCGTCAGCACACTGGAACTCGACATCGTGCTGACCAAGGACAACGTTCCGGCCATCTGGCACGATCCGGTGATCCAGTCCGAGAAATGCGCCGATACCGCGCCTTTCACGCCCGGCGACCCGATGTACCCCTACGTCGGGAAGGTGCTACACGACCTCACCTATGATCAGATCCACACGCTCGACTGCGGCAAGAAGCTGGCGGGCTTCCCGGAGGCCACTGCACTGCCGGGTAACCGGATCGCCCGGCTGCCGGAGCTGTTCGATCTGGTGAAGTCCTATCCCGGCGCGTTCGATGCGCTGCGCTACAACATCGAGACCAAGATCGAGGCCGCGAAACCGGAGCAGTCGGCGACGCCGCAGGAGTTCGTCGATGTCATCCTCGCCGCGGTCGAAACCACGGGCGCCACCGGCAAAGTGGAGATTCAGAGCTTCGACTGGCGCAGCCTGCCGCTGGTGAAGGCGAGGAATCCCACGATCCCGACCGTCGCCCTGTACGACGATTCGACATTCGAACCGGGCAGCCCGTGGTTGAGCCCGATCCGGTACGAGGACCACGCCGGTGATCCGCTGGGCGCGATCAAGGCGCTCGGCGCGAACATCTCCTCCCCCAGCTATGTGAATCCATGGGACAGCGCGGCCAAGGTCGGCGATCCGGGCTTCAAGCTCACCACCACAGCGGAATACGTGAAAAAAGCCCATGAGTTGGGGCTGACGGTCATCCCGTGGACGGTCAACGACAAACCGACCATCGCCCTGGTGCTCGACCAGGGCGTCGACGGCATCATCACCGATTATCCGAACCGCGCCCGAGAAGTGATGCGGGACAAGGGTATGCCACTACCGAACGGGTTCACCAAGTAGCGCGCCGGATGTCCGCGCGGCGGACGGGATCGCCCGCGGCGCGCGGTACGCGCACAGCCATCCGAGAGTTGCCGAAAACAGTACGAGCACAACGCCGCCCACCACCGCGTACACCGTGGGCAGCCCGGTGCCGGCGTCGCCCAGAATCGCACGGGCCGTCCACGGCGCGAGCACCAGCCCGACGAATGATCCCACCGCACTGATGATCCCGGCCTGCCAAGCCGAAATCGACTGGCAGGTCCGTGAATTCGCTTCGCTCTCGCGCAGATCCACTGATCCGTCGCGCAATTCGGTGCTCGATAGTCCGATACCGGTGAGCACGATCAGCAGATACAGTCCGGCCAGGACGGGTGCGGCCGTCTCGGCGAGCGTGATCATCCGCTCGGGCACGGCGTCGCCGCGTTCCACGTCGAGCCAGCCGGAGCTGAGCAGTTCGGGTTCGTGTTGGGTGAGTATCGAGGCGGCCTGATGTTCGGCCGCCGAGTCGGGGCGGCGCGGCGAGCGGAACAGGTACTGGTAATCGCCGGTCGTCGTATCGAGGCCGTTCGCCCTCGCAGCGCCCTCCGATATCAACGCCATCGGCGAACCGGCGTATTGTTCGTCGGCAATTGCCAAGCCGGACAACGGAATCCGAATGTCCTCGGCGCGCTTCCCGTCCGATTTCGGCGGCGGTGTCGCGGTGAGCACGGCCTTTCCGGCCGAGTCGAGCAGTGCGGGATGCAGCACCAGTACCGTGCCGCCGTCGAATGCGGTGGCCTCGGCGGGGGTGAGTTCACGGCCGATGATGATGACCGCGGCCCGCCGGTCGACGGCCGCGACAGTGGGGACGCCCTTGAAGTCCCGGTGGGCCACGCAATCTCGGAAACGGCTCGCGGATCCGCGGAATCGGTCCGCGCACACATCCGCCGGATCCCGCAACCGGACGACGGCGGATCGGCCCGAATCGCTGTCCGGCTTGGTCACCCGCCGAAATTCCGCGACACCGGTGGCGCCGAGCCGTTCGGCCGCGCGGCGCACGGCCGCCTCGGGCACCGCTTGATGATCGGTGAACAGGGCCGAGCCGACCGGCCCCTTCGGCAGATGGGCGTCGGTGGCTGTCAGATAAAGGATCGAAGTCGTTGCGCACGTGGCGATTCCGGCGACGGCGACGATGAGCGCCGCATGCCGGACGGGCACGGCGACGGCCGCGCGCACGGCGAATCGCAGTGCGAGTGGCCCCCGGCGCATATCGGTTCCCCAGCGGCGCAGCAGCCAGACCACCAGCAGCCCGCAGGCGAGGACGACGGCGCCCGCACCCGCCGCCGCCATGATCGGCTGTCCGCTCGCCGCGCCGCGGCCGAGCGCGGCGCAACCGAGTATCCCCGCGAGCACCGCCGCCACAGCCGGTCCGGAACGTGAGCCGCCCGCGGGCCGCCCGGCCAATCCGCCGCAGAGCGTCACGGCCAGCGCGGACAGCCCAGCGATCGCCGCCAATCGGCCTGCGGGCAGGCATAAGCGGCCGTACTGTCCCCATCGCAGTACGACCGCCAGCCCGATCCCGGTGACCAGCCCGAACAGCACCGGAAACGACCCCGCCACGGCTCCGATCGCGAAAGCCGTTGCGGCATCTCGCTTTCGGTCCGCCAGCCGCCGATAGACGTGACACCGCCGCCGCGCCATGGACGCGAATATCGCCGCGAGCACGGCCAAGACCTCGGCGAAACCGGCGATGAACAGCCAGAGCGCGACCGACCCGGCACCGCCGCGCGGCACCGACGAGGCCGCACCGCGCGAGGCAGCCACCGCGCCGCCGAGCCGCTCCTTGGCCACGGTCACACCGGCGGCCGGTGTAACCAACCAGGCGACCCGGACCTCGGCCTCCCGCGCGTGCGCGACGAGATCGGTTGCGGCGCCACCCGAAGTCGGCAGCACCGCGAATGCCAGCGTCGCGTCCAATGGATCGAGACCGATGCCGACGACGCGCATCCGCAGTCCCGGCAACGGCAGCGCCACCTCGTCGCCGATCGATACGTGCAACCGCTCGGCGGCGGCTTCGGACACCATGATCTCGTCGGACGCGTGCGGAGCCGTACCGGACCGGGTCACGAACATCCGCTGTGTCAGAACGCTTTCGGTATCCATTACATGGATCGGCATCGGCAGCTCACCCCGCTCGGCGCGCACGGTGACCCGCCCGTCGACGAGCGCGGTGGCCTGCGCACCAGGGCCGAACGCGCGGCCGATCACCCTCCTCGATTCGGACAGCCGGTCCTCGGCCGAACCGTCGGCGGGCAGCGTCACCGGCACCCGATATTCGGCCGTGCCGAATTCCCGGTCCGCTCTGTCGGCGCCGCTGATCGCCGAACTCGCGTCGATGGTCAGTACCGCGCTGATCGTCGCGATCGGCGCCGCCACCAGCACCGCAATCAAGATCGCCGAAAATTTCCGTGTCAGCAATTCCCGGATGGCCGCCCGCAATGCCATCGCGCATCCAAATCGCATATCCGCCACCGCTCGAGGAAGTGGGGCGGGCCCGAACCCGCCCCACCGGAATTCAGGACCGTCGATCAGGCGACGTCGTGATTCACGTGCACGTCCTGTGCGTCGTGCCCGAAGCCGCAATCATCGGTCCACAGATCCTGCCCGGACGTATCCCGGATCTTCCAGCTGTATGCCTCACCCGCCGGGAATCCGCAATCCGCGCCGAGATACACGTAGTACTCCGACGGCGCCCAGCAGCCCCGACCGCGACCCTTCCGTCCGTCCACCCACGTCTGGTTGCAATCGCCGTGATCATCCTTCGGATCGGCCTGCAACTTGACGGTCGAGGTGTCCTGCGCGGTGGCGCCGCTGGTCATCGCCGGGAAGAACATGAGCGCCGCCGTCGCGGCCGGTACCGCCGCCGCGGCAATTATGGTTCGAAACATGGAAATTTCCTTTCCTTTGTTTTCCGGAAGAAATTTATTGCCAGACCGCCGATGCGTTTCGACCCCTCGTCGCAATCGGTGATCACCCCGTCGCCGCGACGTCGCGGCGTGTACTCGTCCATGTCTAACCCGCACGGAATTGTTCGACACCGCTCGCTCGATACCGAACGACAACCACCGAACAACGTCCACCCGTGTCGAACACGCAAAACCGTCCAGTTTTGTTATCGTTTCGCCCGAATCACATTCGTTGAGCAGGTCGGTACCTCACTATTTCGGAGGATCGGGCATGGCGGAGATTGTGATCGGCCGGCGCACGCTGCTGTCGACGGCGCTGGCGGCGAGCGCCCTCGCCGCGACGACGACGGCCTGCCAGACGCCGATGGCCAGGCCGGATTCGGACCGCGCACTCGACCGCAGCCGGGTCCTGGCCCAGGAAATGCTGCGAGTCGACGACAACGGCAACGACCTGACGTTGGCGAGCCTGCGCACGCTCATCGACACCGGGCTGCCGAAAACCGCCGCACCCAAACGCGTTATCGTCGTCGGCGCGGGCCCGGCCGGGTTGACGGCGGCGACGCTGCTCGCCGACGCGGGACACCGGGTGACGGTGCTGGAGGCCAACGGCAGCCGCACCGGCGGCCGGGTGAAGACCTTCCGCGGCATCTTCACCGATCCCGCGCTCTATGCCGAAGCCGGCGCGATGCGGCTACCGAGTTCGCATCCGCTGGTGCTCGCATTGGCGGATAAGCTCGGCGTGCGCCGCCGCCAGTTCCACAATGTCGATGTGCTCCCGGACGCGCCGACGATCCAGGCCACGCCGGTCGTGTATCGATCGTTCTCCGGCGAGCAATGGTCGAACGGTCCGGCCGCCGACTGCGTCCTGCCGCCCGGCGCGGGCCGCAGCTTGATCATGGTCAACGGATCCGCCGTCCGCCGCACCGATTACGCCGCGGATCCGGGACGGGTGCACGCCGGATTCGGCGTTACCCTCGCCAGTCCCAGCCGCGTCGCCCTCGACCAGGCCATGAGTAGGACGGCGGTACCCGACAACCTGCCCATCGAGCGCCGAATCGACGGCTGGACAAAGGTTTTCAGCACCTATGAGGACTATTCGACGCACCGGTACCTGACCGAGCAGGGCTGGTCGACCCGGCAGGTCGAAGCGGTCGGCACGCTGGAGAACCTGACCTCCCGGCTGCACTACGGTGTCATTTCCGCCCTGGTCGACCACGCGCTGATCCGCCCCGACGCCACCTTCTGGGAGCTGGAGGGCGGCACCGCCAGCCTCACCGACGCGCTCACCCGCAACCTCGGCCCGGCCGTACTGCTCGGCAAGCGGATGACCCGCATCGAACACACCGAGCAGGGTGTCCGGGTCTGGACCACCGCGGAGTCCGGCAACGAGCGCTCCGACGGCGCACCGATCGATCCCGTCGAATCCTTCGACGCCGATTACGCGATCGTGGCGATCCCGCTCACCTCGGCCCGATTCTGCACCTTCGATCCGCCGCTGTCCTATGCCAAACGCCGCGCCATCGTCGAACTGCATCACGACGCCGCCACCAAGGTGCTGCTGGAGTTCAAAACCCGCTTCTGGGAACAGGGATCCAACGGGTTCCGCGGCGGCGGCTGCGTATCCGACTCCCCCAACCGATTCATGTACTTCCCCTCACACGTCGAAGGCTCCGACGGCGGCGTCGTACTGGCCGCCTACACCTGGTCCGACGACGCGATGCGCTGGGATTCGCTCACCGAGGGCGAACGAATCCACTACGGGCTGGCCGGAATGCGGGAAATGTTCGGCCCGGTCGTCGACGCCGAGTTCACCGGAATCGGCATCTCGCAGAGCTGGCAGCGCGCCCGTTACGCGCTCGGCGAGGCCTGCATCCCGACACCGGGTCAACTGCACGAACACCACGGCGCGACCAGAACGGTCGAGGGCAGACTGCATTTCGCCGGTGATCACACCAGCCTCAAACCCGCTTGGATCGAGGGCGCGCTGGAAAGCGGCGTCCGGACCGCACTCGAAATCCATTGGCGCTGAAGACCGCTCCGGCCCCCACCCGGCGCCGGACGCGTAACCCGGTACGGCCGCTGTGGCTTTGGCTGACATCGGCCGCGATATCGTTGTGCTTCACCGCCATCACGGTGCACACGTGGATCGATGCCGCCGATCAAAACACACCGATAACCTCCCGAGGCGTCACCGTCCAGAATGCGGCCGCCGCGAATCGCGTGATAGCGAAGCGTTTCGCCGCCCACCGGCCCGTATATCTCATCCCCACCGGCGTCCTGCTGCACTCGATCGAATTCGTCAACTCCAACAACGTCAAGGTCACCGGTCATATCTGGCAGCGGATCCCACCCAGCCTGCCCGACGAGGTCGCGCGCGGCGTCATGCTGCCCGAGGCCGACGACACCCATCCGCTCAAACCGGCCTTCGACTTCACCGAGGGCGCGGACCACATCATCGGCTGGTCCTTCACCGCGACGCTGCGCCAGCAATTCGACTACCGCGACTATCCCCTCGACCACCAGGACGTCTGGCTGCGCATGCGTCCCGACGATCTCGCGCATCCGGTGCAATTGATCCCCGACTTCAAGGCGTATCCGGCGTGGAACCCGACCGCCATGCACGGCTTGGACCCGGGACTCCTGTTCGGCGAATGGCAGCCCCACTACACGACTTTCAGCCTCGAACACCTCGAATACGGACTGAGCGACCAGCTCGCCATGCAGGCCGACGAACTCTATTTCAATGTCGGCGTCTCCCGCGGCCTGCTCGGGCCCACCATCGGCCGGATCGTCCCGGTCGTGCTGCTGGCGATACTGATGTTCCTGTCGCTGTTCGTCATCACCACCGACCCCGATCGCCGCCTCGTCTCCGGATTCACCGCCTTCGCCATCATCGGCTTCGCCGTCACCACCGTGCTCGTCGTCGCCGTCAACGACAACGGCGCCAGGACCGAAACCGGTTCCGCCGGAATCGCTTACATCGAATTCTGGTACTTCACCCTCTATCTGATGACGCTGCTCGTCGCGGTCAACGCCACCCTGCTCGTCGCGGGGGCACTGCGCCGGTTGATCGCCTGGCGGGAGAACCTGCTGCCCAAACTCCTGTTCTGGCCGCTGTTCACCGGCGTCATGCTCGCCGCCACCATCGGCTGCCTCGGCATCTAGGGATTGGTTAGCCTGGCCGAGTGCAAGCAGATACCGCATGGGATTTCGCGAGGCCGGCCGATATCGCGCCGGGCGGTGGCGCCGCGATGATCGGATATCGCGATAGCCGGGGCGGCGGAATGGATATACGGGTGGGCGGGATTCCGGCGGTCACCATGCTGATCGGGTTCGGGGACGAGGATCTGGTGGTCGAGAATGCCGCGGGTCGGCAGGCGGTCACCGGGTTCGTGACGGGGTATTCCAGCGGCGGTATGCGGATCAGCAGTGCACGGGCCGAATGCGTCGAGGTGCGGTTGTCACCGCCGCGGGCCCATTCGCTGCTCGGTATCGACCCCGCCGAATTGGGTAGTGCGGTAGTCGAATTGACGGATCTGTGGGGCGAGCGGGCGGTGCGGCTGCGGGAACGGCTCGGCGAAACCACGTTGTGGGAGGAGCGTTTCGCGCTGACGCGGGCGTTCCTGGCCGAATGCGCCGAGCCCGCGCGGCTGCCGGATCCGGAGGTGGTCGCCAGCTGGCGGCGCATCCTCGTCAGCCACGGCCGGGTCCGGGTCGGCGAACTCGCCGAATCCTGCGGATGGAGCCGAAAACGACTGTGGGCCAGGTTCGAATCCCAGCTGGGCCTGACCCCGAAGCGCGCCGCCATGCTGGTCCGTTTCCGGTACGCGGTCGACGGCCTGCTGACCGGCCTGCCCGCCGCCGAGGTCGCCGCGGCCTGCGGCTACACCGATCAGCCGCATCTGTGCCGCGACATGTCGAACTTCGCGAACCTCACCCCGGGTGCGCTGGCGGCCCAACCTCGTACCGAGGTCATGCGGTACCGAAACCGCGCGTGGGGAACATTTTTCCAATACCGGGGGCGACTGGTCGATCGATAGTTGTGCGCACGGTTCGGTGCACCTGGCCCGAATCCATCGATGACGAGAGGACCCATGTCGTGAACAACCCGCTCGATCCCGCCGAGCTGAAAGCCGCGCTGGAGCACGTCCACCGTGCGGGAATGCCCGGAATATTCGCCGAAGTGCGTGCGGGCGATCAGATCTGGCGCGACGCCGCCGGTGTCGCCGATATCGTCACCGGCCGCCCGGTCACCGCCGATATGCGCCACCGCGTCGGCAGCATCACCAAAACCTTCACCGCCGCAGCGGTTTTGCGGCAGGTCGACAGCGGGGAAATCGGGCTCGATACGCCGATCGGGCACTACCTGCCACGGCTGGTTCCCGGCGAACGCGGCGCGGCGATCACGGTGCGGATGCTGATCAACCACACCAGCGGCCTGCCCGACTACCTCCAATATGCCTACCCGTCCTTCAAAGGGTTTCCCGCGGCTGCCGATACGCGACCCGACAGCATGGAAGCCAACCGGTTCACCAGATTTCAGCGGACCGACCTGATCGAAATGGGAGTCGCCGCACCGGCCGCCGGTGCGCCCGGCGCTACGCCCGGGGTGTACTCCAACACGAATTACCTTCTCCTGTGCGAACTTCTGGAGCGAGTAACCGGTACAACGGCGGAAAAATACATCACCCAGGACGTCATCGAGCGCGCAGGACTCCGGGACACCGAACTTCCGGACGGACCATACGTGAACGGCCCGCACTCACTGCTGTACGAGTCGTGGTTCGGCATGATCGAACCCCCCTGCGATTTCAGCGTTTTCGACATGTCCTTCGTCGGCCCCTCGGCCTCCCTGATCTCGACCGTCGCCGACCTCAACCGCTTCTTCGCCCTGCTGCTCGGCGGCGAAATAATCAGCAGGTCGTCCTTGGCGCAGATGCAGTGCACCGTGCCGGTCATATCCTTCGAACAGAAATTGATCGAATACGGCCTCGGCCTGCACAAGGTCGAGGTACCCGGCCACGGCACCTTCTGGGGACACGACGGCTCGGTCTGGGGTGGCGGCGCGATCTCCATGACCCGCGCCGACGGCCACCGGCAAGCGTCCGTCGCGGTGAATATGCAGCGCTGGAATCGCCTCGACCCCAACGGAACACCCCAACCACACCCCATCGACGAACCGCTTGCGGCGCTACGCCAGTTGGTGATGTGCGGGTAGGGATGTCCGGATCGCGGATGGCGCTCAGCTCATCAGCTTCTCGAGCTGCGCCAATGCCGTTTCGAATTCGGCGCCCACCGCGGATTCGATGGCGTCGATGGGCACCTGTTCCAGGACCGGCCCGTCGAGCTCCAGCTCGAATGTCACCGCGCACCGGCTCTCGTCGACCGCATCGACCCGCGTGACGAACACCATCGACAGACCGTGCTGACCGACCGCGGCCAGCCGGATCGCCTGCGGCGGCGTCCAGTCGGTGACCGTCCATTCGATGGTGTGGGTCGAACCGAACACCGTCACCTGTTCGAGGATGCCGCGACCGCGCGACACGGGGGCAGGCGGCTCCCGCAGCCACCGGTCGTGCCAGGGCACCCATTCCGCGTTCCGGGCCGGATCGGAGACCACCGTCCAGACCTCGTCCCGGGACGCCGGTATTTCACCGGCGGTCCTGCTGATCGATTTCATCCGACGACATCCGTTTTCGCTAGACACCATTCGCAGAACGCATCTTTACACGCCGTGCCGGTCATGTCACCCAGTGCAGAACCTGCGAACTCGCTGTGTGCGCAACAAAGGCTCGGCGGCGACCCGCCGATATTCGCTTTCTGGATTCATCGACCCTGGCCGGCCGGAATTCACCCCGGCGTACGCGTCGCGCGAACTGGACGTACGTCCTGATCATCGTCGTCGCGGGGCCGATGCCGAATATGAATTGGCCGCAATAGTTATTGGAATGGATCTAGACCGCGTCGAAGGTGATCTCGATGCCGATCGTCGCCGGCCGATTGCCGGTCACGATATCGCGGAGCAGCTTTTTGGACGGCCGGAAATACGACGGCCACGGCCAGCGCACGGCCAGCCAGCCCCACATCCCGTACTTGTGCGCCAACATCTTTCGCACGCGATCGGTACCCGCCTCGTCGAGCAGTTCGGCACGGCCGCGGCGCGGCACACCGTGGGCGGCGCCGCGAAATGTGCAGGGCTGCACGGTTACCGCCGGATCGCGCCGGATGCGCCGGACCTTGAACGAATCCGTCTCGGTCCACAGATACAGCCGACCCGCATCTTCGACCGCCCACAACGGCGACCCCCACCGCCGTTCCATCCCGCCGGTACGTCGTCAACAGCACATAGTGCGATCGCGAAATCTCCTCGGACACAGCGGCAACGCTACCGACCACGCGCCGATGCCGAGCCGTCCCATGGCGTGCGCCGCGCCAGCAGGTCGGGGAATTCGGTTTGCAGTACGCAGAATTCGTTGTCCCAGGGATCGCGCAGCACCCAGAAGTCGTAACCGCGTTCCCGCTGGTGATCCCATCTGGATGCGCCGAGCGCCTCGAGGCGACGCACCTCGGCCTCGACATCGTCGGTTTCGATATCGATATGGACCCGTTCCTTCGATGCCTTGGCGTCGGCGGTCGCCTGCAGCAATATCCGGATCTCGGAGTCGGGCAGCCGCAGCTGCCGATAGACGCGGTGGCTGTCCGGGCGCAGGCTTTCCTCGGTCGCGCCGAGGGCACGTCCCCAGAACACGGCCGCCCGATCCAGGTCGGATACGTCGATCACGATGTGGCACAGTCGACTTCGATGGCTCACGACTCGACTGTAGCCGACGATCGATCCGGTCGACCGGACCAGCGGTTATAGCCGGACGGCTCGGTTCCGCCGCGGCTGCGGCAAGCTCAAGCGAATGTAAATTTCGCCTCGTCGCGCACTGCCCATCATCTATCGGTGCCACGATGAGCACGAGGCGAATCCGTTGTGCCTCATCGGAGTTAGTCAGGAAGTAGACATGGGTGACTACGACAACCTGTGGAAGAATGTGGCACAGGCCGGGCGCGACGGAACGGTGAAGGTGAGCAAGGATGTGGCCAACGAGGCCGCGAACTTCGCCGCCGACGCGGCCTACTGGGTATCGGTCGCCAAGGATTTCACCTATCTCTTGAAAGACCATCAGGGCTTCAGCGACAACGGATTTCTGCAATCGGCGCTGAGCCTCGCGGACCGCTTCAATATCGAGGGCGGGCGGCTGGGCGACATTCTCGACAAGCATATGAAGCTGTTGCAGGACATGGTCGACGCGTTCTACACCGCGGGCAATCTGTACGACAGCACCGACCACGACTCGGCGGCGAATTTCGACAAGCTGCAGCACGAGGCCACCGCGCGGGCATACGACACCGGCGGCTCGATCCCGTTGGACGGCGCGGTGAAGCCGCCGCAATTCAACAATCAGAAGCTGGATGGCCTGCCGTCCTACGACGACAAGAATCTGATTTCCGATCTGGCCATTCAGAGCCAAGGTAAATACCGGATCGACAAGCTGGCGGCCATCAGTTCGAGCAAAGATGGCCACTACACCGATCCCATCCGGGTCGAGGACCCGTACAACAAGGATACGGAGTGGTTCTATCACGCGGGTCTCGGCATGAACCCGCAGAAGATCGCGGACAAGAGCACCGTCTGGTCGTGGGTCGGCGACAACATCAGTTCGGCCTTCGGCAATCTCACCGACCGCCTCGCGCGGATGGAAGTGAACAAGGAGTGGACCGGCGACGGGATCCAGGGCGCGATCAACGCGGCCAAGATCTACAACGCGCAGGCCAACGCGCTCGCCGACGACGTGACGGCCATCGGGCACGGCCTGTGGCTGTGTTCGGGATGGTTGGACAACACCAAGTCGTGGATGCCGGGGAACTGGGATCCGGCGTGGCGCGGCACCGAAATGGACCAGTCACCGACGTCCCAATTCGCCTTCACCAATTGGTATCAGCCCGGAATCAACCAGTCGGGCACCGCGATTCCGAAGCTGCCGGATCCGACGGTGGCGCCCGCGGATCTCACCACGGCCGGTCCAGGACCCGGACCCGGGCCGTTCGCCGGACCAGGACCCGGCCCGGGTCCTGGCACCGTGCATTTGGGTCCCGGGCCCGGAATCGATCCAACCGCAATGCATCTGGGACCAGGACCGGGAATCGACCCAGCCGCACGACATCTGGGACCCGGAATCGACCCAGCCGCACTTCATACCGGCCCGGGTGGACCGGGAAGGCTCCCCGGCGGCCTGCCCGCGGGTCCCGGTTCACTGCCGCCGATCCGGTACAACGGCCCCACCAACATCGGGCCGGATCCCACCGCACATGCCGGTCCGGGCGGACACCTGCCCACGCTCCCGATGGGGCCGGGTCTGAATTCCGGTGCGCTGCATACGGGTCCGGGACCGGGTATCGATCCGGCCGCGCTACGCACCTACAACGGACCGTCCAACCCCAAGTTGCTCGACGCACCGGGCGGGCAGAGCGCCCGGGATCTGCAAGCCATGCAGGACGCCGAAAATAAAGCGCAGCAACAGGAATTGGCCCGCGAACAGGCCTGGGCGACGCAGCAGGCCGCCGCACAGCAGGCCGCCGACAAACAGGCCCAGGCCCGCGCGGACGAGGAACGCGCACAGCAGCAGGCCGCCGATCTGCAACGCCAGTCCAACCAGTCGGCCCAGCAGGGCATGCAAGGCATGGACCAGGCCGTGCAGCAAGCGACCCAGGGCCTGTCCGCCGCACAGCAGGCGCTCGCCAACGGCCTCCGGGATCAGGCGAAAAACCTTGCGGCGGGCCTACCTTCGGCCAATGCCGCGGACCTGAAGAACCTCGCGTCCGGACCGGGGATCAAAGCGGGTCCGGGACCGGGCCCCGGATCCGCCGCGCCGCTGTCGCGCGAGGCTTTGCAGGCGTCGAAATTGTTTCCGCGCGCGTCGATTACACCGGGTTCGGTGGTCGGCCGGGCCGGAGTGCCCGCCGTCAGCGGGCTGGCGGGCACGCCCGGCGCCGCGGGCGCGCCCGGCAGCGCCGCCAAGAGCGCGGGCCAGGAGAAGGAACACAAGCGGCCCCACTATCTCGAATCCACCGAATATCTGGTCGAGGCATTCGGCGAAGCGCCCATCGTCACCAAAGACGTTATCCAGGACGAGGATTGAGTTCGTTGCGGACCGCGTGGAAATTCTCCGATATGGAATTCTTCGTGCTGTGGGAGGATCAGCGCGCCGGATTTCTGCCCAAGCCGTTGACCTTCGCCAGCCGCACCGAATGGTTCGACGAACTGCTGGAGGACAAGGCCAAGGCCCGCGACGCGCTGTACGCCCGCGACGACCCGGAGATAAAGACCGTACTCGCCGCACTGCAGCGACCGGAACTGCGGATCGAGCTCAACGCCTGGGACGATCGCGACCGGGTGCGGGCCGATGCGCGCATCCGGCTCTACGGCGTCCGGCTCGACTACCGGTGCTATCTGGTCACCCAGCTGCCGGGCGAAACTTACCGGCACAGC
Source organism: Nocardia sp. JCM 34519.1 (assembly GCF_020361265.1). Classification (NCBI taxonomy): domain Bacteria; kingdom Bacillati; phylum Actinomycetota; class Actinomycetes; order Mycobacteriales; family Nocardiaceae; genus Nocardia; species Nocardia sp. JCM 34519.1. The sequence goes on from NZ_JAIRBR010000010.1 coordinate 137,801, forward strand.
AGCGGTTTCGTGATCAGCGAGGGTGATGCGCACGAGTTGGCCGCCGCGGTGGTCGCCGCACTGCCCGACTGTCCGCCGGGGCGCGATGCCGAGGTGGTGCTGTCCACCATGGACACCGCCGGGGAGATCGACTATCGGTTCGGCCGCTCACAGGTGCGCGCCTCCTTCGACGACACGGTGCGGGAACGCTCGAAACGATTTCTGAGCACCCCGGCCGAACGGCTCGGAACCATCGAAATCATCCAGGCCCATTCGCTTTTCGGTCCGCGCGGGATGACAAGGCACCGGCTGGAGCTGCGTGACCTCGAGGGCGATGGCCGCTACCTCGTCGAGGGGGAACATCCGCCGATCGCCGTCGCCGCGGACCGCAAGCGGATGGTCGCCATGATCGACAGCAGGATCGAGGAGGTGATGGCGGTCATCGACGATGAGCGACGATGACCCGCTACACCGCCTCGAGGATGCCGCGCCGCATGACGCCGACCAGATCCAACTCCCGATTCAGCAGCACGAGATCGGCCCACAGCCCCGGGCGCAGCTGACCGACCTCGGTCAGGCCCAATGCCGTGGCCGGTGTCGCCGCCGTCATCCGGACGGCCGCGACGAGCGCCGCGTCCGGATCGGGTCCGGCGGTGCGCGCGGCGGCACGGAAGAGTTGATGCATGGTCGCGGTGCTGCCCGCGATGGTCGACGTCCCGGTGACGTGCGCGACGCCGCATGCCACCGTCACCTCGACCGGGCCGAGCCGGTACTCCCCGTCGGCGGCGCCCGCCGCGGCCATGGCATCGGTGACCAGGGCGATCCGCTCGGCACCGATGCTGCGCACCAGATGTGGCGGCAGCGACGGATGCAGGTGCACGCCGTCGGCGATGAGTTCGACCGTCACACCGGGATTTTCGAGCAGCGCGAGGGTCGGTCCCGGTTCCCGGTGGCCGAGCGGGCGCATCGCGTTGAACAGATGGGTGCCGACGCTGGCGCCCGCGCCGATCGCGGCCCGCGTCTGCTCGTAGGTCGCATCCGTATGCCCCACGGCGACAACGACATTCGCGGCCACCAGCCGTTCGATCGCCGCCAGCGCGCCGGGCAGTTCCGGTGCGATCGTCACCATCCGGATCGCGCCGCGGCCCGCCCGCAGCAACGCATCGATCTCCGCGAGGTCCGGATCGCGCAGCTGCCGTTGCGCGTGCGCGCCGCGCCGGGCCGGGTTCAGCCACGGACCTTCCAGATGGATTCCGGCGATGGTGCCCGCGTCCACCTCGTCGGCGAGTCGCGCTACCGCACCGAGCAATTCGTCCGGGGCGGCGGTCACCAGGCTGGCCATGGTTGTCGTGGTGCCGTGCCGCAGATGGAATCGGGCCGTGGCGCGGATGTCCGCGACGGTGCCCGCCGAATAGGACGCGCCGCCACCCCCGTGCACGTGCATATCGACGAAGCCGGGCACGACAATGCCATCGGGCAGCTCGATATCCGCTGCGCGGGAAGGTGTTCCGGCACCACACGCGTGGATCCTGTTGTCCACCACCTCGATCCAGCCGGGTCGGCAGATCCGGCCGTCGAGCACCGCGGTGCCCGCGCTGATCAGCGTCACAGCGTCTCGGTCACCTTCTTCAGCCCGCGCGGCCGGTCCGGGTCGCCGCCGCGGGCGATCGCCAGGTGCAGCGCGAGCTGTTGCAGCGGAAGGATTTCCAGCAGCGGCGAAAGCGGTTCGGGCACACCGGTCGGCAGCACGACCCCGCCCGCCAGCTCGGATACCGCATCGGCCGCGCCGACGCCGAACACATCGGCGCGCAATTCCGCGAGCCGGGCGAGCACCGGCCGCATCGCCGTGCCGCCCGCGCCCTCCGGCACGATCGCCAGCACCGGCACCGAGGGGTCGACGGTGGCGAGCGGCCCGTGCAACAGGTCGGCGCCGGAAAACGCCTGTGCCGAAAGGTAGGACGTCTCCATCAGTTTCAGCGCGGCCTCCCGAGCGGTCGGGTACGAGTAACCGCGCGCCGAGGTGATCAGGCGCTGGGCGAACCGGTAGCGCTCGGCGGCCGCGGCCAGACCCGCTCCGGACTCGAGCACCCGGGTGCCGAGCGCGGGCAGCCGATCAGTATCGGCGCCGTCGCGACCGCGCGCGTAGTCGAGCAGCAGATACAGCGCGAGCAGCTGCGCGGTGTACGACTTGGTCGCCGCCACCGCGCGTTCCGGGCCCGCCAGGATGTCGACGTGGATTTCGGCGGCGGCCGCGAGCGGGGATGCGGGATTGTTGGTGAGGGCGACGGTGAGCGCGCCCTGACGCCGCGCGACCTCGACCGATTGCACCAGGTCGGGCGATCCGCCGGACTGGCTCACCGCGATGAACAGCACGTCGCGCAGATCGGGCGCGGAACCGTAGATGGTCATGGTGGACGGGGAGACGAGCCCGGCGGGCAGGGCGTGCTGGATTTCCACCAGATATTTGCCGTACAGCGCCGCGTGGTCGCTGGTGCCTCGGGCCACGAACAAGACGAAACGCGGCTGATATTCGGCGATCCGGGCGGCGGCCTGCCGGATGGCGTCGGTGCCCTCACTGAGCAGCCGCTGCCAGGCCGCGGGCTGTTCGGAGATTTCGGCCGCCATGAGCGCGCCGGGCTGGTCCTGGTCGGGCCCGCCCGTCACCCGACCACCGCCCCTCATCGAATCGCTACGCGATGCTGTATTCATTTCACTCCTTGATGTGGTTGGCAAGTTTCGAGCAGGCCTCGCGCCAGCCGCAGTGCGCCGTGCACCGGGTCGGCATCGAGTACCCGCATATCGTCGATACCCCGCTCGGCCAGCGTGCGACGCAGTTCGCGTTGCAGCAGCGGTTCGTTCACCGCGAGTCCGCCCGCGGCGATCACCGGTCCGGCGCAGCGCAGCCGCCCGGTGACGGTGCCGACGAGATCTGCGAGGTCGGTGACCGCCCTGGCGGCGATCGCCCGGCCCACCGGATCACCGGCCGCCGCCAGCTCGAATACCACGTGCGCGCGCCGAGCCCAGTATCTGCGGTCGGAGTTGTTGTAGAAGTGTTCGAGCAGTTGTTCGGTCGAGCGCAGCCCGCATTCGGCGGCCATCGCCAGCCCGAGCCGGTCCGCGGGTTCGCCGCGGTCGATTCGGGCCAGCGCGGCGCGCACCGCCTCGCGGGCCACCCAGTAGCCGCTGCCCTGATCGCCCAGCTGATAACCCCAGCCGCCCGCGCGTGCCGTGCGCCCGGCGTACCTGCCCCAGGCGACCGAGCCGGTTCCCGAGATGAGTACGACGCCCTCGTCCACCCCGGCGGCGGCGAGCACCAGCTCGCTGTCGTGCACCACCTGAATTTCCGCGTGCGGCAACCGTTCTGACAGCAGCTCCCGCAACCGGTCGCGCATCTCCGGGGTATCCGCGCCGGCGGCCCCCGCGCACACCGCCCGAATGTCGTGCCCGCCAACGGCTTCCAGGATCACGTCGAGCTGGCGACCCGCCTCGGCCCGGCCGACCGAGGCGATATTGGCGCTGCCCGCCCGCGCCCGCGCGATGACGATCCCGGCCTCGGCCAGCACCGCCATCGTTTTCGAGCCGCCGATATCCAGGCCGAGAACGGCGTTCATCGCCGCACCTTCGCACCCGGCCAGCGCGCGCCGTTCTCCCAATACTCCTGGATCTCCTCCAGTCTGCGGCCCCTGGTTTCCGGCGCCAGCCGGTACACGAAGCCGAACCCGCACACCGCGAGCGCCCCGAATACCGCGAATGTGCCTGCGCCGCCTAGAGATTCGAGCATGGTCAGGAAGAAGCCCGCGACGATGGCATTGGCGACGAGATCGGTGGTGAGCATCGCGCTCGAACCCATCGACCGCAGCCGCGCCGGAAAGCTCTCGCCCGCATAGACCCACACCAGCGAACCGAAGCCGAAGGTGAAGCCGACGGTGAACAGCAGCACCCCGCCGAAGCCGAGAACCGTGAGCACACCGCCGAATTCGGATCCGGCCGTGAAGACCGCGATCAGCATGACGTTCGCCGCGATCATCATCGCGATGCCGGACAACAGGATCGGCCGCCGACCGACCCGATCCACCAGCAGCAGCGCGACGAGCACCGCGGCCAGCGCCGCGACCTGCACCAGCGCCGGCAAGACGAGCAGTGCGAAATAGCCGTGGAAACCCATTGCCTCGAACAGTCGCGGACTGTAGTAGACGATGGCGTTGATACCGGTGATCTGGATGAAGAAGCCGAGCCCGACGACGAACACGGTCGCCCGCAGGTAGGGGCGCCGCAGCATTTCGCGCAGGGCGCCACGGGATTCCTCGGACAGGCCGCGCTGGATTTCGGCGAGTTCGGTTTCGATATCCGCGCTCGGATCCACCCGCCGCAGCACCCGGCGCGCCTGTTCGATCCGGCCCTTCATCACATACCAGCGCGCGGTGTCGGGCAATCCGATCAACAGCGCGGTGGTGAATACCGCCGGAATCGCCGCGAGACCGAGCATCCAGCGCCAACTGTGCGATCCGGCCAGCAGGTAGGCCGCCAGATATCCGATGACGATGCCGATCACCGTCGCCATCTGATAGGCGACGAGCAGCGCGCCGCGCACCCGCACCGGCGCGGCCTCCGCCACAAAGACCGGAACCACCACCACCGAGATACCGATCGTGATCCCGAGCGCCAGCCTGGCGGCCACCAGCATGGGCAGCGCGGTCGAGAACGCGGACAGCAGCGCGAACGCCCCGTAGGTCGCGGCGACCAGAACCATGGATCGCTTACGGCCGATCCGGTCGGCGAGCATGCCGCCGCCGATCGCGCCCGCGATCTCCCCGATCACCACGGCGGTGGTCAGCAGCTCCTGCTGATGGGTGGTCAGGCCGAATTCGTCGGTGATGAACAGCAGCGCACCCGCGATATTGGACAGGTCGTAGCCGTAGATCACCCCGACGCTGGCGGCTGCTACCCCGACCAGCACGCCAAGCCGGGGCGATGCCCGCAGCTCGTCAACGAACCGCATATCTTCGCCTCTCACCGTTGATCAGGGGAAGGAATTGGTGTACACCAATTTGTCGGACACGAGATTGGCATACACCAATTCGACCGTCAAGCGGAGGGTTGAGCGGTAGGTTCTACGCATGGGTAACGACACCGGGGCCGCCCTGCGATCCACGCAGCCCCAGCCCCGCTATTACGACACCAAACTGGCCCTGCGCGAGCTCATCGGCACGATGCGGTCGTCGAGCCCGCTCCCGCCGGAACGCGCACTCGCCGAACAACTCGGCACGTCACGGACCACGCTGCGCAAAGCGCTCGCCGAACTCGCCGCCGAGGGGGTACTGCGCCGGGTGCAGGGCAGCGGCACCTTCGTCGCGCCGCCGAAGGTGGTGCACATCCGGCAGCTGACCTCGCTCACCGACGATCTGCAGGCCCGCGGCCAGCAGATCGGTTCCCAGATCCTGTCGCTGACGCGGGTGCCCGCCGACGAGACCGTCGCCGAACAACTCGCCATCGCCCCCGGCCGCCGCGTGCACCGCCTGGAGCGCCTGCGCTCGGTCGCGGATGAACCACTGGTCTTCGAAATCGCGTATCTCGCCGACCGATTGCCGAAGCTGGAACGGCATCTCGCCGAGAAGGGTTCGCTCTACGCCACTTTGCGCGAGTGCTACGGGATCGAGGTGGCCGCCGTGGAGGACACCGTCGAAACCGCGCTCACCACACCCACCGAGGCGAATCTGCTGCACGTCGCGACCGGATCGCCGATTCTGCTCGTCCACCGGCGCGCCTGCGATCCGGCCGGACGCCCGATCGAATGGACCCGTTCGGCATTCCGCGGCGACCGATTCCGGTTCGTCGCCCGCGCATAACCTTGTGCGCCATCAGGCGTTTCGTGGTCTGATCAGGCCGGATTCATAGGCGAGCACCACGGCTTGGGCGCGGCTGCTGAGCTGAAGTTTCGTCATCGCGCGGTACAGGTGGGTTTTGACGGTGCCGTCGCTGACGCTGAGGTGGCTGGCGATCTCGGTATTCGATATGCCGGTGCCGACCAGCCGGAGCACCTCGATCTCCCGGGTGGTCAGCGCGGCCAGATCCGGATGCGGTTGCCTGCGCAGGCCGGTCCGGTTCGCGAACTCCTCGATCAGCCGCCGGGTGACGGTCGGCGCGAGCAGGATGTCGCCCGCGGCGACGGCGTGGATCGCGGCCAGAACCTGTTCTGGCGACGCGTCTTTCAGCAGAAATCCGGACGCGCCCGCACGCAGCGCGGTGTAGACGTATTCATCGAGATCGTATGTGGTCAAGATGAGTATCTGCGGCCGATAGGTGGTCGCCGCGGCGAGAATGCGTTCGGTGGCGGTGATGCCGTCGGTGCCGGGCATGCGGATATCCATCAGGACCACATCGGGTCGATGGGCCGCCGCCATGGCGATCGCCTCGTCACCGGTGGCCGCCTCGCCCGCCACGTCGAGTTGTGGGCTCGAGCGGATCAGCGCGGCCAGACCGCCACGGACGAGTGGCTGGTCGTCAACGACCAATACGCTGGTCACCCGACCGCCCATCGCCCGCGGACCGGGTGGTCCCCTCCGGTCCGCGGGCGACGGTCCCGGCGGACATCGGCAGCGTCAGCACAACTCCAAACCCCTTCTGCACCTGGGTATTTGCTGTGAGTGTACCGCCGTACAGCTTCGCTCGCTCCCGCATGCCGATCAGCCCGTGCCCCTGCGTAGCCGAATTCCCGCCCGGCACAGCGCCGCTGCCGTCGTCGACGATCCGGACCACCACCTCGGACGGGCGGAAATCGACGGTCACGGCGGCGTGCGTGGCGCCCGCGTGTTTGAGCACGTTGGTGAGGGATTCCTGGACGACCCGATAAATGCACAGTTCGGCGCCCGAGGTCAGTTCGCGGACCGCCCCGGTGACGGCGAGGGTGGTCGGCACGCCCGCCGCGGTGATGCCGTCGACGAGCTCACCGAGTCGATCGATGCCGGGCTCCACTTCGAGCAGTTCCGCGTTCGGTGGCTGATCGGGGTCGAGACGAAGCAGGGTCAGCAGCCGCCGCATGTCCGCCATGGCTTTTCCGCTGGCATCGCCGATGGCCTGTAGGGCGGTGTAGGCGGTGCCGGGATCGGTATGGAAGACGTAGCGCGCCAGACCGGCCTGGATCGAGATCGCCGACATGTGGTGTGCCACAACATCGTGCAGTTCCCGTGCGAGCCGGACCCGCTCCTCGACGACCGCGCGACGGGCACGCTCGATTCGGTCCCGCTCCAGCTGCTCGGTCAACGCCGCCAGCCGCTCGTTGCGCTCGTCCAGCACCCGTTTCAGATTCCCCAACACCCACGCGCCCGCGCTGAACATCGGTGCGAGCACCAGGATCAGCCACAGCGCGACCGCCCCGGTGATCATTGCCGCGAAGACCTGGGTGGCGGCGTGCAGTGCCGCCGCCGGGACCGACCTGGTCGACCGGTAGCGCGTGGCGACCGTGTACATCGCCCATAACGACCCCGAACCGTTCAACGCCTCCCAATATCCCGACGCCGCGAACAGCGCCATACCGGCGCAACACACCACCAGTGCCGTGATCGGCGCCCGGCGGCGCAGCATCACCGGCAGATTCGCGACCGCGATGAAGACGGCGCCGAGTGCATCCAGCCGCACCGGCCCCGTCGCATAGTTACTGGCCGCCGCCAGCAACACCGTCGCGGTGATGACGATCGACCCACCGATATCGAGCAGCAATGGCGCCGCAGCCTTCCAACGCCGTCCCGGCGCCGCACCGCTCCACACCGGATCACCATATTCCGCCGCCGGTCGCGCGGTCATCAACCGACGGTGTGCTGCCGCCTACCACCACGGTTGACCCACCCCCCGGACTACCAAACCAGTTACACCGAAAACACCACCTCCGCCGGATGCGGCGCCATCCGGAACCTTTGTAATTTCGCATCAGCGGTGGCGGCGCGGCGGTCCGCGCCCCGAATTGGAGTTCGCGATGGAAATCGAAGACGTGGAACGCCTTGCCACGGAGATAGAAAAGCAACTGGAAGCGGCGCGCAGCCGGGAACATGCGGCCCTGTCGGATATCGAAAGCCGGACCTTCAAGGGGTGGTCCGGTGACGGCCGGGTCACCGCGATCGTCTCCCGTGACGGCCGGATCCTCAGTATCGATCTGCCGCGTGGACTCGGCCAACGTCCACCGGCACGCACTCAGGTCACCCAGTGCGCGCTGGAGGATTCGAGCGAAAGCCTGGGCGCGACCTGCCGAGCAATGGTGGAGGCGATCAACGGCGCACGACGCAACGCGGCCGATGCCGCGCTCGCCGCACTCCGGCCGGAGTTTCCTCAGCTCTTCGATCTGATAGCCGAACTGAAGTCGCCGTCCACGACTCCGGCAAGCTAGCAGGAGAGTCCAGCGATGTCGAATTTCGACAAAATATATGCGCGTGTCCGAGAAATGAACAGGGATTGGAATCTGGCTGTCCAAAGCATTCGTGACGGACATCCTGAGCTGGCGCGTCAACTGCACCGGACCGCGATCCTCGACCCCTATTCAGGCGTCGAGTTCGGAACCGTGACAACCGATGGCCGAGGGATCCTTCGAAGCATCGTTCTCGACCCCGACGCCGTCTTCGACATCTATGAAGCCGACGTCATCAATGCCGTTATCGGCGCCGCCAACGACACATGGGAAAAAGTGCGATCGACGGGTCGATCAGGAGGACACCAATGACCGATGATCCACGCGTCCGCCTGAACGCGCGCGCGATACGGATAGAGGGCATCGCGGTCACCGACTGCTCGGAACACTACCGGGCCGCACACAACTCAATAGGCAGCGCCCATCTGAATTCAGACGATCTCGGAATCCTCGGCCGCGGCCTCATCGACCAGTTCAACCAAGCGTTCGACAACGTGGCGGATAAAATAAAGAAGGCCGAAGACGCAGTCGCTTCGGCCGGTACCGGCCTCGGGAACGTGGCAACAGCTTTCGGGGATATGGATGACGAATCCGCCGGGGAGCTGGAGCGCCTGACACAGGAGGCAGGACACTCGACATGAGCGGCACCAGTATTTCCACAGCTCCACCCTTTCCGGAATCGCAGGCCTCGGTATTGGAAATTGCGGCGAGAGCGGTCGGCGCGCCTGGAATTTTCGAATTGCTGAACCAGGTCCGTGATCTTGTCGGCCATCCCGCGGCGGTTCAGTCAGCAATCAAAAACTGGATAGAAGCGAAAGCGCAGTTGACCCTCGCCGTCGATGGAAGCAGCGGCAGCGATATCCATGTCGGCTTGAACAGCTCACTGTCGAATCTCAAGGCCACTTGGGATGGCGTCGGCTCCCAGGCCGCACAGGACTATGTCGGGCTAATCATATCGTCGACCAATGATACCAAAAAAGTTGTCGACCAAGTGATCTCGCAGCTCGTAGCGGTAGGCGATCGTGTCGTGCGAGCCTATACCGATAGCATCGAGCGGATCAATCAGTTCTCCGATACAATCCTCGATTATTTGGGCGGCTCCCTCGCAGCAGTTCTCAATGTCAACCCAGGTGGCGCCGCGACGACAATCACCAATGAGCTGAAAGGATTCTCCGATGAGACGACCAAAATTCTGACGACGCTTATCAGCGACCTGCAGCAATATGTCGACAATATTACGAATATAAATAGCGCCGCCGCCGGGCTCAACGTTCCTGGACCGATTGCTCCGTCCGCATTGGACTACCATCTCTGGCATCAGCGAACCTAGTGCCTGGTCCAGGTCGACGGCCATCGAACATTCGTCGTGGATATCGCAGCCCTGTCACAGGAGAACCACCAAACCAGTTGCGCGGACCTGGCCAGAGCTCATCGATGGCGCGATATGTGGGGTGTTTGTCGTTGACGCCATCTCCGGGGCCCGGAGATGCTGTAGAGGTGCAGCAGCGGCGGATCGTTTTCGTAGTCTTCGATCGATTCCAGTCGTTGGACCTCGTCGGACCGATGGAGGTCTTCGACGCGGCGAATCAACGTGCGGACCAGAGCTACGATGTGCGCGTCATGGCGGCGCGGGCCGGGCTGGTCGAGGCCAGCAGTGGCCTGGGAATCGTTGCCCCGCACGGGGTTCGGGATCTCCCGCCCGAGCGGATCGATACGGTCGTCGTGGTCGGCGGCTCCGGCGTGTACCAGGCGGTCGACGACACCGACCTCACGCAGTGGCTGCGAGCCGCATGCACCGGCGCCCGGCGCATCGCGTCGGTCTGCAGTGGCGCATTTCTCCTCGCGGCGGCAGGACAGCTCGACGGCTGCCGGGTGACCACCCACTGGTCTCGGGCGCGGCAGCTGGCCGACGAATATCCCAACGTGCTCGTCGATCCCGATCCGATCTTCATCAACAGCGGCAAGGTATGGACCTCGGCGGGCGTAACCGCGGGGATGGACCTCGCCCTGGCGTTGGTCGAGAACGACCTCGGCCACGATGTGGCACATGCGGTGGCGCGTCACCTGGTGCTGTTCCTGCGACGCCCCGGAAACCAGTCCCAGTTCAGTGCGGCGCTGAGCACACCGCCCGCGACCAGCGACCCGATCCGTATGGTCGTGTCCAGAATTCACGCCCGCCCCGGCGACCGGCACCGCCTCGACGATCTCGCCCGCTACGCCGGGCTCAGCACGCGGCATCTGCAACGGCGATTCACCGCCGAGCTGGGTATCGCGCCGGCGGGTTATCTGGAGCGCGTACATCTGGAAGCCGCGCAGCGAGCGCTCACCGAAAGCGACGACCCCCTCGACACCATCGCGCGCCGATGCGGATTCGGCACCGCCGAATCCATGCGCCGAACCTTCCACCGCCACCTGGGCCTCGCCCCGTCCGATTACCGAGACCGGTTCTCTTCCAACGCAACCCGAATCTGACAACCTTGGAGCAGCCATGACCACATACGGACTATTGATCTTCGACAACGCCGAGGAACTCGACATCGTCGGCCCGTGGGAGGTGCTCACCACCTCCGCGGCACAGCGCGGCCACGCCGATACCGCTGTCTTGATAGCCGAACAGCCGCAACCGATCCGCTGCGCGAAGGGGCTGCGGATGATTCCCGATCACACCCTCGACGACCACCCGCCCCTGGATGTGGTCCTGGTCCCCGGCGGCGCCGCGGCCCGGGAAACCTTGCCGCAGAACAAGAACGTCATCGACTGGCTGGTCCAGACCTCGGCCACCGCCGCGTGGACCACCTCGGTGTGCACCGGCACATTCCTGCTCCGCGCGGCCGGACTCACCCACGGTCGGCGCGTCGCCACCCACTGGGCCTACGAAGATCAGCTCGAAGCCCTCGGCGACCACACCGTCGTGCGCGACGCGCGCTACGTGGTCGACGGAAACCTGCTGACCAGCCAGGGCGTCTCCGCGGGCATCGACAGCGCTCTCTGGCTGATCGGAGCCCTGCACGGCCGCGACCACGCCCGCGCGGTCCGCCGCGTCCTCCAATACGAGCCCGCGCCGCCCTACCTCGCCGACGAACCGCTGCCGACACCGGCCCGCTGAGTCGACCTCAGACCAACTCGGACTTGTAGTAGATGCTGGCCACCCGCGCACCCACTCGACCCGAGGCGAATCCGAAGCACAAATGCGGTGTGCCGGAGTCGATTCGGATGGCCATGCCTTCCGGTTCGCGGTAGTCCAGTGACTTGCCCGCTCGGCTCAGTTCGTGTTGGATCTGCCGTCCGGTGCGTAGGTCGACGCTGGTGATGTAGGTGTTGCCGGGTGTCGGATTCGAGTCGCCGTATGGGTCGCCGGACAGCAGGTAGAGGTAGTTTCCGTAGGTGGTGTGTCCTTGGAAGGTGCCGAGGCCGTCCGGTTGGGCGATGTCGTACAACCGCGTCGCCGAACCCGCTTCGACGGCCGCCAGATCGAACACCGCGTATCGGAAGGCGCCCGCCTGTTCGTAGCGCATGGTGAGGTGGTTGGTCGAGGGATCGATCGCCGGGGTCGTCTTGATCGCGCCGGGGACCAGGGTGTACTTCGTGAGCTCCGCCGACGATGTGGTCAGCGTCGCGCCGTCGGCGAACTCGAATCTGGCGATCCTGTTGCCCTGGGTGACATCGCCGTCACCGGGCGGCGCGGCATCGGTTTCCGTCCACAGATATGCGGACGACCCCGCGGGCTCCACCCCGATCTGGACGCCGTGACCGAAGCCCAGCAGATACATATGCCCGAGGATCTCCCCACTCATCGAGAGCTTGGTCAGGCACATATCCCCCGCCGCACCGGAACCCGAGCCGTTCTTCAACTGCACCGCGTAGATATGCCCGTTGTCGTTGTCGAATGCGAAGGACTGCAGCACCGTTCGGTCGTGCAATGCCCGCTGGCGGATCAGCATCGCCGAAGGCGCGGTGAGCTCGAAGCGCCCGTCGACGGGCGCGGCATCCGAGAGTCCGCGATCGGCGACGGTCAGCGCGACCGTCGCCGCCCCCAACTTCAACACTCCTCGGCGAGATATGGTCATCGACACGTCCATTCGGAAGGTTCGTTTCGCTGGCCGAACAAGTCGGATCATGCCCGCCCGCTCCCCGGCGCCACCATCGTCAATCCGACAACCCACCGCCCGATCACCTGGTCGAACGCACCAACCGGCCGCCGCGTTTGGCCGCTAGTTTCCCGGGGTATCGCGGCCCCGTGGCTCAACCCGCGGATGCTCGACTCGGTTTGCCGGCCGCCATTTCGGTGGCGCTGTTCGATCTAGACGGTGTGTTGACGAACACCGCTGTCGCGCATCGGCGCGCGTGGCGGGAGGTGTTCGACGGATTTCTGGCGCGCCGGTACGGGGCCGGATTCCGGCCGTTCACCGACGACGATTACCTGCGGTACGTGGATGGGCGGCCGCGGGCGGACGGCGTCCGAGAGTTCCTGCGCTCCAGGAGTATTGCCCTGCCGGAGGGCGAACCCGATGACCCGCCGAGCGATTCGAGCATGCAGGGTCTCGGTAACCGGAAGAATCGGCTGCTGCTTTCGATCATCGATCGCGAAGGCGTGCATGCGTATCCGGGTGCGGTGAAATATTTGTCCGCGGTGCGCGCCGCGGGCCTGAAGATCGGCGTGGTGACCTCGTCGGCCAATGCGGTCGCGGTCTTGGCCGCCGCCGACCTCACCCGATTCGTCGACGCGCGGATCGATGCGCAGGAGATCGCGCGGCGCGGACTGCGCGGCAAACCGGCGCCGGACGCCTTCCGCGCCTGCGCGGAAGCGCTCGGCGTGCGACCGCCGCGAGCAGCGGTTTTCGAGGATGCCGTCGCCGGCGTCGCGGCGGGCCGGGCCGGGGATTTCGGCTTCGTGGTGGGCGTCGACCGAACCGGCGGCGGTGCGCATGCCGAGGCGTTGCGCGCGGCCGGTGCGGATATGGTCGTCGCCGATCCGGCGGAGCTGGCGCGATGACCGCCGGGTTCGATATCGCGCCATGGCAATTGCGCTGGTGCGGAATGGATTTCGACAGGCTGCACCGCGCGGAGTCGATATTCGCGCTGGCCAACGGCCATCTGGGCCTGCGCGGCACCCTGGACGAGGGTGAGCCGATCGGGCTGCCCGGCACATACCTCAACGGATTCTACGAAACACGGCAATTGCCTTATGCGGAAACCGGATTCGGCTATCCGGAACAGGGCCAGACCGTGGTGAACGTGACCGACGGCAAGATCGTCCGGCTGCTCGTCGAGGACGAACCGATGGATATGCGCTACGGCAAGACCATCGATCACGAACGCGTGCTGGACTTCCGGTCCGGCACGATGCGGCGCATGACGGTGTGGACCTCGCCGACGGGCCGCACGGTGCGCATTCGCTCGGAGCGGCTGGTGTCGTTCACCGAACGCGCGCTCGCGGCGATCCGGTACCAGGTGGAGCCGCTCGACGCCGATCTGGAGCTGGTCGTCCAATCGGATCTACTCGCCAACGAGCCGGTGGAGTCCACGCCCGGCGACCCCAGACTCGCCGCGGCACTCGACCGCCCGCTCGTCGCGGATTTCGCCGCGGCACACGACCTCGCCGCGGTCCTCGCCCATCACACCCGCCGTTCCGGGCTGCGGATGGCCGCCGGTATGGACCATGAACTCGACTTCGCCGGGTCCGCACGATGCGATGTGCGCGCCGGCGAGGATCTGGCCCGGGTGACGATCGCGGCCGACGTACCCGAGGGTCAGCGGCTCTGTCTGACGAAATACTGCGCGTACGGCTGGTCGAGCAGGCGCTCCACGCCCGCGCTGCGGGCGCAGGTGGATGCGGCGCTGGCCGCGGGCCTCGACACCGGCTGGGACAGGTTGCTGGCCCGCCAGCGCGCCTACCTCGACGAATTCTGGCGCACCGCCGATATCGAGATCGATGGCGATCCGGAACTGCAGCAGGCCGTGCGGTTCGCGCTGTTCCATATCCTGCAGGCGGGTGCGCGCGGCGAGACCCGCGCGATTCCGGCGAAGGGCCTCACCGGACCGGGCTACGACGGCCATTCCTTCTGGGACACCGAGACTTTCGTACTTCCGGTGCTCACCTACACGGTGCCGAACGCGGCCGGGGACGCGCTGCGCTGGCGCCATGCCACGCTGGACAAGGCGCGACGGCGGGCCAGCGAACTCGGCCAGCCGGGGGCCATGTTCCCGTGGCGTTCCATCAACGGCGACGAGGGCTCCGGCTATTGGCCGACCGCGACCGCCGCCGTGCACGTCGATGCCGATATCGCCGACGCCACCGTCCGATATCTCGCCGCCACCGGTGACGAACAGTTCGAAACCGACTGCGGCGTCGAACTTCTGGTCGAAACCGCGCGATTGTGGGCCGGTATCGGCCACTTCGATCCCTCGGGTGATTTCCGGATCGACGGCGTGACCGGTCCCGACGAGTATTCCGCGCTGGCCGACAACAACATCTACACGAATTTGATGGCGCAGCGGAATCTGCACGAGGCCGCGCAGGCCTGCGCCCGCCGTCCGGACGTGGCGGGGCGGTTGGGCGTCAGCACCGAGGAGACCGCCCGGTGGCGCGATCAAGCGAAACGAATGTCGTTGCCCTACAACGAGGATCTCGGGGTGCACGAGCAGTCCGAGAACTTCACCCGTTACGCGCGTTGGGATTTCGCCGCGACCCCCGCCGAGAACTACCCGTTGCTGCTGCACTATCCGTATTTCGATCTGTACCGCAAACAGGTCGTCAAACAGGCCGATCTGACGCTGGCAATGTATCTGTGCCCCAACGCGTTCACCGCGGAAGAGAAGGTTCGCGACTTCGACTACTACGAGGCGGTGACCGTCCGCGATTCCTCGCTCTCGGCGGGTGTCCAGGCGGTGCTCGCCGCCGAGGTCGGGCACCTGTCGCTGGCCTTCGACTACTTCGCCGAGGCCGCGCTCACCGACCTGCACGACCTGCACCACAATGCGGCACACGGACTGCACATCGCCTCGCTCGCCGGAACCTGGATCGCGTGCGTCGGCGGATTCGGCGGCATGCGCGACAACGACGGTGAGCTGCGCTTCGCGCCTCGGCTGCCCACCGCACTGAACCGTATCTCGTTCCGAATTGTCTGGCGCGGCAGCTGCATTCGCATCGATATCGATGCCGCGACCGCCACCTATCGGGTGTTGTCCGGCGCCGCGGTCGCGCTGCGGCACCACGGCGAGCGCCACACGATCGGCGATACCCCGACGACACTGCCGATTCCGCGGCGCCCGGGCCGACCGGGCCCACAACTGCCACCCGGACGCGAGCCTTACCGCAGGCGCTGAACACTTCTCGCAAATCCGGCACTCGGCGAACAACGAATGTTCAGCGATCGACCATCCACGGCCACCGGCGAAAAGGAGTACGGATGCGCGCTGTCACCGTGTCGTCCTTCGGCGCGCCCGCCGAACTCACCGCGACCGACCGGCCGACGCCCGGCCGCGATGAACTGCTGGTCCGGGTGGAGGCGGCCGCGCTCAACCCGGTGGACCGGCGCATCGCGAACGGCGATCTGCGCGTTCGGCTGCCGCATCGTTTTCCGCTGGTGCCGGGAACCGACGGCGCCGGTGTCGTCGTCGGAATGGGCAGCCGGGTAACGGGTTTCCGCATCGGCCAGCGCGTCGCGGGCAGGTTCGACACCCCGCCGCTCGGACGCGGCTGCTTCGCCGAATACGCCGTGATCTCGGCGCACGGGCTCGTCGCCGCGATCCCGGATGGGCTGTCGGCCCATATCGCGGCGGCGGTTCCGGTGGCCGGGACCGCCGCGCATTGCCTGTCCCAATGGGTGGGCACCGAAGGCCGTAAGACGGTGTTGATCGTCGGCGCGGCCGGGGGTGTGGGATCCTTTCTGGTGCAGCTGGCCGCCTTGCGCGGCGGCTACGTCATCGCGACCGCACGGCGCCCGGATACCGAACGACTGCGCGCACTCGGTGCGGCGGAGGTGGTCGAATACACCGAATCCATTGTGCTCGACCAGGTTACGGCCGGTTACCCGGACGGCGTCGACGTCCTGATCGATCTGGTCGGCACTCCGGCACAGTTCCGGGTATTCGCCCGCACCGTTCGCCCCGGCGGCGTCGCGCTGAGCACGACCGCATCCGCCGACGCGACCCACCTGCACCGACTCGACCTCGAAGGCGGTAATTTCCAGAACACCGCAGGCGCAGGCGATCTCGCCGAACTGCTCCGCGACATCGCGGACGAACGGATCACGGCGCCGATCGAGTACGCGGCGCGTCTCGATGAGATACCCGCCCTCCTCGGGCGGGTGCGCGGCGGCCGGGGCAAGACGATCGTCACGATCTGAACGGCCCGCTCCCCGCGAATACCTTCGCCGCGAAACGCTTGCCGATGCGCTGGTGGGTCGCGGCATCCGGATGCAGGCGATCAGGCAGCGGCAGCTCCGCGAAATCGGCTTCGCCGTACAGCTCCAGACCATCGAGGTAGTGCAGGTTCGGATCTTCGCCGGCGCGCCGGGTCACGATGCGCGACAGCTCGTCCCTGACCCGGGTCAGGGTCAGTCGGGTCGGGTCGGCGGGATCGCCGGTGGCGCGGAAAAGCACTGCGCCGTCGACGATTTCGGGTTCGATCGGGCCCGGAGTGTGCTCGTGTATCGGGCACAGGATCGGCGAAACGATCAGCAGCGGTGTGTCCGGGTGGCCGTCGCGGACGGTGTCGAGGAAACCGTGCACGGCCGAGGCGAGGGTGCGCAGGCGCATGGCGTCGGCATTCACCAGGTTGATGCCGATGGCCAGGCTGATCGCGTCGGCTCGGATATCGCGGATAGTGCGGGCGACGAACTGATCGAGGAGCGCATTGCCACGCAATCCCAGATTGATCAGATCGACGCCTGCGGTGCGGGCGGCGATGGCGGCCCATGTCGCGGTGGGGCGTTCGGCGTTGGAGCCGTGGCTGATCGAGCTGCCGTAGTGCAGCCAGGTCCGGTCGCGAGCGCGCGCGGGCGCGACCGGTGCGTCGGTGCGCAGCGCGATCAGCTCGGCGACTTCCGTATGCGGCAGCCAGATTTCGATTTCCTTGTCCCCCGCGCGCAGTCCGTCGAAGCGGACGACCCCGGGTGCGCCCGCTTCGACGGAGGTGCCGCCCGCGGCGTCGATCAGGTGCACGATTCCGGTGGAAATACTTGCCGCACCGGATAATTCGCCGTCAACGACGAGTTCGTACACACCTTCCGGCAGGGCGAGACCATTCGTGAAGGCGACCCGGGTCGGCAACGCCGCCAATTCGACAACCGTTGCGCGAGTGCGCAACGCCAGGCGCACGCCGGTGGGCTGGGCCTCCACCATGGTCAGGAAGGTGTCGTCGAATTGCCGCCGCGCCGTGGCGGGCAGCCGATGCGGCACTACGCCGCGCGCGGTGCGCTCCAGTTCGAGCGCACCGCGCACCAGGCGTTCGTCGATCGGCGTCGCGATCAGGTCGGTCATGATGTCCTCGAATCGTTCAGAGCGTCAATTGATATGTGCGCGAGGCGGTTCCGGAGAACAGGTCGGCGAGTTCGAAGTCCGACGCCCCGGCGGCGAGCCGTTTGAAGGTGTTCCACAGGGTCGCGTAGCCCGTGCCCATCTTCTCCACGGGGAAGTTGCTTTCGAACATGCAGCGCCGCGGGCCGAAGGCATCGATACACACGTCGAACCACGGATGCCACAGGGCGGCAAGCTCTTTCGAAGTCGGCGGCACAGCGGCGCGGAGGTAGTCGTACGCGGCGGCACAGCCGAGGATGCCGCCGAGCTTGCACACGACATTCGGCCTGCGGGCGAGCGCGCGAATCCCTTTTTCCCACCGCGCGAAATGCTCCGCGCGCCGGTCCGCGTACGGGCCGAAGCCGAGCGGGCCGCCGCAGTGGTCCAGCACCAGCCGCGCCTGTGGCAGCGCGTCGGCCAGTTCAGCCGCATCATCGAGCTGCGGGAAGAGCAACCAAAGATCCAGCGCCAGATCGAATTCCGCAACCGTGCGGGCACCCGCGCGAACGGCGGGGTCGGCCAGCAGGTGCGGGCGGGCGGTGGGCGGCCCGAGCCGGATGGCCGGGCTCGGATCCCAGCTCGCGTTATACCGCACACCTCGGAACCTGCCCTGCCCGGCGGAAATATGCGCCTCGAGCACTCGGCCGACGGCGGCTCCGAGGCCGAGGTCCGCCGCGCCGATGATCCCGGCCGCCACCCGCGTCGGACCGCAGGCTTCGGCGGTCGAGGCCGCGATATGTTCGGTCTCCCCCACTGGACGCAGCTCCGGGGGTCCGTCGGTGCGGTAGGCGGAATGACATTCGGCGTGCACCGTGGCCGTCACCCGATGGCCGCTACCGATATCCGTCGCGAAATCCGAAGTGGTGTAACGGAATCCGAGCGAGTCACCCAGATGGTGGTGCGGATCGACGATGGGCAGTTCAGGTAGCAGGATCTCCTCCGGGTCCTGCCGGGCCAGCCAATGCTCGTCCGGCGGATAGATCCGGCCGAATCGAGTCGGTCGCATGCTCATGAGACCTCACGGTATTTCAGCTAGAGTCTCTAGGCAAATAGCTTGATAGCCTATGCCTTAGGGTTGGGTCCATGGCACGCGCCCGTTTGAGCACCGACACACTGATCCAGGCCGCGGCGGAGATGGCCGACGAGGTCGGCTTCGACAACGTCACCGTGATGGCCCTGGCCCGCCGCTTCGGCGTGAAGGATGCGAGCCTCTATTCGCATCTCAAGAACGTGCGCGACCTGCGCGAACGCATGGCCGGATCGGCACTGACCGAACTCGCCGACCGAGCCGCCGACGCACTGGCCGGCCGCTCCGGCAAGGAGGCGCTCATCGCCTTCGCGGGCGCCTACCGCGACTACGCCAAACAACATCCGGGCCGCTACGCCGCCTGCCTCCTCGATATCGACGCCGATTCCCCCGCCGCCGCACCCGCCCGCAGGCATGCCGAACTCACCCGCGCCCTGCTGCGCGGCTACAAACTCGACGAACCCGATCAAACCGATGCCGTCCGATTCGTCAGCGGCGCATTCCACGGCTACGTCGGCCTCGAGAAATCCGGCGGCTTCCGCCACCACCCCCGCGACACCGACGCCTCCTGGACCCGCGCCCTCGACGCCGTCGACTCCGTCCTGCGCAACTGGCCGCCCGCCGACCCGAGCGCGCCCGAATAATCGTTTGGCCGGACGGCTCGCCGGATATAGGCTCCCGACCGTGAATTACCTGTTCTTCCTCTGATTCCCACGGGCACTGCTGCGCCGACGGCGACGAGCAACCCACATCGATGACCTGGCACCCACGACGTGCCCCCATCGAATCAAGGTGCACCCCTGTGGTTCTCGCGTATCCGAGACACGGGTGTGCCCGGAGGAAGAACATGAACATCTCGACTCACCCTGCCCGCGAACGGGCACAGCTGAGCTGCTCGGGCATCCGTGTCGAACGCGGTGATCGCGTCGTGCTCGACGGCGTGGATATGACGGTGACGCCGCGCTCGCGGTGGGGCATCGTCGGCGAGAACGGGCGCGGCAAATCCACCCTCCTGCATATCCTCGCCGGTGACCTGACACCCGACGCGGGCACCGTACACCGCATCGGCTCGCTGAGCCTGGCCACCCAGGAAATGCCCGCCGACGACGAACGCACCATCGGCGACACCATCGACGAACAGCTCGCCCCGGCGCGGGCGGCCCTGCACTGCCTCGATGCGGCCACCGCCGCCCTCGCCGCCGAACAGCCTTGTGCGGCAGATGAATACAGCGCGGCGCTCGACCTGGTGCAGCTCCTCGACGCCTGGGACGCCGACCGGCGGGTCGATATCGCGCTGGCGGGACTCGGTGCGATCACCGATCGAGAAAGACCGCTCGCGACCTTGTCGGTCGGACAGCGGTATCGAGTCCGGCTGGCCGTAATGCTCGGCGGCACAGCCGATTTCCTACTGCTCGATGAGCCGACCAACCATTTGGACCATGCCGCACTGGAATTCCTCACCACCCAGCTGCGCGCCTTCCACGGCGGCGTCGTGGTGGTGAGCCACGACCGAGCGCTGCTGTCCGACGTGGCCGAGACGATCCTCGATCTGGATCCGACGCGGGACGGCGCACCGCGCGTATACGGCGGCGGCTACTCGGGTTACCGCGAAGGTCGCCGCGCCGAACTCGAGCGCTGGGAGCACGAGTACAAGCAGCAGCAGACCGAGCGTGCTCGGCTGGCCGACGATCTGTCGGCCGCGCAGAACCGCCTTGTCACCGGCTGGCGGCCGGACAAGGGCACCGGAAAACATCAGCGGGCCACCCGCGCCGGCGCGTTGACCAGATCCGTCCATCGCCGCCAGGACGCGCTCGACCGGCATGCGATCACGGCTCCCGTTCCGCCGCAACGCTTCGCCATGCCGGAATTGCCGTCGCGCTCGGGCGTGACGTTGATTCGCGCCGATCAGGTGACCGTCGACGAACGGTTGCGCCGCCCAGTCGATCTCACCATCGATTCCGGTGACCGCCTGGTGATCACCGGCGGCAACGGTGCGGGCAAGTCGACGCTGCTCGCGGTGCTCACCGGAACGCTCACGCCGACAACGGGATCGGTGCACCGCGCCCGCAAGGGTCGCCTCCGGCTGCTGCGCCAGGAGTCCGAGCTGCCGCCGCGACGCCGCGCCCGAGACGTATATGCCACGCACACAGCGCAATTGGTGACCGATGGGCTCCTGCCGGAAGGCGAAGTGGTCCCCTTCTCCGCCCTCGGTCTGCTCTCGTCACGGGATGCGAACAAACCCATCGCCGACCTGTCGATGGGCCAGCGACGCCGCCTCGACTTGGCGCTGGCCCTGGCCGCACGCCCGCATGCGCTCCTACTCGACGAGCCGACCAACCACCTGTCCATCGCACTCGTCGACGAACTCACCGACGCGCTGCACGCCACCGCCGCCGCCATCGTCGTCGCCACCCATGATCGCCAATTCCAGCGTGATGTCGGCGGCTGGCCGCGCTTGAACCTCTAGGCACAGTCGATCGGGCCATTTGGGGATTGCTTCCCCAATGGGTCTCGGCAAGATCGGCCCGCATCGGTGTCGCGCTGGTGGGGGTGAACCTTGCTGTTCGCGTATCGGTGGATGCCGAACGGGACTTGGACGGGCCGCGATCGAGATCCCTAACGTGATCTCCCAGGCTGCGGGGATATCTACTGTGGGCCAACACATCCCGCGGCACGGGAAGGATCCTCCGATGCGCGTGACAAGGAAATCTTCGGTCGTGATCGTGGCGCTGGCCGCGCTGGTGTGCACCGTCGTCCGGCCGCAAATACACACGGCGGCAGCGGATGTCGTGCAGTTCCAGCATCCCGGCGTGCTGGTCGGCGATAAGCAGCTGACGTTCGTCGAGGATCGGCTGGCCGCCGGCGCCGAACCGTGGAAGTCGGCCTTCGCCGACCTACAGGCCAGCCGATACGCCGCACTCGATTGGCAGGCCAAGCCGCGCGCCACCGTCGAATGCGGCTCGAGCTCCAAACCGAACAACGGCTGCTCCGATGAACGCGACGATTCGATGGCCGCCTACACCGATGCCCTCGCGTGGGCGCTCACCAAGGATCAGCGCTACGCGGACAAGGCGATTCAGATCATGGACGCCTGGTCGGCGACCATTCGGGAACATACGAACACCAACGCGCCGCTGCAGACCGGATGGTCCGGCAACAACTGGTCCCGTGCCGCAGAGCTCATCCGCTACACCGGTGCGGGCTGGGCCCCGGCCTCGATCGATCGCTTCGCCACCATGCTGCGCACTGTCTACGCGCCGCTGCTGACCCCGGGAAGCCCACGCAAGAACGGCAATTGGGAACTGATCCAGGCCGACGCGCTGCTCGGCATCGCGGTATTCCTCGACGACAACGACCTCTTCGGCCAGGCGATCACGCTGTGGCGCAACCGATTACCCGCATACATCTACCTGACCACCGACGGCCCGCAGCCGGTGCCCCCGCCGAACGCCGGCATCACCGATCCCGACGCGCTGATCAAATATTGGCAGGGCCAGTCGACGTTCGTCGACGGACTGGCCCAGGAGACCTGCCGTGACTTCGGCCACACCGGATGGGGTTTCGAGGCCGCGGCGCAGGCGGCCGAAACCGCGCGGATGCAGGGCGTCGACCTGTGGTCCGAGGGCCGTGACCGCCTGGTCAAAGCGCTGGAGTTCCACACCGCCTACGATAACGGCGCGGATGTGCCGGACTGGCTGTGCGACGGCAGCGTGAAAACCGGACTCGGCCCCGCGGTGCAACTTGCCTTCAACGAATACCACTCCCGCGAGGGCCTGCCGATGCCGCAGACCGAACGCTATGTGGCCGCGCACAGCCCATTCGAGGTCAACTACTTCATCGGCTGGGAGACGCTGACCGACACCGGCGCACTCTGACGAGTGCGGGCAGACTGGAGCCTGTGCGATTCGTGATGCGGCAGCGCGTATTGAGCCTGGGCCAGGACTACTGGGTCACCGACACCGCGGGGAACCGGGTATTCCTCGTCGACGGCAAGGTGCTGACCTTCCGTCGGCGGTTCCAGCTGCGTGGCCCCGGCGGCGAGATATACGCCGTGGCGCATCGCAGGCTCATCGCACTGCGCGACACCATGGTGGTCAGGTCCGGCGGGCGGCACGCGGCCACCGTGCGCAAGAAGCTGTTCAGTCCGGTCCGCCACAGCTTCACCATCGCCCTCGCCAACGGCGAACGGTGGATCGCGCGCGGCGATCTCATCGAGAAGAACTACACGCTGGAGGGTCCGCAGGGCGTGGTCGCGCACACCTCGCACAAATGGTTCCGGATCCGCGACAGCTACGGCGTCGAGATCTACCACCCCGACGTCCCACTGGCCCTGGCCCTCGTCGTATGCATCGACGAAATGGTCGCCGCCGAACGCGCTCGGGAGTAGGCCCGAATGTACAGACCCCTGCCAGGGTGCTGCCCGGTTGTGATGTCACTGGTTGTGCTCACAGCCGGGCGGCTGGCCAGGCGAAATCAGCTGCGCACTAGCGAAACGGCTTGCGGCACAACGTGTGATGCACCATCTCGGTGAGGGTGACGATATCGAAGACGGGTAGGCCGATGCGGGATCGGATGGCGTGGGCGTACGGGACCAGATCGGTGCATTCGATGACGAGCGCGCCCATATCCGGATTGCGTTCGGCCAGCTCGGTCACCTCGTCGAGTACTTCGCGGCCGAGCCGTTCGGCATCGAGTTCGGTGCGGCGGCCTTCGAGGACCACCTCGCGGAATTCGGGATGCTCCGCCATGCCCGCGATACGGACCGGCACGGATTCACCGCCGATCGCCGCCAGATGACGCTGGGTGAGCGACTCCTTCCTGGCGACGAGCAGACCCACCGTGCGATCTGCGGCCAGCATGCGGTGAACCATCGGCAGCTGGATCAGGCTGGAGCTGAACAGCGGAACGCGCACGGCGTCGGCCAGTTGTGCCTGAAAGATGACGAGGAAGCCGCATGCGGCCGTAATCGCCGCGACGCCTTCGGATTCCAGTTTCCGCGCGGCGTCGACGAATGGGCGCAGCAGTGCCGGATCGGCCTCGGCCACCACCCGCCGCGGTGTCGCGCCCCGCACCACCTCGTACACGACCGGAAAGTCGAATGTCGCCGGATTCCGGATATGGCCCGGATTTTTGGTGAACGCGGTGTCGAGGCACAGCACACCGATCGCAGCTGTCATATCAGCCTCGTTTCGCATGACCGCCGCCGAAGCGGTTCGGCCGCAACGGAATCGGATCGATGACCGGTTGCGCACCGGATAGCAGCTGGCCCACCAGTTCCCCGCCCGCGGGCGCCAGCCCCATGCCGATATGCCCGTGGCCCGCCGCGACGAGCAGATTGCCGAAATCACCGGCGCGTCCGATCAGCGGCAGGCTGTCCGGGGTGCACGGCCGAAATCCGCTCCAGTTCTCCAGGATTCGGGTTTCCTCCAGCGCGGGCAGATAGTCGCGGACGGTTCGCAGCATTGTCCGCACCCTGCGATCGGCGGCGCCGCCGTTCATCCCGGTGAGCTCGAGCCGTCCACCGACCCGCAGGCGCTGGCCCAGCGGAACCATCGCAATCCTGCCCTCGCTCAACAGCACCGGACGACTGGGCGCGTTCGCCGGGCGCTCCATGGTGACGCTGTAACCCTTCACCGGCTGCAACAGAAGGCCGATACCCGCCATCCGGGCGCAGTCGGCCGACCACGCGCCCGCGGCGACAACCACGTCCGCGGGACGGAATTCGCCCCGATTCGTTCGGAGCAGCCGGACTCGCCGCCGCTCGGTCTCGAATCCGGTCACCTCGGTGTGCTCACAGATCTCGACGCCCAAATCCCGTAGCATCCGGCCGAATTCGGTGACGAACGCCGGTACGTGCAGATAGGCGCCCTCCGGGTTGTACAGGGCGCCATGAATGTCGAACCGCGTCTTCGGTTCGAGCTCGTCGAGTTCATCCCGGCCGAGTACCCGCAGCGGTATTCCGTTGTCCACCGCACGCGATACCGCCCGGCTCGCCTCGGCGAAACCGCGCGCGGATTTGAACGTCAGCACGATGCCTGGTGAATCCAGTTCGGCGGCAAAGTTTTCCGATGAACACAGGGCGTCGAGCAATTCGAGGCTGCGCCGCTTCATCCCGGCCAGCATCCGGAATCCGGCCGCCGCGGCCTCGGCCGAACACGCCCGCCGGAAATGCCAGAGCCAGCGCAGTAATTCGGCATCCGCGCGCGGTGCGATATACCAGGGCGCGTCCGGGTGCAGCATGCCGAGCGCGCGCAGCGACCGCATGCCCGGCTCGGCCAACGGCGCGGCGCCGTGGCTGCCGACGAATCCGGTATTCCCGTAGGAGCACGACTGCGGCCCGCCGAGCGCGCCGCGCTCCAGCACGGTCACCGACGCACCGCCGAGGCGCAGATAGTAGGCACAGAACAGTCCGGCGACCCCGCCGCCGACGACCACCACATCCGGATCTTCGCGCACGGGATCCGGATCTCGGCTCACCACGTTTCCGGCCTACACGGTGACGACGAAGAAGTTCGTCGGCAGGTTGACCACCACCCGCTCGTAGATCTGCGCCATCAGCGCGATACCCGGATCGGCGAAGGTGCCCTCGGGCGGTTCGGCGAAGCGGATGACCGAGCGCCCGGCGTCGAAAAGCTGTGCGCCGTGGCCGAAATCGCCGACGATCGCGGTCCCCGGCTCGACAAGGCGGGTGCGCACGATGAACACCCCGTTCTGCTCGAGATCGTCCATCAGCCGACCGTTGCCCATGGCCAGGTAGTAGTCGACGGGGTTGATGATCAGGCCGTCGGCGGTGCCGCCCATCTGCTCGACCTCGTTGCAGGCGCGCAGGATCGTCGAGGCGAACGGCGCCGGCGCGGTCATCCGTTCGATGCCGGGCATATTCAGCAGCCCGCCCTCGCCGCTGATGATGGTGTGATTCTCGGCGGTGCACAACCGGACGATCAATCGATAGTTGATGAAGTTCTCGAAGGTTTCCGGATCCGTCCACAGCTCGGGCGGCACCCTGACCCACGCCGTGGTGGTGAGCAGTTCCGGAATCGGCGACTTGTGGAATCCGCTGGCCAGCTCGCGCCGCACCTCCGCGCCGGCGATCGGCGCGTCACCCGCGCTCTCGTGCCAGTAGAAGCGGCGCGGATCACGGGACAGGTCAATGGTTTTCAGCATATTGCGGGCCGGGTTGCGCGGTTTGCGCCGCGAGCTGGTGAGTGAGTCGGTGATGGTCACGTCGTACTCGACGGCCGCGTCGAGCCCCTTTTCCGCACAGCATTCGGCGAATACCCGGCCCGGCGATTGCTCGTTCTTCCGGTCGGCGACCACCTGCGCCAGAGTCTGCTTGATACCTTCTGTTTTCAACATCTTGCCTCCTGAGAAATCCGGCGCCGCTTGCTATTTCGCCGGCGCGTAGGACGAGCCGAGCACACTCGCGCCGCCGTCGATCAGTTGCACCGTTGCGGTGATGTACGCGGCCCGTTCACTAGCCAAAAAGGCGGCGAGGGCGGCGATTTCGTCCGGGCGCGCGATCCGCCCCACCGCGGTGTGCGCGTCGAGCGCGGCCAATTCCGCATCGATCGCGCCGTCCGCGGATCGCTGTGCCAGGACCCGTTCCAGTAACGGGGTGCGGGTGGAACTCGGCGCGAGCACGTTGACGGTTACGCCGTCGCGCCCGACCGCCGCGGCGAGGGATTGGGCGAACCGCGTGATCGCCGCCCTGGTCACGCCGGACAGCGCCAGCCCGCCGATCGGCACCGCCGCCGTCTCCGATGCGACGAAAAGCACACGGCCCCAGCCTTTTTCCTGCAAATAAGGCAGCGCCGCCAGCGCCAGTTCGACGGCGGGCATCAGCACCTCGTCGACCGCCGCCCGGTAGGTCGCCGGGTCGAAGGCCACCGCGCTGCCGGTGGGCGGGGTGCCGCCGCTCACCGCGACGATATGCAGCCCGCCGAATTCGGCGGCCACCTCGTCGACCCACCGCCGTGCCGCAGCGCCATCGGTGATGTCGACGCTCGTGGCATGTACCCGGCCGAGCGCCGTCTCCCGCACGACGCGCTCGGCCGCCGCGAGCCGGTCCGGATCGCGCGCGCCGATCGCGACGTGCGCGCCCTCGGCCGCCAACTCCCTGGCGATCGCCAGACCTATACCGCTCGAACCGCCGGCCACCAGCGCGACCTTGTTCGTCAGACCGAGCTCCACCGCTAGGCTCTTCCGTTGCGGTCGGTGTAGCCGTATCGCCGCAGCAGCGGCCAGGACAGCGCGGCCACCGTCTTCTGCGCGGATTTCGGCAGCGCCGTCCGCCAGGTGTCGTCCGTCGGCCGGATGATGGTGACGCCGGTGTTGAAGCGGTCCGGATTGCCGGTCACTGTGTGGTTCGCGCGCAGTTCGATCGTTCGATCGGTGAGCGGATTCGCCGACGGGTCGGTTTCGCACAGCCGCAACAGGTCGTCCACCGTCCCCGCCGGATCGGCGATGAAGTCCTCGTACCGCAGGAATATCGACCGCTCCGGATGGCGGCGGGTGATCGCATGCGCGGCCAGATTGAATCCGCTCCAGTAGCCGGTGCTCTTGGCCGAGGACATTGTGTATACGTATTCCTTTGGCCTGCTCCATGATTGGGCGACGGCACGGGGATCGCGCACCAGATGGACGTAGTACGGGACGATCCCGTCGAGGTATCCGAGCAGCGCCGCCTCACCCGGGATCTTCGTGGTATCTACGATCACCCGCGATTCGCTGCGCTCCGCGATGGCCCGATAGATCCGCGTCATCAGGTCGGCATGCGCGCGGATCTCTTCGTTGTGCAGGCCGCGGCCCAGCACTTGCCAGGTGTGCCGGGTCCGGACATTGCCGAGCTGCCGCCGGATCACCACATCGGCATGGGCTTGCATGCTGAACCCGGCGGGCCTGCCGATCGGGAGGATGGTGGACCAGAACGGGCATTCCACCAATTTCCGCCCGCAGCCGCAACTTTCGTTCGCGCCGCGGCCCGCCGCGTTCTTCCAGAGAAAATGCAGTTCGCCGACGTGGAAGAAGCCCGGGATCTCGTTGAGGATATTGCCCATGATGGTGCTGCCGTTGCGGCACCACCCGGTAATGCACAGAACCTCGAGTGGTGCGTTCGTCATCTGCCGACCTCCTGTCCGAGCGATTGCCGGATCGTGCGTGCCAGCGCCGTGGCGAGCAGCGCGCAACCCGCGCTGACGACGAAGACCGCCGGATAGCCGAATCCGCTCGCGATCGCGCCGGTCACCGGACCCCACACGAACAGGCCCAGATCCCAGAACGAGGTGTAGGCGCCAAGGGCCGCACCCTGTTTCGACTTCTCCGTATTGTTCATGACGATCAGCGCGAGCGACGGATGCAGCAGCGAGAATCCGGCTCCCATGACGACCGCGCCGAGCACCGCCACCGGCAGGTTCGGCGCCCAGGCGATGATCAGCAGTCCGGCGGCCTCGCCGGCACCGGACCAGGACGCCACCCGCCGCGGCCCGAGCTGGTCCGGCAGCCGCCCGATCACCAGCCGCGTGCCCGCGTAAACCGCGCTGAAGATGCTCAAAACGACCGCGCCGGAACCTATTCCGCGCAGCTGCAGTTCGCGGATGACGAACGCGGCCAGCCCGACATAGCCCGCGGCCGCGAGGCAGAGTGCGACACCGGGCAGTACCGCGGGCCGCACCAGCAGCCCGCCGCCACCGCCGGACGATTCGGCGCGCGCGGGCGCCGGCACCACGCTGACGAGTACCAGACCGACCAAAGGCATTGCGGCACAAAAGCTCCACACCGCATCGATGCCGAAATGCCGCAGCGCGGCCCCGAGCGCGGTGCCCGCCGAGATACCACCCCACATGGCGACGCCGTACAACCCGATCAGCTGGCCGCGGCGTTCGTGCGGCGCGAGCGTGACCGTCCACACGGCGCCCGCGGTGAACAGTGCCGCCTCGCCGACGCCAACCAGCAGGCGCACCGCGATCAGCCCGATGAATCCCAGCGGCAGAAAGTACAGCAGCCCGCCCGCCGCGATGGCCATTGCGCCGGACCGCATCACGAAGCGATGCCCGTACCGGTCGGCGAGCCCGCCGAAAACCGGCCGGGTGAGCAGCGCGGTGAGCGCGGTCGCCGTCACCGCGAGCCCGACCGCGAGATCACCTGCGCCGAATTGATCCCTGACATAACCGGGCAGCACCGGAATCGCCGCGGACAGACCGAGATATCCGCAGAACAATCCGCCGTACACCCCGGCGAGCGCGAGACGCGGGTACGCGCCCGTCCCGGAGGAGACCGTCATCGTTGCCCGGCCCACGAGTTCGCTTCGGCGCCAAGGTCTTCCGGGTCCGGTAGCGCGGCGGCCACCTTGCCGACCGCGGCGACGAGATGATCGCAGTCCGCCCGCGACAAGGTGGACGAGAGCGGAATGTCAACGGCCCCTTGCAGATAGCGGGTCGTATTCGGCAGCAGTTCCTTGACCGCCGCGGTATCCGTCCCGCCGAACAGGAACCGCCAATTCCAGAACGCCCGGATATTGTGATCGGAATCCGAGCCGAGGTTGCGCGCCTCGATACCCTCGTGGCACAGCGCCCGCGCGAACCACTCCGCGTGGCCGCCGGGGACCTGGAAGATGAACGCCTCACCGAGATACGCGCCGGGCGCGACCGGGCGGCGGATCCGGATTCCGTCCAGATCGGCCAGCGCCGCGGCGACGTAGTCGTAGTTCTCCCGGAAGGCGGCGAGGCGGATCGGCAGCCGTCCCAGTTCGGAGCGCAGCAGGGCGGCCCGGATCTCGTCCATCCGGAAGCTGTACAGCGGCAGCTCCAGATCGGTCACCAGCGGCGGCTCGCGGTCCGGGAAGTGCCGCCGCAACCGACCCTCGTACGCGCCGGAAAGCACTGTGGCACGGGCGAAAAGGGCGCTGTCGTCGGTGATCAGGAAGCCGCCCTCACCGCTGTTGAGCGATTTGTCCGACTGGGTGCTGAACGCCCCGGCCAGACCGAAGGTCCCGAGTTTGCGGCCGTCGAGTTCCGCGCCGAGCGCGGGCACCGCGTCCTCGAAGACCGGCACACCCATCTCCTCGGCGAACCGCGTCAGCGCGGCCATATCCCCGGCGAATCCGCGCATGTGCACCACCACGATCGCCCGCACCGCCGGCGTCCACCGGCAACGCAGGTCGGCGACGTCGAGGTGCAGGTTCTCGTCGACGTCGACCAGGAACGGCTTACATCCGGCGAGCATGATGGAGCTCGGCGTTGCGGCGAAAGTGAAACCGGGACAGGCGATCAGGCTGCCCGGCTCGATTCCCGCCGCCATGATCGCCAGCGCGAGGGCGGTGGTGCCGCTCGAGGTGGCCAGCGCGTGGCGGCAGCCGAAGTAGCGGCACAGCTCCGCCTCGAACCTGCCGCATTCGGTCTCGTCCGGCGGGCGATAGTCGTATCGGAAGTAGAGGTGGCTGCGGATCGCGCGCAGCGCCGCCGCCTCATCGTCGGGGTGGACGCACACCGCACCCCTGTCGTACGTCGGCCAGGCGGTGAGCCGAACCGGATTTCCGCCGTAGATAGCCAAAGGTGAACCGTGGGCCGACCGTGTGCCGGGAAGAACCGGAGCCGATGCCGAATGGTGACTCTCGTTGTCCGCCATCGTATTCCTTGCCGAAAATGCCGGTCCGTGAACCGGCGGGTAACGCTCGATTCGAGCCACGGTACGCCAACATTCCGCCATTCGTGCCCGGAATGTCCGAACCCATTTTTGGGGGCACGGCGAACTCCTCGGCACACATGGGATGAGTGCCGGACGGCGGGCATTCTTGCGGGACAAACGATTACCGTCTGCTTTAACGAATATGACTGTGCCGCAGGCACTTTACTCTTCTATCTGCTCACTGTCCTCGAAACCTGTAATGCGCGAGTAGGTTTCAAGTCCGCGAGCAGTTCGCTCAGCGGGACCGTCCCCGGAAAGCGGTTCCGCACCGAAACCATCGCCGGTGATATGCCATCGGGTTGCCCGAATGCTTCGATCGAAATCCGCACGCCGGACGGCCCGAACGCCGATAATGGACTAGCGGGGGGTTCGATGAGGATGCGGGGAGTTTCCATGCGCGGCATCGTTATTGCTCGAGTCATCGCACTCGCCGGTGTGGCGGGTTTGGTTGCGTGCGGCGGCGGCGCGACACCCAAGACCGTGACGCCCAGCAGCAGCGTCACCACACCGAACCAGGCTCCGGCGATCAGCACCGAGCCGTTCGGTCAGGTGGGCGGGGCCGATGTGCTCCGCTACACGTTGACCAACGGCCGCGGGATGCGGGTGCGAATCCTCAACTACGGCGGCATCATTCAGTCGCTGGAGGTACCCGACCGCAACGGCCACACCGACGATGTGGTGCTCGGCTTCCCGACGCTGGCCGGCTATGTCGCCAAGAACGGCTCGGGCGGGCCGTACTTCGGTGCGATCGTCGGGCGTTACGGAAACCGGATCGCCAAGGGCGCCTTCACGCTCGACGGCACCGAATACCACGTGCCGATCAACAACAACGGCAACAGCCTGCACGGCGGCACCAGCGGATTCGATCAGAAGGTGTGGCAGGCGAGTATTCAGCAGGGCGGCGACACCGTCGGCCTGAAATTGCAATACATCAGTCCCGCAGGCGAAATGGGCTATCCGGGCACGCTGACCACGACCGTCACCTACACCCTCGACCAGAACAACCGGCTGAATATCGACTACCAGGCGACCACCGATGCGCCGACGGTGCTCAACCTGACCAATCACACCTATTGGAACCTCGCGGGTGAGGACACCCTCGGCATCTACGCGGATAAACTCATGCTCAACGCCGACAATTACACCCCGACCGACGCCACCCAGATCCCGACGGGACGGATCGCCCCGGTCAAGGGAACGCCGATGGACTTCACCACCCCCACCGAAATCGGCGCGCGAATCACCACAGACGATCCACAGCTGATGATCGGCCAAGGCTACGACCACAATTGGGTGATCAACCGCACCGACGACACCTCGCTGGTCAAGGCGGCCGAAGTAGTGGATCCGGCGTCGGGCCGCACCCTCACCGTCCGCACCACCCAACCCGGAATCCAGTTCTACTCGGGCAATTTCCTGGACGGAAAATTCATCGGCACCGGCGATCACGCCTATCGGCAAGGCGCGGGACTGGCGCTGGAAACCCAGCACTTCCCCGACTCCCCCAACCACCCCGAATTCCCGACCACGAGGCTCGATCCGGGCCAGACCTATCATCAGACAACGGTTTTCGAGCTCGGCAGAGGCTAGCTCAGCAACCCTCTTGATCCGGTCCGTCGCCCGGCATGACCGTGACGGATATCTCGGCCGCGCAACCGGCGACTTTCAGCTCCGCGGCATGCCGCTCGGACACCTGACGACCCCCGATGATCCGGACGTGATATCCGCCCGGATACGACCGGTGCGGCGTGCTGATCACGGTGACCGAACCGTCGGGGAATCGCCCGTCATTGTCGGCGCGGCGGGTGTCCCACCGATAGGTGAACTCGCGGCCGGATACGTCGTAGCCCCATTCGATCGGGGTGCCCGAGGTCAGCTTCGGGTAGGGCCGCACCAGCGCGTCGAGATTGGATTCGCGTACATTGCCCGGAGTTCGCGGCTGATGTGCGTCGATCACGATCGCCTGGTCGTCCGGATTCTTGGCGACGGTCGCCGGATCGCCGCCCAAATACGTCCAGTTGAACCAGCCGACGCGGTCCTGGTCGAACAGATCGAGATTGCGCACCAGCGCACCTCGATCCCCGGTCGCGCCGAATTCGGTGACCACCGGCGGGATTCCGACCGCGTCGGTATAGACCGCGGCCTGGTTGATATCCGATTCCCACTGCGGATCGCAGCCACCGCTTCCGCCGCCCTGCAAGGCCTGGACCACGCAATACACATTGAATCCGTATGCGGTGCCCGCCACCGGCGGCGCACCGAGATCCGCCGCGGTGCCGTAGTTCGTCGTGATCACGCCCGACAGCCAGATCGGGGTATCCGGATCGATCGATCGGATGGCGACGCCGACATCGCGATCGAATGCGCGCAGCGAATCGATGATCGGCGGCGGGCATGCGTTGGCCAGGCAGGGTAGGAAGGCTCCGCCCGCCGGCGGTTGATTGAGCGGACCGTAGCCGATAACTCCCGGTTTGCCCTTGAAATAGCCCGCCACGTGCTGCCACATCTGTATGAATCGTGTCTGGATGCCGACGCCATCGGGTCCGGGCGCATTGCCGAAGAAGTTCTGGGTCGCGTTCCAGAACGCCGGATTGCCCAGGTTCGCGGCGACCAGGTCATGCGAGGTGTCGGGTGCGCCGTTGGTGATCGTCGCCCAGGCCGGTGCGCCCTCCCCGCCTAGCACGCTCGACCAAAGGTCTTGGTGGAATTCGATTTCCACGCCTATGTCATACCGATGCAGCGTGGCGACGGTGTCCGCGATATCGGCGAGGTACGCGTCGTCGTATTGTCCGGGCCGCGGTTCCACCGCCTCCCACACAATCGGCAGGCGCACCGCGTCGAACCCCTCCTCGGCCAGCAGTTCGGCATCGGGTTCACCGAATCCGGTGGCCGACGGCGTATATGGCGGCTTCTTGTTCGCCACGTTCTCGCCGTGGAATACGACGACGCGTCCCGAGGCGTCGGTGAACCATTTCCCGGCGGTGCGGACCGCTCCGGCCGCCGCCGGATCCGCGGCGCCGTACCCGCTCGACAGGAATGTCGCGGCCACGGCGACGACGACACCGAGAACTGTCCTGCGAACCACCCGGGGCTGCGACATTCCGCCAAGATACAACGCACCTTCGCCCGGAATCGATACGCGGCGATGATCCGATAATTTCGTCGCAGCTGGCGAATTTCCCCCACTATCCGGTGAAATGAAATACATCACACCGAAACGGCGCGTCCGAGGATTAATCTCGTTCGGCATGAGCACTCGTCTTCTGCTCGCGCTGACCACCGTGCTGCTGGCCGGTGCGCTGATCGCGCCGCGGGCGAATGCGGATGATTATGTCGAGCGCGTCTACGCCAATGCCGCGGGCGCTCGACACTACTACCTGCATCTGCCGCCCGGCGATGCCACCGGGAAACCATTGATGATCTTCCTACCCGGCTGTATCGATCCGGTCGAGGAGAATCGGCCCGCGGTACTCCCGCTGATTCCTCAGTCCGATCAGATGGGATTCGTGCTCGCGTATCCGCTGCAGGATCAGGCCGCGAATCCGGGCTGGTGCTGGAATCCGTGGAATCCGAACGACAATCGGCGCGACAGCGGCGAGCCGTCGATAATCGCCGGAATCACCACCTCGCTGATCGACGAATTCAAGCTCGACAGGTCGCGCGTCTATGTCGGCGGTTATTCGGCGGGCGGCGCCATGTCGACGGTCATGGCCGCGGCCTATCCCGACCTGTACGCGGCGGCCGCGCCGTTGGCTGGTACGCCGTACCAGCTGACCGGAGACGGCGGCGCGATCGTCGCCCAGATGGGTCCGCGGGCGCGGGCGGTGCCGGCATTCTTCATGCAGAGCCTGTTCGACGAGGCGAGCATCTATCCGGTGGGCCGGATCAACCTGTCCCAGTGGCTGCAGGCCGACAATATGATAGATCCAGGATCCGTTGCGCCCCAACCGACTTCGACAGAATTCAGCGGTCCGCCGCAGGGTGTGCCGATTCCCGCCGTCGTCGAGCGCTACCGCAGTCCGGCCGGGTGCGAACTGGCCCAGTTCTGGACGCTCACACTGTCCGAACATCAGCTCGGCGCGCTGCTGGTGCAGCAGCCGTGGGGCGACCAGTTCCGTCGGGACATGATGACCTTCCTGCTCTCGCATTCGATGACGCAACCGCACCATCCGTGCGGTTGACCGGCTCGATCAGCGGGCCGCGCGGCGCCCGCGCTTGGTGGCGCGCCGGAACAGCCAGCTCGACAGCCCGGTGACGGCCAGCGCCAACGGTGTCAGCCCGAAGGCCAGCCAAATGAGCCGCCACCAGCCGTTCACCAGCCAGCCGAAGTGTGCGGGCTCGAAAACCTTGGCGTAGAACGTATTTGCCAGCGGCCGGTCGCGACCGGCATCCACCACCTTCAGATCGGCGGCGTCGGCGGCATTGATGTAGACCAGGACATCGCCGCTGTAGAACGCGCGGTGTTCGTAAGGCGAGTACGCGCCCGCGATCGCCGCGCGGTAGTACGGTGCGGCCTCGGTGGGCAGCATCAGATACGCCAGCCGTCCAGGAGCCGCGCGCAGCGCGATCTCGCCGACGTCGGTGATCGACACCGGAGCGCCGCGATCGGTCACGCGTGGTGTGAAAACATCTTGCGGCCGTTCGAGATTCGTATCGCCACCGGTGGCGCCGAGCCAGGCCCGTTCGACGGCGGGCCATTCGATCGCGGTCCCGGTGATGCCCCACATCAGCAGGAACGGCACGCTGAGAATTCCGATCACATCGTGCAGATCGCGGTCGCGGGCGAAGCGGCCCTTGCGCAACCGGACCCGGAATCCGTGCCGCAGCCGCCGGATCGATGGCCACCAGATGATGGCGCCCGATATCGCGAGCAGCACCAACAGCAGCCCCATGATGCCGAGAATCACTGCGGCCCAGGTGATACCGATCAGCGGCGGCTGGTCGTTCATGATCGGCAGCGCACCGGAGTAGCGCGGACATCCGAATGCGCAGTCGTGCAGGTTGATCAGCCAGCCGAGCACACCGTCGGTCAACCGCACCCGGCCGTTGAGCAGGCCGGTGCCGGGATCCACCGCGTAGACGGCGGTGAAATCGCTGTTGCCCACCACGATTACGCCGCCGTCCGACCCGGCCCAGCCGATATCGAAACCGGGATCCTCGGCCCGCACCAGCGCGACCGCCCGCTCGGTGTCGATCACCGGCGGCCCATCGGTGTGCCGGTAGAACGACGCGTGCCCCGCCCGGAACAGCTCCGCGTGATAGAGCAGGATCGCACCGGACGTCGACTGGACGACCAACACGATCCCGAGGATCAGTGCGGACCAGCGATGCAGCGATACGAGACCGCGCCGCAACGGTTTACGCGCACGCCGCGGCGACCGGACCGGCCCGCGGCCACCTGCTCGCCCCTCCTCCATACTCATAAGGGTAGGCTAAGCTAAGTGATGATGGCCTGTATATCGGCCCTGGTTTCAGCCGGTCACGAGGGTACGAGGCACCAGTGCGGCGACGACCGGTGCGAGCGTCTCGGCATAGGTGACGGTGAGGTGGTTGTCGTCGCGGTAGATCAGGTCCTTGGCGGCGATCAGCGGGCAGCGGTCGGCGGTGCAGAACAACGCGGTGAGATCGGCGTAGCGTCCACCGCCCGCCTCGGTCGCCGCCGCCTCGGCCGCGATACCCGCGTCGTTCACGGCCACCGATCGGGTCGGCGCACAGGCGAGCGCGTCATCGAGGTGACCGGACAGACAGGTCGGCACGGTGGTGTGCGGATCGGGAATCGGACCGAGCACCACAACGGCCGCACCGCTCGCGCGCAACCGCGCCACCAGCCGCCGGAGGCTGTCGAGCCAGGCCGGATCGTAGGCGGTGAATCCGAAATCCGCGCCGTAGCGCCGCGACATGCTCATGACGATCAGCCGTGGGCGTTCGGCGCGCAACCGATCCATGACGAGCGTGCGCCACTGCTCACATTCGGTGTATTCGCGACCGAGATACGGGCTGTCGATGGGTAATTCGAGCAGCGGGCAGGTGACCTTGCTCATCGTCTCCAGGCGCCAATTCCGCTGCGCGGCAATCCTTTCGAATGCCGGGCTCCACATGGCCGCATGCGAGTCGCCGACCAGGGCGACCGTGGTGGACGATCCGGCGTCGCCCGCGACGCATTCGGGTTGACCGAGATCGCGCCAGGAACGCACGCATCCGTTGTCGAACACCCTCGCCCGGTCCCCCGGCGCATCCGCCAGCGCCGGGGTGAGATTCGAAGGGACGGCGCGAGTCTCGGCCGAGGCGACGATCGCGGCCTGCACCTGCGCGATCAGCCGTGCGGCCGGATCGGCGGTGGGCGAGGGCCCGGCCGTCGGCGACGATTCAGGCGTCGGTTCGGCGGTGACAGTGAGCGCCTGCGCCGCCGCGCCACGGCCGACCGGGGCGGGTACGAAGACGAGCAGCGCCGTGCTCACCGCGCCCGCGGCGACCGTCACCGCGGCGCCGCAGGCGAGACTGCGCGCCGCGGAACGCCGCAGCGGCGCGGCGAAACGAATCGGGTTCTCGATCAGCCGGAGCGTCACGACCGCCAGCGCACCCGACAGTCCGACCGCGCCAACGGAATCCAGCGGACCGAGCAGATGGCCGAGCGCCGTGGGCGCGAGTGTCAGCACCGGCCAATGCCACAGATACCAGGAATAGGACATCCGCCCGAGCGCTCGCATCGGCGGCAGCGCGAGCATTCGGCCGACGCCGAAAGATGGTGCGCCGCAACCGCCGACAATGACGAGCGCGGTCCCGGCGACGGGTAGCAGCGCCGCGGTGCCCGGATACGGCGTCGCATCGCCCAGGTGTAGGCAGCCGAAGACGATCGAGCCGAATCCGAGCCAACCGGCGACGGCGCTCAGCGGCGCGGGCAATCGGCGCCAGACCGGCACAGATAGCGCGATCAACCCACCGGCCGCCAGCTCCCAGGCCCGTGCGGGCAGGGCGAAGAAGGCCCAGGGCGGCGACGTGCGCGTCCAACTCAGCGAGATCGACCAGGACGCCGCCGAAATCAGCACGAGCACCGCGAAATACGGCAACGCCGTCCGCCGCGCGTGCCGCCCGCCCCCGCGTCCGATCAACCAGGCGATGCCGAGAATGACTGCGGGCCAAAGCAAATAGAATTGCTCCTCCACCCCCAGCGACCAGTAGTGCTGGAACGGCGAAGGCGGCGCATCGGCATTCAGATAGTCGGTGCCGCGCACGGCCAGCCGATAGTTGCCCGCGTACAGCGCGCTCGCGATACCGTCGCCGAGCACGGCACGGGCCCGCAACGGCGGCAACAGCGCCGCGGCCGCAATTCCCGTGACCACCAGGACAATTCCCGCGACGGGCAGCAGCCGCCGCGCCCGAGCACCGTAGAACCGCGCCAAATCGAGAGCGCCGGTATCCCGCACTTCCCGCCACAGCATGGCGGTGATCAGGAATCCGGAGATCACGAAGAAGATATCGACTCCGACGAATCCGCCGCCGATTCCGGGCAGGCCCGCGTGGAACAGCACGACCGCGAGCACCGCGACCGCCCGCAGCCCCTCGATATCGGACCGGAAGGCCCGCTCCGGCCGCGCACCGGCCAACCGTGACTCGGCCTGCCGAAATCCCGGCCCCCGATGCACGGCTGCCACCATGGCAAGCATGGTGTCGGCCGATTCGGTGGTACCGCAACAACTTCAAGCCGGTCTAACAGCGGTTGCGGACGCGCTTACGAGCAGGCGGCCTGGCGATCAGGCCACCGTCGGCCATCCATACCGGGTAAGTCGGGTCATGCGAGCGGAACGGACCGCCGCATACCGTCGGCTATCAAGATCGCGAAAAGGGTTGGAGTGGAATTGAACAGGGACAGGGCACTGATCGCGGCGGCGCTGGGCGTGATCCTGATGACGGGATCGACGCTGCCCGCGCACGCGGATACGGGCGCGACGGTCACGATCGACTTCAACGCGGCGGGCATACCGACACCGGCGACCTCGATCGGAACCTCGATTACCGGCTACGGCCAGGGCGATTACATCACCAACAGCCAGAACCACCGCGCCAGGATGGCCGCGCTCGCGCCGCGAACGCTGCGGATGGAACTGGCCTACGCGACGCCCGGCGATCCGGCCAGCCATCTGCAATGCGGCGGCGGCGACTGCGCGACCGACCAGTCCGCCGACGACTGGGTTGCCGCCATGGTCGGCTTGGGCGCCGCCCCGATCATCGTCCTGCCCTTGGACGGCAGGCATGCCGCGCAGCTCGACGTCACCGACGCGGTGAACATCTACAAGCATTTCGCCGCGACCGCCACCCCGGTGACGCGTTTCATCGTCGGCAACGAGCTGGACAACGATCAGAACCCGAAGCACATGGCCGCCACCGAATACAGCTCGCGGTTCAACCAGATCAACGACGCGCTGAAGGGGATCAACCCGAATATCACCATCGGCGGCCCGGCAACGGCCTCCTACAACACCGGATACCTGGACACCTTCCTGGTCAACTCCGGCCAACGCGCCGACTTCATCGATATCCACGATTACGGCCGGGGCGGCGGCACCAACTATTCCGACGCGGATCTGCTCGGCATGGTCGTGCGTGGCTATGGCACCACCCTGGCCGATATGCGCGCCAGGATCGATGCCGCGGTGCCGGGCCGCGGGCTCGGCATGCAGATCGGCGAATTCAATCTGTCCTGGTCGGGCGATCCACGCACGCTCACCCATTTCAACACCGTATGGGGCGCGGCCGTACTCGGCACCAT
Source organism: Nocardia sp. JCM 34519.1 (assembly GCF_020361265.1). Lineage (NCBI taxonomy): Bacteria > Bacillati > Actinomycetota > Actinomycetes > Mycobacteriales > Nocardiaceae > Nocardia > Nocardia sp. JCM 34519.1. The sequence goes on from NZ_JAIRBR010000010.1 coordinate 177,170, forward strand.
CCTCGGAAAGGGCGCTGTCGCACTGCAATTCGGCGACAAGAATGGGCAGCTCGGGCTCACCAGCGAGAACGGCGAGGGCGGATTCGCCCGGAATCAGCCGCTGCCGATCTACCACGGGATCGGTATGTTCACCGGCGAGGGCCTGTTCCGCTCGTTCGGCTCGGCCATGATCCCCACCAAATCCGATACGGCGACCCTTTACGCATTCGCCTCGACCAATCAGCGAAATATCGTGCTGGTCAACACCGCGACCGCCGCCCAACCGACCACTATCAACTACCAGGGCCTGTCGGCGGGCAGCGCCGTCGAATGGCAGAGCACCGACGCGAACGCCAACGCACCCCAGAACATCGGCACCATCGCCATCGACGGCACCGGCCCGATCTCCCTCACCCTGCCCCCGATGTCGGTGACCACCATCGTCATCGGCTGATCCGGAGCACTCAACGAAAGCGCTGCGCGATCGCCGTCGCGATCGCGTCCGGTGCGTATTCCTGGATGAAATGCCGCGCGTTCGGCAGCTCGACCAGGTCGAGATCGGTGAAGGCGGAACGCATTCGGGGGATGCAGTCGTTCGGACGGAACACCATGTCGCGCATCCCCCACACCAAAAGGGTCGGCTTATCGCCGAGTTGGGCGGGCACGTCGCGCGCGAGTTGGTCCAGCAGCGGGCGGGCGGCGCGAATCTCCTTGGGCAGCACGGCGAGTCCGCGCCGGGCGGCCGCGGTGGGCTGCACCGCGCGATAGTGGTCGGCCTCGGCCGGGGTGAGCGCGTGCCCCAGCTCCGCGAGCAGCACGCGCTCGATGAGGAAATTCCGTTCGAGGATCCGGCGCTGCATCGGACGACTGCTCATGACCATGCTGAAGGCTCGATTCGCGAGCGCTTCGATCGGCCAGAATACGGTGTTGCCCAATACGATTCCGCGCACCCGGTCCGCGCGCTCGGTGAGCGCGCCGAGACCGATCGGCCCACCCCAATCGTGTCCCATCAGTACGAAGCCGTCGAGCCGCAGATGATCGATCAGCTCGCCGAGAACCGCGGTGTGCTCGGCGACGGTGTAGCCGAAACCCGCAGGGCGCTCGGACAATCCGAAACCCAGGTAGTCGACGGCGACACACCGATACCGGTCGCGCAGCCGTTGCACGATATGGCGGTAGAGGAAACTCCACGCCGGAGCGCCGTGACAGAACAGGATCGTCGGCCCGGCCCCCTCGTCGATGTAGTGCACTCGGCCGACGGACGAGTCGAACCACCGCGACTCGAATGGGTACAGGTCCCCGTCGGGAACGAAATCAATCAGCATTGGTCCCTCCTTCGGACGCCATACTACATATGTAGTACGCGCCGAGCGCAATGGTTCCGTATCGAATCGGGCGAATGCGGCGAAGCGCCCGTAGGATCCGCGGGGTGAGGAGAGTGATCGTTGCTGTCGCGATGCTGTTGGCGGGTGCTGTCGCCGCGGGATGTGCGTCCCCGCAGCCGAATCCGGCGCCGTGGCCCGCGTATCCGACGTTCCTGTCGGCACCGGACCGGGAGACGGTCGCCCTACGCGATTCCTTCCGCCCGCTGGATCCGTGCGGTTACGTCGACGACGCGGTGATACAGCGGATCGGGACACCGTCCTACTTCGGTGCCACGGATTTTTTCGGCGGCTGTGTCGTGGTCTTCCGTACCCCTGACGGTCCCAACCGGAGCTGGATCAACGCCGGGCCGGAGTTCCCGCTGCTGCCGCCGACGCCTCAGCCCGACATCGGTCGAATCTTTTCTACGGCCTACCATTCCGAAAAAGACAGCTGCGGTGCCAGCGTGACCCTCGACGAAAACCTGCGTTTCAGCGTGGACGTCAGGCATCTGCCCGATGCGTGCACGGTGGCGCGGGACCTCGCCCAAACGGCTTTCGACCACCGGCTCGAGCGCCCGCTGCGAGCGACATCGCAACGCGCATACATGAACTCGCGACTCGCCACCCTCGACCCCTGCGCCGTGCTCGGCAAAATCGGGCAAGGACACCGGCCTTCGCTGATGACGCAAGATAACGACCATCCTGCGCGGACCGGAGACGTTTATTTCAGGGCGCAATGGAATGCCAATCCGTGGGTATGCGCCTTCCAGTTGGATGATGGCGACCCCTCGACGTTCCAGTACATCCAATACCAGTTCGTCAATGACGAATACAAGTTCGCCGTCAGCCACGTCGTGCAAGAGGGAGCCCGCGATGGGAAGGAGGTCGAGATCGGCGGACTGCGGGCCCTCGAGAACCCCAAGGGCGGCGACGCTTCTTCCTCACTCGATGGCGTGTCCTACGGTTATTGCTCGATCGAAATCGCGGTCCCGCCACAGCCGTCCGTGCGCGACAACCCCGGGAAGTTCGAGAAGATCCGGATCACGGCCAACAGCGGTTGCGCCGCCGCCCGGACCACCGCCGAGGAGCTCGTGCGGCTCTACCATCAGCTCTCCTTCGCCTGAGAACCGTTCGGCCGGGCGCCACCGTTCGGAATACGGTGGCGCCCGGCCGATTTCGGCGGTGGCCGCGGTCAGATCACCGGCGTGAAATCGCGGCTGGCGATATAGGTGGGGCGGGGAGCGTCCGCCGCGTACGGTGCGTCGAGGGTGTTCTCGACGCTGTTGAACACGATGAACAGGTTCGAGCGCGGGAACGGTGTGATGTTGTTCGCCGAGCCGTGCATGATGTTCGAGTCGAACAGCAGTGCCGCACCGGCCTTTCCGGTGAACTGCGCGATGCCGTGCCGGTGCGCGAGCTCGGTGATGTCGGCGGGTGCGGGCACACCGATCTGCTGCTCGCGCAGCGATTCCTGATAATGCTTCGCCGGCGTGCGGCCCTGACACGGCACGAACGTGCGATGCGATCCCGGGATCAGCATGAGGCTGCCGTTGTAGGGAACGTTGTCGCACAGTGCGATCGAAAGGCTCACCGCGCGCGGCGACGGCATTCCGTCCTCGGCGTGCCAGGTCTCGAAATCGGAGTGCCAGTAGAATCCGGCGCCGCGGAAACCCGGCATGTAGTTCACCCGGCTCTGATGGATGTACACCTCCGAGCCCAGCACCTGCCTGGCCAATCCGGCGATCCGCGACTCCCGCACCAGATCCGCGATCAGCGGGCTGATCCGGTGTACCTCGAAGATCGAGCGCACCTCGTCCGATGTCTTCTCGGTGATCACCCGCTCATCCCCGCGCAGCGCGGGATCGCTTGCCAGCCGGTCGATTTCGGCGGATACCCGATCCACTTCGCCGATGGTCAGCAGACCGTCGATGATCGCGAAGCCGTTATCGCGGAAGCCGGCCAGCTCCGGGGTTTCCACGGCACCCCATACCGTCGGGTCGGGCCGCTCGACGGCGACGGCCCGGTCCACGGTGCGCGTCGGATACCGATCGACGGCCGACTCCGCGAAACGATTGTCACTCATGGTCATTCGGCAATACTCCCGTTCCCGACGGCGACCAGCGGATAGACGCCGTCCTCGTCATGAACCTCCTGCCCGGTGACCGGCGGGTTGAATACGCACATCATCCGCATGCCGACGCGGACCTCCAGCCGGTGCCGCTCGTGCCCGTCCAGCAGATACATCGAGCCGGGTCGCAGCTCGTAGCGGACGTCGTTGTCGAGATCGGTCAGCGTCCCTTCGCCTTCCACCAGCCAGACCGCCTCGATGTGGTTGCGGTAGTGGAATTCGTGTACGGTGCCCGCCTCGATGGTCGTCTCGTGGAAGGAGAAGCCGACCCCGTCGCCGCCGAGCACGATTCGCTTACTGCGCCAACCGGTTCCGGCCACATCGCGCTCGGTCCCGGTGATTTCCTCGGTGCTGCGCACGATCATGTCAGCGCCCCGCTCCGATGGTGGTGGTCACGGCCGCGCTGAGGATATCGAGGCCCTCGGTGAGCTCCGCGTCGGTGATCGTCAGCGGCGGAAGCAGTTTCACCACTTCGTCGCAGGGACCCGACGTCTCCAGCAGCAGGCCGTTCTCGAATGCCCACTGGCACACCTTGCCCGCGACCGATGCGTCGTCGAAGGCCAGGCCGTGTACCAAACCCCTGCCGCGCGTGGTGATTCCATCGGACAAATCGGCCAGACCACGCAATGTTTCGCCGACGATCGCGCCCTTGCGCAGCGTCGCCTGTTCCAGTCGATTGTCCGTCCAGTAGTGGTCGAGGGCCGCCTTTGCGGTGACGAAGGCCGGGTTGTTGCCGCGGAAGGTGCCATTGTGCTCACCCGGCGCCCACTGATCCAGTTCCGGCCGCATCAGCACCAGCGCGAGCGGTAAACCGTAACCGCCGATCGACTTCGACAGCGTCACGATATCCGGCGTGATGCCCGCGGCCTCGAAGGAGAAGAACGGCCCGGTGCGACCGCAACCCATCTGCACGTCGTCGACGATCAGCAGAATGCCTCGGGCGGAGCATAGTCGGGCGAGATGGCGCAACCACTCCGGGCGGGCCAGATTCACCCCGCCCTCGCCCTGCACGCATTCGACGATGACCGCCGCCGGCGTGTCGATGCCCGAGGACGCGTCGTCGAGGGCGCGCTCGATCCACGCCAGATCGATATCGCCGGTGTCGAAATATCCGTCGTAGGGCATCGGCGTCGCATGCACCAGCGGCACCCCGGCGCCCGCCCGCTTGGCGGCATTGCCGGTGACCGCGAGCGAACCGAGCGTCATCCCGTGAAATGCGTTGGTGAAGTGGACGATTCCGGTGCGTCCTGTCACCTTGCGGGCCAGTTTCAGCGCCGCCTCCACCGCATTCGTTCCGGTGGGTCCGGGGAACTGCACCTTGTAGTCGAGGCCGCGCGGCGCGAGCACCACTTCATAGAGCGTGCGCAGGAAGTCGCGCTTGGCCACGGTGGACATATCGAGTCCGTGGGTAATGCCATCGCGCGCAATGTATTCCAGCAGTGCCGCTTTCAGTTGCGGGTTGTTGTGGCCGTAGTTGAGCGCGCCCGCGCCCGCGAAGAAGTCGAGGTAGTCACGGCCGTCCTCGTCGCGCAGCCGCGCGCCCCGCGCGGTGTCGAAGACGGTCGGCCAGGCGCGGCAGTACCCGCGGACGTTCGATTCCAGCAATTCGAATATCGTCGCTTCAGCAGTAGTCATCGGTGTATCTCCTGTCGGTTCAACGGCGCGATCCGGTACAGCTCTTCGGCGGCGTGCCGGTCGGGGAAGTCGGCGGCTTCGAACAGCGGGCGCTGGGTCAGTTGCGCACCATGGCGGCGAGCCAGCGACGTGAACATCGCGATGGATGCCCGATTATCCGGCGAGATGGTGGTCTCGAGTTTCGAAACACCCTGGCGCACAAGGCTGCCGACCAAATGGTCGAGCATGGCCGCGCCCGCGCCGCGCCCGCGGCAGCGGTGGTCCACCGCGACCTGCCAGACGAACAGGGTGTCCCGCGCCGCGGGCCGCAGGTAGCCGCTGACGAAACCGACTACCTCGCCGTCCATTTCCGCGACGACGGATGTGGTGCGAAAGTCGCGACACCACAGCACATATGCGTAGCTCGAGTTCAGATCGAGCACCCGGGAATCCCGTGCTATCCGCCACATCGCCGCACCGTCTGCGGCGACCGGATGCCGGACGACCGGCCTCGTGTCGATGGAATGCGAAGGCGCGGTAGTGGAAATCGGCGCGCTCCGCGAGGATTGCTGCGTTTGCGTGCTTGATTCGTTGTGCATGACGAATCCAGGCTTGCCGACGAACTTTGAGATCATCGGGGCGAGAACATTACAGTCGTGTGACATCCGGGTCACGAGCTGCGAAATCATGTGTTCTCGGACACGAAAGGTTTGAACCATCCGGCGAATGGCTAAGGAACTCAGGGAAATTCGGGTCGATCAGTCCGGCGGGTCGAGCCGATAGCCCAGACCGCGCACCGTCACCACGATGCGCGGCTCGGACGGATCCCGCTCGATCTTCTTGCGCAACCGTCGGACATGGACGTCGACGATCCGCTCGTCGCCGAAATACTCGCCACCCCAGACACTTTCGAGCAGGGCCGGGCGGCTCACCACCCGCCCCGCATTCCCGGCCAGCTCGCACAGCAGCCGGTACTCGGTCAGCGTCAACTGCAGATCCTTCGTGCCGCGGCGTACCGTGCCGCGGTCCTGCGCCAGCTCGAGCGGCGCCACCGGGTGCGCGTCGAGCACCAGACGCTCCCGGTCCGCATCGCGCGGCATCGCCCGCTCGGCGCGGCGCCGCAGCGCCCGCACCCGCGCGGTGACCTCCTTGACCTCGAACGGCTCGGAGACGAAATCGTCGGCGCCCGCCTCCAGCGCGGCGACGACGTCGTGTGTGTCGTCCCGGTCGGTCACCACCATGATCGGCACGTCGTGATCGCGCCGGATCTCCCGGATGCAGCTGAAGCCATCCATATCCCCCAGCACCAGATCGACGAGCACCACATCCGGCGCACCGTTGGCCCGCAGCTGGTCGAGCGCCTCCGCCCCCGCCGCTGCCGCCGCGATCCGGTATCCCTCCCCCGCCATCGCATCCCGCAATTCCGCACGGGCCCGCCCGCCGCCCTCGACGAACAAAACCCTCGCGCCCATGCCTCGACCCCAATCCCTGCCCGCACCGCGGCACGCACGGACAGCGCAACAATCAAGCCAACACCGCTCTTCGGGGTACCACCCCGGCAATCCCGCCAAACACCGGCGACCGGGCGATATCGGCCACATCGGGGCAAACGGCGCGCGCGAGCGATCGGCGTGTTGCACGACACCGAGCCAACCGGATCAATCGGACCTACCATCAGCTATCAGACGGCAACAGAACATCGCTTCACCAAGATCACCGGTGGCGGTCGGTATTCCGTACGGGCCAGCACGACGCCGGGGGCGCAGGCAAACATCTCGTTCGGCTCACCCCGACAGAGGAGGCGGCACCTTGAACGTCCTCGGCGGCGCGATTATGGTCAACGTCCCCGATCCGGACGCATCGGCGGCCTTCATGATCGATCTGCTCGGCTTCACCGAGACGATCACCGACGACGGCCTGGCCGTGATCTTCAGCGCCGAGGCGGATCTGCACATCGCCTATCTGCGCGTCGGCATGCCGGACTTCAAGCCCGAATCCGTGGCCGGCCCGCTGACCAGGGGCATGATCATTGTGATGGTCGTCACCGGTGTCGACGCCGAATACGACCGGCTGCGGGCGGCGGGCGTGGAAATCGTGACGCCGCTCGACTATTCGGAGTGGGCCGAGAATTCCGGCGAACGCTACTTCCAGATGCGGGACCCGAACGGGATCATCGTCCGCCTCACCGAATGGGTTTGAACTCGGCTGCGGCGCAGCAGGTTTCAGGACGCGTACCCGCGGATGAGCGGCAGGTACACCGTATCGACGATCTCGACGAGCACCTCGTCGGGCACGCTCGGCACGCCACGCGTGACGAATTCATTGCGCAACAGGTCGATCGGGACCGCCGCGACCCGGGGGTGCCGGGCCGCCGCGGGGGCCTGCCCGCGCGCGATGGCGCGGTCGAGAATCATCAGCCAAGGCGCTTCACCGGATCGTTCGCGCAGCTGGGCGAGCAGTCCCGGTTCCGGTGCGAGTTCGGCGAGCAGATTGCGCAGGATCTCGCCGAGGGGTGAGGCGAGATGAGAGTTGGCTCCCCGCAACAACTCCAGCGCATCCGTGCGCAGGTCGCCGGTGTCGGGGACGATCAGCGCCGCGGTACTGAGCTGCTTGTACGCGGCGACGCCGAGTGCGGCGCGGTGCGGCCAGCGGCGGTAGATGGCGTTCTTGTTGGTGCCGGCCCGCCGGGCGACGGCGTCCATGGTCATACCCGGGTAGCCGGATTCCAGGAGTTCGTCGGCGGCCGCGCGCAGGATGGCCTGTTCGAGTTCGGCGCCGCGGCGGCGAGTTGATCGGGTGTCGTCGGCCATAACGGTACTCAGCGTACCTTGCGAAGCCGTCGGGGCTTCGCTACGGTCACCAGTAAGGTACTGAACGTACCTTAATGACTCAGGAGGTACCGATGCGCGCCATCGGAGTGTGCTATGACACCGGCTTCGTCCATCGCGGCAACACCACGCACGAACCGTTCGATCCGGATGCCGTGCTCCGGGATATGCGAGCCATCCACGACGACCTGCACTGCGACGCGGTCCGCATCACCGGCGGATACCCCGAGCGGCTGAAGCGGGCGGCCGCACTGGCCGCGGATGTCGGATTGGAGGTGTGGATCTGCCCGTTCGTCAACGGCGTCACACAGGACGAACTATTCGAAATGGTCGCCGACATCGCGGAATTCGCCGAACGCCTGCGGGTCCAGGGCGCGAATGTGGTGCTGGCCGTCGGCTCGGAGCTGAGCCTGTTCGTCGACGGCTTCTTCCCCGGCGACGATTTCGAACAGCGCGCCGCCGCGCTGCCCACCCCGGCGGGCCGGACGGCCATGGCGGCACTACCGGGGCCCTTCAACGAATTCCTCGCTCGCGCAACCGCGATCGCGCGGGCCCGCTTCCACGGCACGCTCACCTACTGCTGTCTGCCGTTCGAGCAGGTGAGCTGGGAGATGTTCGACATACTCGCCACCGATGCCGGATACCGGTCCGCGGCGCTCGCCGACCGCTATCCCGATCTCATGCGCACCTTCGCCGCCGCGGGCGCGAAGCTCGGAAAGCCGGTGGCCGTAACGGAATTCGGCTGCGTCACCTACCGGGGCTCGGCGGACCGGGCCGACAAAGGCGCGGAGGTCATCCAATGGGATCCCGACACCGCCACGCCGCTACGCCTCGACGGCGAATACGAGCGCGACGAGGAAGGGCAGGCGGCGCATCTGCTCGAAATGCTGGCAATCCTCGACGAATCCGGTATCGACACCGCCTTCTGGTACTGCTTCGCCCGCCCCGACCTCGTCCACCGCGACGAGCCGGTGCTCGACCTCGATCTGGCCAGCGGCGGCCTGGTCAAGGTGTTCGACAGCGTCGGCGGCGCGGCCAAGACCTGGGAGCCCAAGCTGGCCTTCGCGGCGATGGCGAACCGCCCCCGCTGACAGCACGCTCACGAAAGGGCTTGGGCCAGAGCCGTTCCGGTGTAGTAGGCGCCCAGCCCGCCGATGATGGTCGCGGCCAGGTTGGCCACGGCCTGGAAGCGTGCTCGGGTGCGGGCCAGCTGCAGGGTTTCGTAGCCGAAGGTGCTGTAGGTGGTCAACGCGCCGCACAGGCCGGTGCCGACGAGCACCTGAACGTGCGGGTCCGCCGCCATGCCGCTCAGCGCGCCGAGGATCAAGCTACCGACGATGTTCACGGTGAAGGTGCCCCACGGGAAGATCGTGTCGTGCCTGGTCTGCACCGCGCGGTCGGTGAGATACCGCAGGGGCGCGCCGACGGCGGCGCCGAGAATCACCAGCAGCCAACTCATTTCCGGTGCTCCGTCCGGCCGACATAGCGAATGACGTCGACCTCGTCGAGGATGACCAACCCCTCGGTGACGAGCTCGTCGAGCTGCGGCAGGAATGCGCGGACGCGGTCGGCGTCGTCGACGATCACGATCGCCACCGGCAGATCCTCCGACAGCGAAAGCAGCCGGGTGGTGTGGATATGCGATGACGCGCCGAATCCCTCGACGCCGCGAAAGACGCTCGCGCCCGCCAGGCCCGCGCGGTGGGCGCGGTGCACGATCTCGCTGAACAGCGGTTTGCGATGGTAGGTGTCGCTCTCGCCGATGAACACCGTCAGGCGCAGGGCGGGTCCGGTGAGCCGGGTCATGACATCCTCCTGGTGAGCAGGCGGCGAGTGAGGGTGGCGGTGGTCCAGGTCGCGGTGAGCGCCGCGATCGGGGTCGCGGCGAGATACACCAGCGCGGGCGCGGCGTGCCCGAGGCCGACGAGACGTTCGATATCGGCGGTGTAGGTGGAGAAAGTGGTGTAGCCGCCGAGGATGCCGGTGCCGAGGAACGGGCGCAGCAGCCGGTGACCGGTCCAGATCTCGGTGATCAGCACCATGACGATGCCCATCAGCGCGCATCCGGTGACGTTGACGACGAGGGTGGTCCACGGGAACGCGGCGCCCGCGGTCGGCCACAGCAGGCCCGCGGCGTAGCGGGCGGTCGCGCCGAGCGCGCCGCCCGCCGCGACGACCGCGACCACCGGGGCCTGTTCGCGCCACCGATTCGGCCGCGCACGCGCGGCGAACGGAGTGCGGGTGGTGGTGTCGGGGTGCGGTGCCGCCATATCTGCTCCTACTCGATCGTCGAGGCACTGCCCCGGGCATGCCGGGCTGGTCGAGTAGGGACCGTTGGCGGCCGATCGCCGCGGTTGGGTACGGCGGGCCCCACCGCCGCGCGAGCCACCCACCGGGTGGACCCGCTGGCCGGAAAGCATACGACACACCGGCTTCCGCCTGTTGATCACCGTGCGGGTTGCGCCAGGTGTCCGTTCACCCTCTCCCCTGGCCCGGGCGGCGCTGTCGGCTTCTGCTCGAATCACGAGGCACGTAGATCGCGGAGCTGGTCAGCGGGCGTAGTCGAAACGGACGCCGGAGGCGAGTAGGGCGGTGGCGGACAGTCCGAACATGCGGTGGAAGTCGGCGCTGAAGTGGGAGAGGGAGGCGTAGCCCGCGTCGACGGCGCTGCGGGTGAGGTCGTGGCCGGCGGCGAAACCGGCTGCCGCGCTGAGCATTCTGGCCCATTGCCGATAGCGACGGAAGGTTGTTCCGGTCTGCTCGGAGAAGGTGCGCAGCAGATGGGAGGTGGAGACGCCGACGATGGATGCGGCGTCGACGGCGCTCATCTCGCGGGCCGGGTCGTCGCGAATCAGTTGGGCCACCTTGGTGATTCGCGGATCGACGGCATTCGGCGCGGGCAGGCTCGCGTACCGCAGCACCGCTTCGACATCCGGTTCCGCGGCGGCGCACGCCGTGATCAGTTGTCGTTCGTTGCGGTGTTCGAAGCCGAAACCGGCCCGCATGCATCGCATTTCGGCCATATCGCGCTCCCCGGCGAGCGGATCGACGAATAGGTACAGCATGCGTCCGTCGGGTGCGGGGATCTGGTGCGTGACCCGGGCCGGCGCATAGGCACTGCGGACACGCACCGCTCCCAGCGCCTCGGCCCGGAATTCGAACGGCCCGTCCAGGCCGACGGCCAGGCAGCCGATGGACGTGGAATGCGGATCGATGGCCAGTCCGGGCCCGACGTATCCCGCGTGCCCGTGCCGGATCCACATGACGGCCCGGTTCACACCGCACGTTTCTGAAAGCGCGACACCCTCCATCCCTGCCAGGCTAATCGCACAGGTTCGAGCGAAGGATGGTGACGTTGTCGACAACCACAGCCCCGCCGGGCGAAATGACCCGCGACGTGGCGGCGTTGACCCGGCTGGACCGGCGCACCACCCGCCCGGGTGAACGCGACTCGGCCGAATTACTCGCGGCACGGTTGACGGAGTCCGGTGCGGTGGCGGTCGAGGTCACCGAGTTCCGTGGCCAATCATCCTGGGTGCCAGCGCATCTGGCCCATCTCATCGGAGCGGTGGCGGCAAGTGCGCTGCCGGGAACCGCCGGACGGCTCGCATCGGTCGCGGTCGCCGCCTCGTACGAACTGGAAGTCGGCGGCCGCTCCCAGTGGGTGCGGCGACTCCTGCCCGCGGGACGCGGCGTATCGGTGTCGGCACGGGTGCCCGCCGCGAACGGGCCGCGCCGCACCCTCGTGCTGATCGCGCACCACGACGCCGCGCACAACGGTCTGGTGTGGCATCCGAAAACCGTTGCGCTGAACCGCTTCCGGTCACACCGCACGGGCCGTTCGACGCCGAGTCACGCCCCCGTCCTGCTGGCAATCCTCGCCTCGGCCGTACCGCATACCGGTGTCCGGCGCGTCGCGCGACTGGTGTTGGGCGGGCTCGGACTGGCGATGATCCAGTCGATGCGCAGCCCGACCACACCCGGCGCGAACGACAATGCCACCGGGGTCGCCGCCGTGCTCGAGCTCATTCGGCGGCTGCGGGCGGCGCCGCTGGCCGACACCGAGGTGCTCATCCTGCTGCCCGGCGGTGAGGAGGCCGGGAATGTCGGCATGCGGGCGTTGACCCGGCGCGCCCGATTCGACCCCGCCCATACGCTGGTGATCGGCCTCGATTCCCTCGGCAGCGGTGAGCATTTGGTGGTCGCGCGCCGCGAAGGACTCACCGGCCGGATGGCCGAACGCGATATCGCCGCGGCACAGCGCGTCGCCGCGCGGGCCGGAATCGAGCTGCCCGCGGTGACGTTCGCCAACATCTGCGATACCACCATCGCGAAACGCGCCGGTATGCGCGCGATCTCGCTGCTGTCCTACGAACGCGGCTGGATCCGCCATCTGCACCTGAAATCCGACACCGCCGACGCCGTCGGCTGGCGCACCGTCATCGACGCCGTCGAGCTCACCGAACACCTCGCCCGCGCGTGGGACCGCGGCGAGATCGATTGAGGGACCGGAGATATGGATCAGCGAAAGACCATCGCCGTCTACGGCGCGACCGGCTACTCCGGTCGCGCGATCGCGAAGGAACTCGTGGCCATGGGTCACGACGTGCTGCTGGCCGGCCGTTCGGCGCAGGCGCTGCGGCGGCTATCGGCCGAACTCGGCGATATCGACCAGCACCGGGTCGCACTGCACGATCGAAATGGTTTGGCCGACTTGGCAGCAGGGGTCCGCACGCTGGTCAATGCCGCCGGGCCGTTCGCCGACACCTACGCCCCGGTGGCCGCCGCGGCGATCGCGGGCGGCTGCCACTATGTCGACATCAGCGGCGAACAGCGGGCCATCCGAGGCCTGTTCGACGATTACGGATCCGCCGCCGCGGCGGCCGGTGTCGCGCTGGTGCCGTCGGCCGCCTTCTACGCCGCGCTGGCGGACCTGCTGATCGCACTGGCCGCAACCGAATTCGAGCAGGTCGATGATCTCGACATCGCGTATCACATCACCGATTGGGTGCCGAGCGGCGCGGCCTTCGAGGCCCGGCTGCGCGGGCTCACGCAACCGGTGCTCCAATTCGACGACGGTCTGGTGGAACTCACCACTCAGCCGGCGGCCCGGTGGGCGGACTTCCCGGCGCCGATCGGCCGCCGCCGGGTCGTCGCGTATCCGCTTCCCGACGTGCTCACGATTCCGCGGCATGTGCCGGTGCGCCGCATCCGGCCCGCCATGACGGCATCGACCGTGCTGCCACCCTTCGCCGTTCCGTTCGTTCCGCAACTGTCCCGGTTGTATCGGTGGGGTATGCGGACGCCGCTGTCCCGCGTCTTCGAACGGGCGGGGGCGGCCGCCACCGGCGGCGTTCGCACCCGAATCGCGAACGATCCCACGCAATTTCATATCGTCGCCCGGTTGTCCGGTGGCGGTGCACACCGCACCGCGACGCTCTCGGGCCCGGGCATCTTCGATATCACCGGTCCCATCGCCGCACGCATCGCCGCACGCACGATCGAGGCCGATTTCACGGCGTCCGGACCGTTGGCGCCCGCACAGGTCGTCGATCCGGCGGAATTCCTGAATGCGATGCGGGACAGAGGGGTTCGGTACCGGATCGAGGCAGGCCGATGAACGGCTACGAAGGGTTGCGCATCGAGCAGCAGGGCCGGGTGCTGGTGGTGCGGTTCGACAATCCGCCCCGGCACTTCTTCGACGAGCGGATGAGTGTCGAGCTCGACGAGCTGACCCGGCGGTTGCGACACGATCGGACGACGCGCGCGGTGGTGTTCACCGGCCACGGCGACAACTATCTGACCCACTTCGATGTGCCGGAACTGCTGCGCGGCTCCGAGCGTCTGCCTTTTCGCGTGCCGTACGCGGTGGCGAAGGCGGTTGTCGCGGACGCCATGCTTGGGCGCCTGCGGCCCGCGGACCGCCTGCTGCGCCGCACCCCGGCCCGCGAATTGCTGCTGATGACAAGGACATACGCCGCGCTGCGCCGAATGAACCGGATGGACAAGGTTTTCGTCACCGCCATCAACGGTCTCGCGCTCGGGATGGGCTGTATCTTCGCGCTCGCCTGCGATATTCGGTTGATGGCCGACGATCGGCAGCTCGGCATGCCGGAATCCGGGCTCGGCATACTCGCGGCGGCGGGCGGCACCCAGCGCCTGGTTCGGATGGTCGGCCCGGGACGCGCCCTCGAATTACTGCTCGACGGACGCTCGTTCGGCGCGGCCGAGGCGGCCGATCTCGGCCTGATCCACCGCGCGGTGCCCGCCGCCGAACTGATGCCCGAGGCGTTGGCGATCGCGCGGCGTCTCGCCGACAGACCGCCGCTGATCGTCCGCGAGATCAAGCGCATGGTCTACGACGCGGGTACCCGGCCGTTCGCTACGGCCACCCGGATGGAGGCCGCGAGCCTGCTCGCCACGTTGACATCCACCGTGGCCGGAGATCGCCTGCGCACCTACGGTGATTTCCTGGCCGCCGCCGATCCGATAACGGACGACGTTGTGCACCAAGGTTTTTCCGCCCTGCTCGATGGCACACCGGAGCCGTGACGACAACCGGCCACCGCACGTGTGTATCGAGGCTCCCACCGGGTAGGCGACGCATGGACCTTGTGGTCGGCACCATACTCTACTACAGTTTGTAGTATTCAGGCGATCCGTGGAGGGGACCATGCCGGATTCAGATGCCAACAAACCGATTTCGGACCAGCACCGCCATCGGGCCCGAGGTTACGTCCGCCACCTGGCCACGCTGCTCGGTCCGGATACCGCCGCCGGTATGCGGGTGGCGCTGAGCCGGGACGCCGGACCGCGGCTGAGCCGCGGCTACCGTCTCGCCGTCGATTCGATCCGGGAGCGATGGCGGCCGACCAGGGAACGGATGCGGGCGTTGACGGTGTCGCCGGGTGGTCGCGTCTACTGGCGCGATGTGCCCGTACCGCCACCGCCCGCTCCCGGCGGCGCGATCGTGCACCCGATCGCGGTGACCACCTGCGATCTGGATCGGCCTCTGGCGCTGGGCATGTCGCCGCTGCCGTTGCCGCTGTGCCCCGGGCACGAGTGCGTGGCCGAGGTGGTGTCGATCGGCGACGGGGTGCGGACCGTCGCACCCGGCGACCGTGTCGTGGTCCCCTGCCAAATCAGCTGCGGCACTTGCACTTCCTGCGCCAAGGGCGACACCGCACACTGTCTGTCCGTGCCACCGGTCTCGATGTACGGACTCGGGGTGACCACCGGCAGTTGGGGCGGCGCCCTCAGCGATCTGCTCGCGGTGCCCTACGCCGACGCCATGCTGGTACCGCTGCCGGACGGCATCAGCCCGGCCGCCGCGGCGGGGCTGGGCGACAATGTCAGCGATGCCTATCGCCGCATCGCGCCGCATGCGGCGGGTCTGCTCGCCCGCGGCGACGACGCGCGGGTGCTGATCCTGTGCGAACTCGGCCGCCGCCCACCGTACGGGACCGGATTGGCCCTCTCCACCGGGCTCGTCGCCAAGGCCCTCGGCCTGACCGACGTACACCTGGTCGACCGCCGTCCCGCACTGCGTCGACAGGCGGAAGAGCTTGGCATACAAGCACATTCACCGGACGAGCTGACCAAACTTCCGCTCGCGCCGCTGGTCGTCGAGGCGACGGGCACCCGCTCGGGCATGGCCACCGCCATCCGGCACACCGCACCCGACGGCGACTGCACCAGCATCGGCACCCTGCACAGCGGCATTACCATCCCGACCTCACTCATGTACCTGCGCGATATCTCGCTGCACATCGGGCTGCCGCCCGCCCGCACGCTCATCCCGGACGTCCTCGACCTCATGACATCGGGCCGATTCCATCCCGAACACGTCATCACCGACGAGGGCAGCCTCGACGACGCCGAAAACACCATGCGCCGCTACATCTTCGGTGATTCGGTGAAGACGGTCTTCGTCGAGTAGCCGTGCGGGCGCACGCATCCGGGAATAGTTCACCGCCCGGATCGGCTGATGTTGGTCGGACCTGACCCGAGAGCGACTGGAGGACCCACATGGCGGTGCGGATCGGCTTGATACTGCCCACCTCGACGCCCGATCCGGCACGACCGATCATCGGTGACGTGCGGGCCGCGGCACGGCTGGCCGAACGGATCGGCGTCGAATCCGTGTGGGCCACCGATCATCTCATCGCCAGCGCGCCGATCCTGGAGACCACCGTCGTGCTGGCGACGGCCGCGGCGGTGACCGAGCGAATCCTGGTGGGATACAACGTGATGCTGCCCGCGTTGCGCGGGGTGGCCTGGGCCGCAAAGCAGATCGCGTCGCTGCAACTGGTATCGGGGAATCGGGTGCTGCTCGGGGTCGGCACCGGGAATCCGGCGCACGGGGATATCGGCTGGCGGGCGGCGGGTGCGTCGTTCGAGGCCCGCGGGCAGCTGACCGATGCGGCCTTGGCCGCCTTGCCCGGGCTCGTCGAGGGCAGGCCGACGACCCTCGCCGACGGACTGGAGGTGACGCTCTCGCCCGGCGCTCCGATGCCGCCGGTGCTGGTGGCGGGCACCGGGAATCGGGTACGGCGCCGGGCCGCCGCGCACGGTGACGGATGGATTCCGATCGCACCCGACCTGACGCGGCTGCCCGCCGAAATCGCCCGGCTGGGCGAGCTAGCGGCGGAGTTCGGCCGTCCGGCGCCGACGGTAACCGTTGTGGCACCGGCATTGTCGGACGATCCGCGCCGGGCCGCCGAGCAGTTGACGGAGTACGGGGCGGCCGGTGTCGAGCGGGTGATCCTGCGGCCGACCGGACCGGATTGGGAACGGGACTACGCCTTCGCCGCGGATGTCATCATCGTCGCGCGGTAGATGAACGGTTCGGCCCCGGCGGTCTGTCCGCCGGGGCCGACTCACGATACGAACGCCGAATTACCCTGCCATAACTCGTGATTCGCGATATCTCGTACCGATGTGGGCGTCACCGAGCAAGGCATCCACGCCGATGCCGAGCCGTCCGGTGACCGTCGATAGCGCGGTCCGCACGGTTTGCGGCACCGTAGCCGATCGCGCCTGCAGCCGCACCGGTTGCGCTGCCCACCCTTCGATACCGACATTGCATAGGTAGCCGATACCGGTCGATTCCGAAATCCTTTGCGGCGTGTTGATCGTCACCCGAACCCGTCGCCCACCGACATCGAGCTCCCGCACCACGAGCACATCACCTGTCATAGCTGAACAGTATTTGCCCAGCTCTTCATGGTCGAATCCGGGTGCGCGTGTCGCTCGCGGGCGTGTTCGAATCGATACGCGATGGGCCTCGGCGCGAACACTCGTCGGCAGAGGTCGCCGCCATCGTGCTGTGTACGAGCGAAACTGGAACCGGTCGGAACCGTTACCAAGCATTCAGGGCCGCTTCGTTTCAAGTTGATGTTCAATTATGTTGTCTTACAGCGACAGTACAGCGTTATCACCGTTCGACTACGATATTAAGTTACTATCTATTCTTCATAGACTACTGGAGATTCAGCACAGCGAAGGAACCGGGTCCATGACTGCCGCTGCGAATTCGCGGGAATCCATTGCGCACGAGCCTGCGCTCACCACGGAGCGGACCCGCATCCGCATTCCGGCGGTCCACCGCTCGGCGACCAAACGCCCGCCGCGACTGCCGGACGCGCTCGACTTCTGGCAATTCGCCGGGGCCGCCGCGAATGTCGCCATGCAGATGGCGCGGCCCGGCGTCGGCCACGGCGTCGCGGACAGCAAGGTGGAATCCGGCGCGCTGCTGGTGCATCCGTGGAAACGCCTGCGGACTACCGCCTCGTATCTGGCGGTCGCGATCCTCGGCACCGAATCCGACAAGGAGGCGTTTCGCGAGGCCGTGAACGTGGCGCACCGCCAGGTGCGGTCCGAGCCGGGCGCGCCGGTCCGGTACAACGCATTCGACCGCGACCTCCAGTTGTGGGTGGCCGCCTGCCTCTACATCGGTTTCGAGGATTCCTATCAGCTGCTGAACGGCCGGATGAGCCCGGAACAGGCCGAGGCGTTCTATCGGACATCCGCGACACTCGGCACCACGCTGCAGGTGAGCCCGGATATGTGGCCCGCGACCCGCGCCGAATTCGAAACCTACTGGAATCGCGCGGCCGAACAGGCGGTGCTCGACGACAAGGTCCGCGCCTACCTCGACGAGCTACTGCACCTGCGGATGATCCACTGGTACCTGCGGGTGATCTTCGGTGGGCTGCTGCGATTCCTGACCGCGGGCTTCCTCGCGCCGTATTTCCGTGCGCAGATGGGTATCGAATGGTCCGATACCGATCAGCGGCGGTTCGAACACCTTTTCCTGTTCGTCGGATTCGTGAACCGCTTCATACCGCGCTTCATCCGCTTCTACCCGACCCACTTCCTGATCCGGGATGTGCGCCGCCGAATTCGCAAGGGCAAACCGCTCATCTGAACCGGGCCGTCACTGCTGTGGCCGCGGAGCGAGCGGCGCGTCGACCTTGTTCACCAGCCACCGATCGCCCGACCGTTCCAGCCGCATCACCATCGACAGCTGCCCGGGCGCCGGTTTGCCCTTGGTGCCCAGGCTCGTGATGGTCTGCCCGATCACCACGATCGCCTCCGCGGAATTGGTGTCGCCGCCGCGGATCGCGCACTGGACCTCGTTCACCTTCGACACCACCTCGCCCTGTGCGAGCACATCGCGCAATTCCTTACTGGTCGAATCGAATTGCTTACGCCAGTCGCCGGTCGCCCCGTCGAGCACCGCGCTCACGTAGCCGTCGAGATGTTTCGCGTCGTAGTCGGCCAGCACCGGCGCGTACCGGCACGCCGCGGCGCGCGCCTGCTCCTGCGCGGACAGCAGATCCTCGTGCTTCTTGTTCTGGAAGAACAGATATCCGGTGCTGCCGAGCGATGCCACGAGCAGCAGTGCGGCCGCCGCACCCGACGCGATACGGGTGCGGCGTCCGAACTGCGGGCGAGTTATCAAGCGGTGGAAGCCTTTTCGTTCGGCACCCGGTTCAGCCCCGGCCACCGGATCGACGTCGGATGCCGAGTTCGCCTGGACGGCAGGGTCCGCCGCGGCCACTGCTGGTTTCGCCGCAGCCGCTACCACCGCCGGTTCCGATTCAGCCGCTGGCTGCGATTTCGTCACCGGCCGCACCACCACCGCCGAATCCGCCGCCACCGATGCTGATTCGGCTGGCACACCGGGCTCGCTCGCTGTCGCCGGGCCCGCCTCCGCCGCCGATTGCGGCGGCATTTCGGCTTCTCCTGCGGCCGAGCCCGATTTCGCCGACGCGCCGTGCGTCGACATATCGGTCGCCGAATCCGTCGCGTCATCCTTGTTCACCATGTCGCTCATAGCGTTTCACCTCTATCGAGTCGGTGCGGGTTGGGACAGCTCGTTACCGGTCACGCCGGGCGGCGGGCCCGATCCGTTATCGGGCACGTCGGGGCGCGGGGCGTTGGCCGAGCCGCGGATCTGCAGGGCCGGGTTGCTGGTGACGCAGTAGTTGTAGAGCCGGACCCGGGTGTCGGTGGTCCTTTCGGTGGGGACCACCGGGATGGTGTCGTATTCGCACCACGGTCGCGGCCAGGGATCGACCAGCGTGTAGAACTGGCCGTCGTGTGCCGGGATGCCGAGCGCCTCCGATCCGACGCGCAGCGCGGGGAACAGTGCGGCGATCGCCGGCGCGCGCAATTTCGCCGCCTTGGTGATCGCGACGAAGTTCGTCACCAGATCGGTGATCGGATCCTGTGTGCGCGAAACGAATTCGTTCAGCGTGGCCAACTGTCCCGGCCCGGCGTCGATCAGGTGGCGCAGTTCCCGATCGGCCGCGGTCGTCTGTTCGAACAGCACGCCGCCCGCTCGGGTGAGCGTGGCCAGGTCGGGTTGCGCGTGCGAGGTGGTTTCGGCGATCACCTCGAGATTCGCGATGAGGGCGCGGGTCTGCGGCAGCAGGCCGTCCAGCCCCGCCATCGCCCGGCTCATCCCGGATATCATGTCGCGCAACCGATCCGGGCCTCCGGCCAGCGCCCGGTCGAGCTCGTCGATGATCGTGTCGAGCCGGTCCGGGTTCATTCCGCCGATGAAATCGCTCAGGTTCGCCAGCACCGACTGCACCGGTACCGGCACGGTCGTGCGCGCACGCTCGACGACGGCGCCGTCGCTCAGATACGGCCCGGTTTCGGAGTCGGGGCGAAAGTCCAGATACTGTTCACCGGCCGCGGACAGCCGCCCGACGGCGACCGTTCCGCCGACGGGAATGCGGGCCGCCGCGTCGATTTCGGCGATCGCCGCCACGCCGGTGCCGGAAATCCGGAGCTCACGCACCTTTCCGACCCGGACGCCCCGGAATGTCACGTCGTTGCCCCGCGACAATCCGCCCGACGACGGCAGCTCCACCGTCACGGTGTAGCCGCGCGCCAACGGATTCCACCGCAGCACGCCGGCGGACAGATAGGCCGTGCCGAGCACCAGCGCGACGATCAAACTGATATTGGCGACCGCTATCCGGTGCCGCACCAACCATTGCCACAGCGGCGGATTCACCGCTCGCCCCCAGGCCGAGGCGGGCTGGTCAAGCGCCCGATGACCTTTTCGATCACCTGGGCCAGACTCCCGATGAATGCCGCGGCGTCACCGAATTCGGGCCAGCGGCTGCCGTTCGGATCCGTCAACGCGCCGACGCTCAGATAGGAAACGGTCGCCGCGACGGCGAGGGTCGGACCGCTCATGCTGGCCATCACCGGCGGATAGATTTCGTGCAATCCGTCGAGGGTGCCCGCCAGATCGTCACCCATTCGGGTGAAGCCCGACATCAGCCGCTGGATGCTGTCGAACAGGCTCACCGCCTGCGGTCCGGTGCTGTCGGCGAAATCCCCGAGTGCCGCCATGGTTTCCGACACCTTTCGCAGCAGTGTGACGATGCTCTGCGTGTTCTCGCCGAGCAGTGCCAGCAGTTGCGGGAACGAGTCGGCGGCCGCGCCGAGTTCGGCCTTGCGCCTGGATAATTCGCCGCTCAGCACGTTCAGCCCGGTCAGGGTGCTGTCGATATCGGCGGTTCGCTGATTCAATGCCGTTATGGCATCGGTCATTTCGCCGATCAGGTGAGCCAGCTGCGGGGCCCGGCCCGCGAACATGGAGTTCAATTCCGCCGCGATCTTCGCCGCCTGGTTGATGCCGCCCCCGTTGATCAGCATGGACACCGACATCATCAACTGCTCCACCGATGCGGCCGCCGCGGTGTGCTGAAGATCCAGCGTGTCGCCGGGCCGCAGCGGCGGACCGCCCGCCCCC
Organism: Nocardia sp. JCM 34519.1; assembly: GCF_020361265.1. Classification (NCBI taxonomy): domain Bacteria; kingdom Bacillati; phylum Actinomycetota; class Actinomycetes; order Mycobacteriales; family Nocardiaceae; genus Nocardia; species Nocardia sp. JCM 34519.1. Next base: position 198,362 of record NZ_JAIRBR010000010.1, read on the forward strand.
TCCGGCGGCAGCGTCATCGCGACGAAGATATCGCCGAGCGGCGTCGCCTGGCGCAGCTCGGCGGTGGTCCCCTGGGAAAGCGAGATGTCCTCGCGGATCAGCATTTCCACATCGGCGACGAAGTTGGTCGTGGTGATGCGGGTGACGACGCCGATATCGGTTCCGCCGATCCGGATGTGGGCGCGCTGCGGCAGATTCAGCGCATCGCGGAAGGCGGCGTGAATGGTGTATCCCGGCGCGCCGAGACCGGGTTCCGGCATCGGGACATCCTCGACGGTTACCGCGCATCCGCTCGCGCTCACCGCCACCGCGAGCACGGCGGCGATGATTCGAATTCGCTTGATCCGCAGGGTCATTTGGCGATTCCCAGCAGTGCGGCGGTGAGCCCGAAGTCGGGGCCGAAATCCTGGATGCGGCCGGTGCGGCAGCCGTCGAGCCGCAGCTGGATACGCTCGCAGAACAGCGAAAGCGCCTCGCTGTCCAGCACTGTCTTGTCGAGCAGGCCGTGTAATCGCAACGCCTGGTCCTCGCGGCTCACCGCATTGGACAGGTTCTGGAACAGCAGCGGACCGACGTCGACGATTTCGGTGAGCCCGCGCGCGTTCGCCCGCATCTGCGCGGTGACCTCGGCGAATCGGTTCATGGCCCCGGCCAGCTGATCCTGATTCTGCCCGACGAGCGTCGCGGTGTCGGTGACGAATTGGTCCAGTTGGTCCAGCACCGCCTGCAGCCCGGGCGCCTGATCGCCCATCAGCTGGACCAGTTCGGTGAGCCTGCCGCTGAAATCGCGGACGGTTTGGTCGTTTTGGGCGATGATCTCGGTGATGTCGTTGAGTTTGACGATGGTGTCGCCGATCTGGTCCTTGTTCGCCAGGGTGACCTGGAATGCGGCGGACAGCGCGTCGAGGGTCTGTTTCAGCTTGTCGCCGTTGCCGTTCAGCAGCGGGAACAGCACCCGGCTCGCCATCGGCCCGGTCCGGTCGTCACCTTTGAGCGCCGCGCCGAGCTGATCGAAGTTCTGCAGTATCCGGTCCAGCTCCACCGGAGTCCTGGTGTGCGCCAACGGGATATGCGCCCCGTCCGCGAGCACCGGCCCGTTACCCGGATAGGCGGGCGCGAGTTCGATGTGCCGATTGGTGATCAGCTGCGGGTTCACCAGGGCCGCAATGGCATCCGCGGGGATACGGATGTCCTTGTCGATGCTCATGGTCACCTGCACGTAACTGCCCTTGGCCTCGATCGTGTCGACCCGCCCCACCGGGACGCCGAGCACGGCGACCTCGTTGCCCGCGTACAGCCCGGCGACATTCTCGAAATCGGCGCTGATACGCAGATGTTCACCGAGATACTGTCCGGGCAGTGCCGTCAGGCCGGCGGGCAGCAGTCCGCATCCGGCGGTGAGCAGCATGCTCGCGCACAGCGCCATCATCTTCATCGCGACGCGCGCCATCAGCCACAACCCTGTACCGCTCGGGCGAAACATAACCAGTTGTCCGGAAAGATCCACGGCGCGTAGACATTTCCGTACGGACCGTCGCCGAGGACATTGTTGAACTGCCGCAGCGCCACCGGCATGATCTCGTAGAGCCGGTCGAGATTCCGCCGGTTCTTCGTCAAACCCTCGGACATGGTGTTCAGGTCGTTGATCAGCGGGGCCAGCCGATCGTTGTTCTCCAGGCCCATCTCCTGGAGCACCTTCGAGAGCGCGGCCACATTGTCCAGCAACTGTTTCAGCAGTTCCTGCCGTCGCTGCACCGCCGTCCCGATCGCGTCGCCGCGGGTGAGCAGCAGCAATACGCTGTTCTGGTTGTCCGACACCAGCTGTGCGACCTGATCCATACCCTTCAGCAGGGTGTCCACCTCTTCGCGGCGATCGCTGACCACCTTCGCCAGCGCACCGATGCTGTCGAGCGCCTGCACGGCCAACTGCGGGGAATCGCCCATCTGCTGGTTGATCACGTCCAGCGCCTGCCGCAACTTGCCCGGGTCGATCCGCTCGATCCGCTCGAACGAATTCTTGTACTGCGGATCCTGGATGACCTTGCTGAGGTTGTACGGCACCGCCGTGTTCTCGATTCGAATGCGGTTGCCCGGCAAGCCCTTTCCATTGCCAGGCACCAGATCGATGTGCAGCTTGCCCAATATGGTCGACATCTTGATGGCCGCGTGCGCGTCCGGCCCGAGCCGCAGATCGCGGCGGATCTTCAGCTCGGCCACCACCTTGTCGCCGTCGAGCCGGATCGAACGCACCTGGCCCACTTCGATTCCCGATACGTCGACGGTCGCGCCGGGCCGTAATCCGGCCGCCTGCGCGAATTCCGCCTGGATCGTCCGGTCGCCGAGCCGCACCTGTTCGAGCACGCTGGAGCCGACCAGCAGCAGCGCGACCAGCGCCGCCGCGGTGATGCCGAGCCGCAGATATCGGTTGCCGAGAAAGCCCGGCAGCCTTCGCTTTACCGTCATCGGCACACCTCCGATTGCTGATCGCCGCCCACCTGGGAGAACAGCCCGGGCGGTAGCAGCACGCCCCACAGCGAGACGTCCAGGCGGCAGATGTAGGCATTCCCGTACGCGCCGTAGCTGGTGAAACGGGCGATGCCGTTGAGGATCGTCGGCAGCTCGACCGCGGCCCGATCCAGCGACGCGCCGTTGAGCAGCAGCAGCGCCACACCGGATGTCGCATCGCCCTGCGCCCGCGCCAGCCCCGGCTCGAGCTGGGTGATGAGGCGGGTGAGCGAATCGGTCGAACCGGCCACCCGATCGACCGAACTCTTCAGCGATTCCCCTTGGCTATAAAGCGCTTCCACCAACGCACGGGCCTGGGTGAGCAAGGTTTCGAACTCGCCGCTGCGGCGCGCGAGGCCGGAGATCACCCCACTGAGGTTGGTCAGCACCTCGCCGAGGATCTTGTCGCGCTGCCCGAAGGTGCCCGCGAGCTCGGCGGCCTGCGTCACCAACGCGCCGAGCGAGACCTGATTGCCCTGCAAGGCCTGAATCAGCGTCTCCGACAGCGAATTCACCTGATCCGGTCGCAGCACATCGAACAGCGGCTCGAATCCGGACAGCAGCGCCGACACGTCGAACGACGGTTCGGTGCGGGCGAGCGGGATCTCGCCGTCCGGCGGCATCGGCGTCCCCGGATCGGCGCCCGGCAGCAGCGCGATATACCGTTGGCCGATCAAATTCTGGTATCGGACAACGGCTTTCGTGGTCGAGGTGAGATGCTGCCCGTCTTGGACGCGGAACCCGACCCGCGCCTGGTAGCCATCCCCGAAACCAATGGTGTCCACCCGGCCGACGCGCACACCGGCCATCCGCACATCGTCACCGACCCGCAGCCCCAGTACATCGGAGAACACCGCCGAATACGATCGGGTGCCACCGGCGACCGGTCGCTGCAACGTCGACCAGATCGTATAGGTCAATACGACGGCCATGACCGCGAACAAGCCGAATCCCACTGTCGCCCTGGTCGATTTCATCGCGGACCGCCTTCCTGGTCGTAGACGGTGACCGCGCCGCCCGCCAGCAGCGGACCGATCAGCAGCAGCTGCGCCGCCGTCGGCCGATCGCCGACGACGGCGGCTACCGCGGCGGGCCCGCGCAGCGCCGCCGGATCGCGGTCCGCGGCGGGCACGGTGATCCCCGGAATCGCTGGCAGGCCAGGGATACCCGCGAGCGGAGGCTGCGCACCCGGCGGGACGGGCAGCGGAGGCGGTCCGGCCGAATCCAGCCACCCCGGGCGCAGCGATTCCGGAAACTCTTGCGGCGGTGCGGAATCCGGGACAGTAGGACCACCGCAGCGCGGGCCGCTCAGCTCGCCGTAGTGCGGGCAGTCCCGGGCGGTGTATTGCTGGAACGGCGTGAACGACACATCCATTCGCCACACCATCTGGCGGTGCGGCCCGAAATTGAATGTGGTGGCCAGCTTTCGGAGCGCGAAATTGAAATTGGCGGCCGTATACGGGATCGCGTCCGGATCCCGCGCCAGGCTGCCGAACAGCTCATCGGTGCCCGCGACGAGGAATTTGCCCGCGTCAGGGTTGCGCGCGAACAGCGAATTCACCGCGTCGACGGCCGCATTGCCGTTCGTCAGCAGCGCCACCAGCCCGGCCCGGCGTTCGGCGAGCGTGCGCGCGGTGGTGACCGATTCCGAAAGCACCCCGACCAGATCCGGCGCCGATCGGCTCAACGCCTGTGCGGCGCGGCCGAGATCGCCCAGCAGAGTTCCGATTCCGGGAATCGAGCGCACCGCGGTGAGCCACGCGTCGAGCCGCTCTACAGTCGAACCCGGTGTGCGCGCGGCGGAATCGAGGGCGGCCGCCAGGGTGGCGAGCACCCGGCCGAGCTTTTCCGGTTCGATCTTGTCGAGCACGTCGCGCAGCACGTTCAGCGTGGTCTGCAGTTGGACGGTGCCGCCGCTCGTATCCTCGGCGATCGTCGCGCCGGCCCGCAGCCTGCCCGGCGCGGGCCCGTTGTCGACCAATTCGATCGCGGTCACGCCGAAAAGGTTGTTGGGCACCACCCGCGCCGTCACATTGTCCGGAATCGAGCCCGCCAGCCGCGGATCCAGGTCGACGCTCGCGTGCTGGCGCGCCCCCTTCGCGACGACCTCCACCCCGGCCACCCGGCCGACCAGCAGGCCGCGGAATTTCACATCAGCGCGCGCGGGCAGGCCGTCACCGGTGCTGGTCAGGGCGACGGTGACCGCGACGCGTCGTTCGAAGGCGCCGGTGTATCGCAGGGTCAGCAGGCCGAGCAGCACCGCGACAACGGTCAGCATCGCCAGTCCGGCCATGCTCAGCTGACGGCCGCTCGGGCCGCGGCCGCTGGGATCGAGAAGTATCGCCATACCGCTACCCCGAGATCCGGAATCCCGGGTCTATGCCCCAGATCGCCAGTGTGAGAAACAGATTCGCGAAAACCATGACGACGATCACCATCTTGATCGCGCGGCCGGCCGCCATGCCGACACCCTCGGGTCCACCGCTGGCGACATATCCGTAATAGCACTGGATGAAGGTGGAAAGCAGCACGAACACAACCACTTTCAGCAGCGACCAGAACACGTCGGGTCCGATGAGGAACTGGAAGAAGTAGTGGTCGTAGGTGCCCGCCGAGGTGCCGCCGAGAAAGAGCACCGACAGTTTCGTCGCCAGATACGCTGCCGCGAGGCCGATTCCGTACAGCGGGACGATGGTCAGCGTCGCCGCGACCATGCGGGTGCTCACCAGGTATGGAACTGGCCGGATGGCAAGCGATTCCAGCGCGTCGATCTCCTCCGCGATCCGCATCGCGCCGATCTGCGCGGTGAACCGGCATCCGGCTTGGATGGCGAACGCCAGGGTGCCGAGGATCGGCGCCAGCTCGCGTGTGGTAGCGAAGCCGGAGATGGCGCCGGTCAACGGGCTCATCGTGAGCAGGTTCAGCGCCGTGTACGACTCCATCCCGACGATGATTCCGCCGAAGGCGCACAGGATGAATACGACGCCGATGGTGCCGCCGCCGACGATGAGCGACCCGTTGCCCCAGCCGACGTCGGCGGTCAGCCGCAGCACTTCCTTCCGATAGTGCCTGAGTGCGAAGGGAATTGCCGTCACCGCCCGAACGAAGGTGATCGTCTGGTGACCGAGCCGCTGATTGGCGTGCACCGGAACCATGGCGGCGCCCGCGACGGCGCGGAAGGGTTTCAGCGAAGGCGGGACGTATGTGCTTGCCATGCTCAGACCACCTTCGCGGGCAACAGCGTGTTGTAGAGCTGGGTGAGAATGATGTTGGTGGCGAACAGCATCAGGGCCGAGCTCACCACGGCGGAGTTCACCGAATTCGCGACGCCACCCGGGCCGCCGCTGGTGTGCAGGCCGATATCGCAGGCGATGATCGCGGTGAGCGCGCCGAATATCGCGGCTTTGACCAGGGCGACGACGAGATCGTTCGCCACCGCGAAGGAGGCGAACGAGCCGATGAAGGATCCCGGCGTGCCCGACTGGGCGTAGACGTTGAACAGGTACGCGGTGGCGAATCCGACGAAAACGACGAAGCCGCACAGCAATACGCTCACCAGCACCGCCGCGGCCAGGCGCGGGGCCACCAGACGGCGCACCGGGTCGACGCCCATCACCATCATCGCGTCGATCTCCTCGCGAATGGTGCGCGAGCCGAGGTCGGCGCAGATCGCCGACCCGACGGCGCCCGCGATCATGAGCGCCGAAACCAGCGGTGCGCCTTGGCGAATGATGCCGAGACCGGCCACCGCGCCGACGAAGGTGGTCGCGCCGACCTGATTCACCAGCGCGCCGACCTGGATCGAAACCACCACCGCGATCGGTATCGCGACGAACACCGTGGGGGCCGCGGACACACCGGCCATGAAGGCGCACTGCTTGATGAACTCCTGGAACGGAAACCGGCCACGGACGATCGAAATCACCAGCTGGACAAGGGTTTCCCGGCCGAGCAGCACCTGCCTGCCGAGGGTTTCGAGCGAGCGTTGCGGGTGACGACGCCACAGTCCCATTGCGGCGCCGGCGATTCGCTCCAGCTCCCCCGTCTCCGACTCCGGATCGGATCCCGTGACGACCGCCATCTCAGCTCCCCAACCCGACGAGCCGGTGTTGCAGCGCGACGAGCAGCCCCGCGACCACCGCGAATCCGGCCGCGAGCACGGTCAGGACGGCCAGCCACAGCCCGAACCGAAGCACCGGATGCACCCGCATCCGGCCACCGAGGATCTTGACGCCGATCACCAGGACGTCGATGAAACACACCAGCGCCATCATCAGGTCATGCACACATTCGAGAAGGTGAGCACCGGCCAGCACACGATCGAACCGAGAAATGAGATCAGCACATCGATTCCGTGCATATTCCGCAGATGACTCGTATGGGTCAGGGACCAGACCACCCCGACGAGACCGTACGGCACCGCGAGAATGATCAACGTCCCGAGGAATTCCGAGACCTTCATCTCGTAGCTCAGCAACCGATCCAGCCTCTTCAGCATCCGTCGCCGCATCCTTTCGTCCCGGGGCAGTGGAACCGAGCCTGTATGTTACGCATGATTCTTGTCAATGTGGGTCGATTTCGGAGAACTTTTCGACCGGCCTATTTGGGTTCGATCAGCTTAGATACCACACCGTCCACCTTCTGTAAGTTGATACCGATTTACACAGAATATGAGGCACAGCCGGCGGGAACGCCACCGTGTCGCGGGTTTGCCGGGCGGTCAGCGCGGAATCCCGCCACTGCGGCGATAGCGAGCGAGGGTTGATGCCGATGCGGGTGATCACGCTGAATCTGTGGGGTCGCTGCGGTGACTGGCCGCGGCGACGGCGGGTGCTGCGGAACGGGTTCGCCGAGCTGGCACCGGACCTGGTGGCGTTCCAGGAGGCGATCCGGATCGCCGAGGTCGATCAGGTCCGTGAGGTGTTGGGCGGCAATTGGCATGTCGCACACCAGGTTCGGCGCGGCGAGGCGGGCTCCGGGGTCACCGTCGCGAGTCGCTGGCCGATCCGCGCGGTGCGTGAGCTCGATCTGCGGGTGTCCGGCCGCACCGCCGACTCACCTTTGGCCACATTGGTGGCCGATATCGAGGTGCCCGGGCTCGGGCCCGTCGTGCTGGTCGATCACAAGCCGTCATGGCAGCTCGGATACGAACTCGAACGGCAGCGGCAGGCTGTGCTCGTCGCGGGGCCGTCGGGGCCGAGCATGCGCATGTGGTGCTGGCGGGCGATTTCGACGCGACACCGGATTCGGCCGGTGTCCGCTTCCTGACCGGGAGGCAATCGTTGGCGAATGTCAGCGTCTGCTATCGGGATGCTTGGGCCGCAACGCATCCCGATGCCGCCGGACACACGTTCACTCCGCGCAACCCGCTCGTGGCCGATGGCGTGGAGATGCCGCTGGAGCGCGGGCGGCGCATCGACTACGTGCTCGTCCGCTGCGGTGACCGCGGCCCGACGCTCGAAATCACCGACTGCCGACTGGTTTTCGACCGGCCGCACGACGGTGTCTGGCCGAGCGATCATTTCGGCGTCCTCGCCGACCTCACCGCGAGCGGCCTGCCGATCGACGGTCAACCCATCGGGTAGCCGAACGACTCCAGCGACAGTACCCGCGCCGTTCGCGGGCGCGGCGCGACCCGGCTCCCCACTTCCGGACTGGGGAGTTCGCGGGCGCGGCTTTCGTGTCAGAATTCTTCCGGTTGTCCACACTTGGCGGGAGACCGCAACCGGCGGCGAATCTTAGTGCGCGGCTGGTGATTTGGTCGGCGTGCTGACGCGCGCGACAGTTCGGCGCGGGCCACGATCGGCACTGCCGCGCTCGACGGCTACGAGGGTTTGGTGTTGCCGATGCGCATATCCGGTCCGATTACCGCATCGGCTCTGGTGATGGCGGGATTGCTGGCCGCGGCGTCGGCCCCGCGCTCCGACAGACCAGCACCCGATTCCATCGCCGCGCAGCTGGCGGCGGTGACCGCGCAGGTGGCACAGACCAGTCCGACGACCGACCAATCCATCGGCCTGCTGCCCGCCACGCCGGACCCGCCGCGGCAATTGCGCGCGATTACGCCCCCGGCCAATGGTGCGCTGACCTCGGGCGCTGTACCGCTGCACGATATCTCGCTGCCGCGCGGCGGCACCCTCGGAATTCCGGAGATCGTGCTCGCCGCCTACCGCAATGCCGAACTCGCGCTGCAATCCTCGCTGCCCGGCTGTGGCCTCACCTGGTACCTGCTCGCCGGCATCGGCAAGATCGAATCCGATCACGCGAACAATGGACGCACCGACGCCGACGGCACCACCATCGGCATCATCTACGGTCCGGCATTGGACGGCACACTGCCCGGCAACGAGGTGATCAAGGCGACCGACGGCGGTTATGTGCGCGCAGTCGGGCCGATGCAGTTCCTGCCCGCCACCTGGTTCCAATACGCCTCCGACGGCAACGGCGACGGCCGGGCCGATCCCAACAACGTTTTCGATGCCGCCCTCGGCGCGGGCAAATACCTCTGCTCCGGCGGCTCGGATCTGCGCGATCCGCAGCAGGAACTACAGGCGATCCTGCGCTACAACAACTCGCTCGACTATGCGACACAGGTGCTGAGTTGGGCCAATGCCTACCGGACCGGCGGTGTTCCGCAACGAATGCCCATCTCCCCCAACCCGACTCGACCCGACCCGCGGTCCGGCCGAAGCATGCTGACGGGTGCGGGGTCGAGTATGGGCACGCCCAAGGCGGCCACCCCGACAACGGCCGTACCACCGACCTCGTCGACTTCGCCGACCTCGCCGTCGACTTCGCGGACCTCACCACCGAGTTACCCACCGAGTCCGCCGACCGCGACATCGACGCAGCCGCTCCAAATCCAAATAATGATCATCATCCCCGGGCTGCCGCCGATACCCTGTGGCATCTTCTGCGTGCTGGAGCCGGATCCCGCTGACCCCTCGACCATTCCGTTGCCTACGACAAGCAATCCCGGCGACTGCCAAGGACTGTGGATACCCACCTGCCCACCCAGTACACCGCCGAGCCCGTCGACATACCAAACACCGACCGTGACAGTACAACCCACGTCCCCCTGGTATCCGCCGACGCCGACCACTCCCTGGTACACGCCGACCACCTCTCCAGGGCCCGTGCCGACATCGACCACGCAGCCCACGCCGAGTCAGCCAACCAACCCGCCACCCACACCATCCGAAACACCCACCACGACAGCACAACCCACACCGCCACAGCCGACTACACCTGGGTCTGCTCCGAATCAACCGAGTAACCAGCCGCCGACGACTTCCCCAAGCCAACCACCGCTCGAAACATCCACCGCGACAACGCAGAGCGAGCCCACCGCACCGACGACTACTCCGGGGCAGCCGAGCAACCAACCCCCAGCCGCGCCGCCGCCGAACCAACCGCCACCCGGGGCACCCTCTGCGGCACCACAGCCCACACCAACCGAAGCCACCGCACCGGCACCGAGCCAGCCGGCTCCACCGGTCGCTCCACCGGCATCGGTATCGCCGGACGACGGGCAGTCCGCAACCCCGGCTCCTGCCCCGCCACCCACGGCACCCGTGCAACCAACGCCGATTCAGCCGACCAGCCAGCCACCGCTGCCGCCAACGGATCCGGTCCCATCCCGAGTACCAACGGCGGCAACCGAACCCGCACCACCCGGCCAACCCGCGTCGCTGCCGCCGAACCAGCCCGCACCGAGCCAGCCGGGCGCTCAGCAGTCCGAGTCGACCCCGATCGCACCAGGCCGGACTGCCGAGCCCAAAGCGCCTGCGACCGATTCGAACTCATCGGCGCCCAGCCAACAGCCGATCGCACCGGCGCCACCGACTCCCGAGCCCCGCCCATCTCGAATACCCAGCACAACATCGAAACCCGTCCCCGCAGCACCGGCCGAGCCCACCCGAACAACCGTTCCGATACCACCGCCCGATGAGCCCGAGCCGTGAGTTCGCCCAACGGGACCGAAACCCGAGATCGACGGCCTACATGGACATTTCGCGGATCATCAGCGCATAATCCCGGCACTCGGATCGGCCACGGCTGTCAGAGTCCGGCGCCGCCGGTCGCGTCGATTACTCGGCCGGTGACCCAGCGGGCGTCGTCGGAGCCCAGGAACGCGACGATATCGGCGATATCCTCGGGCTCGCCGACCCGCCCGAGCGCGGCGAGTGACGCGGCGTGGGCTATGGCCTCGGGGTTGTCGCGCAACCATCCGACGTTCACGTCGGTGTCGACGATTCCGGGTGCCACGGAGTTGACTGTAATGCCCTGTGGGCCCAGGTGTTTGGCGAGGTTCATGGTGAAGTTGTCCAGAGCAGATTTGGTCGCGCCGTATGCGATGGCGTCCGGCATCGTGAGCCGGGCCGCGCCGCTCGAGATGTTGATGATCCGTCCGCCCGCGCGCAATCGCCCCAGCCCCTCCTGGACGACGAAGAACGGTGCGCGCACGTTCACCGCGAAGACGCGGTCGAAGTCGGCGGCGGTCAGCGCGGAAATGTCACGGGGGCAGCCGATTCCGGCGTTGTTGACGATGATGTCGACCGTCGCGCCGCCCGTCGCGGCGTCGAAGGCCGCCGGGAGCATGGCTATCACGCCACCTCGCTCAGCGAGCTGACCGAGGCCATGGGCATTCGCTCCGCGAGCCTGTACAAGGCGTTCGGCGACAAGGCGTCGCTGTTCCGCGCGGTCGTCGACGCGTACGCCGCACTCCCGACCGCTGACTTCGTCCGCCGGGCCCTGGACGAAGAACCTTCCGCCCGAACCGCGTTCGAGCGAATACTGCGCGAGGCGGCGGACAACTACACCGATCCGGCGCACCCGCCCGGCTGCCTGGTGATCACCGCGGCCACCAACATCACCGATGCGGACGCGGATATCGAGGCATTCCTGCGCGGGCTGCGCGCACAGAACCTGGAAACCTTCCGCGCGCGCCTCGCCGCCGCGCAGCGCGCAGGCGAGCTGCCACCCGACGCCGACACCACGGCGCTGGCCGAGTATTTCGCCGTCGTCATCCAGGGCATGTCGCAGCGGGCCCGCGACGGCGCCGATGCCGCCGCGCTCGGCCGCGTCGCCCGCCTCGCGCTTACCGTATGGCCTTGACGCACAACGGTATTCGGATCAGCAGCTGAACGCGTAGGTGGTGCCCGCGGATTTCGCGACGCCGCTGCGCACATCCATCACGACAACCGTCGCGGTCTTGTTCCGCGGCAGATCGCAACGGACGTCGGCCAATTGCTGCGGCCCGAGCGCGCCGTGCCCGTCGGCCTGCCGCTCACCCAGTTGCCGCGGGTTGCCGGTATTCACACCCGCGGCGTAGAAGATGACCTTGCCGCCCTCGGTCAGACCCGTTGCGCCGTCGAGGAAAATGGTTCCACCCGTCAGGGTCAACTCCGTCCGCACGTGCACGCCGCCCGCGGGCAGTTGTGTCGGATCGGCCAAATGCGTTACGCCCTCGGCATTCTGGGCAGCGGCGCGGTCGCGCCGGGATGGATCGGCGCATACGTGATCGGACGGCCGGGTCTCCCGCCACACGAAGCCCGGCAGGCAAGTGTCCGGACCGTAAGCGCCGCCGTTCGGTGAGCGATGCGAGGGGCCCTGGACGTTTTCGGAGTGCGCGATGTCGCGGTCGCCGGGGGTGACACAGACCTGGTCGCCGTCGTAGGCCTCGCGCCATACGAATCCCTGCGCACAGGTGTACGGACCGTACGGCAGCGCGGAGGCCGGGGCGCCCGGCAGCAGCGCGACCGATCCGGCGAGCGCGGCGAAACCGATGGCGACGGGTGCGTACCGGCGTACGGATGCGAGCATTTCGGATCCTTTCGGAGAGGGTTCAGCCGAATTCGGCTGCGACCACTGTGCGGAAAGGACCCAACGGGGTTCTAAGCGCCGGCCAACGGCGCGACATGCAGCGTCAGCTCGCAGTCCCCGATTCTGATCACATCGCCGTCGGCCAGCGCGGCGCTATCGACAATGCGCACGCCGTTCACCCGAATACCATTGACCGACAGTAGATCTCGAATAATATAGGCCACGCCGTCGAATACGATCACCGCGTGTTTACGGCTCACCTTGCCGTGGTCGAGCACGATATCGTTCTCCGGCGACCGCCCGATCTTCGTTCGCGGCCCGCACAGCGGATAGGTATGTCCGCGGCTGTCGCGCAGCACCGCGGCGCGGACCGGAATCGACTGCTCGACAACCGTATCGCTGCCGTCCGATGCGGTCGCCGCGCGGACGATCAGCGGCTCCTGCCGCAGGATCCGCCCCTCCAGCAGCTGAATCGACGGGCTCGGATCGATGCCGAGTTCACCGGCCAGCGTCGCGCGCAGCCTGCGCGCCGCCTCCAGCGCGTCGGACTGCCTGCCGTTCAGGTACAACGCCGTGATCAATTGCTTCCAAAGACGTTCGCGCAGTGGGTATTCGCCCACCAGCACGGTCAATTCCGCGACCACGGCGTCGACCCGGTCGCGGGCCAGGTCGGCCGCGGCGCGCGCTTCGATGGCGCCGATGCGTTCGTCGTCCAGTGCGGTGGCGTACACCTGCGCGAACTCGAATCCGCGCAGATCGGCCAGCGCGGGCCCACGCCATTCGCGCAAGGCCTCGGTGACCGCGGCGCTCGCCGCGTCGAAGCGACCCTCCGCGAGCGCACGCAGTCCGCGCTCCTTGCCCGCACGGAACCGGTCGACGTCGCAGGCCGCGTCGGCCACCGAAATCCGGTAGCCGGCACCGATCTGGGATAGCACGGCGCGCGCGTCGAAACCCGCGTCGCGCAAGGGTTTTCGCAGATTGGACACGATGGTGTGCAGGCTCACCCTGGCGTCCGGCGGCGGATTGTCCGCCCACACCGCGCGGGTCAGGGATTCCACCGCGACCGGCCGGTTCGCGTTGAGCACCAAATATGCCAGGGTCGCACGCTGTTTCGGCCCGCCCAGCGGGCGGTCCACGCCGTCGATGGTCAGTTGCACCGGACCGAGGATCCCGAACCGCACCCGCGCATCCGACATCGAAATATGATAGATCCGTCCGCCGCGATCCCGTTGTGCGGCACGAGTTCCTACCGCTCGGTCCGGTCGCGCACTACTTCGTGCCGAGTGCCAGCGAACCCAAACCGTCCATATAGACGAAGGTCATCTCGTCGGCAACCGGAATTCGGCGAACGCGCGCCCGGTCCCCACCGCCGCGCCCGAGCACCCGCCTCAGCTCTCCCGAATACGTTGCGGGACTCCGCAGTTCGTGTCCGCAACGCGATTCGCATCGACCGGTTCGGACCGCCGCCGACGACCCGAGCCGAGGTCACTGCTTGGGTCGCGCGATATCGGCGAGCGCACCGAATACCGCTTCCAGTACCCGCGCCGTTCGCGCGATGGCGGTGCGCATGCCGCCGAGCACGGTGCGCCGCGACGTCGGGAACACCACCGTGGCGGTCCCGCCGACCGCGGACAGGGCCAGGGCGATGCCGCCTGCCGCGGTTTCGGCGCCGATCAGCAGCAGAAAGGCCACGAACAGCAGGGACAGCGTCAGCACCCCCATCAGCAGCCAGGCCGCGATCCGGAACACCTCCGCACTCGGCGAGGCCGTCATCGGCAGGGCACCCGGCAGCGAGACCATACCGCCGTGCACCTGTTCGGCGTCGGCCGTCGCGGGTTCCGGATCGGCACGTCCCGATGACGCGCCCACCGCCTCGCTCGGCGATTCGGCCTGCGGCGTATTCGCGATCGGATGCTCCTGGTCGAAACCGTGAACATGCGACGTCATTGGTTGCGAATTCCTTTCGTGGGTAAGGCGCGAATTCCGATCGGCGATTCCGGATTCGCGATTCCCGCCGACAACGGGGACGGCATCGATCTTAAGCGCAATCGACCCTGTCGGCGCAATCGCCGAATCGTCTGGGAAACAGCAATTTTCGGGAGCCGCGATCGAAACCTGTTGACACGCCATTTCCAAGACCGTTCCAACAGTTGAACCAGTTGCACGTCATCGGATTCCAACGACCCGGTTCCGCAGGTGCAAATAGGGTTCTACCTGCACCGATCTGTAGTTCACCCCCGTACCTCAACCGTTTGGAGGGGATACACCGCATTCCATCGTCCCCGTCGCCGACTCCGGCCCATCAGATTCGTCCGATCAACGCCCAGGAGCACCCCCACCGGTAATCGCAAGACGATCTCCGAATCAATTACACGTTCATGCAATCAGGGAAATACGAAAAGAAATTAGAGTCGTAAATAGAGAAGTAATTAGCGGGCCCACCGAGCGAATACCCGGAACCGGTTGGTAGCGACGGCTGTTCGGTGTGCATCCATCGACTTCGAGTTCCGTCACCGGACGCATCGGCCGAGCCGGGCGTGCATCTCGCGCCGGAGCCCGGGCGGCCAGGCCCTGCGTGAAGTCAGGCACCGGATGGGACTCGACACAGGGCCTATGTCGGCGCGCCGTCCCGAAGATCCAGCGGCCGTTCACGATCGAGCGTCGCCATCAGCTCGCGCACGGTCACCTGGTCGGCATCGCCGTCCTCGCGGTGCCGGTGTCGCCGTCGTATGACCGGTACGGGCTCGGCCGCAGAGGGCGCGTCCGGCAGGACACTTTCCCGCCCCGCGAATTCCTCCAGCAGGCGCCGCATGTCGAACGGCCGGGCGGCGGCTTCATCCAGCGGATCGCGGTCTGCGCCAGGAAACTCCGCCGGTGCGCCGAAATCCGGCCACGGCAGCTCTCCGGCGACCTCAATCCACCACCGCGGGCATGCGTCTGGTATCTGCCATCCCGCGTGTTCCGTTGCGGGCGTTGCGGATTCATCGTCGAGCAGGCACCGCCGAGCGATGGAGACGGTACGGTCCAGCTTCCGGTAGATCACCGGCGCGCCGAATTCCGGTGCCAGTACCACCCTTTCGTTACCCGTGTAGATGCCCGAACAGCTGTCTCGGGCGTCGTGTATGACGATCAGATCGCCGCGCACGAGATCGCCGAGCAGGACCGGAATTCCGATGGCGGACTGACCGAATACGGTCTTCGGCACCTCGATACCCGCCTTGCGGAAGGCGAATTCGACGAAGCGCGCGGAGACGGTTCCGCGGTCTTCGGGCATGTATTTGTCGTCCGGATCGTGGAATACGGTCCCGAGCAACGCTTCTCCCACCGCCGCCGCGGCAGCGGCCGCCGCATCCCGCGATGCCGACCGTTCGTCGCCGGCACGATCGGACAACACCGCCCGCCCTCGGCGCATGCCATCGTCGTCGACGACCAGCCCGGCAACCACATTCGGAAGCTGATGTATCGGAACTACCGCACGGCGTCGTCGCAGCAGCAACACGGAGATGGGCAGCACCAGCGCCGCCCGCACCGGGCGCAGCCAGCGTGCCGAGCGCGAGGATTTGGCATGCCTGCGCCGTCTGCGCTGCCCGCTCGCCTCGATCCGGACTCCACCTGGCCGAGCGGCACCGCGCTCAATTCCGCGGCGCCGCTTCGATATCCGAGCCCGTATCGGGACCACCGCCCGCCCGCCGACGACCACGATCGCGCAGCACGATAGCGCGGGCAGCGCCACCGATTCGAGTACCGCGACGCTCTGACCGCCCAACCACGGATACAGCAGCACCACCGCGATGGCCGCGATATGCGACAGGAGCGATCCCACGACCGCGTCCCGCACCCGGATCGGCGACATCGTTTTCCCGCGCCGGGCCCGAACATGCCGGGCAGCAACGATTTCGGGTACCGGCGTTTCCACCGCACTCGGCGACGGTTCGCCTGCGGCCTCGGGCGCGACCATCACGATGACGGGGTCCGGCACCATCACGGGTGTCGGACCGTTCGCCGGTTCCGGCGCGATCGCGTTGCCGGTCAGCCGATCCCACGCGGCCACCAACCGCACCACGTCCCTCGGCTCGAGTCCGCACGCGACGAACCACGCGCGAGCCATCTCGCGGTGTTCGGGCAACCGCCGATAGTCGGGGCGCCGATAGTTGTAGACGGTGGATTTCGACAGCGCGCCATCGCATCTGCGCAGGATCTCCGCGCCGGATATGCCCGCGGCGGCGGCGACCATCGCCACACGGAATTCGGCGCGGGTCAGCGGGTCCCGGGCGGTATCGAGCACACCGCTCGACCGGGCGGCCCCGGTCATGCCCGGGTCGGCGTGCGGTCCCGGATCCGGCCGAGGTGCGATAGCGATACGAAACCGGCTCCGGCGCGCACCATCTCGGTTCGCGGGAACCACACCGACTCGACGATCACACAGCCGAACACGAAAACCTCCCAGCTAGCGGGAGTTCGGGGTGCGACCGGACAGCGCTCCGCATCCGGTCACCACGTCCCGGGCCGGGGCCACACTCGCACCTGGCGAACTCCCCGGCCACGACCAGCGGTGAACAGAGGGGACTTCGACACCAAACGCGCCACCCGGCGATGCCGGCAACCTGTGCGCGACCCCTGCCGCAGGCGGGAGCACGGCAATTCTTCCACGCGAATCCGCTACCGGCCACCCTGAAACGACCAGTTTGAAATTCGCGGGCGGCCCGCCGTGTCCAACACGATACGACCAGCGGTTTGTTCGCGAGTCCAGCTGTTGCACAACCGGCTTGGACAACTTCCTTGGACATGTCTACCGCGCGACCGCGCCGACCTGGCCGGATGCCGGTCCAACACGTTTGCATCCGCGCTTACATCCGCACATGCATCGGGCGTCTGCCCACCGGATCGCCGCCGCGGTGCGACACCTACTCGACAGCCATCCTCCGCAACCTTTCAGCGACCACATGCCGCGCCCCGCACCAGGACAGCGATCGGCGAACGCGCACCGACCGCGCGTTCGCTTCGATACGCTTATCGCACAACGACTCCCGCTGCGCACCGACGCGAGGCCATTGGAGTCCATGGCGGCCGGATCGTACGATCGGCCCGGCCGGGGACGAAAATCATTGCAGGGGAAGGACATCCACAAATGACGGCGCGGTGGACAGCAGCGGGTGTCGTGGCGGGGATAAGCGCACTGGTGTGCGGGCTGGCGGCGGCGCCCGCCGACGCGGATCCACTACCGCAGTGGGCGCCGCTCGGCACCACGCTGCACACCTTCGGCGATGCGAATTTCTGTGCGGGCACGATCGGCGTCGCACTGGAGGCCGCGCCCAACCTACCCGGCCACGTGCTCGCACATGTCACCCCGCTGGGTTATCAGCGCGGCCCGTGCGGCAATCACGTGATGCTGGGCTGGGTCGGTTCGGCGGGCGCGCGGTCCCAGGACGTCTATGTGCGCACCGGCGCGGCGCCCGGCGAGACCGTCACCGTCGACCTCTGGTTCGGGATGGGTCCCGCGAAACTGATGGCCGACACCTGGCCGATCCAGGGACCGTTCGCGGAATGGTATCTCTGGGTGCCTTGAATCAGTCGGTCTTGCGCTCCTGTTGAGCGAGGATGAAGGCGCCCTGGCCGTCCGGGTCGAGGCCGGTGTCCAGGATCTTGTCGTCCAGGAATGCGGCCGCCTGCTGATCCAGGTAGATCCGCGACCCCTCGGCGGTCAGCACCTCGTCGTCGTCGCGCGGTTCACCGACGATGGCGAGTTGCAGTGTCTCGGCGCCGTCCGTCGTCGAAATGCGCAGTCCGGCGTTCTCCGGTGCGTCCTGCGCCGAGGTGATGGTGCGAACCGCCTCGACGGCATTCGGGGTGAGCATCAACATATGTCTGGTTCCTTCCGCTCTCGTGACAGTCAGCCGGTAGCCGACGGACTCCAGTTCCCGCAGATCGGCCGTCATCGTGCTCGGCGGCGCGGGCGTTCTCCCCCGGGTTACCCACAGCCGGTTCCCGAAACCTCGACACGAGTGTGATCAGCATCGCGCAGCGATTCGATGAGGGTGGTGGTCGGGCGGCGGGTGGGCTCACATCACCGACCTTCGAGCCGGGCCTCGAGGATCGCCGCGATTTCGGCCGCTCGGTCGGCGTTCAGCATGCCGGTGTGCCATTCATCGATCGATATGTGTTCGATCCGTCCCGTGATGTGCGCGCGCCAGCTTTCCGCGAGCCGGTCCCGGTCGGATTCGCGGGCGGCGGTGAAGAGCAGGGCGTCGCCCGCGAAGCGTCCCGGAACGTATGGGACCGGCCGCGAGAAACTTTCCAACACCCGTTCCACCTGCGTGGACGACAGCAGTCCGGCCCGGCTGATCCGGTCGCCGAGCAGCGCGTAGAACTCCGCCAGATCCTCGATCTCCGGCACGTCGTCCAGGCCGAGGGCGTCGCGCCAGCCGCCGAGTATCCGCGCGGCGGCGGTCGCGACCTCGCGCCGCGTCGGTTCGGGCGCCTCCGCCGGACCCGATTCCGGACTCGCGTCGACGAGCGCCAGCAGGCCGACGGGATGCCCCAACTCCTGCAGTCGCACGGCCATCGCATGCGCGATCTGACCACCCAGCGACCAACCGACCAGGTTGCATCGGATGTCCGGGAACCGCGCCAGGATCTCGCGGACGTACCGATCCGCATATGCCCCAACGGATTCCGGCCGCGGCTCGGCGGCGACGATGTACGGGTCCTGCAGCCCGTAGACCGGGCGGTCCGGGTCGAGCTGTCCCGCCAGGGCCCCGTATACCCAGGCCAGGCCGCCGCCCGGATGCACGCAGAACAGCGGCGGCCTGCTGCCCGACGAGCGCAGCGGCGTCAGCACGCCGAGCGAGATATTCGGCCCGTTCTCCATGGCCTTCGCCAATGACGCCGGTGTCGCATCGGAGAAGAGCTCACCGTATTGCAGTTGTCGGCCGGTCCGGGAACGCACCAGCGAAACGACCTGTATCGCGGTGAGCGAGTTGCCGCCCAGCGCGAAGAAGTCGTCGTCGGCGCCGACCCGTTCGACGCCGAGCACCTCGGCGAAGACGGCGGCCACGAGTTCCTCCGCCGCCGTCGACGGCGCGCGGAACACCCGCGGCGTGCGTTCCGGTTCGGGCAGTGCCCGCCGATCGATCTTTCCGCTGCCGGTGAGCGGCAGGTCGTCGAGTACGAGCACGACGTCCGGCACCATATAGCCCGGCAGCCGCTCGGCCACCGACCGGCGCACGGCGGCCGGATCCAGCTCACGTCCCGCCACGTAACCGATCAGGCGCACGCCGTCGTGGATCACGGCCACCGCCTGTTCCACGCCCGCGACACCCGCCAGCGCGGCCTCGACCTCGCCGAGTTCCACACGCTGCCCGCGCACCTTCACCTGCGTATCGGATCGGCCGACGTATTCCAGAACCACCGCGCCCGAACCGGATTCGTCGACGATCCAGCGCACCAGGTCACCGGTTCGGTACATCCGGCGTCCCGGCTCGCCGAACGGGTCGGCGACGAACCGCGACGCCGTGGCCCCCGCCCGGCCCCGATAACCCCGTGCCACACCGGAACTCGATACATAGAGCTCACCGACCACTCCGGCGGGCACCGGACGCAACCATGCATCCAGTGCGACCACGCGCACACCCGCGATCGGGCCACCGATATCGATCGGGCGTCCCGGAGTCAGTCGCGCACCGGTCACCCAAATGGTGGTCTCGGCCGGACCGTACAAATTGTGCACCCGACGCAAACCCGCACAATCCGTACCCACCCACCGCGACACCACCTGCGACGAACACCGATCACCACCGGTCAACACCACCCGCAAATCATCCAAACCCACCGGATCCACCGTCATCGCCACCACAGGAGTCAAAAACGCATGCGTGATATGCCGGTCGCGCAACAGATTCCGCAACGGCTCGCCGCCGTACACATCGGGTGGCGCGATCACCAGCGCCCCGGATCCGGTTACCGCAAGCAGCAATTCCAGGATCGCCGCATCGAAGGTCCGCGCGGCGACACCCAGTATCCGCGAATCGGCGTCGACCGCACCGCGATCCAGGTGATCGGCGACCACGGAGGCCAACCCGGCATGCGTGACCTCGACGCCCTTGGGCTGTCCTGTCGAACCCGACGTGTACACCACATACGCCGTGTTCTCCATCCGCAACCTTCGGTCGGTCAACGGAGTTCGCGCACACCGTTCGATCCGGTTCGCGGTGGCGGGATCGTCGAGTACCAGCCACGAAAGCCCTTCCGTAGGAAGCGCCGCACGATGGCTGTCCATCGTAATCCCGAGCAGCACTCCGGAGTCGGCGCACACGAATCGATTGCGCTCCAGCGGATGCGCCGGATCCACCGACAGGAACGCGGCCCCCGCCTTGGCGATCGCCCACACCGCGACCACCCATTCCACCGACCGCGGAACCGCCACCGCGACAACCGATTCCGGACCTGCGCCGCATTCGGTCAGGTAGCGCGCCAAGCGGTTCGAGTGCTGGTCGAGGTCCCGGTAGGAAAGCCGCCGATCATCGTCGAATACGGCCACCCCATCCGGGTTCGCGGTCACGGCGGCCGCCAGCAAGCTCGGGAGCGTCACATCAGGCGTGACGGCTCGGTGGTTCCGACCCCATTCGTGCAGTTGCGCGCGTTCGGCTGTCGACAGGGTTTCGATATCCCGCAGCGGGACAGTGGGATCGTCGGCGATCGCCGCCAGTACCTTCCCCAGCCGTCGCGCCAGCGACGCGATGGTGGTCGCATCGAAAAGGTCTGCGGCGTAGCTGATCCCGACAGGCATCGCGCCGTCGCGATCAGGTGCGTCGGTGAGGGTGAACGTCAGGTCGAAACGCTCGGTGCCGGTGTCGGCATCCGCGGGCGTCACGCTCACCCCCGGCAGTTCCAGACCGGCCTGATCCAGGTTGTGGAAGGCGAGCATCACCTGGAACAGCGGATGGTGCGCCTGGCTGCGCGGCGGATCCAGCGCCTCCACCACCTGCTCGAACGGCACCTCCGCATGGGCGAACGCGTCCAGATCCACCGCGCGGATCTGTTCGAGCAATTCGGCGAACGACACCGATTCGTCGACTCGGGTTCGCAACACCACCGTATTCACGAACATGCCGATCAGGTCGTCCAGCAGTGCCGATCCGCGACCGGAAACCGGTGTGCCGATGGCGATGTCGCCACCACCGGACAGTCGGGACAACACCAGCGTCAATGCCGCGTGGAAGACCATGAACACCGTCGCGCCCCGTGCACGCGCCAACCGCCGCAGCCCGGATACCACGCTCGGTTCGATCGCGAAGCTGTACCGCGCGCCCCGGTGGGTGGCGACGGCGGGGCGCGGCCGATCGGTCGGCAGTTCCAGCACCTCGGGCAGATCCGCCAATCGGCCGGTCCAATACCGGATCTGCCGCGCCAGCGGCGATTCGGCATCGTCGGCCGAGCCGAGCAGTTCCCGCTGCCACAGCGTGTAGTCCGCGTACTGCACCGGCAGCGGTTCCCAATCCGGTTGCCGCCCAGTGCATCGCGCCGTGTACGCGGTAGCGAGATCACGGGCCAGCGGAGCCATGGAGAACCCGTCGGCATTGATGTGGTGCACGACGAGCACCAAGACGAATTCACGCCCGTCGTCGATCGACAGCAACCGCATCCGCAGCGGGACACGTTCGGCCACATCGAATCCTTTTGCTACCACATCGGAAACCGCTGCGGCCCAGTCATTTTCGGCTACCGATGCGGGAGCGAGATCGATATCGGCCGCGTCCGCCAATTCCTCGACCGGAACCACCGACTGGAACGGCACGCCGTCGATATCCGGATACCGCGTCCGCAGTACCTCGTGCCGCGTCAGCACATCCCATACCGCCGCCGACAAGGCCGCGACATCCAACGCACCGGACAGGCGCAGCACCAGCGGGATGCTGTAGGCCACCGATCCCGGCGCGAATCGGTTCACGAACCACATCCGCTGCTGCGCGAATGAGAGGGGCACCCGCGCGGGCCGGACCCGGGGACCCAGCGGCAGTCCCGGCGCGGCACCGGCGCCAGCCACCTGCGCGGCCAGCTCGCCGACGGTCGAGGCATCGAATACGTCGCGGACCGCGATCGCGACGCCGACCCGATCCGACAGTCGCGCCGACAACCGAGTCGCGGACAGTGAGTTTCCGCCCAGCGCGAAGAAGTCGTCGTCGATGCCGACCCTTTCCACCCCGAGAACCTCGGCGAATACGGTCGCGACGAGTTGCTCCAGCGGGGTCGACGGCGCCCGGTAATCGGCCTGCGCGAACACCGGTTCCGGCAGCGCCGCCTTGTCCACCTTTCCGTTCACCGTCAGCGGCAATTCGTCGACCGCCATCACCAGGTCCGGCACCATATATGCGGGCAGCCGGGCGCCTATGTGTTCGCGCAGCAACCTGCCGAGAGATACTGGGCCGCACCATTTCTCATGTGGTCGCAGCACATCCGTCGTACCGTGGCCCCGATCGAGATTCCGGCGCAGCGCGTAGACGAGGTACAGGCCGGTGCCGGTCATATTGGGCGAAACGCGATTCGCGACTTCGAATCCGTGTTCGCACAACAGCTTTTCGACACACGCCAACCGGTCCTCGACATCATGGACCTCGAGCACCATCCGATCGATCAACGACCAATGACACGGCTCGATACCACGCAACGCATCCAACTCACTACCCTCCACATCGATCTTCAGCAGATCGATGTGATCGATCCCGTATTCGCGGATGATCTGCGACAAGGTTCGAACCGGCACCTCGATGTGCTCGCAGCGCAGTCTGTTCTCGATCAGCTGCTCGAGTGAGCCGAGATCATCACTGTCCGTGTGGGGTTCGTGCTGGATGAAGGATTCGAGGAGGTCGCGCTGCACGCTGCGGTCGGTGCCGCGACCGGACAGCATCGACATCTCCGGGTAGTAGGTGAAGGTATCGGTGGTCGATTCCGCGCCGACCGCGTAGGGCACCAAAGTCGCGTCCAAATCGTGCAGTGCCGAATTGGCCTCGTACATCCGCCTGAGCTCCGGCATCGGCTCGACCGCATAAATTTTCACGGCCGGTGCCATCCGTTTCGCATAGATCGAGAACATGCCGATATGCGAACCGAGATCCACCACACAACCCGACTCGGGCATCGTCATACCGGCGTGGCAGTACTCCGCGCGTTCGAAGATCTCCTCGTACAGGAATTCGACATTCGACCGGTTACGGCCGACCACCGGCATACCGTTCGGCAGCTCGTGCAACTCGTGTGCTTCGATCACGCCATCGCGCTGTAATTCAAGGCATTTCAGCGCTGCAGGTGCGATGTCGGGGTCGGGAACCGCGTACGCGATGAGCTGTTTGGCCGGGGAACCGTCCGGCATCAGGGTGTCGCGGGCCGTGACTACGGCGCGGGCGACAGCGTCCTCGGCCGCGAGGACGGCCTCGATCTCGCCGAGTTCGATACGGTAACCGCGGATCTTGACCTGCTCGTCGGCGCGGCCGACATACTCGAGCACACCCGTCTCGGTCCATCGCACCACGTCACCGCTGCGATACAACCGGCTGCCGGTCGGGTCGAACGGGTCGGCGACGAAGCGCGACGCGGTCAGGCCCGGCCTGCTCAGGTATCCTCGCGCGACCTGATTACCGGCGACATACAGCTCGCCCGCGGCGCCTATCGGTACCGGGCGCAGCCACGAATCCAGCACGTACACACGCAGATTCGCCAACGGCACACCGATGGGGCTCACACCCGGATCACCCGACCAATGCTCCGCGGCGAGCACCTGTTTCGTCACATGCACGGTGGTCTCGGTAATGCCGTACATATTCACCAGCACCGGACCAGGCCGCCCTTCGATGGGCCGCCAAGCCTGTAATCGGCTGGGATCCAACGCCTCACCGCCGAACACCACCATCCGCAGAGCCGACTCCGCACAGTCGCACCCGGACTCCAGCAATGCGTAGAACGCCGACGGCGTCTGGTTGAGGATCGTCACGCCCTGCTCGACAACCAGATCCCACAGTTCGGCAGGCGAATACGCCACCTCACGCGGCACCACCACCACACGACCACCGTGCAGCAGCGCACCCCAGATCTCCCACACCGAAAAATCGAACGCCTGCGAATGACACCACGCCCAAACGTCATCGGACCCGAATTCACACCAAGCTTGCGTCCCGTCGAACAGCGACACCGCATTCGCATGAGTTACCGCAACACCCTTGGGGTTACCCGTCGTACCCGACGTATAGATCACATACGCCACGTTCTCCGGACGCAACCTGCCCGAATCGACGGGCCCGTCCGCGGAGTCCGTCAGCTGATCGATACGCAGACACGCTGTGCCGCCGATGAGATCGGTTGTTGTCTCGTCGACGACAACGAGTCGCGGTTGTGCGTCCGCGACGATATAGGTGAGCCGGTCGGCGGGCGCTGCGGGATCGAGCGGCAGGTAGGCCGCGCCGGCTTTCAGCACCGCGAGTAGTGCGGTGATCAGATCGATGCCCCTCGGCAGCGCCACCGCGACAATGCTTTCCGGCCCAGCGCCCTGTGCGGCAAGTGCCGACGCCAGGCGATGCGCACGAATATCGAGCTCTCCGTAGCTGATTCGTTGTGCTCCGGAGATCACCGCGATCGCATGCGGCGTCCGGGCGGCCTGCCGATCGAACAGATCGACAAGGGTCGCACCGGAATCGATCGGGACGGCGGTGTCGTTCCACTCCCGCAGCAGGCGCTCGCGTTCGCCCGCCGACAGCTGCTCGATCTCGCGCACGGGCCGTGCCGGGTCCTCCGCGATGGAGCCGAGCAACTGTTCCAGGCGTCCGGCGAATGCGGTCATCGCGGCGGAGTCGAACGCCTCCGGCCGGTATTGCAGACGGATCCGCAGTGTGTCCTGCAGGATCATGGTGCAGGTCAACGGGTAATGGGTGGAGTCGGCGGCGACCACCTCGGTGACTTCCAGGTCGCCCTCGCCGGTGATCCGCCGGATGTGCTGGGTGTCAACGGGATACGACTCCAGCACCATCACGGTGTCGAACAGGCTGTCGTAGCCGGTGAGTTCGTGGATCTCGGTCAGGCCGAGATGCTGATGGTCGAGCAGCGCGGTCTGCTCGCGGTGCAGCCGAGACCACAGCTCTGTGACGGTCTCGGCCGGGTCGAGCCGCACCCTGGCCGGAATCGTATTGATGAACAATCCGATAGTTCGCTCGGCAGCAGGCAATTCACCCGGGCGCCCGGATACGGTGGCGCCGAAAACGATATCGGTCCGGCCGCTGAACCGCGCGATCATCATCGCCCACACCGACTGCAGGACAGTGTTCACCGTCACTCCGGCCGCGGCCGCAGCCGCCGTCAGCCGTCGGGTGCCCGCGCTGTCGATCGTGATCGACAGATCCACGACCGTACCGGACGCGGCGGTGTCTGCGATAAGGGTGGGTTCGGCCCCGGCGAGGGCCTTTGCCCACGCCGCCTCTGCCGCCTCCCGATCGCGAGTTGCCAACCACGCCAGGAAGTCTCGATACGATCCCGGTTCCGTGTCGGTGGCACCGGCGTAGCCGGTGAACAGATCGGTGATCAGCAGCGGCAGCGACCAGCCGTCCACGATCGCGTGGTGGTACGTCACGATCAACGCCCAGCGACCGGCGGCCAACTGGGCGACGGTGAACCGCAGCAGCGGCGCGGTAGCGAGATCGAACCTCCGGCCCTTCTCGGCCGCGGCCAGCTCGCCCAGCGGGCCGTCAGGATCGCGATGGCCCGCGAGATCGATTACTTGCCAAGGCAGTTCGAGGTCGTCGCCGATCACCGCGACGGTCGCGCCGCTGCCGGTGGTGGTGAAGGCGGTCCGCAAACCGTCGTGCCGCGTCAACAGCGCCGCTGCCGCCGCGTGCAAGCGTTCCGGGTCGAGCTCGCCGGACAGGTGCAGAACGACCTGTGCGGCATAGGAATCGGTTGCGGCCAGTTCGGCGTGGAACAGCATTCCGGCCTGCAGCGGGGTCACCGGCCACACATCGGTCAGTGCCGGGTAGCCGCGGTCCAGCGCGGCGATTTCCGGCCGGCTCAGCGTCACCAGCCCGAAGTCGGATGGGGAATGTCCACCGGCACCGGGTTTTTCGGCGTGTTCGGCGATCGCGGTCAGTATCCGCGACCACAGCCCGGCCAGTTCCGCGATCGCGACGTTGTCGAGGAGTGTGCGGGGGAACCGGAACGTGGCCCGCAGCCGGTCCTCCAGCACTATCGCGCTCACATCGAGCGCCAGGGTTACCGGCACGTCCGGATCCGGCGTCACCCGCAATTCCCCCAGACCGCCGTCGAGACCGCCAGCGAGATCGGCGGTCGAGACCCGGCCGAGATAGTTGAACCCGATGCGCCCGGGCATCCGGGCAGGCAACAGATCCGCGGTTTCCGGGTTGAGGTAGCGCAGCATTCCGTAGCCGATGCCTTTGTCCGGGATCGAACGCAGGGTTTCCTTCACCGAGAACACCGCCGCCGCAACCGCATCACCACCGGCGGCCACGTCCGCGAGATCGATACCGGTCAGGTCGAAGCGGGCCGGGAACATCGTGGTGAACCAGCCCACCGTCCGCGACAGGTCGGCGCCCGCGAGCACCTGCTCCTCACGGCCGTGTCCCTCCAACCGAATCAAGACCGACGGCTCGGTGATTCCCTGCCGCTCGCGCCAAATCCGCAGGGCCACAGCGAGTCCAGCGATCAAGCCATCGTTCACGCCACCGTGGAACACGGTCGGAACCCGGGTGAGCAACGACCGCGTCACCGATTCCGGCAGTTCGACTTCGAGCTGATCGAGCGTTGCAGCGGTGTCGATCTCCGGATCCAGTTCCCGGCCACCCAGCGCCGGATCGACACCCGACACCATCGACCGCCACAACCCCAACTCCGCAACGCGAGTCGGGTCCCCGGCGGCAGCGACCAACCCGTGCGCCCAGCGCCGCATCGATGTGCCGACCGGAGCCAGCACCGGCACCGCGCCCGCCCGCGCCTGTTCCAGCGCCGACAACAGATCCGGAACCAGCACCCGCCACGACACACCGTCGATCACCAGGTGATGCGCCACCACCACCAAATATCCCGGCGTGTCACACCCGGCGGCGTCCAGCCAGACGAACTGCACCATCACCCCACCGGCCGGAGCCAACCGGCCCAGCGCGGAATCCAGTGCCGCCGCAACAAAACCGGAGTCGAGGTCGACGCCCGGATCGATTGCGCGACGATGCAGCACGCCGGGCGTCGATTCGCCATCCGGCGGCGCGACCACCAACGACCATTCCCCGGAATCATTGCGCCGCAACCGGGAACGCAACATGTCGTGCCGCGCCATCACCGCGCGCACCGCCTCGGCCATCTCGGATTCGGCGACGGCTTCCGGTAACCGCAATACCACATGCTGGTCGAACCGATCGAATCCCTTACCCCACTCCACCATCCACCGCGCCACCGGCAACAGCGGCATCTCCCCCACACCGCCACCGGCCAATTCGGCCAAACCACCGGGCTCATCGGTCAGGCGCGCATGCGCCGCCAACCGGGCCGGGGTCCGCTGCTCGAACACATCCCGCGGGCCGAACACCACACCGAGCGCTCGCGCCCGGGAGACCACCTGGATCGAGACGATCGAATCTCCGCCCAGCGCAAAGAAATCCTCGTCGACACCGATCCGCTCCACCCCGAGTACCTCGGCGAAAACCCTCGCCACGATCTCCTCTACCGGATTCGACGGCGGCCGGAATGCCCGCGGGCTCGATTCGGGTTCCGGCAGCGTCCGACGATCGATCTTGCCACTGCCGGTCAACGGCAATTCATCCAATACCAGCACCACATCCGGCACCATGTAGCCCGGCAGCCGCGCACCCACCTGCCGCCTGATCTCCGCCGGATCGACGGCATGACCCGGTGCGGCCACGACGTACCCGACCAACCGGACACCGCCGCTGCCGGAGGCGTTTTCGGCGGTATGCACGATGACGACGGCCTGCTCGACACCGGTGACGGCGGTGAGCGCGGCCTCGACCTCCTCCGGTTCCAGCCGCTGCCCGCGCAGCTTCACCTGGAAATCGGATCGGCCAACGTACTCCAACTCGCCTGTGCCCGAGCCGGTTTCGTCGACGGTCCAGCGGACCAGATCACCGGTCCGGTACAGTCGGCCGCCCGGCGCGCCGAAGGGGTCGGCGACGAAGCGGGCCGCGGTCAGCCCCGCCCGGCCCAGGTACCCGCGCGCGACACCGCGTCCCGATACGTAGAGCTCACCGACCACTCCGACGGGCACTGGGCGCAGCCACGGATCCAACACCACCGCGCCGACACCCGTGATCGGGCCGCCGATCCGCACCGGCCGGCCGGGCGCGAGTTCGGCCGCCGTCACCCAAATCGTGCTCTCCGCAGGACCGTACAGGTTGTGCACCGTGCGTGATCCCGACGCGTCGGTGCCCGCCCACCGCGACACCAGTTGCGGTCCGCACCGGTCGCCGCCGGTCAGCATCACCCGCAGATCGTCGAGACCCGCCGGATCCAGCGACAGCGCCACCGACGGGGTGAGGAACGCATGGCTGATCCGCTCGGCGCGCAACAGCTCCCGAAGCGGCTGTCCCCCATACACATCCGGCGAGGCCAGCACCAACGTCGCACCACCGGACAGTGCCAGCAACAGCTCCAGGATCGCCGCGTCGAAAGTCCGCGCGGCGACGCCCAGCACCCGTGAATCGGCATCGACGGCACAGCGACGCACATGATCGGCGACCGCAGCCGCCAACCCCGCATGCGTGACCGCCACGCCCTTGGGCTGCCCGGTCGAACCCGACGTATAGACGACATAGGCCGTATTCGCCACCCGCACCGGCCGATCCACATTGGTCGGCGCGCACTCATCGAGCCGTGCCGCGACCGCCGGATCGTCCAAGACCACCCAGGTCAGGTTCTGATCCGGTAAAGCGGGCCGTTGCGCTTCGGTTGTAATGCCAACTCGCACACCGGAATCGGCGCATACGAATTCGTTCCGCTCGATCGGGTGGGCCGGATCCACCGACACGAACGCGGCGCCCGCCTTCGCGATAGCCCATACAGCCGACACCCACTCCAGCGATCGCGGGACCCCGATCGCCACCACCGATTCCGCACCCACCCCGTACCGAATCAACAACCGTGCCAATCGGTTCGAGTGTTCGTCCAGCTCCCGGTACCACATCGACCGGGTGCCGTCGATCACCGCGATACCGTCCGAACCCGCAGCCACCGCCGCGGCCAGCAGATCGGGCAGCGTGACCGAATGCTCGACGACATCGTCGTCCGCGGTTCCGTTGCGACCCCATTCGCGCACCAGCCGAATTCGCTCGGATTCGGGCAGCGCGTCGATATCGCGCACCGACGAGGCCGGGGCGTGCGCGAATGTCCGCAGCAGCCGCAGCATTTGATCGGCGAGCCCGTCGATCGTGGCCGCATCGAGTATCTCCGGCCGGTACTGCAATCGGATTCGCAGCGTATCCCGCAGCATCGCGGTACACGTCAGTGGATAGTGGGTGGCATCGGCGGCGGTTATGCCGGTGATCGCGAGATCGCCGCTGCCGACGGTGTTTTCGATGCTGTCGAAATCGATCGGGTACGACTCGAGCACCATCAGGGTGTCGAAGAGGCCGTCGTGGCCCGTCAGCGCATGAATATCGCGCAGCCCGATGTGGTGATGGTCCAGCAACGCGGCCTGCTCGTGCTGGACGCGGGCCCACAGCTCGGCGACGGTCTCGCCGGGATTCAGCCGGATCCGGGCGGGAATCGTATTGATGAACAGTCCGATAGTGCGCTCGGCGCCGGGCAATTCGGCGGGACGCCCGGAAACCGTCGCGCCGAAGACGATATCGGTCCGGCCGCTCAGCCGCGCGACCATCATCGCCCACGCCGATTGCAATACGGTGTTCACCGTGACCCCGGCGGCCGCGGCCGCGGTCATCAGCGCGCGAGTATCGGCACCGTCGAGCGCGATCGATCGCTGCGCCACCGACGGTGTAGCGCCCGTCGCGTCGCTGCCGATCAGGGTGGGTTCGACGCCGTCGAGAGCATCCGCCCATGCGGCGAGGGCGGCGTCTCGGTCACGAGTTGTCAACCACGCCAGGTAATCCCGGTACGAGCCGGGCGCGGTGTCCGAATGCCCGCCCGCGTATTCGGTGAACAGCTCGGTGATCAGCAGTGGATAGGACCAGCCGTCGAGGATGACATGGTGGTTGGTGATGATCAGCGCCCAGCGATCGCCGCCCAGTGCGGCGACTGTGAAACGCAACAGTGGCGGCGTCCCGAGGTCGAAAGGCCGCGCCTTCTCCCGCGCCGCCAGCTCGTCCAACCCGGCCGCCGGATCGGCAGTATCGCTGAGATCGACTATTTGCCAAGGCAATTCGACGCCATCGCAGATAACCGCAACGGTCGTGCCCGCGTCGGTCGTGCCGAACGCGGATCGCAAACCCAGGTGACGTCGCACGAGAGTTTCCGCCGCCGCACGCAGGCGCGGCAGATCCGGTGCGCCGGACAGGTGCAGAACCAGCTGCGCGATATAGGCATCCGCCTCCCCGCCCGCCAGGTGGGCATGGAAGAGGAGTCCGGCCTGCAACGGGGTCACCGGCCATATGTCGCTCAGTGACGGGTAGGCGCGGTCGAGCGCGGCGACTTCCGATCGATTCAGCTCGACGAGTTCGAAATCGGATGGGGAATGCCCACCGGCGCCCGGTGTTTCGGCGTATTCGGCGATCGCGGTCAGCACCCGCGACCACAATTGCGCCAGCGCTTCGACCTCGTCCGGATCGAGCAGGGTACGCGGGAATCGGAAGGTCGCGCGCAGCCGCTCCTCGAGCACGATCGCGCTCACGTCCAGCACGGTTGTTACCGGCATGCCGGGATCCGGCGATGCGTGCAACTCGCCCAAGCCGCCGTGGATCTCGGCCGCGCCGGTATCGGCGTTAGTGATTCGGCCGAGGTAGTTGAATCCGATGCGCCCGGGCATCCGGGCGGGCAACAGATCCGCGGTTTCCGGGTTGAGGTAGCGCAGCATTCCGTAGCCGATGCCCTTGTCCGGGATCGAACGCAGGGTTTCCTTCACCGAAAACACCGCGGCCGCAACCGCATTCCCACCGGCCACTACCTCATTGCAGTCGATTCCGGCCAGATCGAAACGGACCGGGAACATCGTGGTGAACCAGCCCACCGTCCGCGACAGATCCGCACCGGCGAGAACACTCTCCTCACGACCGTGGCCCTCCAACCGGATCAACACCGACGCTTCGGAGACTCCCGCCCGCTCACGCCAAATCCGCACCGCCACAGCCAAACCCGCGAGCAGACCATCGTTCACGCCACCGTGGAACACCGTCGGAACCCGAGTGAGCAACGACCGCGTCACCGATTCCGGCAGCTCGAGTTCGAGCTGATCGAGCGTTGCGGCGGTATCGATCTCCGGATCCAGTTCCCGGCCACCCAACACCGGATCGACACCCGACACCATCGACCGCCACAACTCCAACTCGTCAACGCGAGCCGCTTCGGTCGCGGCGGCGGCCAACCCGTGCGCCCAGCGCCGAACCGAGGTTCCGATCGGCGGAAGTGCCACCGCCCCAGCGGATTTCACCTGTTCGAGCGCTGACATCAAGTCCGGGACCAGGATCCGCCACGACACACCGTCGACCACCAGATGGTGCGCCACCACCACCAACCACCCCGGCACGCCGGCTCCGACCGGGTCCAGCCACACGAACCGCACCATCACCCCGCCGGTCGGATCCAACTGACCCAGGGCCGAATCCAGTTCCGTGACAGCGATTTCGGCCACCCGCGCCGTACCGCCGGTCGCAATATCCTGGTCGAGCACTCGGCGATGCAGCACCGCAGCCGGATCCACCTCTCCCGGCGGGGCGACCGTCAGCGACCATTCCCCGGACTCGTCGCGCCGCAACCTGGACCGCAACATGTCGTGGTGGTCGAGCACCGCGCCGATGGCCGCGACCAAACCCGGCTCGTCGACGTCGGCGGGCAGCCGGACCACGACGTGCTGATCGAATCGGTCGAAACCCTTGCCCCACTCCACCATCCACCGCGCCACCGGCAACAGCGGCATCTCTCCCACGCCACCGCCGGCCAACTCCGCCAAACCGCCGCCCTGGCCGTCGTCGAGTCGCGCACATGCCGCCAGCCGTGCCGGGGTCCGCTGCTCGAACACATCCCGCGGGCCGAATACCACGCCCGACGCCCGCGCCCGGGAAACAACCTGGATCGAAACGATCGAATCCCCACCCAGCGCGAAGAAGTCATCGTCCGCACCGACCCGCTGCACGCCGAGCACTTCCGCGAAAATCGCCGCGACGACCTCTTCGGCCGCCGTGGACGGCGCTCGGAACGCATGCGGGCTGAAGACCGGTTCCGGCAGCGCCCGGCGATCGACCTTGCCGCTACTGGTCAACGGGAACTCATCGAGCACCGTCACCACATCCGGCACCATGTATCCCGGCAGCCGCCTGCCGATCGATTGCCTGATCGCCTCCGGATCGACCGCATATCCCGCTTCTCGCCGGACATACGCCACCAAACGTACGGCGGCGTCGGGATTTTCACGCGTGACAACGATCGCCTGCTCGATACCCACGAGCTCGCACAGCGCGGCCTCGACCTCACCCAACTCCAACCGCTGGCCGCGCACCTTCACCTGGAAGTCGGACCGGCCGACGAACACCAGAACACCAGCGCTTGAACCGGTTTCGTCGACAACCCAACGCACCAGGTCCCCTGTTCGGTACAACCGACTTCCCGGCTCACCGAACGGATCGGCGACGAAGGTCGACGCCGTCAACCCGGCCCGGCCCCGATAGCACCGAGCCACACCGGAACCCGACACATACAGCTCGCCGATTACGCCCACCGGCACCGGACGCAACCACGCATCCAGAACCGCCACCGACATACCGCCGATACCCGAGCCGAGGTTCAGCGAATCACCGGCCCGCAGCTCACGGCTGATCATCATGATGATCGTGGCCTCGGTCGGACCATACGTGTTGAAAAACCTTCGCACACCGGCACTGTCGCTATGCGACCACCGGGTGACCAGCTGCGCGGAGTAGCGCTCGCCGCCGACCGTCAGCACGCGCAGCTCGTCCAGCCCTTCCGGATCCATCGATGACACCACCGACGGGGTCAGGAACGCGTGGCTGATCCGCCGCTCGCGCATCAGCTCGGCCAGCGGCTCTCCACCGTATACGTCCTCGGGCGCGATGATCATGGCGGCGCCCGCGGGTACGGCGAGCAGGATCTCGAGCATCGCGGCATCGAAAGTCCTTGCCGCGACGGACAATACACGCGAAGCGGCATCGACCGCGTAGTGCTGGATCTGCGCGGCGGCGACCGCGGCGAGTCCGGTGTGGGCGACCTCGACACCCTTCGGGCGTCCGGTCGAGCCCGACGTGTACACGATGTAGGCGGTATTGCTCGCCCGCAGTACTCCACGCCGATCCGCGTCGGCCACCGACGTTTTCGGGCACCTTCGGATTCGACTTGCCACGGCCGGGTCATCGATAATCTGCCACGACAGACCGTCCACCGGCAGTGTCGCGGCGTATCGATCGAGCGTAATCCCCGCTCGCACACCGGAATCGGCGCACATGAATTGGTTGCGATCGAGCGGATGCGCCGGATCGATGGACAGGAATCCGGCGCCGGTCTTGCTGACCGCCCACACCGCGAGCACCCATTCCAGCGATCGTGGGAGCGCGATGGCGAGGATCGACTCCGGTCGCGCCCCGCATCCGATCAGGAAGTGCGCCAGTCGATTCGACTGTTCATCGAGTTCGCGGTACGAGATGCGACGATCACCGTCGACGACGGCATCGCCATCCGGATTTGCCGTCACCGCCGCGGCCAACAAGACCGGCAGCGTCAATTCGCCCGCGCAGTCCGCGATGCCGAGAACGGTACGGTCGAAACCGCTGTCGCCACCCCAATCCGTGAGCAGCAGTCGCCGTTCTTCCGCCGACAGAATGTCGATGTCCCGCACCGGTACGGTGGGATCGCTGACGACGGCGCGCAGCACCTGTCGCAGGCGATCGGCGAATCCCGCGATCGTGCCCGGGTCGAAAAGGTCGGTGGCATAGCCGAGTTGGACCGGAATGGACCCGTCGCGATCAGGGGTGTCGGTCAGCGTGAGGGTCAGGTCGAACCGTTCGACGCCGGTATCGACGCCGGAGGGGGTCACGTCGACGCCGGGCAGTTCGATGCCGTCCGCGTCGAGGTTGTGGAATGCGAGCAGCACCTGGAACAGCGGATGATGCGCCTGGCTGCGCGGCGGATCCAGCGCCTCCACCACCTGCTCGAACGGAACCTCGGCATGTTCGAACGCGGCCAGGTCCACACCGCGTATCCGGCCGAGCAATTCGGCGAACGACACCGACTCGTCCACCCGCACGCGCAACACGACCGTATTCACGAACATGCCGACCAGCTCGTCCAGCACGGCCGATCCGCGACCCGATACCGGTGAACCCACCGCGATATCGCCGCTGCCGCAAAGGCGCGACAGCACCACCGTCAGGGCCGC
Organism: Nocardia sp. JCM 34519.1; assembly: GCF_020361265.1. NCBI lineage: Bacteria > Bacillati > Actinomycetota > Actinomycetes > Mycobacteriales > Nocardiaceae > Nocardia > Nocardia sp. JCM 34519.1. The sequence goes on from NZ_JAIRBR010000010.1 coordinate 233,247, forward strand.
GTGGAACACCATGAAGACGGTCGCCCCGTGGGACCGCGCCACCGCGTGCAGTCCGTCGACGACCGCCGGATCGAGTACGAAGCCAGAGGTCCCACCCTTGTGGGATGCGACAGCAGGCCGTGGCCGATCCGTCGGCAGCTCCAATACCTCGGGCAGATCGCGCAATTCGTCGGACCAGTACCGAAGCTGCCGGGACAGCGGCGAATCCGGGTCGTCCGGCGAGCCCAGCGATTCCCGCTGCCACAACGCGTAATCCGCGTACTGCAGCGGCAACGGCGCCCAATCGGGTTGCCGCCCAGTGCGCCTGGACGAGTACGCGGTTGCCAGGTCACGCGCCAGCGGACCCATCGAGAAGCCGTCCGCACCGATGTGATGCACCACCATCACCAGGACGAACTCATCGCGCCCCACGGACAAGAGCCGCACCCGCAACGGAACCCGCTGCGCCACATCGAATCCCACCCGCACTATGCCGGAAATCGCACTCGCCAGCTCGGTCTCGGCCACCGGCGCCGGACTCATGTCCACGTCGACCGCCTCGGCCAGTTCCTCGACCGGAATCACGGACTGGTACGGGACGCCGTCGATGTCCGGGTAGCGGGTACGCAGCACCTCGTGCCGGGCGAGGACATCCCACAGCGCCGCCGACAATGCCGCCACATCCAATCGGCCGGACAGCCGCAGCACCAACGGAATGCTGTAGGCGACCGATTCGGGCGCGAGCCGATTCACGAACCACATCCGCTGCTGCGCGAACGAAAGCGGCACCCGTTCGGGCCGCTCCCGGCGGCCCGGTATCGGGCCGTCGACCGCCGACCGCGCGGAAACCGCTCGCGCCGAGATCAATTCGGCGAGCTCGCGAACCACCGAGGCATCGAAGACGTCGCGCACCGCCACGGCGACGCCCGTCCCCTCGGCCAATCGGGCGGCAAGCCGCGTCGCCGACAACGAATTACCGCCCAGCGCGAAGAAATCGTCGTCGGCCCCGATCCGGTCCGCCCCGAGCACCTCGGCGAATACCGCCGCGACGCGCTCTTCCGACGGTGTCGACGGCGCACGATAATCCGCGCGCGCGAATACGGGCTCCGGGAGGGCCGCCCTGTCCACCTTTCCATTCACGGTCAGCGGCAATTCGTCGAGCACCAGCACCAGATCCGGCACCATGAACCCCGGCAGCCGCCGTCCCAGGGTCCGCCGCACCCGCACCGGGTCGGCGACACCGGTGACATAGGCAACCAGCCGTGCGCCCGAATCGGCCTCGTGCACAACGACAACGGCCTGCTCGATGCCGTCCAGCTCGCACAGTGCGGCCTCGACCTCACCCAATTCCAGCCGCTGGCCACGCACCTTCACCTGGAAGTCGGATCGGCCGACAAAGGTCAAAACCCCGTTGTCCGAACCGGTTTCGTCGAGATCCCAGCGAACGAGATCCCCGGTGCAGTACAACCGGCTCCCCGGCTGCCCGAACGGATCGGCGACGAACCGCGACGCGGTCAACCCCACCCGGCCCCGATAGCCCTGCGCCACACCGGGACCCGACACGTACAGCTCACCGGCCACACCCACCGGCACCGGACGCAACCACGCGTCCAGCACCACCGCCGACATACCGCCGATCACCGAACCCATGCTCACCGGTTCGCCGACGCGCAGCTCCGCACTGCCCGTCACCCAGATCGTCGCCTCGGCCGGGCCGTACAGGTTGTAGACCTTGCGCCGGCCCGCGATGTCCGTCCGCGACCAGCGCGATACCACGGCAGGTTGACAGGCCTCGCCCGCCGCGATCAGTGCTTCCAGATCGTCGAGCCCGACCGGATCCAATGCGGCAGCGACGGTCGGGGTGAGCACCGCGTGTGTGACCCGTTCGATCCGCATCAGCTCGGACAAGGGTTGCCCGCCATAAACTTCCGGTGGAGCGATCACCAGCGCCGCGCCGCCGGAGACCGCAAGCAGCAGCTCGAATACCGCCGCGTCGAAGGTGCGTGCCGCGACGCCGAGCACCCGCGAATCCGGGCCTACCCCGAAACGCGCTCGCTGAGCTTCGCATACGCCCGCCAGCCCGGCGTTGGTGACCTCGACGCCCTTCGGACGTCCGGTAGAGCCCGAGGTGTAGACGACGTATGCCGTACTGCCGACCAGTAATTCGCCACATCGTTCGGCATCGGTCACCGGTGTCTGCGAGCACTCTTCAAGCCGTGCCGCCACCGTGGGATCGTCCAGTAGCAGCCACGAAACCTCATCCCGCGGCAGTGCCTGCGCGTAGCGGCCAAGCGTAATACCAATCCGCACAGCGGAATCCGTGCACATGAAATTGTTGCGCGCCAGCGGATGTCCGGGATCGAGGGACAGAAATCCCGCCCCGGTCTCGGCGATCGCCCAGACTGCCGTCACCCATTCCAACGAGCGCGGCATCCCCACCGCCACCACGGACCCCGGACCGACGCCGTACTCGATCAGCAACCGCGCCAGGCGGTTCGACCGCTCAGACAACTCCGCGTAGGAGATGCGGCAATCGCCATCCACCACCGCGCATCCGGCCGGGTTGGCCGCCACCGCCTCGGCCAACAAGGCAGGCAATGTCGTGGCCGCGATGTCCGCGCTGCCGCCGCCCCAGCGCAGCAGCCGTTCCCGCTCCGATTTCGGCAGGGTTTCGATCGCACGCACTTGGATGCCCGGATCGACGGTGATGGCGCACAACACCTCTCGCAGTCGTTGCGCCAGCATCGCGACCGTGGCCGCCGCGAATGCCTCGGTCCGGTATTGGAGCCGGACTCGCAGGCCGTCCTGCACGGTGACGCTACAGGTCAAGGGGTAGTGCGTGGAATCGGTGGCGGCGACTCCGGCGACCGCGAGATCTCCTTCCTCGGTGAGCCGCCGAATGCCTTGCATATCAACGGGATAGGACTCCAGCACCATCACGGTGTCGAAAAGGCTGTCGTAGCCGGTGAGCTCGTGGATATCGGTCAGGCCGATGTGATGGTGGTCGAGCAGCGCGGCCTGCTCGTGCTGTATCCGGGTCCACAGGCCGGCGACGGTCTCGGTGGGATCCAGGCGGATCCGAGTCGGAATCGTGTTGATGAACAGGCCGATGGTGCGCTCGGCGGCGGGCAATTCGGCCGGACGCCCCGACACCGTGGTACCGAAGACGATATCCGTGCGCCCGCTCAGCTGCGCCACCATCATCGCCCACACCGATTGCACGACGGTGTTCACCGTCACCCCGGCCGCGGCGGCCGTCGCCGCGAGTTCCCTGGCGCCGGTCTCGTCGACCGTTATCCATTCGTCCGCGACGGCACCGGCGCCGGAGTTGCCCGCGACCAGTGTCGGTTCGGCGCCGTCCAATGCGGCCGACCATGCCGCGAGCGCCGCGTCGTGATCCCGAGTAGCCAACCACTCCAGGAAGTCTCGATACGAGCCCGGGGCCGGGATACTGTCGTCGCCCGCGTAGTCGGCGAACAGTTCGGTGATCAGCAGCGGGTACGACCAGCCGTCGAGGATGACGTGGTGGTTGGTCAGGATCACCGCCCATCGATCGGCGCTCAGCCGGGCCACCGTGAAGCGCAGCAGCGGCGGCACTTCCGGATCGAACCGGTGCGCCTTCACTGCGGCGGCCTCTTCCGCCAATCCTGCTTCGGGATCGGGGTGATCCGTGAGATCTATTACCTGCCAGGGCAATTCGATGTCATCGCAGACGAGTGCGACGCGTTGCCCGGTACCGGTGGTGGTGAATGCGGTCCGCAAGCTCGCATGCCGATCCAGAAGGGCGCGTGCGGCCGCGTGCAAGCGGTCGACGTCCAGCCTGCCCGCCAAACGCAGGATCAGTTGCGCGACATAGGCGTCCGGCTCGGTGGCGGCGGTCAGCTCGGTGTGGAAGAGCAGCCCGGCCTGCAACGGTGTCACCGGCCATACGTCGCGCAATGACGGGTGGGCGCGGTCGAGCGCGGCGACTTCCGATTGGTCCAGCTCGACGAGCCGGAAATCGGACGGGGAGTGGATTCCGGCGGGGGCGGTTTCCGCATGCTCGGCGATCGCGGTCAACACCTGCGACCACAGTTGCGCCAACTCGTCGATCTCGTTGGCGTCCAACAGCGTACGCGGGAACCGGAAATCGGCGCGCAAGCGGTCCTCGATGACGATCGCACTCACATCCACCGCGATGGTCACCGGCATCTCTGGGTCGGCGGTGACATTCAGGTCACCCAATCCGCCGTCGATTCCGTCGCGGAAGGCGTTGTCCCCGTTGCCGATCTGGCCGAGGTAGTTGAACCCGATGCGCCCGGGCATCCGGGCGGGCAACAGATCCGCGGTTTCCGGGTTCAGATACCGCAGCATCCCGTAACCGATGCCCTTGTCCGGAATCGAGCGCAGCGTCTCCTTCACCGACATCACCGCCGCCACAACCGCATCCCCACCGGCGGTCACATCTCCCGGATCGATATCGGTCAGGTCGAAGCGCACCGGGAACATCGAGGTGAACCAACCCACCGTCCGCGACAGATCTGCACCGGCAAGCACCTGCTCCTCACGACCATGCCCCTCCAACCGAACCAACACCGACGGCTCGCCGATCCCCTGCCGCTCACGCCAAATCCGAACCGCCACAATCAAACCCGCAAGCAGCCCATCGTTCACGCCACCGTGGAACACCGCCGGAACCCGGGTGAGCAACGATCGCGTCACCGATTCCGGCAGTTCGACCCGCACCCGATCCAGCGTCGCCGCCGTATCGATCGCCGAATCCAACTCCCGCCCGCCCAACACCGGGTCGGCACCCGACACCATCGACTGCCACAACCCCAACTCCGCAACGCGAGTCGGCTCCCCGGCGGCGGCGACCAGCCCGTGCGCCCAGCGCCGCACAGACGTCCCGACCGGCTCGAGCACCGGAACCCCGCCCGCCCGTGCCTGTTCCAACGCCGACATCAAATCCGGCACCAGCACCCGCCACGACACACCGTCGACCACCAGATGGTGCGCCACCACCAGCAACCACCCCGGCACACCAGCCTCGACCGGATCCAGCCACACGAACCGCACCATCACCCCACCGGTCGGATCCAACCGGCTCAGCGCCGAATCCAACTCCGCGGCAGCGATATCCGTCACCACGGCAAGACCGGCCCCGGATTCGATATCAGCACCCGCATCGATCGCGCGTCGGCGCAGCGCCCCACCCGCGCCGGTGTCAGCCGAATCCGATACCTCCCGCCGCATCAGGGCAGCGACCTCGTCCGCCGGGGCAACCACCAGCGACCATTCCCCGGAATCGCTGCGCCGCAACCGAGAACGCAATATGTCATGACGCGCCAGCACCGCGCCTACGGCCGCGGCCAAATCCGCCGCATCTACACCATTCGGCAGCCGCAGCACCACGTGCTGATCGAACCGATCGAAACCCTTCCCCCACTCCACCATCCACCGCGCCACCGGCAACAGCGGCATCTCCCCCACACCGCCACCGGCGAATTCCATCAAACCGCCGGACCCGTCGGCCGACCGCGCATGCGCCGCCAACCGGGCCGGGGTCCGCTGCTCGAACACATCTCGAGGACCGAATACCACCCCCAGCACCCGCGCCTTCGAACAAACCTGGATCGAAACGATCGAATCTCCGCCCAGCGCAAAGAAATCGTCGTCGACACCGACCCGCTCCACCCCGAGCACCTCGGCGAAAACTCCGGCGACGATCTCCTCCGCCGGATTGGTCGGCGCGCGAAACGCCCGCGGGGCCACCACCGGTTCCGGCAATGCCCGACGATCGACCTTGCCGCTACTGGTCAACGGCAATTCGTCGAGCACCGTCACCGTGTCGGGCACCAGGTAACCCGGTAACCGTTCACCCATTGATTCCCGTACGACCGCCGGATCGATCACGAACCCTGCTCGGGCAACGACATAGGCGGCGAGCCGCGAACCGGCGCGTTCGCCCGATGTCTGTAAGACCACGACGGCCTCGGCGATACCTTCCGTCGCGCAGAGCGCGGCCTCGACCTCGCCCAACTCCAACCGCTGCCCGCGCACCTTCACCTGGAAGTCGGATCGGCCGACGAATTCCAAACATATTGCACCCGAGCCGGATTCGTCGACAGACTGCCGCACGAGATCGCCGGTCCGGTACAGCCTGTTCCCCGGCTCACCGAACGGATCCGCGACGAACCGCGACGCCGTCACCCCCGCCCGGCCCCGATAACCCCGCGCCACACCGGAACCCGATACATACAGCTCGCCGACCACACCGGTAGGCACCGGGCGCAGCCACGCGTCCAACACCACCACGGACATCCGCGCGATCGGACCACCGATCCGCACCGGTCGACCGGTGACCAGCTCGCTACCCGTCACCCAGATGGTGGTCTCGGCCGGACCGTACAAATTGTGCACCCGACGCACACCCGCACAATCCGTACCCGCCCACCGCGACACCACCTGCGACGAACACCGATCACCACCGGTCAACACCACCCGCACATCATCCAAACCCACCGGATCCACCGTCATCGCCACCGCAGGAGTCAAAAACGCATGCGTAATATGCCGGTCGCGCAGCAACTCCCAAAGCGGCTGTCCCCCATACACATCCCGGGGAGCCAACACCAAAGCGCCACCACCCGAGACAGCCAGCAACAATTCCAGGATCGCCGCATCGAAGGTTCGCGCCGCGACACCGAGCACCCGTGAATCGGTATCGACAGCGCACCGGCGCACGTGATCGGCGACCACAGCGGCCAGCCCGGCATGCGTCACCGCAACACCCTTCGGCTGCCCGGTCGAACCCGATGTATAGATCACATAGGCCGTATTCGTCGGCCGCACTACCCCGCATCGCTGAGAGTCGGTGACCGCGTCACCCGGGCACAGTTCGAGCTCCGCCGTGATGATCGGATCGTCCAGCGCCAGCCAAACGATGCCGTCCCCGGGTAACGAGGCGCCATCCTGCCGCGTCGTAATGCCCACCCGCACACCGGAATCCGCGCAGACGAAAGCATTGCGCTCGGCCGGATGGTCCGGGTCCACCGAGACGAACGCCGCACCCGTCTTCGCGATCGCCCACACCCCGAGAACCCATTCCAGCGACCGGCCCGATCCGATCGCCACCACGGACTCCGGACCTATCCCCCTGCCGATCAGCAACCGCGCCAACCGATTCGAGGACTCGTCCAACTCCCGATACGAGAGCCACCTGTCCCCGTCCACCACCGCGACGGCATCCGGATCCAGCGCGGCCAGCAAGTCCGGCAGCATCCGATAACCGTCGATGACAGGGAGTTCCACGGTTCCGCTGCTGCACCACTCGCACACCAGCCGATGCCGCTCCATCGGGGACAGGACGTCGATTTCGCGCACCGGGATCGTCGGATCGGCGGTGACCGTCCGAAGTACCTGTCGCAGGCGTTCGGCGAGCACCTCGATCGTGTCCGGGTCGTAAAGGTCCGTGGCATAACCGAGTTCGACCGGTATGGCGCCGTCGCCATCAGGTGCGTCGGTGAGCGTGAACGTCAAATCGAAACGCTCGACGCCGGTTTCGGCGCCGGACGCGGTCGCCACGACACCGGGCAGATCCAGCCTCGCCTGATCCAGATTGTGGAAGCCGAGCATCACCTGGAACAGCGGATGGTGCGCCTGGCTGCGCGGCGGATCCAGCGCCTCCACCACCTGCTCGAACGGCACCTCCGCGTGCGCGAAAGCATCCAGGTCCACGCCGCGGACCTCCGACAGCAGTTCGGCGAACGGCACCGACTCGTCCACCCGGACGCGCAACACCACGGTGTTCACGAACATGCCGACCATATCGTCGAGTTCCGCCGCGCCGCGGCCGGATACCGGCGAACCCACCGCGATATCGGCGCTGCCCGACAGCCGCGACAGCACGATCGCCAAGGCCGCGTGGAACACCATGAACACCGTGACGCCGCGCGCGTGCGCCAGCGCCCGCAGTCGGTGCACCACCGCGGGTTCCACGACGAAATCGAAGGTCGCACCCCGATGCGATGCCACCGGCGGACGCGGCCGATCGGTCGGCAGCTCCAAAACCTCTGGCAGCTCGTGTAATTGGCCGACCCAGTAGCGTAACTGACGGGAGAGCAGCGAATCCGCGTCCGCCGCCGAGCCCAGCAGCTCCCGCTGCCACAGCGCGTAATCGGCGTATTGCACCGGCAGCGGCTTCCAATCGGGCTGCCGCCCAACGGCCCTCGCCGTATACGCCGCCCCGAGATCGCGCGTCAGCGGACCCATGGAGAATCCGTCGGCGTTGATGTGGTGCAGCACCATCACCAGGACGAACTCGTCGGGTCCCGCTGCGAAGAGCCGCACCCGCAACGGAACCCGCTGCGCCACATCGAAACCCGCCGACACCACATCGGCGATCGCATCCGGCAGGTCGGCTGCGGCCACCGGCACCGCGGTCAGATCCACCTCCGCCACCGACGCCAATTCCTCGACCGGCACGATGACCTGGTATGGAATCCCGTCCGCATCCGGGTACCGGGTGCGCAGAACCTCGTGCCGGACAAGCACATCCCACACCGCCGCCGCCAGCGCGGGCACCCGCACCGCACCCGACAGCCGGACGACGATCGGAATGCTGTAGGCCACCGATTCCGGCGCGAACCGGTTCACGAACCACATCCGCTGCTGCGCATAGGACAGCGGCACCTGCTCGGGACGCGGTCGGGCGGTCAGGCGCGGCCCGTCGGATGTCAGCGGCGAATTCGCCATCCGAGCCGCGAGTAATCCGGCGAGTTCGGCGACCACCGAGGTATCGAATACGTCGCGCACCGCGACCGCGACGCCCGCGGCGTCGGACAGCCGCGCCGACAGCCGGGTCGCGGACAGCGAATTCCCGCCCAGCGCAAAGAAATCCTCGTCGACGCCGACCCTGTCGACCCCGAGCACCTCGCCGAACACCGTCGCGACCAGCTCCTCCAGCGGCGTCGACGGCGCCCGGTAGTACGCGCGCGCCGCCGTAGGCTCCGGCAGCGCGGCCTTGTCGACCTTGCCGTTCACCGTCAACGGCAGGCGATCCAGCGCCATCATCACGTCGGGCACCATGTATCCGGGCAGCCGGTCACCGAGCCGGTCGCGGATCAACCTGCCCAAAGATGCCGGGCCACACCATTTCTCGTCCACCCGCAGCAGCTCGGCGCGTTCCTCGCCGAGACTCGGCTCGGCGCAGGCACGGATGGCGTAGACGATATGCAGATCGGTTCCGACGACATTCGGCGAAACGCGTGCCGCCACCTCGAATCCGTGTTCGCACAACAGCTTTTCGACACACGCCAACCGGTCCTCGACATCGTGAACCTCGAGCACCATCCGATCGATCAACGACCAATGACACGGCTCGATACCACGCAACGCATCCAACTCACTACCCTCCACATCGATCTTCAGCAGATCAATGTGATCGATCCCGTATTCGCGGATGATCTGTGACAGGGTGCGGATGGTGACGTCGACCTGCTCGAATTCGAGCCGGTCCGCGATCAGCTGGTCGACATAACTGTCCCCCAGATCGCGGCTCTCCGCCTCGAATTCGTGGTGGATGAAGGATTCCAGGATCTCGTGCTGCACCCTGCTGTCGGTCCCGCGACCGGACAGCACCGACATCTCCGGATAGTAGGTGAAGGTATCGGTCGTCGATTCCGCGCCGATCCCGTACGGCACCAAAGTCGCGTCCAGACCGTGCAACGCCGAATTGGCCGCATACATCCGCCGCAGCTCCGGCATCGGCTCCACGGCAATGATTTTCACGGCCGGCGACATCCGCTTCGCATAGATCGAGAACATCCCGATGTGCGAACCGACGTCCACCACACAGCCGGTCTTCGGCACCGTCACACCGGCGTGGCAGTACTCCGCGGTCTCGAAGATCTCCTCGTACAGGAATTCGACATTCGACCGGTTACGGCCGACCACCGGCATACCGTTCGGCAGCTCGTGCAACTCGTGTGCCTCGATCACGCCAGCACGCTGTAATTCAAGGCATTTCGCGGCAACGGGCGCGTAGCGCGTATCCGGTACGAAGTAGGCCACCAGCTGTTTGGCCGGTGCCGCGTCCGGTGTGACAGGTGCGGTGGTGTGGGTGGTGACCACGGCTTGGGCCACCGCGTCCTGTGCCGCGAGGACCGCCTCGATCTCGCCGAGTTCGATACGGTACCCACGGATTTTGACCTGCTCGTCAATGCGGCCGACGTATTCCAGCACACCGTCTTGCGACCACCGGACCACGTCGCCACTGCGATACAACCGCCCACCGGCGGGATCGAATGGATCGGCGACGAAACGCGACGCCGTCAGACCGGGCCGACCCAAATATCCCCGCGCCACTTGAACACCGGCGACATACAGCTCGCCCGCGACACCATCCGGCACCGGGCGCAGCCACGAATCCAACACGTACACACACAAATTCGCCAACGGCACACCGATCGGGCTCACACCGACCTCGCCGGACCACTCCGCGAGCACCTGCTTCGTCACATGCACGGTGGTCTCGGTAATGCCGTACATATTCACCAGCATCGGACCTTCGGCCGACCGCCAACGCTGTAATCGGCTGGGATCCAACGCCTCACCGCCGAACACCACCATCCGCAACGCCGACTCCGCAGCATCACACCCGGACTCCAGCAATGCGTAGAACGCCGACGGTGTCTGATTCAGAATCGTCACCCGTTCCGAGACGACCAAACCCCACAACTCCGCAGGTGAATACGCCACCTCACGCGGCACCACCACCACACGACCACCGTGCAGCAGCGCACCCCAGATCTCCCACACCGAAAAATCGAACGCCTGCGAATGACACCACGCCCACACATCATCCGAACCGAACCCACACCACACTTGCGCCCCACCGAACAGCGACACCGCATTCGCATGAGTAACCGCAACACCCTTAGGATTACCCGTCGTACCCGACGTATAGATCACATACGCCACGTTCTCCGGACACAACCCGCCCGAATCGACATACCCATCCGCCGTATCCGGCAACTGATCGATACGCAGACACGGAACATCAACGGCCCGAACGAGATCGGCGGTGGTGTCGTCCACAAGGACCAACTCGGGCGCGGCGTCGGTGAGGATATAACCGACCCGCTCCGGCGGCGACGCCGGATCCAACGGCAGATAGGCGGCGCCGCTTCGAAGTATCGCGAGCATCGCCGTGATCAGCGGTATGTCCTTCGGAAGTGCAACGGCGACAATGCTTTCCGGGCCCGCCCCGTATGATCGAAGCACTGCGGCCAAACGATCCGCGTCGGCATCGAGCTCACGATAGGTCACCCGCCGCGCACCCGCGACGACGGCGATCGCATCGGGTGTGTCAGCGACCTGCCGATCGAACAGATCGACAAGGGTCGCACCGGAATCGATCGGGACGGCGGTGTCGTTCCGTTCCCGCAGCAGACGCGAGCGTTCATCGTCGGCGAGCAGTTCGATATCACGCAACCGCGTCGCGGGCTCGGTCACGACGGCCCGCAGGAATTCGTGGAAGAACCGGAGGAACCGGCGGTGATGGGCGGCGAGTTCTTCCGGCGTATACAGGTTGTGGTTGGCGACGAAATCCAGCCTGGTGTGGCCGGAGCGCGCGCCGGAGTAGACGCTCACCGACAGATCCGCGACCAATCCCGGTGTCAGCACCTGGAATTCGCCGACGATCGGGCCGAGGGCGATCCGCGTATCGACCATCATCAGATCCACGTATGGCCCGAAAACCTGTGTCTGGGATACGCTTTGGCCCATATCCCGGAACATGTCCTCTTGCCGGTAGCGCTGCCTGCGGAGTACCTCTATCAGCTGCCGCTGCACCGCCGCGATCAGTTCGCCCGCGGTATCGGTCGGGGCGGTGGTGATCCGGAACGGGACGGTGTTCGCCAGCATGCCGCCGGAACGCAGCGCGGCCGCGGTGACCCGGGCGGAGACGGGCAGGCTGAGTACGACGTCGTCGCCGCCGGTCATGCGGCCGAGGAAGATTCCGAATGCCGCCAGAATCGGCACCGCGGGATTCGTCGATGTCGCTTTGACCGCGGCGTCGAGCAATTCGCAAGTCTCCGGCGGAAATACACCGCTCACCGAAATCGGGTGCGCGTCGGCCTGTGCGTCGCGTCCGGCCAGGCTCACCGGCGCGGGCACATCCGCCAATCGGCGCGACCAGAATTCGCGATCGGATTCGAAGCGTTCGGAGGCGCGATATTGGGCGTCCGCGGCGACCAGATCGGCCAGGGCTTGAATTTTCGCCGCCGCCGGTTCTCTGCCCTCGAATGCGGCGGTGTACAGCTCGCCGACCCGATTCAACAGGGAAATCGCGGCGAGCCCATCCAATGCGATGTGATGGGCGCGCACATACCAGAACCAGCGCCGCTCATCCACCCGCAACACCGCGGTGGCGATCAGCCGATCCCGATGCAGATCCACCGGTCTGCTGTATTCCGCGCGCATCCATTCATGCGCCGCGGCGACCGGATCCGCCGCCGAGCGCATATCCAGGCACCGGAGCGGCTCGTCCAACGGACGGTCCACCACCTGCCGCACCGCGCCGTCCACCTCGATCAGGCGCAGCCGCCCGGCCCCGAACTCGCCGGCCACCCGCCAGAACGATTCGGTGAGCAACTCGACATCCAGATCGCCGCGCAGATCGATACACAGCGCATTGGTGATCGGCGTCGAACCGGCCAGTTGTTGTGCGAACCAAATTCCCTGTTGAGCTGCCGAAAGCGGAAAGGGAACGGTCAATTCGGCTCCTGCGGCTAGAGGCTGGTGGAATTTACGATGCGGAGCGGGACATATTTTCCAGCGCGGCCAGCGAATCGAGCCCGGCGAGCACCTCGGCGCTGGGGATGCCGAAATCGATCAGGCAGGCGATCTCGTCGACACCGATCTCCCGCAGGCGCGCGACCATCGATAACGTGGAATCCGGCGTGCCGAACAGGCCGTTGCTCCGGTAGTAGCGCTCGAATGCGAAATCCAGCACCTTGGCGCGCGATTTCTCGTCCAGGCTGTCCAGCGCGGCGGAGCCCCGCCGCCACAGGTCGACCGAATCCTCGAGATAACTCTTGAACGGTCCTTCGACCGCGCGCCGCACCGAATCGGAGTTCTCGCCGACAAAGGTGTGCAGCATGACCGTGACGGTGCCATCGCCGTCACCGTGCCCGGCCCGGGCCGCGCGATATGCCGCGATCTTGTCCGCCAACTCGTCCACCTCTTGAAACAGCAGTGCGGTAAGCACATTCACGCCGAGCGCGCCCGCCATCTCGAAACGTTCGATGCCGCCACTGCAGGTGAGCCAGGTGGGCAGGGCCGGTTGGACCGGTGCCGGGAATATCCGCACCGAGCGCTGCTCACCCATTCCGTTCGGCAGCGAAATCGGCTCTCCCCGCCACAGCCGCCGCACGGTATCGATACCCGACCGGGTTATCTCGACCCGGTCGGCATAGTTGTGGCCGGCGAGCACGAAATCGTCGGCATTCCAGCCGGTGGCGAATGCCACGTCGACGCGGCCGTCGGACAGGTTGTCGACCACCGACCAGTCCTCGGCGACGCGCACCGGATTATGCAGGGGCAGAACAACACTGCCCGCCCGGATGCGGATCCGCCGGGTACTCGCCGCCAGCGCGGCGCCGAGTACCGCCGGATTCGGGTACAGCCCGCCGAATTTGTGGAAATGCCGCTCCGGCACCCAGATGGCCTTGAATCCGTTGGCATCGGCGAAGCGGGCGCTTTCCAGCAGCAGTCGGTAGCGTTCTTCGGAATTCTGCTGTGCGTCGCTGGAGAAGAACAGCAAACTGAAATCCATTGGCCGCCGGGACGACTCGGAATCGGCGCCGTTGCCCGCCCCGGCCAGTTCGGCGACATCGGCGAGGCTGAGGCCGTCGAAGATCTGTTCCGCGGTGATCTCCGTGCCGTACTGATCCTCCAGAATGGTCATCAACTCGGCCGCTTTCACCGAATCGAGGCCGAGCGAGGTGAGCGGTGAGTGAGGGTCCACCGATTCGCGTTCCAGTCGCGCGGTGGCCCACTCGACGAAGTATTCCAGAACCGCGGGACGGGTCGTGGTTTCGGTCATATCGCGCTCTCCTCCAATGCCGCCGCTGACGAATATTCCGCACGCAAACGTTGCCGCTGAATTTTTCCGCTGGTTGTCTTCGGTACCTCACCTTTACCGACGAATACGACCCGATGTAGGCCGATCGCATGCTCGCGGCTGACGATGTCGCGAATCGAACCCGCCAATTCCGCCGCGCCGTCGTCGTCCAGCGGAGCATCGAGTTCCTGCACGACCATCACCCGGTCCTCGTTATCGATATTCGCCGCGAATACGGCACAGCCACCGGGCCGCAACATCGGATGGCCCGCCAGGATCGTCCGCTCGATATCCTGCGGGAATACATTGCGGCCGTGCACGATCATCAACTCCTTGATGCGCCCGGATATGTACAGCTCGCCGCCGCATACGAAGCCGAGATCGCCGGTCCGGAGATATTCGCACCCGTCCGCGCCGGCGATCCGCGCCGCGAAAACTCGCTCGGTCTCGTCGGGTTTGTTCCAGTATCCGGCGGCGATACTTTCGCCGCGCAGCCATATTTCGCCGACCCGGTTCTCCGCGCACCGCGTCCTGGTGTCCCGGTCGACGATGGCGATATGTTCCGGATCGGCGGGACCCATGCCGAGTAACTCTCGGCCGCACGGGTTTTCGGTCGCGACGCCGTGTTCGATATCCTCGGTCGAGAAGTATCGCGAGCGCGCGCCCGAATGCAGCGGTCCACCGCTGACGTACAGGGTGGATTCGGCCAATCCGTAACAGGGCACGAAGCTTTCCGCGCGAAATCCGCTCACCGCGAAGGTTTCCGCGAATTTCCGCAGCGTATTCGGATCCACCGGTTCGGCGCCGACGAATGCGGCGGTCCAGCCGCTGAGATCGAGCCGCGCCGCATCGGCCTGGGATACCCGCTTCACACAGAGGCCGTACGCCAGATTCGGGCCGCCCGCCATGACGTTGCCGCTCTCGGATATCGCGCGCAGCCAGGTGAGCGGGTCGCGCAGGAAGGTCATGGGCGCCATGAGGGTGCCGGGAATTCCGGCGAACATCGGCAGCAGTATTCCCTGTATGAGACCCATATCGTGATAAGGCGGCAGCCAGGAGACGGTGGAACTGTTCCTGGTGAGCTCGAAATTCCGCTCCATCAAACCGAGGTTGTGGATCAGATTCCGATGCAGTACCGCAACGCCTTTGGGGGCTCCGGTCGAACCCGAGGTGTATTGGAGGAAGGCGATATCGTCCGGCTCGGCCGGCGATTCGAGGCTCGTGCCATAGTCCGGCTCCGGCCTGACCGAACTGCTATCGATAACGCGAATATCGGCACCGAGCAGACCATTGTCCACGGGCACCGCCGCCAGCGGCACGATGGCCGCCGCCACACCGCTGTCCCGGATAATCGCCGCCAGGGTGGCCCGCTGATGTGCGGTGAACGGAAGGTGCGCGGGAACCGCGATACGCCTGGCCGTCAAGCAGGCGAAAAACGCCTCGACGAATTCGGGGCCGGGCGGGCAGAGCAGTACGATGCGATCGCCGGGCGCGGTGACTTCCCGTACCCGCTGCGCCAAGGCGGCCACCCGGTCCCACAGGTGGCGATAATCGACCTCCCGCTTCTCCTCCCGGTGGCCTGCGAATACATATGCGGTCCGGAGCGGGGTCTGCCGCGCGCGCAGTGACAGGATATCCACCAGCGTGCGTGGGCCATACGCAGATTCTTCGTCGACCATTGATACCTCCGCATCGGAAAAAGACAGAGCAAATCCGGTGTGCGAAAACGATTCTCGGCGATACGCCGATACAAACGGCCACAAACCGGTCGGTCAGTTCCGCCGCACGCGGCCGTCAGAAAGCTACGATCTCGGTAGGCAATGCCGGGGGCGGGTACCGCATTCCGTCGACGACCACCCCGACGAATAGACCGATTCCGCTACGGTCGGCGCCTTCCTTCCCGTTACCCGCATGCGCCTGGCTCCTCCCGGATCCTCGGCCGCCTCGCCCGGCCGTCCGTTGTGTCGACCGGCCGGGCAGCGGCTACCCGAAATAGCTGCTAAAGGAATAGTTCAGGCCTCATCTTGGCAGAACCCGGCGGTCACACCGCGATATTCGAACATTACGGCCGATGTGTCGCCCCGTGAGCTGGGTATTCGTCCCGGTCGGTCATCCAATTCCGGTATACCTCGCGGCGCGCCGGAAAAACCCGCCGATGGGCAGATCGGCGGCGGCCGCACCGACGACCGGCGCGGTCCCAGCGGACCGGACATATCCGGCGACTCAGCTCGGCATTCCCAATTTGCTCTCGCCGTCGCGAACAATCCCGCCCAAGAAATCCCGGAAACGCTCTTCCGGTGTGCCGAACGGGTTGTCGTTGATCAGATACGTCCAGGTCGAGGTGGGGCGTTTCAGGCCGAGCGCTTCGAGATCCGCACCGCCGTCGGTGATTTCGACCCGATCGAATGTCTCGGCCGAGAGCCGATACGTCTCCGGTAGGAATTCGCTGAATTCGGCGACCGCGATGCGGTGGAATTCGTCGATGGGAGTCTCCCGCCCCAAGGCGCGCAGGTGAATTCCCTCCCGCACATCGGCCAGGTGTGCCAGATGTTCGCTCCAACCGTGGTCCAGGTGGTAGAGCACGATCGCCCGCGCGGTATCGCTCAGTGCTTCCGCTCCGGCCGTCTCCAGCAGTAGCTCGTATCGTTCCGGGCGCAGTTCGCGCAGTCGCCGCGACGCCTCGTCAGCCGTCAGCACCTGATGGCGATGGTCGAGGACGACCTCGCGCTGGATATTGATCAGGTTGTGGTAGCGCCAGGTGTCGCGGTGGATCTCGAGGTGCACACCCTCGGCGACCCGCTGGGCGTGTGCCATGGCCCGCCGGGCCCGCGCGGAGCGCACCCGTCCGTCCTCGCCCGCCTCGACCCGGCGCCGGGCATCCGGAAGGTGCACGAGCACATCGTCTTCCATGCTGGTGAAGAAGACCGAACTGCCGGGATCGCCCTGGCGCCCGGACCGTCCGCGCAGCTGATCGTCGAGCCTGCTCGTGTGGTAGTGCGCCGAGCCGACCACACACAGCCCGCCGAGTTCGGCCACGCGCTCGCGGCCCGCGCCGTCCACCGAGCCGAGCCGGATATCGGTGCCGCGGCCCGCCATCTGCGTCGAAATCGTCACCCGCCCGAATTCGCCTGCGCGAGCGATGATTCCGGCCTCCTCGGCATCGTTCTTCGCATTGAGCACCACACCGTCGATACCCGCGTCGGCCAGCATGCCCGCGATCAACTCGGATTCGGCAACGCTCAAAGTGCCCAGCAGGACCGGTCTTCCGGTCTCGTGCACGGTGCGCACGTACTCGACGATCGCGGCCTGCTTCTGTGCCATCGTCGCGTACATCCGGTCGGGCTCGTCGTCGCGCACGCACGGCACGTTCATCGGAACGCGTCCGGTCTTCAACCGGTAGAACTCCGCCAGCTGATCGGCGACGGCCACCGCGGTTCCGCTCATCCCGCACACCGTGCGATAGCGACCGATCAACGCCTGCACCAGGATGGAGTCGAGCACCTCGCCGGTCGGGCTGGCGGCGAGCCCCTCCTTGGCCTCCACCGCCGCCTGCAATCCGTCGGGCCAGCGCTGCAGCAGCGCCACCCGGCCGCGGGCGACATTGATAAGCTGCACCTTGCCGTCACGGACCAGGTAGTCGACATCGCGGTGCAGCAGCGCCCTGGCGTGCAGTGCGAGCTGCACCTTGGTGAGCAGTTCGGCGTGTGTGTCGGTGTACAGGTCGACACCGCCCAGCCGGTGCTGGACCAGGTCGATTCCGGCGTCGGTGAGAAAGACGTTGCGCCGGTCGCCGTCGACCTCGTAGTGCTCCCCGGAGGTGAGCTCGCGCACGAGCCGGGCGAAGGTGATCTCGTTGCGCCCACGGTCGACATCGCCCGCCAGCACCAGCGGCACCGTCGCCTCGTCGACCATCACCGAGTCGGCCTCGTCGACGATCACCACGTCCGGGGCGGGCAGCACCACCTCCGCGGGGTCCGTGCGCAGCCGGTCGCGCAGCACGTCGAAACCGACCTCGCTCACCGACACGTAGGTCACGTCGCAGGTGTACGCCGCCCGCCGGTCCGCCCAATCGGTCTGCTGATCCACCCAGCCGACCGAGACACCGAGCAGCGCGTACAGGTCGCGCATCCATTCCGCGTCGCGGCGGGCCAGGTAGTCGTTCACCGACACCACGTGCACCCGCCTGCCCTGCAGCGCGAATCCGGCCGCGGCCAGTGCGCCGGTCAGCGTCTTGCCCTCACCGGTCGCCATCTCGACGACGTAGCCGTTGAGCAGCGCGACCACGCCGACCAGCTGGACGTCGAACGGTGTTTCGCCCAAGGTCCGGTGCGCCGCCTCGCGGCCGAGCGCGCACACCTCGGCGAACTCGTCCCGGTCGAACGGCCGGTCCGGCGTCGTGCGCAGCCGCTCGGCCGCCGCCGTCAGCTCGTCGTCGGACAGTGCGCGCAGCGCCTCCGCGCGCTCGCCCGCCGCCGCGACCACCCGCCGGTAGCGCAGCACGTTCTCGGTGCCGGGCCGCTCGATGAGCCGCCGCACCCGCTGCCACACGCCATCGCCCCTACTGCCCATCGCCAGACCTGACCTCACCGCTGCGCAACAACTGACCGGATGTCCGAACATACCCTCGGCGACAGGCGGGTTCACTAAACGACCCCACTGGCGACGTCCGGACGCGCGCCGCACCGCGGCGGCGTTCGGGCGCCACGAACCTCGGCCTGCCACCCGCGGTGCTCGCCGACGTCGAGATAGGCGACATCCTGGTCCGGCGCTATCTGGACCTGCTGCGCCGGACCGGTACTCCCCAACTGTATCTCGACACGTTGCAGCCCTGTCTCGACAGTACGGCGACTGATCGTCCATCCCAACGCCATTCGATACCGCATCGATCGGTACCATGCGCTCACCGGCGTCGACCTACGCAAACCCGCTGTCGCACTGGAACTTTGGTGGGTGCTGCAGCGGCACCGACTTCCGCCGCCGGGCTGCGCGCGTTCACGGCAGATTCAGTGACGTCCCGGTTCGTCGCGGCCGATCCGGCGCAGTTCCGAAGCTGCCCATGCCTGCCAGATCCGCATCTGGTCCTCCGTCGCCGGGCGTCGGCCGTTCGCCTCCATCGCCTCGATCGTCGCCATCGCCCGGTCGATCGACGCTTGCCGCTGCGGGGGCAGTGTTATGTTGCGCTCCAGCACTTTTCGCGTGATCGTCGTCCAATCCTCGGGGCTGATAGGCATCCGGATTCCTTCCGAGCTCGTCCAGGTGGATGTAGATCCGCGTATCGCCGGGCACGACCGACTCGACCCGGAAGCGGGTTCCCGGCGGGAAAACCACCTCATCGCGCTCGTCACTCGCCCACGAAATATCCTTGCCGTGGCGGGAATTGATGATCAGCTCGACATTGCCCGCCATCGTCGCCAGTTTGTCGCCGCAGGAGAACCCGCTGTCGCGCACGACATTTCCGCTCCGATACGCCTCCAGGAAGGCATCCAACTCGACCGGATCATCGATCCGCATCGACCGGTAAACCGTCCCGGTGTGATCGGGCAGCTTGTTGAATGCGCCGACCAGCGCGCGGATTTCGATGTCGTACCTTTCGAGCAAGGATTCGTCGCCGCCTCGGGTGGCCTGATTCAGTAGGTTGTTGAACGAGGCTGACCGACTTCGGCCGATGAGCTCGATTTCGGCATCGGAGACGTTGGCCAGCTCGGGGTACTCGCCGATTCGGGCCGTGCGGATATCCGCGGACTCGGGTCCGATACCGCGGTCGCGCGCATACTCCCACTCCATCATCGGGTCGTAATAGTCGGAATTCGCGTAGTATGACCTGGCCTCGAGGGGCAGCTTCAACCTGTTCTCGGCTGTATCGGACGGTGAATCGCTGCGATCCGGAGCGGGCCGATGGTGCCGCGCGGGCCTCACACCATCCGGGATGCCACCGAGATACGGCGCCGATATCATGAACGGAACCGGAACCAGCTGCGGTGCTCCATCATTCGCGCCGTCGGCCGCCTGCTCCGTTGCCGGATCCGCGTCCTCGGATCGTCCTGCGGAGGTTGATTCGCCGTGGGCTACCGACGACGCCACTGAAACGTCCTCGGAACGCCGCAGGTTGCCGGATTGCAGTACTTCCTGCCGCACGGACTGGTCCGCACCGAGCTCGGAGCGCGGCGAACCTTCGTGCGTTGCGGTATATGGCGTTTCGTTTCGCACCGCCATCTGAGGTGCTACGGGACCGTCTGTCCGTTGCGGCGCCGCGGAACTCGTCGGCACACCGAGCGATTCGAATCCGGTTGTCGAGCGAGACTGAGCACGACCGGCGTCGAGGCGTTGCGATTCGCCCGAATAGCCCTGTGCGGCAGGTGAGGACGGCTTAGGCACGACAGGACTCACCTCGACACGTTCCTGCGTGCGAGGTTGAGTTGGCACGGAAGGCGTATCGACGCCACTCGACAGGCGCGCCGCTACGGGACCAGAGTCCGTACGTTGCGGTGCATTCGAAGGGATTTGCGGCGGCACTTCGGACCTCGTCGGGGCCGGACCGGAGTCCGTTCGCACCGGCACACCCGAATGCGGCGTCACGACAGCCACTTCCGAACTAGATCGCACACCAGCCGACCCCGAACCAACCTCGCTTCGCTGCGACGCACCCGAATGCGAAGGCGCAACAGGCGATTCCGATCCAGATAGCAACCGAGCCGGAGCGGAAACCGTGTCGTGCCGCTGCGGCGCACTGGGGTTCATTGGTTCCGTCGGTGTTTCGGTCGACACCCTAGCCGGAACGGCATCTGTTCGCTGCGACGTGCCAGGGGCCATCGGCGCGATGGACGAATCGACTCCGGACGGCACACGCCCCGAGGCCGAAGCATCGGCTCGCGGCGGAACAGCAGGATCCGTTGACGCGGCCGGTGTTTCGCCACCAGCTGGCACCCTAACCGGAACGGCATCTGCTCGCTGCGACGTACCAAGAGTCGCCGATACAACAGGCGAATCCGTCATACGAGTCGGCCCCTGACCAACGTCACCTCGCTCCGATGCACCCGAATGCGATGGCGCGACGGGAGATTCCGATCCGGCTGGCAACCGAGCCGGAGCGGAAATCGCGTCGGATCGCTGCGGCGCACTGGGGTTCATTGGTGCCGTCGGTGTTTCGGTCGAGACCCCGGCCGGAACAGCATCTGCTCGCTGTGGCGTGCCAGGGGTCGCTGGTGTAGCAGGTGCATCGCCCCCGGACGGCACGCGAGCCGGCGCGGAAGTCGTGGCGTGTCGCTCTGGCGCGCTGGGGTTCGCTGGTGCCGTAGGAGTTTCAGATCCGGTCAGCATCCTCACCGGAGCGGCATCTGTTTGCTGCGACGAGCCTGAGGGCGCCAGTGCGACGGGCGAGTCCGGCACACGACCCGGAACCGGAGCAACATCGGTTCGCGGCGGAGCGAGATTCGTTGGTGCGGCCGGTGTTTCGGCACCGGACGACACCCTGGCCGGAGCGGTATCTGCTCGCTGCGGCGTGCCAAGGGTCGCCGGTGTAGCAGGTGTATCGCCCCCGGACGGCACGCGACCCGGGCCCGAAGCATCGGCCGGCGGCGGAGCAGCCGGATACGTTGACGCTGTCGGTGTTTCGGCACCGGCTGGCACCCTGACCGGAATGGCATCTGGTCGCTCGAGCATGCCAGGGGGCGCCGGTGCGACAGGCGAAGCCGGCACACGAGTCGGTCCCGGACCGACGTCACTGCGCTGCGATGCACCCGAATGCGACGACGCGGCGGGCGATTCCGATCCAGATGGCAGACGAGTCGGAGCGGAAATCGTGTCGTGTCGCTCTGGCGCGCTGGGGTTCGCTGGCACCGTGGGTGTTTCGGATCCGGTCGGCACCCCGACCGGAGCGGCGTCTGCTCGCTGCGGCGTGCCAGGGGTCGCCGGTGTAGCGGGTGCATCGACTCCGGACGGCATACGACCCGCGACCGGAGTATCAGCTCGCGGCGGAGCAGCCGGACCCGTTGACGCGGCCGGTGTTTCGGCACCGGCTGGCACCTTGGCCGCAACGGCATCTGCTCGTTGCGACGTGCCAGGGGTCGCCGGCGCGACAGGAGAATCCGGCACACGAGCAACATCAGCTCGGGGCGGGGTGGCGGGACTCGTTGGTGCGGTTGGTGTTTCGGTTCTTGGCAGATTGGCCGGGGCTGCGACCACATCTGTTCGCGGTGGCGTGCCGGAGTTCGTCGGCGCGGCGGGCGAATCGGCTTCCGATGACAGCCTGGCCTGTACGGGGACGGCGTCAGTGCGCTGGGGAGCGCCGGTCTGTATCGACGCGGGCACGTCGGTTGACGGGCGGGCCTGGACAGGGGTGGCTTCCGTACGTTGCGGTACGCCGGGCTGCGTTGGCGCAGGCGCGTCGGTTGACGGACGGTGAGATGCGGCAGGGTTGCCGTCGGTAGTTTGCGGGGGGCCGGGATGGGTTGGGGTGGTTGTTATTTCGGATCGCGCCGGGGTGGGGTGGTTGATGGGCTGGCTCGGGGTGCTCGGTTGGGTCGGAACGCTCGGCTGACCTGGAACGCTCGGCTGACCTGAAACGCTCGGCCGCGCGGGGGTCGTCGGCTGAACCGGGAGGCTCGGCTGCGCCGGAGCACTCGGCTGCGTCGAGGCAGTCGGCTGCGCCGGGGTAGTCGGCTGCGCCGGAACACTCGGCTGAACCAAGATGCTCGGCTGAGCCGGGACACTCGGCTGCGCCAGGCTGCTCGGGTGACCCGGAACGCTCGGCTGCGCCGGAAAACTCGGCTGGGTTGGGGTAGTCGGCTGAGCCGGGAGGTTCCGCTGAACCGGGACGCTCGGCTGGACCGGGGTAGTGGGCTGAACCGGAACACTCGGCTGAACCGGAATACTCGGCTGAACCGGGGTAGTGGGCTGAACCGGGGTAGTGGGCTGAACCGGGACGTTCGGGTGGACCGGGCTGCTCGGGTGAGCCGGAACGCTCGGCTGTGGTGTTGTGGCGCTTGGGCGTTGGCCTGGGTCTGTGCTCGGGGATGAGGGCGGGTTTGGACCGGTGGGTGTCGGATTGGTTTGCCGTGGTGCGGGTTCCGTGGTTGTCGGGGTTTCCTGGTGCGGTTGGGGGGTGGTCGAGGTTGAGGTGCTGCGTTGTGTTTCGGCGGTGGTGGGGGCGTCGTGTGCGGTGGGTTGTGTGGTGGTGGTCGGTGCCGAATCGGTCGGTGTGTTGGCGTTCGTCGGGTGGACGACTTCCGGTAGGTCCAGTGATCCGTATCTGGTTGGGTCCGGACTGGTGGACTGGTTTGCCGGATTCGCCGGTGTGTCCTGTGGTGGCTTGGTTTCGGGAACGGATTGGTTCGCGGTGGTGCCGGGTTGATCGGGTGGCGTCGATATGCGGCTGGTGGCGACGAGTTTCTCCGACGGTGTATCACCATCCGGACCGTGCTGGACGGTTGAATCATGCTGCGTCGCAGTGGTTTCGGGTACGGTACGTTCTGTAGACGGTTTCGTGCCGGTGAGATCTTCGGTGCGGCTCGCCGACATCACGTCGCCTGCGACCATCGACGCGGACTTGTCCGCGGAACGAACCGTGGACGCCGTGTCGGCGGCGGCGTCGATATCCGTGGTCAAGGCGCTCGATCCGAGGCGCTGCCAGTCGTCGTTCGAGATGCCGCCGGCTACCGTGCGGGACTGCATGCGTTGGACGAGTTCGCGCATCGCCATCTTGATGGTGACCTGGGTGGCCTTTCGGGCGGCCTCCGCCGCTTCGGACAGCTTCTCCGACTGCGACAGTGCTGCCGACGCCTGGATGGCGAAACTGGTGAGCGCACCGATGATCACCAGTTTGGTGTGCTCGATATCGCTGGCACCATCCCGGAGGTTCTTGCTGAGCGCACGGCCTTTTTCGACGAGACTGTGCAGCGCACCTTGATCGCCTCCGATCCGTTTCCAGTATTCGGCCAACCCGTCGTGGGTCTTGCCCTCGCTGAGCGCGGCGAACACATCGCGCATCAGCCGCTCGGAATCGGTTTCGCTGCCGTCGAGCGCGGTGGCCATCTCCTGCCACGCGGCGGCGGCACGCCGCATCGCGGTCTCGTCGCCCTGCGGCCAATCCCCCTCTTCGAAAACCAGTTTCGCGGCAGAGCGCAGGGAATCCGGGATCTCGATACCCATATCAGGTCGCGAGCCCGCTGGTGGCGGCGGCGTTGACGGCATCCCGCGACTGCATTCCGTCGGCGACTTTCACAACGGCCGCACCGAGTTTCGTGAATACACCGGCCAGGCCATCGATACTTTTCAACCCGGCTTCGGCGGCCTGCTCATAGTTTTTCGCGAACGCCTGCCCTGCCGCATCGGTGCCCCAGCATTCGCCTCCGGCGTCGAGCGTCTGCCGCAGTTTCGTCAGCGCCGTCGCAACTGTGCTCGCAGCATCGTCGAAGCGAGAACTGGTGCGCCGCAAGGCTTCCGGATCGACGTCGAGGCTGGTCATCGTCCGTCCCTCAGGTATGAACCGGTGCGGTAGTACTCATCCTCGTCGATGGCCTGCGGCTGCGAACTATCCGGCAGCATCTCTTGGAAGAGTTCTTTGATCCCGGGAGCACCGGGCACCAGGTCGGGCAGGTCGGGGGCCGCGTCCGCGATATCCATGCTCGCCGCGAACGCGGCCCGGGACCGCTCCTCGGCCAGCGCGGCGGCCGCCCGTGCCGCCCGGGCCATCGCCCGGCCCAGCTTTTCCGGCGTCGAACGCTTGAACGCCTCCGGAACCAGATGGACTTCTTTCGGCACCCCGGACGCATCGCACACCACCCGCACCAGCCGGTCCGGCGACCACGCCTCCGCCGTCATCGCCGCCACCCGCGCCCTCGCCTCGGCGATCTCGCGCCGCTGTTGCTCGAACTGCGCCAGCAGCACCTCAATCCGGTCGCCCAATACCTCGTTGCGCGCCTCCGACGCGCCCTTTGCCCTGGCGTCCATCCGTGCCCCCGTTCCGAGAGATCCGTCAACCTATACCGACGCAACCGAACCGCAATCGGTTCCATCGAATTCACCGCGGCTCGCTCACCCGCGATTCGCGCATAGCGATCAACTTCCCGCGCATGCGATTGGTTACGCGAGAAACTGAAAGCTACGCGGGAACAACGGCATCCGTGGTGGGACCCGAACGCCGCATACCGACACGCGACGGTTCCGTGGTCGCGGTAGCGCGTCCAAGTTCGAGTAGGGCAATCGGCTTTTCGCGCAGCCGCCCTATGCCCGACCACAACCCCCATCGAGTCGCGGCCCTGACTACTGCACACACGAGAAGCTGAAAGCTATCCGGGACTAACGACATCCACGGGTGGACCGCAGCGCCGCAACCAGTGCGCCACGCGGTCAGGCCGATGCGACCCCGTCGTCGCAATAGCGCAACCCATCGGCGAGCCCGTCGATTCGAAGTCCACCCACAGCAATTCGCTTCCCACGCCGACTTGGGACCGCACCGCCGCATACCAACGCACCACGCGGTCAGACCGAGACGATTCCGCCGTCGTAGTAGCGCAACCCATCAGCGAGCCCGTCGATTCGAAGTCCACCCACACCAATTCGCTTCCCACACTGACTTGGGACCGCACCGCCGCATACCATCGCACCACGCGGTCAGACCGAGGCGATCCCGTCGCCGTAGTGGCGCGCGCCCCATCGACGAGCCCGTCGATTCGAAATCCGCGCACAACAATTCGCTTCCCCCGCTGACTATTGCACGCACGAGAAGCCGAAAGACGCGCATGAACAACGTAATCCGCAACAGGTCAGCGGACCGGCAGCTCCACCGTCACGCGCAGCCCACCCCCGGCCCGCGGGGTGAGAGCGAGTGTCCCATCGTGTGCTTGGACAATACTTTTCACGATTGCCAACCCGAGACCGACACCCGCATGATCGCCGCGGATGCGGTCGGTACCGCGCCGGAACGGTTCGGTGAGCGTGGCGACGAGTCCCGCGGTGAGCTCATCCCCGGTGTTTTCGATGGTGAGCAGGACGGATCCGGGTCCGGTGGCGGTGTCGACCCGCACGCAGCCGTGTTCGGGGAGGTTGTGGACGATGGCGTTGTGCAGGAGATTCATCGTCATCTGCAGGAGGAGTGCGGGTGAACCGACGGCGGGGCCGATGGATCCGGAGGTCTCGATGGTGACACCGTGCTTCTCCGCCAGCGGAAGCAGCGTTTCGGCGGCTTCCTCCGCCAGGAGGGACAGGTCGACGCGCTCCCGGGCGAACGACCGCTGGTCCGCGCGGCTGAGCAGGAGCAATGCTTCGGTGAGTTCGATCGCTCGCGCGTTGACGGTGCGGAGCCGCTCGATGAGTTCGTCGCTGTCGCGCTTCGGATCTCGACGGGCGACGTCCAGCAGGGTTCGGGTGATCGCCAGCGGGGTGCGCAGTTCGTGGGAAGCGTTGGCCGCGAACCTGCGCTGTTCGGCGACATGGGCTTCCAGTTTTTCGAGCATGGCGTCGAAACTGTCGGCGAGTTCCCGGAATTCGTCGCCGCGGCCCGGCAGCCGGATCCGATGCGAGAGCGACCCGTCGGCGGTCAGCCGGGTGGCCTCCGTGATGCGAGTCAGCGGGGCGAGCATGCGCCCGGCGAGAATCCACCCGCCCACGAGCCCGAACATCAGCAGGAACACCAGCACCAAGGCCACCGCCGTGCCGAATACGCTCGGTCCGAAGTTGTGGGGGTCGAAGACGCGCCGGATATTGGCGCGGTGCGGAACGAGATTGCTGGCGGGCACGCCCCGCAGCAGGAACGCCCACACGGCGGCGAGCAGCAAAACGCCTGCGAGCATGAGGAATCCGGCGTAGCTGAGGGTGAGTTTGAGCCGAACGCTCAATCCGGGCGCCCTAGCCACGAACCGCGCGCTCGGTGTCGATGCGGTAGCCGACGCCCGCGACGGTGGCGATGATCCAGGGTTCGCCGAGGCGTTTGCGCAGTGCCGAGACCGTGATGCGCACGGCGTTGGTGAACGGGTCGGCGTTCTCATCCCACGCCCGCTCCAGGAGTTCCTCGGCGCTGATGACTCCCCCTTCCGCCGCCACCAGGACTTCCAGCACCGCGAACTGTTTGCGAGTGAGCGCGACATAGCGGCCGTCGCGATAGACCTCGCGCCGGAACGGGTCCAGCCGCAGGCCCGCGATCTCCCGCACCGGTGGCCTGCGGTGACCGCGCCTGCGGTCGAGGGCTCGCAGCCGCAGCACGAGTTCGCGCAGTTCGAACGGTTTGGTGAGGTAGTCGTCGGCGCCGAGTCCGAATCCGGATGCCTTGTCGTCGAGCCGGTCCGCGGCGGTGAGCATCAGGATCGGCATACCGCTGCCGGAGGCGACGACGTGTTGGGCGATCTCGTCGCCGGAGGGTCCCGGAATGTCGCGGTCGAGGACGGCGATGTCGTAGGCGTTGACGCTCAGTAGTTCCAGTGCGGTGTCGCCGTCACCGGCGATATCGGCCGCGATCGCTTCCAGACGCAGACCATCGCGAATGGCCTCTGCCATATAGGGTTCGTCCTCGACAACCAAGACTCGCATATCCGGATGCTACGAGCGCGCGCATATCGTCGGCATACCGAAAATCACATACGGGCGGGCAACACCGCATTGCCTTGACTGGCAGCATGAGTCAGACAACCGCGACAATTCGCAGACCCACCGGCGTGGTCGCGACCATCATCAAAACCTGCGTCCACCGCTCGTCATGGATACCCTTGCGCGGCAGTAGGATTGCCGTGGCGGATGGCGCGATCCCCCGCGGCGTCACGGTGTTCGATGACGAATATCCCGCCATAGCCAACCTGAATCCGGCACTGCTGCGCGCCCTGCGCGAGGCGGCGACCGACGCGGGCATCCGGTTCTACGTCAACAGCGGATGGCGTTCTCCGGCCTACCAGCATCGACTTCGCCGTGCGGCGGTCGCGAGGTACGGCTCCGAGGCCGAAGCCGCCCGGTGGGTCGCCACCGCCGACGCATCCGCGCATGTATCCGGCGATGCGGTCGATCTCGGCTTCGACGCCAGGGTGTGGCTATCCGAGCACGGCGCGGACTACGGACTGTGCCAGATCTATCGCAACGAGCCCTGGCACTACGAACTTCGCCCGGAGGCGAGCGAATATGGTTGCCCTCCCATGTATCCCGACCCCGCACACGATCCGAGGATGCGGAAGTGACCGGCGCGTCGTTGGCCGAAGCCCGAGCCGCCGCGGTGACTCTCGATCAGGTGCGGTGGAAACCGTTCACCCGCATCGCTTTTCGATTCTGCTTCCTGTACTTCGGCTTGTTCTGCCTACTCACTCCGCCGATCGTGTTCGTGTTCACCGGATGGTTCGGCCGCCGACTGGGGCAGTACGCGTCGCTCTGGCCCATCCGGAAATCGCAGCCCGCCCTGAACTGGGTGAGCCAGCACGTATTCGGCGTGACCGCACAGCTGTATTCGAACGGTGTCGGTGATCAGATCATCTTCTGGGTGCTGCTGTTCTGCATCCTGGTGGTGGCGGTGGCGGGAGCCGCGGTGTGGTCGGTACTGGACCGGCGCCGCACGCACTATCGCACGCTCGCGGGCTGGTTCCTGCTCGGCATCCGGCTGTCGCTGGCCGGTCAGATGCTGAGTTTCGGCTTCGCCAAGGCGATTCCGACCCAGATGCCGCAGCCGTCGCTGACCAGGCTGCTCACCCCGTACGCTGATTTCACGCCGATGGCAGTGCTGTGGTCGCAGGTAGGTGTTTCGCGACCGTACGAAATGCTGCTCGGCGCCGCGGAAATCGCCGCGGCGATCCTGCTCTTCATACCGCGGACCGCGCTGCTCGGCGCGCTGCTGGCCATGATCGATACGCTTCAAATCTTCGTGCTGAACATGACCTTCGATGTGCCGGAAAAGATTTCGTCCTCGCACCTGCTGCTGATGTCACTTCTGCTGTTGGCGCCCGAGGCGCGGCGGCTGACGCGAGTACTGCTGCTGAACCGCACCACCGGTCCTTCCGATGTGCCGTATCCGTTCCAAGGCAAGAGATCCCGGCGTATCGCGGCGCTGGCGCAGGCGGCGCTCGGCATCTGGACCACGGTGGCGCTGGTGCAAGGCGGTTGGCACGCGTGGCGTACCGGTGGGCCCGACCGCCCCAAACCTCCGCTGTACGGCATCTGGTCGGTATCGGAGTACACCCGCGACGGCCGGCCGGCGCCACCGCTCACCACCGACGAAACCCGTTGGAAAAAGGTTGTTTTCGACTATCCCGAGGTAATCACCTACCAGCGGATGGACGATACCCTGGTAACCGTTCCCGTCGACGTGGACGCCGCCGACCATCGAATCCGGTTCACCACAGGCACACCGCCGACCACATTGCTATTCCAGCAACCAGCACCGGAAAAGGCCGTGCTCACAGGCGAATTGGACGGTCATCAGGTGACGATCACCCTCGACCGAATCGACCCCGACACCTTTCCCCAACGAAGCATCGGATTCCACTGGGTACAGAACCGCCCGAACCTTTGACGATTCGCGCACAGTGATCAGCTTCCAGCACATGTGATCGGCTACGCCCGAAGCTGAACAACAGCATCCCTGGCGGGAACGCTAACGCGAGACGCCGCTCGCCCGGAACACCACCGAATCGTCGGCCACCACGGCATTACCGCCGCGCTGCTTCGCCCGGTACATCGCGCTGTCTGCGGAGCGGATCAGCTCGCGCATCAACTGTTGCCCGTAGCGGTGGCCGGTCTCGCGGACCTCGGCGCGGGCGACGCCGATGCTGGCGGTGACCGACATGGAGCCGATCGGGCCCGCGACGGCGCGGCGCAATCGGTCGGCGACCTCGACCGCACCGGCGGCGGGGGCGCGCAGCACGATCGCGAATTCCTCGCCGCCGACCCGGGAGACGACGCTGTCGGCCGGCGCGGTGCCGCGCAGGCGGGCGGCGGTGCGCACCAGCACCTCGTCGCCCGCGTAATGCCCGAACGTGTCGTTGACGGCTTTGAAGCGGTCCAGGTCGACCATGATGACGCAGATCGGCAGCGCGCCGGGACGTCCGAGCAGGATCGCCGAGTGATAGTCGAGACCGCGCCGGTTCCAGAGCTGGGTCAGCGGATCGGACAGCATATCGCTGCGCAGCACCCAGTAGCAGAACTGCAGCCCGGGCGGCACCACCACCGCCATCGCCATGCCGAGCAGCATGATGGCCGCCGATGTGGCGTCGCCGCCGGTCAGCAGCGGCACCGACACCGTCACCGCCGTGGCGATCGACCACAGTGTGTGCGCGGCAAGGACTTTCGGAGAGTGGAAGGCGCTCACGTACACCCCGACGATCAGCAGCTGCACCATCCCGACCGACCGCACCACCAGGCCGGGGCTGAGCACGGAGACCGCGGTGACGCACAGGTCGGCGGAGGCGATCAGCAGCAGGGATTCCGCCTCGCCCGGCCACGGCAGCACCCACCAGCGCAAACCCCACACCAGGCCGGCCAGTGCGAGTAACCACAGCGTCGTCCGCGCGACCGAATTCTCCGGGCCCGCGGGGGATACCGCGATGAGCACGCTCATGATCGGTGTGACCACGCCGCACAACCCGATGGCGAACTTCAGCACCCCCAGCGCGGAGCGGGATTCGATGGCGCCGACCACCCAGCGATAGTCGACACCCTCGCCCCACCAGGCCCGCAGCAGCCGCAAACCAACGCCCAAGCCACTTCCGCGCTCGGTCGTGACATGCGCTGTATCGATGGCTCGCTCGCTCACGGACTACCCCTCGGCGTCGACCACAACCTCCCGAACCACTGACCTGACTCCGCTGCCGTCACCACTGCCGCTCAGGTGACGCTTCTCCATTCAGCCACAGTGCAGCAACCTAACGCAGTGTAAGCCGCATCACATCCGATCTGCGCGCTGTCGCGCTGCGTACCCGGCTCGTTGCCGGGTATCCGCTGCGCAAGGAGGTGTGTGATGCCGAAGGAATGGACCAACAAACAGGAACGTCAGTACGAGCACATCAAGGATTCGGCCGCGAAACGCGGCGCGAGCACCGGCCGGGCCAAGGAGATCGCGGCGCGGACGGTGAACAAGAACCGCGCGCAATCCGGGCAGTCCAAGACGGCGAGCCGCAGTTCGGTCGAGGATATGTCGCCGCAGCGGCGGGGCGGTCTGCGATCCGGGCGCGGCGGACCCAAGGGCCCGACCCGCGATCAGCTCTACAACGAGGCGAAGAAACGCAATATCAAGGGACGTTCGAAGATGACCAAGAGCCAACTGGCCAGCGCGCTCGGCCGTAGCTGACCGCCGATCCGCCCCACCCTGAGTTTGTTGCGAATTTGCTGGGGCGGCAACAATTTCCGACCCCACCGGCGGGTGATTGACAGCCCAGTCGGGTAGGCGTACGGTCGCTGCTCAAACAATTGGAAACTTTCCTAATAATCCATCGCAGGGGATGGGGAGGGAGGGCGGCAGTGGCCAATACGCGACACACCCTCGCCGGGCCGCCCAGCCTGCTGCGCGCGATCAACGATCGCGCCGCACTGGAACTGTTGCTCGCCAACGGGCCGCTCTCCCGAACCCAGCTCGGCACGCTCACCGGCCTGTCGAAACCCACTGCGTCACAACTGCTTTTCCGCCTGGAGGCAGCCGGGCTGGTAGTGCCGGTGGGCACCGCTGCGGGCGGCCCGGGGCCGAATGCGCAGCTGTACCAGGTGAATCCGGCCGCCGGATATGTGGCCGGGCTCGACGTCACCAACACCGAGGTGCGGATCGCCGTCGCCGACATCACCGGAACCACCCTCGCCGAACACCGCGTGAGCAGTAGGCGCTGGGCCGCCGCGGAAACCATTCCCCATGTGGCCCAGGCCGTTTCGGAAACGGTCAAGCTGGCCGGACTCGCCGATGACGCGCTGAGCGACGTGGTCATCGGCATCGGGGGCGCACTCGACCCGGCCACCGGCAGGCTGCGGTACGCGGCGCACCGGCCGGGCTGGCACTCCCCCACCCTGCTCGACGATCTGACGAGCGCCATCGGCGCGCCGGTGATGATCGAGAACGACGTGAACCTGGCCGCCGTCGCCGAACAGATCCACGGATCGGCCCAGGGCTGCGAGGATTTCGTGCTGCTGTGGGCCGACGCCGGAGTCGGCGCGGCCATCGTGATCGCGGGCCAGCTGTACCGCGGCTTCACCGGCGGCGCGGGCGAGGTGGGCTATATGCCGCTGCCCGGCGCGCCGATCGTGCACGATGTGCGGCGCAAGAATTCCGGCGGCTTCCAGCAATTGGCAGGCGCCCCAGCGGTTCTGGCGCTCGCCCGCAAGCACGGGCTGACCGCGCCGACGGCCGCCCAAGCGGTCGCCAAGGCCGTCGAGACCCCGGGCGCCGGCGATGATTTCCTCGCCGAATTCGCCGACCGCCTGGCCCTCGGCATGGCCGCGATCGTCTCGGTGGTCGATCCGGAGGTGCTGATCCTGTCCGGTGCGGTGCCGAGGGCGGGCGGGGAGCCGTTGCGCGCACTGGTACAGGACGCGCTCGCCGAGCTCACCATGCCCCGGCCCGAGGTGCGTTGCAGCACCGTTCCCGGATCGTCGGTCCTGCACGGCGCGCTACAGCGGGCCGCGGCGACCGCGCGGGACACCGTCTTCTCCACCCACTAGTTCTGCTCGACCCCGCACCACCAGTTCCGCCCAGCAGTACCCATCGGGTGCCGCGCGCACCAGGAGATCCGTCACATGCGCAAACCAACGCTTCGCACCCTCGCCGCGCTCACCGCATGCACCACCACCGTGCTGCTCACCGCATGTACCGGGCAGAGTTCCGGCGGCGGTGACGACGGTTCGGCATCCGGCAAGGACGTCACCATCACGTTCTGGCACGGCTGGAGCCAGGACAACGAGGTGAAGGCGATCCAGGACAATGTGGCCGCGTTCGAGAAGCTGCACCCCAACATTCACGTCAAGCTGGTCGGCAACGTATCCGACGACAAGATCGAGCAGGCGCTGCGCGCGGGCGGCTCCGACGCACCGGATGTGGTCTCCTCCTTCAGCACCGATCAGGTCGGCAAATTCTGTTCCGCCAATGTGTGGATCGATCTGAATCCGTTGCTGCGCAAGGACAATATAGATCCGGCCAAGACCTTTCCCCCGGCCATGCTCGAGTACAGCGGGTTCGAGGGCGATCAGTGTGCGCTGCCGCTGCTCGGCGACACCTACGGCCTGTACTACAACAAGGCCGCCTTCGCCGCCGCCGGAATCACCGCACCACCGAAGACGTTCAGCGAATTCGACGCCGACGCAGTCAAATTGACCATCCCGAACGGCGATGGCTACAAACAGCTCGGCTTCATGCCGAACTATCACGGCTACGAGACGACGGCGATGCACTATCTCGGCCAGTACGGTGCGAAATACTTCGCCTCGGACGGGAAGTCGAATCTCGCGAGCGATCAGAAGGTGGCCGCGATGTTCACCTGGCAGAAGAACCTGATCGGCAAGCTCGGCGGCTACGAGAAGCTGGAGAAGTACCGCACCACCTTCGGCGACGAGTTCAGCGCCAAGAACCCGTTCGAGACCGGTCAGGTCGCCATGTCACTCGACGGCGAGTGGCGCACCGCGTCGCTGGCCGATGACAAGGTCGGATTCGATTGGGCCACAGCGCCTTTCCCGGTGCCGGACGACCAGGCCGACACCTACGGCCGCGGGTACCAGACCGGCACCATCATCGGCATCGCGAAATCCAGCAGGAAGCAAACGGCCGGATGGGAGTTCGTGAAGTATCTGACCACCGACACCGGCGCGCTGGTGCGCTTCGCCAACGCCATCCACAATGTGCCGAGCACCAACGCCGCGCTGAATTCCCCCGACCTGGTGGCGGATCCGAATTTCAAGACCTTCATCGATATCGCCAAGAACCCGAATTCCTCGACCACCCCGGCCAGCATCAACGGCGGCGCCTACCAGATCTCGCTGCGCAACTTCGGCTACGACTACGAGTCGGGCAAGCAGACCGATCTGCGGGCCGGATTGGCCGCTACCGCAAAGGAAGTCGACGAGGCGATCGCACAGGCGAAGTGAGATGGCCACCGCACTCGCCCGCAGGCGACGCCGCTCCGCGCTGCGCACGCTCGCCTTCCTCGCGCCGTGGTTGATCGGTTTCGGCGTCTTCTTCGTCTACCCGCTGATCTCGATCGTCTACTTCTCGTTCACCAAATACGACGGCTTCTCGGCGCCGACCTTCACCGGGCTGCGGAACTGGAACTACGTGCTCGGGAAGTATCCGTTCTTCTGGCAGGGGCTGCGCAACACGATGTGGCTTGTGCTGGTGATGGTTTCGTTGCGGGTGGTGTTCGGGCTCGGCATCGGGCTGCTGGTCACCAAGATCAAGACCGGGCTCGGATTCTTCCGCACCGTGTTCTATCTGCCCTACCTGGCGCCGCCGGTGGCCGCCACCATCGCCTTCGCCTTCCTGCTGAATCCCGGCACCGGTCCGGTCAATCATCTGCTCGGCGAACTCGGTCTGCCGCAACCGGGTTGGTTCACCGATCCGGACTGGTCCAAACCCGCGCTGACCATGCTCGCGGTGTGGGGCATCGGCGATCTGATGGTCATCTTCATGGCGGCACTGCTGGACGTGCCGCGCGAACAGTACGAGGCGGCCGAACTCGACGGCGCCGGGCCGTGGCAGCGATTCCGGTACATCACGCTGCCGAATATCACGCCGATCGTCTTGTTCGCCGTGGTCACCGGGGTCATCCAGACGATGCAGTACTACACCCAGGCGATCGTCGCGGGAAAGGTGGCCAGCGGCAAAGTCGCGGGCGGCGGTGAGGCTTTCGAGCCCGGCTACCCGAACGGGTCCACCTGGACCCTGCCGCAGATGATCTACAACCTCGGCTTCCAGCGCTTCGACACCGGCTCCGCATGCGTGGTCGCGGTACTCCTGTTCGCCATCTCCATGGCCTTCACCTCGCTGCTGCTGCGGCGCAGATCCGGCTTCCTGCAAGGAGATTGAGTCATGACGCTGACAACGACCCGCCCGGCCCCGGTGACCGGTCCCCCGGCGGAGCCGACGACCGCGCACCGCCGCGACGTATTGAGCTGGGTGGCAACGCATTCGCTGGCGATCGCCGCCGCGCTGCTGTTCCTGATGCCGTTTGTCTTCCTCTTCCTTACCTCGGTGATGTCGGACCGGCAGGCCCTCACCTCCGACCTGCTGCCCGCCGAATGGCACTGGGGAAATTACGTGAAGGTCTGGCGCACACCGGGATTCCTCACCTGGTGGCGCAATACGCTCGTCTACGCGACGGCGGGCACGGCGCTCACCCTGCTGTCCAGCATCCCGGTGGCCTACGCACTGGCCAAATTCCGCTTCCGCGGCAGCAATCTGGCGCTGATGGCGGTGATCTCGATGATGATGCTGCCGCCGCAGGTCACCGTCATCCCGATGTATCTGGTGTGGTCCAAGCAGTTTCACCTCACCGGCTCGCTGTGGCCGCTGATCGTGCCGCTGGCCTTCGGCGACGCGTTCTCCATCTTTCTGCTGCGGCAATTCCTGCTCACCATTCCCGACGAATATCTGGAGGCGGCCAGGATCGACGGTTGTGGCTCGTTGCGCACACTGCTGCGGGTGGTGCTGCCGATGTCGCGGCCCGGCATCGCCGCCGTCGCGCTGTTCCAGTTCTTCTATTGCTGGAACGACTATTTCGGACCGCAGATCTACGCGAGCGAGAATCCGGCCGCCTGGACGCTCAGCTACGGCCTCGAGTCGTTCAAGAGCGAACACCACACCAATTGGAATCTCACCATGGCCGCGACGCTGCTGGTGATGGCGCCGGTGATCATCCTTTTCTTCTTCGCCCAGAAGGCCTTCATCGAGGGCGTGACACTGACAGGGGTCAAAGGCTGATGTCCGCACTGAAACTCGCCGTCGTCGGCGGCGGTTCCACCTACACCCCGGAATTGATCGACGGTTTCGCGCGGCTGCCCGACACACTGCCGGTGGGCGAGCTGGTATTGATCGATCCGGCCGTCGATCGGCTGGAACTCGTTGCCGGACTGGCCCGCCGGATCCTCGCCGCGCAGGGGCATCCAGGGCGGATCGAGACCGCCGCGACGGTGGACGCCGTGCGCGACGCCGACGCCGTGCTGTTACAGCTGCGGATCGGCGGGCAGGCCGCGCGCAACGAGGACGAGACCTGGCCGCTGGACTGCGGCTGTGTCGGGCAGGAGACGACCGGCGCGGGCGGGCTGGCCAAGGCGCTGCGCACGGTGCCCGTTGTGCTCGATATCGCCGAAAAGGTCCGTGCCGCTTGCCCGGAGGCGTGGATCGTGGACTTCACCAATCCGGTGGGCATCGTCACGCGCGCGCTGCAGAACGCGGGGCACCGAGCCGTCGGACTGTGCAATGTCGCGATCGGATTCCAGCGAAAGTTCGCGCGGCACTTGGGCGTCGATCCCGAGCTGATCCGGCTCGACCATATCGGCCTCAACCATCTCACCTGGGAGCGCGGGGTCACCTTGCTCGATCGGCCCGGCGCGGAGACCGGCCAGGAGGCGCTGCCGAAACTGCTCGCCGACTTCGGTGCGCAGATCGCCGAAGATATCCGGCTGCCAACAGAATTCGTCCGACGGCTGGGCGTCGTACCGTCGTACTACCTGCGCTACTTCTATCAGCACGACGCGGTGGTCGCGGAATCGCGGACCAAGGGTTCGCGGGCCGCGGAGGTGGCGGCCATCGAACGACAACTGCTGGACAGTTATGCCGATCCGGCACTGAACACCAAACCGGCGCTGCTCGAAAAACGCGGCGGCGCATACTATTCCGAGGCAGCGGTGCAGTTGCTCGGCGCGCTGCTCGGCACCGGCGGCGGCGTACACGTCGTCGACACCCGCAACGACGGCACGCTGCCGTTCCTGCCCGACGACGCCGTTATCGAGGTGCAGGCGCGGGTCGACGCGGGCACGGTGCGCCCGCTGCCGCAGCGGCCGGTCGAACCGCTCTTCGCCGGACTGATCGCGCATACCGCCGCCTACGAGGAGCTGGCGCTGCGAGCCGCGCTGGAGGGCGGGCGCGACCGGGTATTCGACGCGCTGCTGGCGCACCCGCTGGTCGGTCAGCTGGATACGGCCGACCGGCTCACCGATGAGCTCATCGCCCACAATCGCGCCTATCTGGCCTGGGCATGAACGAATCATGCCCGGCCCCAACGGAATCGAACGGGCAGCAGATGATGATTCGACGGGGGGTGGCGGTCGGATGACGGGTGGGCACGAGCAGGTTCCCGGCGTCCTCGCGATCGATGGCGGCAACAGCAAAACCGATATCGCCCTGGTCGCGCTCGACGGCACCGTCCTCGCCACCGCCCGCGGTGCGGGTTACGCCCCGTACCGCGACGGCGCCGAACGCGCGATCGGCGGCATCCGCCCGCTGGTCGAATCCGTCACCGAACAGGCCGGGCTGCGGCCGGGACGACTGCTCACCACCCGGGTCAGCGCCTGTATGGCCAACGTGGACTTGCCAATTGAAGAGGAACGGCTGCACGCCGCCATCGCGTCCGAGCCGTGGGGCCGGACGGCCGCCGTCACCAACGACACCTTCGGTCTGTTGCGCGCGGGCACCGACGGACCGCACGGGGTGGCGGTGGTGTGCGGGGCGGGCATCAATTGCGTCGGGCTACGACCGGATGGGCGGACCGCGCGATTCCCGGCCCTTGGCGCGTTGACCGGAGACTGGGGCGGTGGCTCGGGTATGGCCACCGCGGCCATGTGGCACGCGGCCCGCGCCGAGGACGGCCGGGGCGAGCCGACCGCGTTATCCGCCGCTATCGGAACGTATTTCGGGCTGCCGGGCGCCAATGCGGTGGCCGAGGCGATCCATCTCGGCGAGCTCGCCGAACATCGCCTGCACGAGCTGGTGCGGGTGCTCTTCGACACCGCCGAGGCGGGCGATCCGACGGCGTTGCGGCTGGTCGACCGGCAGGCCGACGAGATCACCCGGCTCACGCTGGTGGCGCTGCGCAGGCTCGAACTGCTCGATCAGCCGACACCGGTGGTCCTCGGCGGCGGTGTGCTCGCCGCCAGGCAACCGCTGTTGATCGACAATGTCACGGCCCGGCTCGCCGCCGCCGCACCGCTCGCCGAGCCCCGGATCGTCGTCGCCCCACCGGTTCTCGGCGCCGCACTGCTCGGACTCGACCACATCGGTGCGACCCCAGCCGCCCGGCACCGCCTGCGCGACGCCTACCCGACCACGATCATGCCGAGCGTTTCGCCGCGCGCGGACGGGCAGCGAACTCCGGTGCGCGACTGAGGGTTCAGAGCTTCAGCAGCGCCGCGAACGTCTCGCCGAGTACGGCGTCGCGGACCGCACCGGGTGTGGTCACCCGTTCGATCGTGGTGCGGGAGATCAGCGGATCGCCGTACGGCGCGTCCGAGCCGAACAACGTCCGCTCCGGCAGTTCGGCGATGGCCAGCTTCACCGCGAAAATCACCGGGGCGGTTGACAATTCGAGATACATATTGGGGGTGTCGCGAACCAGTTCGATGGCGGTGAGCCAGTTCGCCCCGCCCGCCTGACTGATCACCAGGGGCACCGGATAGCGGCGCGCCAATTCGGCCAGCGTGTGCAGATCGTCGTTGGTGGTCGGGGCGTAACCGTGCACGACCACCGGCAGCCCGCCGTGGTCGGCGGCGGCGCGCAGCACCGGCTCGATGCGCGCGGCCGCGCCCGGCGGCGGTGTCAACTCGCCGATGCCCCGCAGGCCGCGGCCGGCCACCTCACGCGCGACGTACTCCTCGATGTCGTCGGGCGCCAGATCGAGCCGGACCGTCCCGAAGCCGATGAAGCGGTCGGGGTGTGCGGCGAGCGCGTCATCCAATTCCCGCCAGGCCGTGCGGAAACTCTCCGGATCGGAGCGCCCGTCCAGCGCGGTCGCCAGCACGCTCATCTCGTCCCGGAACGTGGCCAGATCGGTGGCCCGCTCCGGATGCGGGCGGGTGGCGAACAGCACCGCACGGTCGATACCTGCCTCGTCGAGCAGTGCGATGTGGTCGCGCACCGGCTCGTGCACGTGGCTGTGGGCGTCGATGATCACGAAATCCTCCGGGTTGGTTCGGTTTGCGGAATACGACCGCCGACCGAGTGTTGAACCTTGACATTGTGGCAAGGTCAAGCGAAGGGATTTGCGCGGGTGTTGATCGGGCAGTTGGCCGAACGTACCGGCACCAGTGAGCGCCAGCTCCGCTATTACGAGCGCACCGGATTGCTCGACGCGCAGCGGCAGGCCAACGGATACCGCGACTACGACGGGTCCGCCGAGCACACGGTGCACCAGATCCGCGCCCTGCTCGCCGCCGGCCTGCCGACCCGGGTGATCAAGCAGGTACTGCCGTGCGCGCTGGGCGACGGCTCGCTGCGCCCGTGCCCGGGCATCGTGTCGACGCTGCGCACCCGGCTGGCCGAATTGGATGAGCGGGCAACGGAATTGGCCGATGCGCAGCGAACGCTGCGGCGGGTGATCGAGGCCGCCGAATCCGTGGGCTGATCAGAGGTCGGCGGGATCGCCGACGTGGGAGACGCCGCGGTCGTCGCGGCGGCGTTGCACATCGTGCAGCAGGATCGTCAACAGCTCGGTCAGCCGGCCGCGCTGTTCCGGATTCAGGCCGGATAAGAGTTCGACCTCTCTGGTGAGCACTCGGTCGACCGTGCGCTCCACCAGCCGATGCCCCGCCGGTGTCAGCTTGACCAGGACGCTTCGTCCGTCCGGGCCGGGACGGCGCTGCACCAGACCTTCGTTTTCGGCGCGGGCCACCCGCTGCGAGATCGCGCCCGCGGTGACCAGGGTCCGTTTGGCGAGTTCCCTGGTGGTCAGCGTGTAGGGCGGCGAACTACGGCGCAGCACACTGAGCAGATCCAGTGTGGCCGAATCGATTTCGGCGTCCGCCAAAACCCTTCTGCGATCTTCGCCGAATAGTTTGGCCAGCCGCCAGACGCGGGTGACGATGCCGATCGACTCGGTGGGCGTGCCGGGCCGTTCGCGCTGCCACGCCTCGGCGATCTCGTCCACCGGGTCCGGATCGGAACCGCCGCCGGTGTCCGATGCGAGCGCCATGAAGTACCTCCTCATTCGATGCCGACAAGGATAAACCGGTTGACGTTCAGCACTGAACGCTACTAGCGTTTAGACCTAAATAGATCGATTGGAGGACTTATGACTCGCACCGTTCTGGTCACCGGCGGAGGAACCGGGATCGGCTACGCGGTGGCCGACCGATTCAGCAAAGAAGGCGACGAAGTATATATCACCGGACGCCGCGAAGAGATTCTGCAAAAATGCGCTGCCGCATTGGGCGACAACGTGCACGCCCTGCCCTGCGACAATACCGATCCCGACCAGTTGGCCGCCGCCGTCGCCGAGCTGCCGGACCGAATCGACGTCCTCGTCAACAATGCGGGCGGCAATACCGACTTCACCACAACGCCGCGAGATGGGCTGCACGCGCTGGCCGACCGATGGCTGGCCAACCTCAATTCCAATGTGCTCAGCGCGGTGCTGACCACGCATGCCGTCGGCGACCGTCTCGCCACCGGCGGGACCGTCGTTCATATCGGCTCGATCGCCGCGGACCAGGGCGCCGGATCATACGGCGCCGCCAAGGCCGCGGTGGCGGCCTGGAATGTCGACCTCGCCCGCGAACTCGGCCCGCGCGGGATCACCTCGAATGTGGTGTCACCGGGATATATTCAGGACACCGAATTCTTCCACGACAAACTCACCGCGGACCGCATCGACTATCTGATCTCCCGCACGATGACCGGCAGAGCCGGTGCGCCCTCGGATATCGCGGAAACAATTTATTTTCTCGCCTCGCCCGGCGCCCGGCATATCACCGGGCAGGTAATCAATGTGAACGGTGGCGCATTCACCAGTCGATAGCGACTACTGCATCTTCAGTACGGCCGAATGCCTGCACCTGTATGACGACGACTACCGGGCCGCGGCTAGATCATCGAGCCCATGGCTACCTTTCTCAACCGGCTCGGCCGGTTCTGCTTCGAGAAACGGCGGATCGTCGCGCTGTTCTGGCTGGGTCTGCTGGCCGTGCTGGCATTCGGCGCGGCCAGATCGCCGGATGCGGCCGACAGCGCGATCTCCATGCCGGGCACGGAATCGCAGCGGGCATTCGACCTGCTCGATCAGCGCTTCCCCGGACTCGAATCCGATGGCGCGGACGCGCGAATCGTCTTCGCGGCGCCGCCCGGCCAGCAGATCACCGCCCCGCAGAACAAGGCGGTGGTCGACAAGGTGGTCGCGGATGTGGCGCACGGACCGCAGATCGCACGCGCAGTCGACCCGTTCCAGGCGGGCACGGTCAGCCAGGACAGGACGACGGCCTACGCGAGCATCAGCTATAACGCCGCCAGCAACAACATCACCGACGCGACCAAGTCCGTATTAGAGAAGGCGGGCGACGCGGGCCGCGCCTCCGGGCTCACCGTCGAATTCGGCGGCACGGTGCTGCAAGCGCCGCCCGAGATGGGCCCCACCGAGGTGATCGGCGTCGCCGTCGCAGCGGTCGTGCTGCTCATCACCTTCGGATCCCTTGCGGCGGCGGGACTTCCGCTCATCACCGCGCTGGTCGGCATCGGCTGCGGCGTCGCCGCCATCGTGACGCTCGGCCAGTCGTTCACCACCAGCATGCTGGCCATGATGCTCGGGCTCGCGGTCGGCATCGACTACGCGCTGTTCATCGTCTCCCGCTACCGGGCCGAGCGCGCCGCCGGGCACTGCGCGGTCGACGCCGCGGGCCGCGCGGTGGGCACGGCGGGGTCGGCGGTCGTCTTCGCCGGTCTCACCGTGGTCATCGCGCTCGCGGGACTGTCGGTGGTCGGTCTGCCCGTGCTCACCAAGATGGGTTCGGCGGCGGCGGGTACCGTGCTGGTCTCCGTATTGATCGCGCTGACCCTGCTGCCCGCGCTCCTCGGCTTCCTCCAGAACGCGGTGCTGCCACGCGGGTTCCGCACCCGCACGGACCGAAACACCAAGGACGGCTTGGGAGTTCGCTGGGCACGCTTCGTCATCCGCAGGCCGATCCCGGTGCTGCTGATCGCGGTGGCCGGGCTCGGCGCGCTCGCCTTGCCCGTGCGGGATCTGACGCTCGGCATGCCGAGCGATGCGACGAAACCGACCTCCACCACGCAGCGCCGCGCATACGATGCGCTCGCGGCGGGATTCGGTGTCGGCGCCAACGGACCGTTCACGGTGGTCGTCGATGCGAAGGACGCGGCCGACCCGAAGGCCGCGATGGCCGAGGCGGCGAAACTCCTCACGGGGACAAAGGGAATCGTTTCGGTCTCCCCGCCGATGCCCAATCAGGCCGGTGACACCGCCGTGCTAACCGCGATACCGGCGACATCGCCGACCGCCGACGCGACCAAGGATCTGGTGCCCACCCTGCGCGCCGAGTCGGGCGTGCTGCGTTCGGAGACCGGGGCGCGGATGCTGGTCACCGGGTCGACCGCGGTGAATATCGACATGTCGCAGAAGCTCACCGACGCGCTGCTGCCCTACCTGGCGGTGGTGGTCGGGCTGGCAATCCTGTTGCTGATCATCGTATTCCGATCACTGCTGGTTCCGCTCAAAGCGGCCCTGGGCTTCCTGCTCTCGGTGGGTGCGGCGCTCGGCGTGATCGTCGCGGTATTCCAATGGGGTTGGCTGGCCGATCAACTCGGCGTCGAGGCGACCGGGCCCGTGATGAGCCTGATGCCGATATTCCTCATCGGCCTGGTATTCGGCCTGGCAATGGATTACGAGGTCTTCCTGGTCACCCGGATCCGGGAAGCCTACGCGCACGGCGAATCTCCCGCCGCGGCCGTCGTCACCGGATTCCGGCACAACGCGAAGGTCGTCGCCGCCGCGGCGACCATCATGATCGCCGTCTTCGCCGGATTCGCGGGCACCAGCGATTCGATGATCAAGATGATGGGAATCGGCCTGGCGGCGGCGGTTTCGTTCGACGCGTTCGTCGTCCGCATGTCGGTGGTTCCGGCCGTGCTCGCACTGCTCGGCGACAAGGCGTGGTGGCTGCCGCGCCGCCTCGGGCGGATCCTGCCCAACGTGGATATCGAGGGCGACAGTCTGCGCGATCTCGACACACCCGATGAGACAGGCGAACTCGTATCCGCCCACGAGTGATGCGGCCAGCGCGGGGAAGGCCTTAGTTTCGGTGCACAGGAAGGGAGCCGATGTCCAGAGACTTGTGGCAGCCGCTGCAACGTCATCCGCGGCTGGTCGACATCACCCTCGCGGTCGCGCTGTGCGGGATCGCGCTCCTGGCAAGCACATTGGACACCAACGGCCGCGCACCCGAAATCGTCCGGCCCATCTCCCCCTCGGTCGTTCCGGTCGCCGCGATCGCCGCCGTCGCGCTGCTGTGGCATCGCAGCCGCCCGCGGGCCGTGCTCGCGGTGACCACCGGCTGCGGCATCGTCTTCGCGGCGATGGGGTACGACATCTCCGCGCCGCTCGTCGGCCCCACCTTCGTCGCGGCGTATTCCGTCGGCTGGCGGGCTGATCGCGATTCGGAGTACGTCTACCCGCCGCTCGCCGGGATCGTGCTGTTGACCGCGGCCCTGGTATTACGGCCCGGCCCGCTCTTCGGCGCGGGCCGGGTCACCCTCGTCGCCGGATTCCTGCTGGCCGGCGCCTTCGCCGAAATGTCGCGCAGCAGAAAGAACTATCTCGCCGCCATGCGCGCGCGGGCGGAACTGGCCGAACACACCAGGGAGGACGAGGCGCGCCACCGCGTCGCCGAGGAACGGGTCCGCATCGCCCGCGAACTGCACGATATCGTCGCCCACCACATGGCGCTCGCGCACGCGCAGGCATCCACCGCCGCGTACCTGGTGCGCACCAAACCCGAACAGGCGCAACAGGTTCTCGATCAGCTGGCCGCGACCACCGCGTCGGCGCTGCGCGAACTCGGGGCGACGGTCGGACTGCTGCGCCGCGAGGACGATCCGGAGGCTCCGCTGGAACCGGCGCCGGGACTGTCCCGCCTCCCGGAACTGCTCGCCTCGTTCGAGCAGATGGGATTGCGCGTCTCGCTGTCGGTGGTCGGT
This sequence comes from Nocardia sp. JCM 34519.1, assembly GCF_020361265.1. Lineage (NCBI taxonomy): Bacteria > Bacillati > Actinomycetota > Actinomycetes > Mycobacteriales > Nocardiaceae > Nocardia > Nocardia sp. JCM 34519.1. Next base: position 277,400 of record NZ_JAIRBR010000010.1, read on the forward strand.
GAGCCACAAAAACTTTCCCCCGGTGTCGATCTGACGGCCTATCGAATCGTGCAGGAGGCCCTGACCAACGTCACCAAACACGCTCCGGCGGCGGCGGTTTCGGTCCGATTGGCCTATTCGCTTTCGCTGCTGACGATTACCGTCACCAACGACGCCGACGGCGCGCAGCAGCCCGGCGAAGCCGGATTCGGCCTGATCGGCATGAACGAGCGAGCCCTCTCCGTCGGCGGGCAATTCCTGGCCGGATCCCGGCCGGGCGGCGGCTTCGAGGTGTCGACGAGACTGCCGCTGGAACCGCGCGGGCAGGAGAACTGACGATGACCATCCGCGTCGTGATAGCCGACGACCAGGCGCTGCTGGCGGGCACCTTCCGGATGCTGATCGATTCCGCCGACGATATGACGGTGGTCGGCGTCGCCGGAAATGGAAGGCAGGCAATCGATCTCGCGCGCGCGACGAAACCCGACGTGGTCCTGATGGATATCCGCATGCCGGATCTCGACGGTCTGGCCGCGACCCAGGAGATCTGCCGAGATCCGGATCTGCAGACCACCCGGGTACTCATCCTCACCACCTTCGAACTCGACGAATACGTGGCCAGGGCGCTGCGTGCCGGGGCGAGCGGATTCCTCGGCAAAAGCGTGGGCCCGGAAGAACTCCTGAGCGCCATCCGCACCATCGCCGCAGGCGATGCCCTGCTGTCCCCCACTGCCACAAGGACACTCATCGCCCACTTCCTCGCCCGCCCCGCGGTGCACAATGTCACCGCCGATACGCTGACCGCGCTCACGGCTCGGGAGAGCGAGGTCGTGGAGTTGGTCGCCGAGGGGCTGTCCAACGAGGAGATCGCCGAACGAATGTTCTTGAGTCCACTCACCATTCGCACGCACGTGCAGCGCGCGATGTCGAAACTGGGCGCCCGCCACCGCGCCCAACTGGTCGTCATCGCATTCCAGTCCGGATTGGTTCGGGTCGAGCCGCCGCGCTGATGCCTTGTGCGGCAATACTTTCGAGGTGGTGTCTGATTGCGCTCCAACGCTTTTCGCGTACCAGGCAACATTTGCGTGCGTGCGCACGCATATAGTAACGTGTGTCGCGGCCCGATCTCCTACTCGCACAAGGCAACCCGGTTCGCCGCCGATCAGAACGGATTCGACGAAATGCCCGCATACCAACCCGAACAGGTCGATTACGAACTCGCGCACGCGTTCAACGACGGCGACCTCGAACGCGCCTGCTCCCTCTACGAGGCGGGAGCGGGCGTGCGCCGACTGGCCGAGGACGGCGGCACCGTCGCCACCGGCGACCAGGGCATCCGCGAGGCCATGGCCCGCTACGTGAACCTCACCCCCACCATGCGGATCATCGTCCACCACGTAACGCGCGCGGGCGATATCGCACTGCTGCGCAGCCAGTGGATCATCACCGGCACCGATACGGCGGGCGCACCGATAGAGTTGTCCCACAACGGCATCGAGGTCGTCCGGCAGCAAGCGGACGGCACCTGGAAATTCGTCATCGACCACCCCTACGGCGCCGACCCCGAGTTCGAACTCCCCGTCGCCGACATCCCCGCCCCGCCCGTCGGTTGAATCGACGCGAATCGGGTTCCCCAGTGCCGCCTTCTCCCTGGGACGTAAAGAATCCCCAAATGGAAGCATCGTCGGTGCGGCGTGGTGCTTCTAGGTTCGACTGTATGACTGATAAAGGATTTCGGTCGAACAGGCGACAGGTCTTGGGAGTGCTTGGCACTGCTGGGATTTCGGCGGTCGCGGCGTCCGTGGTTACCGGCGCCGTCTCGGGGGCACGGACCACCGCGCCCGCCGAACTGTCGTGTTCGACGATACTTTCACCAGAGGAAATCGAAGGCCCGTACTTCGTCGACAACGAGCCGGTGCGCGGCGATATCTCCGAGGGGAAGCCCGGGCTCCCGGTGAACCTGCGGCTGACGCTGATCGATGTCGGGTCGTGCACGCCGATGGTCAATGCCATGGTCGCGGTCTGGCACTGTGATGCCTTCGGCTTCTACTCCCGGTTCACCGACCAGCCGCCCAACGGTCCGGACGGACCGCCGATGCCGCCGCCCCCGGACGACGGAACCTTCCTGCGCGGCGTCCAGTTCACCGGCGCCGACGGCACGGCGACCTTCCGCACCGTCTTCCCCGGCTGGTATGTCGGCCGGGCCGTGCACATACATGTGAAGGTGAAGGCCAACGGCGGCAGCAGCTATATCCACACCGGCCAGCTGTATTTCGACGAATCGTTGACCGAGCAGGTCGCCGCCCTCGATCCGTACAACCAGCACGACTTCCGCCGCTGGCACAACGATGAGGACGATATCTACACCCAGCAGGGCGGCGCCGATTCGATGTTGACCGTGACACCGGTGAATCCCGACTCGCTCGCCGACGGACTCGACGCCTCGATCAACCTGGGCATCCAGCCGACCTGATACTTCAGTATCGGTCGGTGAAGTCGCGGAGCAGGGGTCCGGTGTCGGCGGGATCTTCGAGCATGGGGCTGTGGCCACAGTCGAGGGATTGGATGCGGATGGCCGGGACGCGGCGGTAGTCCGCGAAGGCGGACGGCTGCCAGCGGTGGTCCTGGGTGCCGTAGAGAAGCATTGTGGGAAGGGCGATTTCGGTGAGGCGATCGGGTTCGGTGCGCTCCCGCAGATAGGTGTCGGAGGCTGCGGAGCTGGCGGTGAGGCTGCGGTAGGTCATGCCCTTGAAGTCGGCGACAAGTTGGTCGGGGATTTGTACGTCTCGGGAGATGGCGCTGCTCATCGCGTAGCGGAGGGCGGGGGCGGGCAGGATGGACCAGAGGGGTTGGCCGATGGCGGGAATCAACAGAAGGTTGCCCAGCGGGCCGTTGTCGAGGAAGGCGTCGAGGCGCGGGCCGGTGTCGACGAGTGCGATGGCGCTGACGAGGGGGCGGCGTTGTTCGGCCAGCGCGGTGGCGACATAGCCGCCGGAAGAGTGGCCGACGAGTACCGCGTGGTCGACACCGAGCCGGTCGAGAACCGCACCGACTCGGGTGGCTTGTTCCGGAATGCTGTAGCCGGTATCGGGTTTATCGGATTTGCCGTGGCCCAGTAGGTCGATTCGCACGACGAAGCGACCCGCCATCGCGGGCATGATCGGATCCCACCAGGAGGTGGAGGCGGCGAGCCCGTGGATCAGGACCACCGCGTGCGAATCGGGTGTGCCGGTGGTGACCACGTGGATCGCGCCGCCGGGCAGGTCCATCATCTGCTCGCGGGACGAGTCAGCGTCGGCGGTCGCGACGGCCGCGGCATTACCGCCGACCAGCGCGAATACGATGGCGGCGGCGATACGGGCGATGCGGTGTCGTCGGTTCGGCAGTGCGGCGGCGGGATATCCGCGCATGAGAGCTCCTTCGGTAATCGGTGACACCACTACGCTGCTGCAGCGCAAGGGGATTCGTATTGAAGAAATGTCATCGGACATAGACTTGCGGTGTGAGCTGGGAAATCGCGCGACCGTCACGGATGTCCGCGTTGCGCGGCATCGATATGGCGGGGTTCCGGATTCGCGGTGACGGACCCGAATCGGTGCGCGCCATACCGCATCCGGCCGTCACGCTGGTCGTCGAATTCGGTGAGCGCAGTTTCGATATTCGCGATTCGGCGGGGCGCAGCCACTCGGGCAGCCTGGTCTGGGGGCTGGGCGGGAACGCGGCCCCGGCGCGGGTCGACACACTCGAATGTGTGCAAGTGCGCATGTCGCCGGTCGTCGCGGCCGCGGTGCTCGGATTTCCGCTCGCCGAACTCAGCGGGAATATGGTTGGGCTCGAGGATCTTTGGGGTCGCGAGGCGGTCCGTCTGCGGGAGCGGTTACACGAGACTGCCTGCTGGCAGGAGCGATTCGCGCTGGTCGACTCGATGCTGGCGCGACGTCACCGCGAAGACCGTCGGATGGATCCGGAGGTCGCGTGGGCGTGGTCTCGAATCATGGTCGGCCGTGGGCGGTTCCGGGTCGAAGAACTGGCCGCCCAGGTGGGATGGAGCCGCCAGTGGTTGTGGTCGCGCTTCGGCACCCAGATCGGGCTGACACCCAAACGCGCCGCCAAACTCGTTCGCTTCGACCATGCGGTGCATCGGCTGGTGCAGGGGCATTCACCCGCGCGAACGGCGATCGAGGGCGGATATGCGGACCAGTCACATCTCATTCGGGACATTCGCGAATTCACCGGCGTGCCACCGACATCCGCGGCGGTCGAACCCTGGCTGACGATCGACGACAGGGCGTGGCCGTCGACCGTTATCGGCAGGCCCGCGGGCGCCTGATATAGGCTTCCCACTGTTGGGAATATCGAAACAGTCTGCGCTGTAAGGTTTTGCTGTTGTTCGGCTCGACAGGACGGATATTGTGGAGGATCGGCTGCCCGAGGCGGAATCCGATGGCGCCCAGCAGGATACGCGGCGGCCATCACGAGCGGTCTCCGGGTGGACCCTCGGTTTGACCTGCCTGGCGATCGTGGCGGCCGGTGTGATCGTCGCCGGGTTGCTGCACAAACCGGAGCCCGAGCTGACGACGAAACCGATTCCGAAGACGTCCGAAGCGCCACCGGCCAAGGTCGTCGAGCCGCCGGTGACCTACCCGGTGACGATTCCGGGTTGTGACACGGTCGAGCCACCATCCAAAGGCGGATTGCACGGTGTGGTCGGCACGATGCCGTATACCTATGACAATCCGGCCTATCCATGGTTCACCGGCGCCAAAGCCGAAGCGATGACGCAGGCGCTGCGGAACGCCCTACCGAGCGGTGTCGAAATTGCCTTCGCTCCAATCGAGAAATCACTGGTGTTCCGGCCCATCCCGATAATGAGCGGAGAACCGGACAAGTTGCCCGACGGCACCACCGATGCGGACGCCACCGTGGTTCGTGGCGATCTCTCGGGCTCACTATGGGTTACGGTGCGGCAGTCGACCCGCCCGATTCCGCCGCCGTGTGTGGCCGGATCATTGGACGAACGGCGGCATCTTGCCGACGGCGTTGTCGCCGACACCCGAGACAGCTGGTTCGAGGTCGGCTCGACGCGCACCCGTACCCGCACGGTCGATGCGTACCTGCCCGACGGCACCGTCGTCAGAGCCGAGGCCAACGATTCCCTGCCGGACCAGAAAGGCCACTCCGGCGGTGTGCCATTGACCATCGATGAGCTGGTGACGATGACTACTTCCGCACCCCAACTCCGGGTCACCACACCGGCCCCACCCGCGACGCCGGAACCACCCCAAGGCTGCAGTGCTTCCGGTTCCGGCAAGAGCATCGACCGGAACACGGCCACCCGACTGAACGCGGTATTGGCGCGAATCCCGTTGGACGGACTCGCCCTCGACCGGCCACTCGGCGATCTGCACCCCGGTGGTTTCGGCTTTCCCCGTCCTACCGGCACCGTTGACGGGCTGTGCCAGATGGTCCGGGTAACCGCCGGGCAGGAGCGCTCGGATTTATCGATCGCGATCGGTACGCGCCCTCCGGACGGCGACGAGGAGGAACACGGAACCACCCGGCAACTGCCGAATGGGGTGAGCGTCCAGCATCAGGAGTACGGGGTTTCCGGCAGCGAACCGAATTCGACGATGAAGTCCGGCAGGACCGTGATCATTACCTACGCCTCGGGTTCGTGGGTCTCGATATCCTCCGCCGGGACGCCACCGCTGACGTACGACCAGCTCGAGGCGATCGCGCTGACGCCAGGACTCGAGGTGTCCTGATGCGCCGAATTCCCGGTCTGCGCAACCTGTTACTTGCCGCCGCCACGGCGCTGATCACCACCATCGGCGCGGTCGTCGTGATCCTGCAACCGGCCGACACCACACGCAAGATCACGGGTACCAATGCCGCTGCGCCTGGCCTCGGCTGGTCGCTCGACGCCGCGACCACATACGGGCATGCGGGCGCACGATTCCGCGATCCCACCGATGGCACCCAATCCGACATGCACACAATAGGATTCGTCGACGCGGGCGCCACCCTGCTGACCGTGCTGGGCATCCCGAACGGGGATACGCGCGAACTGCGCAATCCCGAGCTGTTCGGTATCGACGCCGCGACCGGCACCACCCGCTGGCGGACGCCTGCCCCCGATTTGGACCGCTGCGCGGCCGCTCCCGTCGACGGCCGTCTGGTCTGCCATACCTTCGGGGGCGCCAGCGGAAAGCCCGCGTTGATCGGCTATGACATCGCTACCGGATCCGTCACTCGGACGCCGACCGATTGGGATGTCCTCGGCCTCGCCGCGATGGGCGATCACCTGTACGTGACCGAGAAGGACTACGACTCCTATTCCGACGACTTGTCTGTGCACGCCGGAACCCTCACGAATCCCGACGCGTTCTGGACACGCACCTTCGCCGACGCAGACAGCTCCGGCTCGATAGATGTATCGCACGGACAGGGCGTTCTCGGCCTCGGTGGGAACGGCATCGGATTCGATCTGGCGACAGGGGCTCCCACCTGGACCACCGAACGGATCCCGTGTTCGGAGACCAGCACGATGAGCCCCGCATTGGTCGTCCGCATCCGAGCGGAATGCCATAACGGCGTCATCGGCTCCGACCTCATCGACCGCACCGGCCGCACCATTGCCAGCACCGACCGAAATATCACCCACCGCATATCGATCGATGCACCCGCCGACGATTCCGTGCCGATCCTGCTCGCCGACAGCGCATACGACCGCCGCACCGGCGCCTTGGTATGGACCAGCCCGGACCTGCGGTCCACCACATCCGATCCCAAATCGCTCAGCGGCACCGCGATCGCCGTACTCGGCGATACCGCACTGCTGCAAGATCTCATGGCGCGCACCATGACTGGTCTCGATATGCACACCGGGCGCCGGCTCTGGCAGTTCCGGGACGACCGGCTCCCCTCGCTGGGAGACTGGGACGGCAGCCGCGCGGTATTCATCGATACCGACGGACTGCGGGCGATCGACCTACGAACAGGTAAGACCGTCTGGGATATTCCGTTCCTGGCCATCAATGACAAACCGCACACGTTCGACGACCAGGGCCACCTCACCGCGCACCGCGGCGGCCGATATTTCTATACCTCCGCCCGCACCATGATCAGCCTGCGCCCACTCCCCTGACCTGCCCGGAAACGTCGAATCCGTTGCCTGGCACGGTGATTCCGCATCAGGTGAACAACGAACCGGTGCGCGGGTTGATAAGGAACGGTACGCCGTTCACGAAACACGCACTGCCGGTGTTGATTCCGACCCGATGCACCTCGATATCGAGTCTTCCCACCGAAATCTGACCGTCGGGTGCGAATTGACGCACCTCGATGGCGTGCCAGCCGACGTTGCCGGGCGTCCAGAGCACCTGCGGGTCGCTGTTCGCGTCGAGGGTGACCGGCTGCAACTGTATTCCGTTGTCGGTGATCTCGTACCGGCTGCCCGCCGGATTCGTAATGCCCGCCATGATCGTCTGCGGGCAGCCCATCACCGGCCCCTCATTACCGGTGTTGTAGACGATGATGCCGACGATATCCGCACCGGCGTGCGGCATAGCGGGAAGTATGGCCGCGACCGAACATGCCGCGATGGCCAGGCCACGCCGGAAAAGCTCAACTGTCATGATGCGGATCCCTTCGGTGAGATGTTCATCGATCAGGGTCGTGCCGTGTCAGCAGCCGTCGGCTTTCACCTTCCGCGTCATTGTCCAACACCGTGGCAGTGGCCCCGACAGCGCCCCGACCGCGAGCTCGGTGCCAAGGTCGTCAAGGGCGAAATGCGATGGGGCTGAACCAAATTCATTCATGAACCAGGACCGAGTACTCGGCCTGCACCGAAGCGACGGTGCGGACACTCGCGGTGGTGCCCCAGACGGGAGTCGAACCCGCTTACGGCCGCTTTAGAGGCGGCTGCTCGGCCGTCGAGCTTCTGGGACTGTTGGGGTGACAGGCACGCCACCGGTCACCTCATCATGACCGATCAGGCTACGTCCGGGTCGTAGATCCGTTCCCGCAGTTCGATATTCGCGATCTCGTCCCTGGCGGCCGGGTACTCCTCGGCCGTCAGGGAACGCCCGAGTTCGTCCAGCGTGCGCAGCACGATCACTGGCTCATCCGGCAACGATGCCGTAATCCTCGCCGAACCACACCCAGTCCGGATTCCGGCTGTAGGAATCGAGGGTTCGGGTGACGCTGCGGCGCGAGGTGGGCCAGGGGTCGCCGTAGGTGATGGTGCCCGCGTCGGCGTCGAAGCCGTAGATGACCTGTGCGTGCCCGCCGCCCGCTGTCCAGGCGATGCCGGTGAGGATGGGCCGGTTCGCGGAGATTTCGGTGACCACCTGGGTCATCGAGAGCGGTGCGCCTACCGCGGCGGTGAAGCCGATTTTCCGGAAGGCCGCGGCGATCTGTTCGAGCGAGGCCGCCGCGTTGGGGCAGCCTTCGGCGGTTGTGCCGTGCACCAGTTCGCAGTATTCGCGTTGGCCGATAGGGTGATTCAGGTAGGTGGCGATGGACGATCCGTTGGCGGCCCAGCACCATTGGTCCTCCGTTTGAATTTGCTGGAAGTACGGCAGGATTCGTGCGCCGGATACGGAGATTCGCGGTTCCGGGACCGGGGGCAGATTCGGGGTGACAACGAGGCCGTGCGGGCGCGCGGGATCGGCGCTCGCGATACCGCCGGATGCGCTGACGACGAATACTGCGATGACGTTGAAAAGAAGTTTCCATTTCGGTCGCACACCGCCTCCTTTCCACGGAAATGCCCGAAATTATGCATACATCCGAAGTGAGCGCAACTCGAACGGCTCGAATCACCCCAGCAGACTGGCATTTTGCACAAGCTTCTTTATCGCGGATTGTATTCGGCACCGGATCATAAAATTCACGGAGATTCTATATTGACCGGAGCGCCGCCGGTCTGGAACACTCTCGACTCATTCCATTCGGAAGTTGGATCGGTCAAGGATCTCTTCCCATTTCGCTCCGCAGTGGGCCGATCATGCAGGTCTGTCGTCGTCAGGAGGAATCTTGCAGTATTCGCGTTTATCCGCCGCGCTCGTCCTCGCGGTGGCGGCCGGACTCATCGCCGACGGCGCCGCGGGCGCCGAACCGGGTGCGCCGGAGGTGAAACATCACGCCTTCGGGCTCGATCGCGGGGCCGCGCACGACAGTCTCGGCCGCGACACGACCGTCGGTCTCGCGTTGCCGGTCGACGTCGGTGCGGCGGGCGCGCCGCCCGCTTCGTATTCATTGCAACGGTTCGCTTTACCCGCGGGCGATCAGGGGCCGGTCGGATCGTGTGTCACCTGGGCTACGGGCTACACCGGATACGGCATTCTGATGAACGAGCAGCAGATCGGCGGCGGACCGCAAGCACCGATGTACATCTACTCGCAGATCGCGAAGGGTAACGACACCGGAACATATGCGGGCGTCGCGCTGCCGCTGGAACAACAGCAGGGCATCGACACGAAATCCGACTATTGGCAGGGCGATTTCGACTACACGACCCAACCCGATGCCGCGGAACGCGCGAACGCCGCACACTACAAACTATCCGGAGCGAAGGATCTCACCAAGGGCGATATCGTCACCAACATCAAACAGGCAATCGCGTCTGGCCTGCCGGTACCCTTCGGATTCGATGTCAGGGAAAGTTTCGAGAATCTGGACGCCACCAATTATCAATACAATCCGTCGCCCCGGGAAAGAATCCTCGGCGGGCACGAGGTCACCATCGTCGGCTACGACGCGAACGGTGTCACCATCGAGAACTCATGGGGTGCGAGCTGGGGCCACAACGGCTTCTTCACCGCACCCTGGTCGTTCATAACCGGCGGAGATGTCAACGAAATCCATTCGATGGGCCGACTACTTCCCGCCTGACCCGATGCGGACCGGGTCGGCAGGTCGCAGGAGCGGGCACGCGTCTAATAACCCGGCGCGAGCCGATCCGGTCCCACAGATATTCGTCGTACTCGCGATCTTCGCGGTAGTAGCGCTGGGTGAGCGGCGTGAGCCGATTGATTTCGGCGACCGTGACCGCATGGCTGGCGGGCTTCCCCGATCCTCGTTCTGGACCGAGTACATCGATCATGTGTCGAACAGCTGTATGTGGACGTAGCGATTCGATACGTCCCGCTCGTCAACGGTGACGATCCGGTGTACCGACTTGCCGTCCGAGTGTCGGTAGATGTCCTCGGACTGCAGGATCGATGGCGAGGTGTCCAGCGGCGGCCCCGCGATGGTGGTCTCGGTGACCCGGTACACCTTGTTCAGCTGCGCCGAGAATTTCGATGCGGTCAACAGCAGGGTGAGGCCCTGCTGATCGGTGGATAGCGCCAGTTGATACAGCGTGTCGATGCCACTCTCCGACCGAGCGCCGAGAACGGTGACGCCCTGTGGGATGACGATTCCGCCGAATTCAGCGGCCTCCCTGATGGTGTCGGCGACCGACGAAGTTGGGGTCACCTGCGACCGCTGGTCCGCGTCCCGGTGTTCGCCCCCGCAGCCGATCATGGCCACCATCATAGTAATCAGACCGGCGAGAGCGCCGGCCAGCCTCACTCGCCGTATTCCGCGCATCGGATGCATCATCGGGTGGGGTCACTCCTGTCGCCGTCTCGGCTGTCGTGCGCACCGGGCAGGTTGATCGGTCCGGTCGAAGGGATCGTCCTCTCGTATCGTCGGACCCCGCTGGCACCGATATCTTGCACATCCAACTTGAAGCCGACGAGCTTGGATACATCGACGGCGAAATCGACCATTGAGCCCCCATGTTTGCGCGATACACAGACTAACCAGCGCGGTCGCAGCCTAACAGCCTCACGCGGGTGCCTTCGTTCCGGGCTCGGCCACCGGCGAAGTCGGTGCCAGCACCTGCAGGCAGCCTGCGCTGATACTGAGTTGGCTTGTGCCGCATGGAATTCGGCCTTATTCGGTGCCCGATCCGTCAACGACCGGTGTCGTCGGCTACGTGGAGGGCGGCCATCACCTCATCGCGGCGGACGAGGTATGAGAACAGCGGGTTCGGGTTTTCGATCTTGTACATGAGTTCGTGGAGTAAATCGCGTTCGGTCGGGGTTATCGTGATCTGTCCGTTCGCGAGGGATGCGGCCAAGGTGTCGACCGCGAGTTCGGCGCCGGCATGTTCCCACAGCTCTTCGATCGACCGTGTGACGTCTTGATCGATGCGTCGGCCGTGAGCATCGAGCCTGTCGCGCAGGCTGTCCAGCAAAGGCTCGAACCGTTCCTGCCACCACTGCGTATTCGCTTGCATCTCAACCCAATACGACGCTGGGAGATCAGGATCGGGTGCAGTGACGACCTCGCCGGTTGCTATCCGGGATCGGAGCGAACAGTCGAGGATGCGGCCGTCGAATGTCCCGATCATCACGCGATAGCCGGTGTAGGCCAATGACAGTGGCTCGACGGCGATTCGATGCACGCCGAGTCGGAGTGCCTGACGCCAGCGTACGGACCCGTCGGCGGAATCGAGCGCGACGATCTCGCCGGAACTGAGGCCCGCGAGAATCAGGTCTTCGACGATTTCCAGCGCTGTGATGGGAACGTCGGCGGCGAAGACCCACTCCGCTTCGCCGTCCGGCAGACGCCGCCGCACGACAAAGGTGTTGCCGGGCAACAGCCCTCGCCCGTCATGGACCTGTCCGGCGTGCACTATCGCGGTGCCGAGGTCGTCGCGCACGTACAGTCCGGGACCACCGAAGAGGTGTTTGTCGCGGCGGGTATCCCATTCCAGCGGGAACAAGCGCCGCACCCGTGGGTGCGCGCCCTCGCGCGGATCGATGGCAACGATCCACTTCCCGAGATGCGGCTCGGTGTCGGAATCACCTCGCAGGAAATAGAATTCGGGTGCGTAGCGGACGTCGAACCAATGGTTGAACAGGTCGTATCGGCCCAGTCGAACCTCTGCGACCAGATCGCCCTCGGGGGAAATCAGCTGGGTGTCCGGTCCAGCGCCGCGGCTCGAGTGGTCGCTGTCGCGCAAGGCGATCCAGCCGTCGACGGTGCTCGCGGCGACAACCGGATGTCCGGGCGCGAATTCTGTTATCGGCACACCACTTTCGAGGGATATGCGTTCAACGACTCGCGGCCGCCGCTGCCATCCTTCGCCCGCGACCCAGAGTTGCGGCGCGTCGGATACCACCGACGCCGAGTGTTCGTCGGGCGACACCACGACTTGCCTGCCGTCGCCGGAGATCGACCACTCCTGCTCGCCGCTGGGCAGCCAGCACTCCAGCGTCGTTCCCTCCAGCGCGGCGAGAACCCGGCGGTCGCTCAACGATTGCAGCGCCCATACCGACTGGCGCGGCGACCAACGTTTTCCCTGGAATTCGTAGTCGCCCGCGCCGAGGGAGGGAACGCACTGCTCCGGATCCGGCGATCTCGTACCGACTTTCAGCTCAGCCTGCTTCGTCGGCGAAAACATGCCATCTGCGGCGGTCGTCCAATCATCTTGCGCGAAGAAGGCGAGGTATCGCCTTCACCAGCGGTCTGAGCGCGTCGGCGTCATTGGTGTTGGCGGCCGAAATACCCACGGCCAGTGGGATTCCGGCGCGATCGGAGAGCACGTGGATCTTCGAACCAGCCTTGCCGCGGTCAACCGGACTCGGCCCCGCCATAGAGCCCCTTTTTCGCTCGTACCGACGCCGCATCGATCACCGCCCGCGACCAGTCGATCAAGCCCTGACTACCCAGCTCATCGAGCACCGCGCGATGTAGGCGACGCCATAAACCGGCCTCGGTCCAAGCGGTGAACCGCCGATGCGCCGTTGACACAGTGGCCCCGAACGACGGCGGAAGCATCCGCCACGCACAACCGCTGGTCAGCACAAACACCACCGCAGTGAACACCGCCCGCTCCTCAACAGGCGCAGTGCCCCCGCCCTGGCGACGTGGCTCGAACCTCGGCAACAAAGGCTAGGCCAACACCCACAACTCATCCAGCACCAACCGCCGCGACAACTCGTCGACCACGGCCGAACATCATGCGGCACAACCAGTTACGACACACCGGAAACGACTGTCCGTTCCCGAACCGGAATCTGAGGCAACGCCCGAACTCCGCCAACGACTTAGGGCGAGGCGCCATTGGATCTTGCTCGTTCTCGGCGGCGTTGCCGTTCGCTGAACGAAGGTCGATGGCGTCGGGGTCTGTTCAGAGCGCGTAGTTACGGACCAATTGCAGGGCCTTCGCAGCATGCGGGCCCTGCGTGATGAGGCCGCTGTCCTCGGGTTTAAGACGTTGCGCGCCGACGCGGCAGAACTCGCCCGCCGAGCCGCGGATCACCGAATCGGCGTTGTCGTCGCCGAAGACCCACAGGTCGCCGCTGGGACCGACGAGTTCGCAGCGCACCGGACCACCCTCTGTGCCGGACGCGGCAAGGGCATACGGCAAAGTGCGGTGGGCGAGGCGGGCGATGAGCCAAAGCCGGTCGCTGTCCGGATATTTCATGCCGAGCGGTTCTGTGATGTCCAGCAGATGGGCCCAGTGCTCGGCGACGCGGGTCGCCGCCAAGGTGCGCGGTGACAACGGAATGGTGACCCAATGCAGTCGGGCACCCTCCGGACAAGCACGCAGCCCGGCCAGCGTCGCGGCCGATGCCCGCCGCCAGCGCTCTAGCAGTTCAGTACCCGGGGGCCCCTCGCTCGGCCGCGACCAGCAGGTCCATTGCTTCGTCGACCGAGAGCTCACCGCGCCGCGGGATATCCGCGTCGGTCCCGCGGACCGATGCCAAGGCGAACTCCTCGGTCTGAGCCAGATGCAGCACCGTGTCCGCGACCGTCCACCCGGCCGCCGCCGACGGTGCGCTCCACTCGTGCGGCTTCAACGCAGCCAGCACCTGGTCCACCTGTTGGTACTCGGCGGCCAAGCCGTCGAACGGATCTACGTTGATCATCCAGTCCACCCTCCGAAACAGCTGCCGCCGCAGTCTCGTCCGGATTCTTCCCGCAGTTGCCGCCCGTCGCAATGGTCAGCCCGGAGCCGGCCGCGACCATCACCGGCCCACCAGAACAACAGATCCTCGGCGGAATTCTCCGCCTCCACTGTCAACTGACATCCACCGGATAACCGGGCGCACTGCGCAGCAGCGGCCACAGTCCCCGCTCGATACGAGATGACGCGCGAACTGCGGTGGCAGAACCGTCAGCATGAGCAAGATTCATTGGCACAGAGCACGATTGACTGGCACAGGACACCCCGAACCCGCAATACACGCCCCAGCCGCGCCAACTACACCTGGACAGCGCCAGCCGCATGCCAACCAAATCTGGACTGCGCCAACAACATCTGGACAGGACAACGACGTGAGACACCGACTTGGCGCCGCATAAGTGCCACGTCGCGCTCCCTTGAAGGGGGGTCCGGGGGGCGAAGCCCCGCCGGGCGGGGTGTGGGGGGGGGGCCCCCCCAAAAAGGTACGAAACGAGAAACCGCGAACGCGCAGGGTGAGCCAGAGCCGTCCAACGAGGGGCGTGTGCGGCGGGGGTCATGAAACCCCCCC
>NZ_JAIRBR010000011.1:0-284726 GCF_020361265.1 Nocardia sp. JCM 34519.1
TGGCAAGGCGGAGGAGGAGCCGATACCGGGTTTGTATCGGCGACGACGACAACGCGGCCAGGCGGCGAGCTGGACCGTGGAGGCGCCGGATGGGACTTCGACACAGGGCCTAGAGGTGGCGCCGGACGCCGACGCGGTGGTCGCGGACACCACGGGCTTCGTGATGGTCGATTGCGCGCGCTGCGGCGGCATGCTCAAATCGGACATCGTGTATTTCGGCGAGAATGTGCCGAAGGATCGAGTCGCCGACGCATACGCGGTCGTCGAGTCGGCGGATGCGCTACTGGTCGCCGGATCGTCGCTGACCGTACTCTCCGGGCTGCGATTCGTCCGGCACGCCGCCAAACTGGGACATCCGGTTGTCATCGTGAATCGCGGCCGGACCAGGGGCGATGAGCTGGCCGCGCTCACCATGCACGCGGGATGCTCACCGATGCTGACGGCATTGGCGGACCGGCTCTCGGCGCGGTTCGAGATCCCCGCCTGAACTCCGCCGGGATCAACCGGGCGAGCCCAGCCGGGGCGCGGTCGGCACGCCGGACGGCGGCGATTCGGTGGTCGGCGAATCGGTAACGCTCGGAACGGGATTCGAGGTGTGCGCGCGATTCGAGTAGTGGTCGTACAGCACCCAGCCGGTGACGAGGGCGATCAGCACGATGACGATCACGGTCGTACTCATGCGGTCCCGCGATCCCGGCTGGGCGGCCACCGATTCTCCGTCACTCGCAGCAGGTTTCGGCGGATCCGCCGGAGATCGGTGTTCGGACCGTGCTGCCTCCCGCCGCTGTTCGGACGAACCAGGTTTCGGCCGATCCCCCTGCGGCCGTTGCCCGGCCGACTTATATTTCGGCCGCGCCGCATCCGGTTCCGGCGCGGCACACGCACCCGCCGGGTTCACCCTGGTCGGTCCGGTTCGCGAAAACTTCGGCCCCGCAGCTCCTTCCAGTGCCGCACCGGCCGCGACCAGCAACTCACCCGCCGAGTCGTATCGCGCGGCCGAATCCTTGGCCATCCCGCGCGCGATCACCGCGTCGAATGCCACCAGCCCGGCATCCACCGCCGTCGGCCGCGGCGGCGGTGCGGAGAGGTGCGCGGCGATCTGCTGTTCGACGCTGCCGCCGGGATACGGCTGCACACCGGTAAGGCATTGGTACAGAACACAACTCAGCGAATACACATCCGAGCGGGCATCGCAGACGCCGCCGGTCAGCCGCTCCGGAGCCATATAGGCGAAGGTGCCGATCGCCGACCCGACGGTGGTCAGCGCACTGTCCCCTGCCGCCACCGCGATACCGAAATCGATCAGGTACGCGAACCCGGCCGCGGTGACAAGGATGTTGGACGGCTTGACATCCCGGTGCACCAGTCCGGCCGCATGCGCCGCGTCGAGCGCACCGGCGATCTGGCCGAGCCGTTCGACGGCCACCGCGGCGGGGAGCCGTCCCTCGGCCGCGAGCAGCGTCCCGAGATCGGCGCCCTCGACCAGTCGCATATCCAGGAACAGCCGTCCGTCGATTTCGCCGTACGCGTGAATGGGCACGATATGCGGCTCGGTGAGCCGCGCCGTCGCCCGCGCCTCACGGCGGAACCGCTCGCGATATATCTCGTCGTGCGCGAATTCACGCGGCAACACCTTCAGCGCGACGGTGCGGCTGGTCTCGGTGTCGTATGCCCGGTAGACCTGCCCCATACCGCCCGCGCCGAGCAGCTCGAGCAACCGGTACCGCCCGAACGGCGTCCCATCCACGCTGTACGAGTACCACATTCGGCCGTGCCGTTTCAGCGCGTCGGCGGAATTCGGCGAATTCAATCCAGATGGTATGTGACCGTTGGACTCCAGAGAAAATAACTGTCGACATTCGCCGCCGCGCAGGCAGCGATTTGCGCCTGCACCTGAGCCGGTCCGTAATCGACGCCGAGGCTGAAATCCTGCAGCCACGGCACCAGTTTCGCGCCGGTGCCGGCGAGTTTCCCGGTGAAATCGGCCAGTGCGCGGTACACGATGTCGTAGGGCTGGGCATTGGGATTCGCCACGCCGTATTCGCCCGCGTTCCAGTGCGAGGGATACAGCATCGGCGACACATAGTCGAGGCTCTTCGCCATCGCCGGAATATCCTGCGCGATCTCGTCGGGCCGGGTGGCGGCGATACCGAAGACGGCGGCGCTCAAATAGGCACCCGCATCGCGAATCGGGTCGCGGCTGTCCCGCAGGAAATCCGCGATGGATATCGACGGCTCCTGTGTCGCGCCGGGAAAACGCATCTGCGACAGGTTCCCGTCCGGGCGCCGAATGTAGTCGTACATGATCCCGTCGAAGCCGATCCGTGCCGCCTCGACCGCGAGATCCGTGTTGTACCTGCGGATTTCGGGTCGAGCGAAATTCGTGAACGCGATCGGGCCGTAATGGCTGGCGTACGGCTGCCCCGCCGGATTCTGGATTACCCAGTCGGGATGCCCTGAGCGCCAAGCCCATCCGGCCACGGTGGGATCGCGGAAGGCGACGATCCGGCCGACCACCTGCAGGCCGAGGTCGTGCAGTTGCTTGACCGCCGCGCGCGCGTCGTAGATGCTCGCGACCGCACCGGATTCCCGGGCCAGCGGCACCTGCGAGTCGTAGCCGACCACACCGTCCTCGTCCTTGATATCGAGCTGTACGGCGTTGATGCGGCCCGCCCGCGCCAGCCGCAGCACCCCTTCGCGCAGCCCGTCGTCGGCCCAGCCATACGCGGTCACATGCACCGCCTTGATCGGCGGCACCGTGACGGTCGCCGTAATATCCTGTGCCGCTTCATTTCCCGCGGCGTCGACGGCCACCAGCCGGGCGCCGACCGGCGCCCGCGGCAGCGTCAGCTCGAAGGAACCGTCCTCGCTCACCCGGGCGACCTGATCGCCGACGCTCACCCGCTCCGCGCCGATCGCCTTGCCGCGCACCGTGACCGGATGCCGGTAGGACAGCGCGGTGACCGGCTGGAGTTGGTCCAGACGGGGCGGTTTGCTCTGCACGGTAAACGTCGTGGTGACGCCGGGACCGGTGCGCAGGAAGCTGAGCGAGCCGCGCGGCGGGATGGTCGCGGCGAGAGTGTGTTTGCCGTCGGGCAGATAACCGGGCTGGAAATGGACGACCGACCCGTCCACCCGGCCGCTCACCGGTTCGCCGTCGAGCGTCAGGCGAACGGCATGCGGATCGTTGCCACGCGCGTCAACCTGAATATCCAAGCCCGGCAACGCTTTCGCACCGACCGGCCCGTTCGGCACACCGGCCACCGGCAGCCGCTCCGGCTCGGCCCTGACCGCACCGACGGCCACCGAGACGACCAGGAGCGACAACACCGCGGTCAGCGTGGCCAGCGTCAAACGGTGTCTGCCGCCGCCGGGCCGCCCGCGCCGGCCAACCGTCCTGGAGTGCCGCCCTGTCCGCCGGATCCGTTCGAGCAACGCGCGCACCAACTTTCGTTCGTCGATGCCATTACTATCGCGCAAACGAAATCGCGACGCGCGGCTATTGTTGGATCGATGACGCGTCCGTTCGCGCTCGGCAGCCGAATCTGCTCGGCGATCATGGTTTTCCTGATCGCGGGCTGCGGCGCGCCCGCGTCGCGGCCACCGGCCGAAACGAGCAGCGCAGCGCCGCAGGCCGCGCCCGCTCCGGCGCCGATCGACGCCGACGAGCTCGGCGTCGTGCCGATCTTGATGTACCACCAGGTGGTGGCGGACCCACTCGGCGAATACGACCAGACCCCGGACAAATTCCGCGCCGAACTGGAACGACTGCATCGCGAGGGCTACCGACCGGTCACCGTATCCGATTACCGCTCAGGGCATCTCGACCTGCCCGCGGGTACGCATCCGGTGGTGCTCACCTTCGACGACTCGACGCGCAGCCAGCTCACCCTCGGAGACGGCGGCGCGCCGACACCGGACTGCGCGGTCGGCATCCTCCAGGAATTCGGCGCGCGGTATCCGGATTTCCGGCCCACCGCAACGTTTTACGTGAACAACGACCCGTTCGGCGGCGATCCGCGCGCACTGCCGTGGCTGGCCGCGCACGGCTACGAGATCGGCGCGCACACCGCGACCCACGCGAACCTCGGCAGGCTGGACCGCGCGGGCGTGCAGCGCGAACTCGTCCAGAATCTGCGCGCGATCGAGGCCGCCGTCCCCGGCGTCGCGGTGCGAACCATGGCGCTGCCGCTCGGTGTCTACCCGGCCGATCGCGCGCTGGCCACCGCCGGTAGTTGGGACGGGCGCGACTACCGGTTCGACGCCGTCCTCCTCGTCGGCGCCGAACCGGCACCGTCGCCGTACGGCAGGCTCGACCCCGCCGCGCTGCCCCGAATACGTTCCGGCAGAAGCCGAGTCGCATTCGATTCGGGCTACTGGCTGGACCGGCTCGCCGCGAACCCGGACCAGCGCTACACATCCGATGGCGGCACGGCCACCGTATCGTTTCCGAAAAGCCGTGCCGCCGAACTCAATCCGCAATGGGCGAGCCGGGCCCGCCCCTACTGATCGATCGAAACCCACCCCGGCCACGGCCGGGGACCGACATCACCGCGGATACAGGCCAGCCGGTGTGCGCTCTGCCCGCGCAATCCCGGATCGGCCGCCGCGGCCACCGTGCCCTCGACGACCATCCGGAATTCCTGGATGTCGCGCAACAGATAGCAGCCCGGCCACCGGGTGACGTCCTGGCCGTACGCCTGGCAGAATTCGGCGTATTCCGGTGCGGTCCGCCAGCCGAACGACCACAGCTCCATCGATATCCGCACCAGATCCCACTCCGGCGGCCCGATCACCGCCCGCTCCAGCGCGAGCGGAATGACCATCGCACCATCGATGACGATCAGCTCGTCGAGCGGTGCCGAACCGCGGATGACGCACCACGGCCTGCCGAGCGGCATACTGTCCCACCGGCCGGACAGCTCGGCCAGATGGCCGGTGAGCCAATTCCGCTCGTCCGCGTCCAGTATCCGCGCCGCGGCGATTCCGGCCGCCATGCCCGCGAACGGATCCAATTGGGCGAGTTCGGTATTCCGTGGCCGGGGTAGCCGGTGTAGGTGTTTGAGGGATTCCGCCGTCGCGGCGGGCCCGGACAAGCCGGGATCGGTTCGGGTGGAGAGCGCAGTTCTTCGAATTCCATTGTCCGGCATCGCTGAACTCCAGTCACTGCCGTGCCTGTCGACTGCTGGTCTTTGCTCACTACCTGGCGACCACGTTCGGGCGCCCCTCCAAGGGTACGTCGAACGGCGTTCCACTACTTCGTGTTTCAGCTTCCGGACGACGTGGCAGCCGGTTGGTCCATGATCTGTCCAGTACCGGTCGGCCGGGTCAGCCCGGCCCTGGTGCGATACCGGATCAGCAGCCAGAGCAGCACCGCCTCGGCGATCGCGGTGAATACCGTGAGGAATTGGCTGAAGTAGCTGGCCAGCACGTTCACCACGGTCAGCGAGAGAACGGTGGACCAGATTCCCACGCGCACACCGATTTCCGCGCGGCCGCGCAGCCACGTCACCGCACCGGCCGCGTACCCGATCGCGACTATCAACTCGGCCACCGCGGCGATCGACAGACCGACAAGGGCTTTCCAGCCGTGGTGCTGCGATGGGTCGAGCATGTGATCGAGTTGCCGCCACGGCGAATGCCAGCCGGAGATCACCACCACCGCGGCCACCAACCGCACCAGCGTCCACACGGAATGGCCGAGCATCACCGTGATCAGCGCGACCCGCAGGAACGGCAGCGGCAGCAGCGCCGCCTCGATCCGCACCGCGGCGTGGGCGATCCTGGTGCTCAGCGCGGAACGGTTGTCCTCGTGGGTGGTGTTGAGGTAATCGGTGAGCGCGTCACACAATTCGATCATGTCGGGCCCGAAGCCGCTGCGGTCCAACCGATTCAGCCGATCCAGCAGGTTCGCCCGGCGCTGCGGGCCGATCCTGGAGCCGACCTCCGCGCCCACCTGCTCGGTGACCTCGCCGAGTATCACCGACGGCGCCTGCACCCGTTTCCTGGCCGCGTACCGGGCGACCAGCACGATGAGCAGGAAGGCCAGATAAATAATGGGCGCGGCGAGCGGGAAGAAATAATCGTTGTCCGCGGTGATGAATTTGCCGACCTCGTCGATGAACAGGCCGAGCCCGACACCGGACAGCACCGCCGCGGTATTCAGTGCCGCGCGGCCCGTGAACAACAGGAATACCAGGCAGGCGATCACCAGCAGCAACCCGCCGAACAGCGCGTGCGCGATGTGATAGGTGCTGCCGCCGATCTTCGGATACCCGGATGCCATCAAATACAGCCGGGTGATCACCACCGTCAATCCGAATCCGACGGCCATCACCGTAACCAACCGCCCCGATTCGGAACGCCATCTCATCGTCGTCAATCGCGTACCGAACATTGGGACACCATGGCACAACTGCCCGCCCGTCCACCACCGCCATCGATATTTTCCGGCGAGCTACAGCGGCGCCGCCGCGGCCAGCCGGCCCGGCCGCACCCGACGCCACGCGATGGCGAACAGGGCGATCAGCCCGAGCACCGGCAGCGCGCATACCGCCCAGCTGGCGGCGATCGGCGGACCGGGCTGATCCAGGACCGTCAGATTCTCGAGCGCGCCCGCGCCGTGCCCGGCGGGCCCGTCGATCTCGAATCCGATGCGGTAGGTGCCCGGCGCGTCGAACGCGCGAACGTCCAGCCCCCAATCGTCGCGCTCGCGGGGATGGCGGACCAGCGGCTCGACCTCGCGCCCGCCCTTGAAGCCGGGACCGTCCAGCACGAGTTTCCCGGATTTCCCGGCGATTCCGCCATCCGGGGTGAAGGTGAAGTCCAGCGATTTCATCGCGCGCAGCGGCCATACCGAGAAGCCGAGGGTGACCTCGTACGGCCCGGCCTTGACGTGCTCGGTGTGCACGACGGTCACCGGGGTGACCGCGGACGCGGGCGTCGCGGGGAGCAGCAACGTCAGCAGTGTGACACCGAAAACAGCTGCGAGAGTGCGTAATACG
Organism: Nocardia sp. JCM 34519.1; assembly: GCF_020361265.1. Classification (NCBI taxonomy): domain Bacteria; kingdom Bacillati; phylum Actinomycetota; class Actinomycetes; order Mycobacteriales; family Nocardiaceae; genus Nocardia; species Nocardia sp. JCM 34519.1. The sequence goes on from NZ_JAIRBR010000011.1 coordinate 7,005, forward strand.
CGCATATCAGCGACCCTCCCTGGACAGCGCGGCCAGTTCGTCGTAGCGCAGCAGCAGCGCGAGGCGCTGGCCGAGGAATCCGGCGAGCGCGCCGATCGCGATACCCCACACGCCAACGGTCACCAGGCGCGAGATCGACGGCGTTGCCAGATGCACGAGGAGCACACGCTGCAACGGGAACGTCACGCCGATCACCAGACCGCTCACTCCGCCCATCAAGGCGGGCAACCAGCGGGTGGGCCAGCCGCGCCGCAGCGCCTGCCAGCGGATCGCGTCCACCGCCACCGCGGCGATGATCAGGCATAGCGGGATAGCGCTCGGAATCGACGGTGGATGCGCGCCGAGGCCGTCACGCAGCGGCAGACCGACCCAGTCCGCGTAAACCCTTGCCGCCCACGGGGAAAACCACCACAGCACCCCCTGCATCGCACCCAGCGCCACCGCGACGAGCACCGCGCCGTACGGCAACCGCAGCACACCCGCGGACAGGATCAGCAACAGCACGACGAAGAAGATGGTGCCCAGCGTCCGCGGATCGACCGGCAACGGCAATGCCGCGAACGCCAGCACGGTGATCGGGGTGAACGTCATCAGGATCGGCACCGCGAGCACGAAACCCGTTCGCCCCCACAGCTGCTCACGCACGGCCGCGAAGATGATCAGGCTGCCCGCCATGGTGATCGACATGGACAGGAACAGCGCGATATGCGGCGGCGAATTCAGCACGGCGTCGAAACCGTAGATGGAATGCCAGGCGAGATCGAGCAGGCCGTACAGCAGGAACGACGCGGCCCCCGCACCCGCCACCAGGTAACCCAGTGGCGCGGTGAACATTCCGCCGAATACCCGGACCGGGACGCCGCCGCGGAATTCGGCGATGTCGCGGCCGGCGCGCTGGGCCGCGGTGGCCCGCAGCACCATCGCCAGGCTGGCGAATCCGGCGATCCCACTCCCGGAGTACAGGAACAGGTGCGGCAGCGTGAAGAAGGTGTCGGGGCCGACATCGGTGTGCCACTGCACATCCCAGCTCAGGCCGACCAGCGTGACCACGGTGCCGAGCAGCACCGTCAGCGCGCCGGCGCGTTCGGCGTCTATCCGCAGCGCCCCGACGGCGGACCGCGGCCGGGCAACCCCGCCCGGATGGGCCGCTATGTCCATGAATAGTCCTTTCTCACAAGGTATTTCAGTTGCCGACCGTGACCGGCACGATCACCCGGTCGGTGCCGGACCGGTCGACGAGGGTGACGGTGATCTGCCACTGACCGGCCATCGTCAGCTCGATACCGTCGGCCCGGAAGCGCCCCGGGCCCACCGGTTTCGCGGTGACCGCGCCGATGGCGTGACCCATCATCGCCATCACCGGCTCCACCCGCACCTGCTCGAGGGTTGCGGGTGCGCCGTGCGCATCGCTGATCTCGAGGTCGAATGCGGTTGTGCCGACCCGCAAGTCGGCCGCGGTAAGCACGACGGTGTGCTGTGCGCTCGCCGAGGTGAGCACCGCCGGCCCGCCGCTCGACGGCCACAGCGACCAGACCAGCGCGGCGACGGCGAGGATCAGCGCGGCCACGACGACGAGAACGGCGGACCGGCGTCGCACCGGCGGCTGACGAATTGTCATGGTGCACCCCCATTTTCGGATGACGCGTGAATATCGACGGTCACCGGCACCGTCAGCACCCGGTAGCCGCGCTCGGCCTGGATCCACACCCGGTACCGGCCCGGCAGCGGGAACCGGTAGGTGAACGGCACGGCCGGACCGAGATTCGCGACGGTCTCATCGGGTGGGCTGTCGCCGTTCACCGGTGCGATGTTGTAGATCATCGAACCGGAACTGCCGTTCATCGAATGGACGTGTGCCAGCAATTGCGCGCGTTCGGCTGCCACGCCCGCGGGTTCGGCGATGTCGAGCGGGCCCGCGACGATCATGTGCCCGGTCATGCCGAGCCACGGCTGCAGCTCGGCGCGGTCGCCGAAGGTCGCGGTGATGGTGACCGGCGCGCCCGCCACCGCGTCGGTCACCGCGATATCGACCGGCGCGTCGCCGAGCGAACGCCGCCCCGCGCCCGCGGGATTCGTCACCGGGACGGTGGCGCTCCCGGCGACGTCCAGTCCGACCGCGGCGCGGACCTGCTGTACGCCGCCGCCGCGCCGGGACAGTTCAGCGGCCACCGCGTAGTGGCCCGGTTCCGGCGCGGGCAGCCCCACCTCGAACACACCGGGGGCGATCCGGATCGGATGTACGTGCGAAAGGCGGCCCGACGGCGAGATCAGCAACAGGTGCATCAGCGCGCTGTCGTGCACGATCAGATCGTCCACCGGATAACCGGTTGCGGCGTCGGACAATTCGATCGTCAGCTCCGCGCCGTCCGGCGAAGTTCGTTGCGCGACGGTCAGATTCACCGGCGGCCTGGAGAAGTTCACGATCGGCGGCTGCGACCTCGCATACGGGTCGGTGACATTGCCGACCGTCGGATCCAGTTGCACGCCGGGCTGCGGCGGCAGCGGGAATATCACCGAGAGCACCGCCGCGGTCACCGCCACCGCGATGCCTGCGACCAGCCCGGCCCCCGGGAGCAGCGCCCATCCGCCGCGCCGCGACCGGGTGGCGACCACCACCGTCGCGACGAGACAGATTCCGGCGGCGGCGAATCCGCCGTAGACGTAGCGCTCCGGCGGCGAGGTCACCTGCGGGCTCGCGACGAACGGGATGCGCGCCACCCGCGTACCGTCATCGATCGCCAGTTCCCATGGGCCTGCCCGATCCACCGGCAGCGTGGTGCCGTACATGCCCGGCGTGCCGGGCAGATCCACCGTTCCCCTCGGCGCCGAACCCGGTGCGCCGCCGGTGAACAGCGCGCTGATCGTCAGCCGCCCGGCTCGGTCGCCGTCGTGGCTCACCACATCCACCCGCAACGGTCCGGGCACCGAGGTGATCCGGCGCAGGATCACGGTGAGCTCGCGCCCGTCGAAGGTCTGCGCGACCTGGACGTCACCACCCGACGACGGGCTGTCCGCGACCGCCGGGCCCGCGCCGCCGAGCGCGATCAGGCCCGCGCACAGCAGGATCGCGCCGATATCCCGCAATCGGGCGCACATCGTGTTCATCATCGTGCACAACGCTAGGAGTGGCATTCTCCTCGGGCATCACCGCAGGAGGTGATCGCGAATCCCCCGCCAGAGTGATGATCGGATCGCCGCGATCTGCCACGATGCGGCCGAGACGGAAGACGGTGGATTGATATGTGGGGTCCGGGCGGTGACGTCGTCAGGTCGCTGGCGCGCCAATCGCAATTGGTGGCGCTCGGCGCGCTTTTCGCGGATCTGGCGCCGCTGCTGCTGCGGTTTCCCTCGGCATCGGGTTCGGTGGCGTACTGGTTGGTCTGCATCGCGGTCATCGTCGCAGATCTCGCGCTCGCCGCGCCCGCGCGGTGGTCGGGACGGATCGCGGTGGCGCACGCCGCGGTAATGCTGACCGCGGGAATTCTGTTGTACGACACCCCCGCTCGCTACGGCGGCAACGACGCGGGGGTGATGATCGCGGGCTACCGCGTGGGCGCCTGGCTGCGCGGCGTGCCCGGAATCGCCGCGATGGCAACGCTGTTGGCGGGCGCGATCCTGACCCGAATGCACAGCGGCGATTTCGATCTCGCCCATTTGTCCATCGTCGGCGTCAAGAGCTCGATACTGCCGTGGCTGGTCGGCCGCTACACCACCGCGCGCCGCGCCTACCTCGCGGAGCTGGATCGCAAGGCCGACAACGACCGTCGCGACGCGCAGCAGGCCATCGCGGAGGCCGTGCTCGACGAGCGCCGCGCCATCGCGCTCGACCTGCACGATATGATCTCCCACCACGTCAGCGCGATCGGGGTGCACGCGGGCGCCGCACGGCTCGGCCTGGCCGCGGCGCAAGGCGAGTCCGGCGCGCGAAACTCTTCGGCCGCAACGCGAAACGGCACGCTGGTGCTGGCCAAGGCGCTCGACGAGGTCGAAAGTTCCAGTCACGCCGCCATGGACGACCTGCGCCGCATGCTGGACCTGCTGCACGGCAACGACGGCGACGGTATGCGCCAGCCCGGCCTCGCCAATCTGGACGAGCTCATCGACGGGGTGCGCGCCGCCGGGCTGCGGGTCCGAATGGATATCACCGGTGCGCATTTCGCGCCGCTGCCCGGATCCCTGGACATCGCCCTCTACCGCATCACCCAGGAGATGCTGACCAATGCCCTTCGGCACGGCGACGGTTCGGTGCACCTGCGCATCGAGCGCGACGCCACCGGGCTGACCGTATCCAGCGAGAACCCGCTGCCGCCGGATCCGGCCCCGGCCGCCGATCCGGTCACCCATCGCGGGCTGGCCGGAATCCGGCGGCGCGCGGTACTTTTCGACGGCAGCGTCGACCACGGGCCGGATCCGGCGCGCCGCCGCTGGCGCACGGCGGTCACCTTTCCGCTCGCGAAACCGGTTGCGGGCAAGGTGCTGTCGTGACGGTGCGAGTGCTGCTGGCCGACGATCACGCGACCTTCCGGTCCGGGCTGCGGCTCGCGCTGCAGACCCAGCCCGATCTGTGCTGCGTCGGCGAGGCCGGGGACGGGCGCACCGCGGTCGCGGAAACCCTTCGGCTACAGCCGGATATCGTGCTGCTCGACGTCCGCATGCCGAAACTCGACGGGCTCGGCGCCGCGGAGGCGATCCTGGCGGTGCCCGGCGCGTTCGCCAAGGTCGTGGTGCTCACCACCTACGATCTCGACGACTACGTCTACCGCGCGCTGCGGGCCGGCGCCAGCGGATTCCTGTTGAAAAGCATGCCGACCGCGGAACTCGTCGCGGCCATTCGGGTCGTCGCGCGGGGTGACGCGCTGATCGACCCCTCGGTGACCAAACGGCTGATCGACCGGTTCGCGGGCAGCCTGGCGCCGCGCCGGGAACCCGTTGAACTGCAACGGCTCACCGCACGCGAACGCGAGGTGCTGCTGCTGCTCGCCGACGGCAAAGCCAATGCGGAGATCGCGCTGTCGCTGCGGGTGAGCGAGGAGACCGTCAAAACCCATGTCTCCCGGATACTGTCGAAGCTCGGGCTGCGAGATCGGGTGCAGGCCGTGGTCTACGCGCACGTGAACGGGCTGGTCGCCGGATCGTAGAAGTTCAACGGCGCCAGCGGGATCGCGGCGCGGGCGGCTCGATATCGCGCAGCACGCGGGCAATCAGCCGGACCGGCTCGCTGCACGAGTTGTATCTGGCCCCGGGCTCCTTCGCCAGGCATTTGGCCAGAATCGAATCCACCGCGTGCGGAATCCACGGCCGCCGCCCCGAAACGTCCGGCGGCGTGCGCCGCAGCTGCGCCTCCATCACCGCGAGGCGATCCGGCAGCGGGAACGGCGGATGGCCGGTGAGGAATTCGACGATCGCGCAGGCCAGCGAGTACTGATCCGCCGCAGGCCCCGGCGGGCCGCCGCGCAGCACCTCGGGGGCCGCGTACGGTATCGACCCGAACATCACCCGTCCGTCGTGCCGCCGGTCCGCCGATCGGCGAGCGATCCCGAAATCGGTGAGCACACCCGAATTATGCGCGCCGACAAGCATATTCGCGGGTTTGACGTCCAGGTGCACCACCTCGCGCCCGTGCACGTAGTCCAGTCCGGCGGCGATGCCCGTCAACAGCGGCAGCACGCGGACCGGATCCATCTCGGCATGCCGATCCGGCACCAGCGCGACGGCGGTTCCGCCCGGTACGTACTCGCAGGTGAGCCAGGGGCGGCCGTCGAGTTGGCCGTGGTCGAATACGGTGATGACATTCGGATGCCGCAGCAGCGCCGCCACCGCGTATTCGTTGCGGAAGCGGCTGCGCGCCGCCGCGGAAACGGTGGCGTCCCGGTTCAGGATTTTCAGCGCCACCGGTCGCCCGCGCACCGGATCGTCGGCGAGATACACCTCGCTGCTGCCGCCCTCCCCCAGCGGCATGCGAATGACGTATCCCGCGAACTGCGCTCCGGCTCGGAGCAAATCGGTCACGAGGTCAATTTGTAGCAAACTATCCGCAACTTAGCCTCGCACCATGTGCAAATAGCATCGGCCGATGCCGCGGACGCAATTCGAACGGGCCGTGCCGGGTGGCCGCCCAGCGTAGCGTGCCCGCCATGAACAGCAGTACCGCGAGGCCGGTTCGCGCGTTGGCAATGGGTGTGCTCGCATTACTCGGCACCACCGTATTTCCGCCGAATGCCGCCGCGCTGCCCGATCTGCCGGTGCCGAATACCGTCGTGCTCGACGGCCAGCGGCTGGCGGCCGCCCGCACCGCGGTCCAGGCCGGCGACCCGGCGGCGCTCACCGCGCTCGCCAACCTCACCGCCATGGCCGACAAATACGTGAATCAAGGTCCGTGGACAGTGGTAGCCAAGGATTATCTGCCACCGAGCGGCGACAAGCACGATTACGTGAGCCTCGCGCCGTATTACTGGCCCACCGCCGACAAGACCGCCGACAATCCGAACGGCTGCCCCTATGAAAACCGGGACGGCCAGCGCAATCCCGATGTCGACGCGATTCCTGACAAACCCGCGCACGGCAAGATGTTCGACGCCGTCTACAGCCTCACCCTGGCCTGGTATTACACCGGCAACATCGCGTACGCGGACCGCGCGATACTCGATCTGCGCACCTGGTTCCTGGACCCGGCCACCAGGATGAATCCCAATCTGAATTTCGCACAGGGCGTGCCGTGCATGTTCGATGGGCAGGGCATCGGCATTATCGACTTTTCCCAGCAGTTCACCGATCTCATGGACGCCACCGCGATTCTCGACGCCGGCGCGCCCGGCTGGAATCCGCTCGACCGAATCGGCATGACGCTCTGGTACCGGCAATTCCTGGATTGGCTGCGCACCAGCCCGAACGGCAGAGCCGAGGCGGCCGCGGACAACAACCACGGATCCTTCTTCGACATGCAGGCCGCCGGGCTCGCGCTCGCCGGGGGCATGCCACAGTTGGCGGCCGATATCGTTGCCGCGGCGCGCAATTCGCGTATCGACGGACAGCTGGCGGCCGACGGCACCCAGCCGAGGGAGCTCACCCGCACCCGCAGCTGGCACTACTCGACCTTCAATCTGCTGGCCCTCACCCGGCTGGCGATGATCGGCAGGCATGTCGGCGTCGATCTGTGGGACTACCGTAATCCCAACGGCGGCAGCATCTTCGGCTCGGTGGACTATACGATCCCGGCCGCGACCGGCACCGGGAAATGGCCATACGACGACCTCGAATTCAAACCGTTCGCGGCCAACGAGGTCATCCACGCGGCCGCTGACGCGGGCGACACCGCGGCACAGGCCGCGCTTCCCGGACTTTCCGAGCAACCGCGCGGCGATATGTGGATCCTGCGGCCCGCACCGGAGCAGCTGGATTCGATCAACCCGTGGTGAATGCGGAACTCGTGGTCGAGAACTCGCCGAGTTAGTGGACCGGCCGAGACACAAGAGTCCTTCGCCCCCTTGCCTACCGGCCGCGGTGCGCGGAAACTCGACACGTGTCAACAATGCTGTGGCTCTTGCTGCCGTACAGCGCGTTCGCATCCTTCCTAGTGGGGCATGTGTGGCGTTACCGGCGCGACCGGTTCGGCCGCGACGCTGTCGAGCAGGACCAAGATCTGCCATATCGGGTGGGGGCGTTGGCCTTTCGGGTCGGTTTCACCGTCGGCATCGCGGTGCGCGTCATCGATCTGCTCAGCTCGGGGCCGCATACGCACCCGGGCGGCAACCTGCACACGGCGCTGCTGATCGGTCAGGCCGTCTCCATCCCCTGCGCGGCCATCGGCATCGTGCTGGTGTTGGTGCCGAATCTGATTTCCGCCGCGCCGCGGCCCGCCGTCACCCCGGTGGACCGAATCACCCTGCCCACCTTGGCATGTGGGCTGATCACCCACGCGATGATCCGGTTCGATCCGTACGACGAGGGCGGCACACGCACCGCCGAGACGCTCTTCGTCTGGTTCCGTTCGCTGTTCACGCTGCATCCGAATCCGGATATCATGCGGTACGCCCCGTTGATCTATCAGGCGCGCGGGCTGATTCTGTTGCTGCTCATCGCGATCTGGCCGTACACGAGGCTGGCGAGCATCCTCCTCGGCCCGATCAAGCGGCTGCGGCTGCCGAGCCAACTGCACACGGCCGCACGATAATTCAGTTGAGCACGCCGGGCCATGGATAGAAGGCGAGGTGCAGCAGCAGGATCACCAGCAGCGCGAGCAGCACCGCGGCCACCGGGTGCGCGCGCCGCTCCAGATAGCCGATGGTGCGAAACAGCGTGGGAAACGGCACTTCTCGGCGGAACAGCGCCAGCACGCTCGGCACGATGACCCACATCAGCGCGATCAGCCCGTAGAGCACGTATGCGCCGAGGTAGGAGTCCGGATTCATCCGCCGGTCGGTGATCGCGAACGCCATGCCGACGATGTACGACGCGGCGGCAAGCAGCAGGTAGACCTCCATGTTCACATAGCGGACCGCCGCGAGATCCGTTGTGACACGGCCGTTCGCGGTGAGCTGCTTACCGGCGACGATCCGCGGCACCTCGGGATCGCCCCGCAGTTGCCCGACGGCGTAATAGGCGGCGACGACGATCACGAACACGACGATCAACCGCACCCAATCGTGCTGATCGGCCAGATGTCCGATGGTCGCGGAGATGGTCGGCCACGGCCCGACCCGGAAGATGGCGGCGAACTCCGGAACCGCGATGGCGATCCCGGCCAGCCCCCACATGACATAACCCCAGAACTCGGCCGAACGCCCGATCGCCGCCGGCGCGCTCGCGGTGCCAACCGCCTCACTCATGCTCTTGGTTTACCACCGGCAAAGCACATCCGAACTACACACAGGCAAACCAATGCAGTCGATACGGATTCGCAACCCTCCCGCGACCGACCGGGCGTCCGATCAGGCCCCGTACCGCTCGACCTCGATCCGCTGACCGGACATAAACTCCGCAGTTTTCCGGGAAATAGTTTTACAGTGGTGAAACAGCAGACCGCCGTGCGCTGAAAATTCAGTGGTTACAATGCGCGCGAATTACCCGATTCGGACTTATCGGAAATTACCCTACCCTTAATTACCCAACCCTTGGTAACCGTTCCATATGGAAGAGATCTCGATCACATATACGTTTGCCCCTATGCGGCTGACACAAAGTTGCGTTAGCGTTCCGGGTGATGTCAGATCCGGTCGAACATCAACGATGACGTTGGGGGTATCGGGCCGATTCGAAATACGCTTCACCAATTTGTCTGCGATCGTCGAATGGGTACTGGATGATGCAAAATCTCGTCAGCTCCAAGCATGGTTTGGTCTGTTCCAAAACCACCGATCTGAGCTGGACCGTGGAGGCGGTCAAGCAAATCGAATACCAGGTGCGAATCGCCGATGATTTGTTCGGACCGGGTAATGACACCGCGCTGTTCGGCCTCCCGGGACGACAATTGTCACCCGGTGACCGCCGCCTGGTCGTCATCGATACCAACGTCGCGGCCATACACGGTGACCGCATCCGGAACTTCTTCGACGCCAACGATATCGAGACACAGATCGTCCCCGTCACCGCGGACGAGACGGTCAAGCGCTGGGATTCGGTGACCGCCGTCGTCGACGCGATGAACGATTTCCGCATCGACCGCCGCCGCGAACCCGTCATCGCCATCGGCGGCGGCGTACTCACCGATGTCGTCGGATTCGCGGCCAGCATATTCCGCCGCGGCACACCCTATATCCGGATACCGACCACGCTGATCGGCCTGGTCGACGCGGGCGTCGGCGTGAAAACCGGCATCAATTACAAACTCGGCAAGAACCGGCTCGGCACCTATCAGCACGCCGATGTCACACTACTCGACCGGACTTTCCTGCGCACACTGCAACGCAGACATATCAGCAATGGCCTGGGCGAAATACTCAAAATGGCGCTGATAAAGTCCCGCGAACTCTTCGAACTGCTGGAGAACTCGGGTCGCGACATCCTCGCCGACCATTTCCAGGGCAGCACCCAGGAATTGGACCGGGCGGCGCGCACCATTATCGCCGAATCCATCCACCTGATGCTGGAGGAATTGCAGCCGAACCTCTGGGAGGCGACGCTGGAGCGCTGTGTCGATTACGGGCACACCTTCAGTCCCACCATCGAGATGCACGCCCTGCCCGAACTGCTGCACGGCGAGGCCGTCTCCATCGATATGGCGCTGACCACCGCGATCGGCATGCGTCGCGGCTACATCACCGAGGCCGACGCGGCCCGGGTGTTCCGGGTGATGCGCGCGCTGGAACTGCCGCTGTGGAACGAGGTGCTGGCCCGGCCCGGCATTCTCGACGCCGCGCTGGCGGACACCGTTCGGCACCGGGACGGTCAACAGCGGCTGCCGCTGCCGGTCGGCATCGGCCACCACCTGTTCGTCAACGATCTGACACCGCAGGAATTGCACGCCGGATCGGAGTATCTGGCCACCGTCGAGGTCCGCTTCCCGGCGCACTTCGACGATTCCGCGCGCACCGCGGGCTGAAACGAAGGAGCAGTCATGGCAAAGGCATTGGTCGTCGGCGGTTCCACCGGAATCGGCCGCGGTATCGCCGACGCGTGGGCCGCGCTCGGCCACGAGGTGACCGTTTACAGCCGATCCGAACCGGTCGGCGACGGCGCGACGGAATTGCGCTGGGAGCAGCTCGATTTCCGGGATCCGGCACAGGCGCGCAAGGTGCTGACGACAACGGTGCCGCCGCGGGTCGAGCTGGTGTGTTATTCGGCGATCTACTACACGCTGCGGCGGGAGAATTTCCTCGACGGCGGCGAGGAGGATTGGCGCGACCAGCTCGATATCAATGTGCACGGGCTGTGGCTCACCCTGCAGGCGACCATTCCGGCGCTGCGCGCGGCGAAACCCGGCGTATTCCTCTCGGTCTCGTCCGAGGTGGTCTACAACGCGGGTCCGGCCCGCTCCGGTTACGCCGCGACCAAGGCCGCCGCCGCCTCGCTGATCGGTTCCGTCGCACAAGAAGAGGACACCGACTTCGTTCGGTTCGTCCAGGTCATGCCCGCCGGGATGGTGGAATCGCCGGGAATCCGGGCCCGCCGGGCACCCGATTTCGACTACAGCGGCTATATGCAGCCCGCCGACTTCGCCCCGTTCGCAACCGATCTGGCCCGCGCGAAGGGCGCCGGATTCGCCGGTGACGTGTTCATCGTCGAAAAGGGCGGCCGCTGGCAATCGATCGCCGACGGCCTGCCGGTATCCCAATCGCGCCCGCTGGGTGTCGCCGGATGACGCCCCGGCAAATGGTCGAACTGCGGGCGACCCGGCTGCTTTTCGATATGGATGGCACGCTGGTGGATTCCAGTGCGTTCGTCGAACAGACCTGGACCGATTTCGCGGCGAAACACGGCCTGCGGGCCGAGGAGGTCATCGCCTTCGCGCACGGCAGGCCGACCCGTGCCACCGTGCACGAATTTCTCGACGACCGCGAATTGGCCGCGGCGGAGACGGCTCGCCTCGTCGCGTACGAGGAGACCGAGACCACCGGCCTGCGGCAGGTGCCGGGCGCGCGGGAGCTGTTGCGGCGCTTGCCGTCTCACCTCTGGGCAGTGGTCACCTCGGCCAGCCGTACACTCGCGGTGAACCGGATGACGGCCGCGGGCGTCCCGCTGCCCGACATCCTCATCAGCGCCGACGACATCACCGCCGGCAAACCCGATCCGCAGGGCTACCTCATGGCGGCCCGCAGGCTCGGCGTCGAGATCGGCGAGTGCGCCGTATTCGAGGATTCGGTGGCCGGCGTGCGAGCCGGAATCGCCAGCGGCGCGACAACTGTCGTGGTCGGCGCGATCACCGAATTCGACGGCGCGCTGACCAGGATCGCCGATTTCGCCGATGTTGCGCTCGACCTGACCGGTGACGCCGTGCGGATAGCGGTCCCGGATGGTTACTGAGCAGCGCGTCCGAGGCCGGAACGCCACCTACCTGATCGACCTCGGCGGAACCTGGCTGCGCCTGACCGATGCGACCGGCCCGAGCCACACCGTCACCCGTCTGCCGGCGCCGAGCCTGCTGCGCCGGCCGGACCGCACGGTGGCCGAGCTGCGCCGTGAGCTCATCGAACTCCTTTGCGCCCGAACACCTTCCGATGCGGTCGTAGCCATGTCGTGCGGTGCGGCGATGGACGAGACCCGCGGCATCGTCTACGGTTCCGCACCGCTGTGGGGTGCGGCCCGAGATCAGTTCCGGCTGGTCGACGCGCTCACCGAGCGCCGTCCCGACGTCCGGTGGTATCTCGTGAACGACCTCACCGCGGGCCTCGCCGATTTCGCGCGCTTCGCCCCGCCCACCGCACGGCTCATCGGATATCTCACCGTCAGCAGCGGAATCGCCTACCGCTGTGCCGATTTCGCCCACCGCACGATCCCGGTGGACGAATGGGGCTTGCAGGGCGAGGTCGGCCATTTGACCGCGCCGCTCTCGGACGATCTGCACCCGGCCCCGCGCTGCGGCTGCGGCGCCAGCGGACATATCGGCGCGATCTCATCCGGACCCGGAATCCAGCAGGTGGCCACCACCGTCGGGCTCGACTGCGGCCCGGATTTCACCGCGGGTTTCACCGAACGGCTCGCGGCCCGGGATCGGCTGGCGCTGCGGGTGTTACGCGTCGCGGTCGCGCCGATCGCCGAATTCCTGCGCGGATTGTGGTACACCACACCGCAATTGGATCTGGTCGGGCTCGGCGGCGGTGTGGTGGAGAACCTGCGTGAGTTCTATCGCGCCGAACTGTTCCGGCTGCTCGCCGAGCGCCGGTCCTATGCCGACCGCGGGCGTGACGAGGACTGGCTGGCCCGTCACGTAAAGCTCTGCGCCCCAGGTGAAATCGACAGCATGCGCGGCGCGGCCCGGATGCTGCGCGGCGAATTGGCGGTGGCCCGATGACGCATCTGGCGCTGGTCCGCGACGCCGACGGCGGCATCGCGGTGCGGCAACGACCGACTCCCCGGCCCGGCCCCGGCGAACTGCTGCTCGAACCGCTGGTCGCCGGGATCTGCGGCACGGACCTACAGATCCTGGCCCGCCTGCGCAGCGATCCCGCGCCCGTGCTCGGGCACGAGGGCATCGCGCGGGTGCTCGCCACCGGTCCCGGCACGGACGGACCCGCTCCCGGCGCCGTCGTCATCGTGAATCCGACGCATCCGCATGATGATTCGTTCCTGCTCGGCCACAATGTCGACGGGCTGTGGGCCGAGCGGACGCTCATCCCCGCGGCAGCGGTCACCGGCGGATTGGTGCTCACACTGCCCGCATATCCGTCCGGGGCGCTGCCCGCACTGATCGAACCGCTCGCCTCGGTGCTGTACAGCTATGACATCACCGCCGCGATAGTCGGTGCGGCGCCACGGACGCTGGTGATCTGGGGCGACGGCATCATCGGCCACCTCGCGGCGCGCTTCTGGCGGCGCAGGCATCCCGAAACCACCATCGTGCAGATCCACCACACCGACCGCGGGCTGCGCTGGTCCGATCGGCACGGTAGCGCGGATATCGCACTGCGCCACGATGATCCGGCTCTGCCGCGCGCGCTGAGCCGGGCGGCGGGTCCGGTGGCCGGGCTGCTGGCGACGCCGCGCACTGCGACGGTGCCCGCGCTCGTCGCGCTCGACGCCGCTATCCGCGCCGAACTGTTCGTCGACGTGCACGGCGGTCTGGCGCCGGGCCGCATCGCGACGAATGCGGGCGTACTGGACATCGCGCGGATTCGCGCATACAACTGCGGTGGCGAGCCGAATCCGCCACGGGCCGAGCGCTTCGCGCGTCCGTTCGCCGCACGGCTCACGGTGTTCGGCCATCGCGGCGTCGCCAATTCGCACCTCGCGGCGGCGACCGCCGAACTCGACGCCGATCCCGCGGGTTACGGCCCGCTCGTCACACATGAGACGGATCTGGCGACGGCGGCCGAACTGCTCACCGCGATCCTGCGGGGCGAGCGCGCTTTTCGCGGTGAACGGGTGATCAAGGCGGCCGTCACGATCGGTGCGGCCGCATGACCGCGCTCGCGCTGCCGCAGTGGCGGCTCGACACCGACCGGGGTATCGCCATCCGGCGCGCCCTGCGGCACGGCATCGTCCGCGTTCACCTCGATTTCGGTGGCGCACATCGCGGCCCGCGCTTGGACGATCCGCGGACGCTGCGGGCGACGGCGCGGGCCATGGCCGGTGTCGAGGTCCCGGTGCTCGCGGTCAATCACGTCAACGATGTCGGAATGTTCGGCGACTCCGGTGGTTTCGCCTCGCACTGCCTCCGTCTGGTCGAAAGCGCGATTCAGGTCGCCGCCGAGCTCGGCATCCCTACCGTGCATATCCCCAGTTTCCGGGCGAGCGCCGTCACCGACGCCGCGAAGCTGCGGATCGCGGCCGAATTCCTCGCGGCGACCGTGACGTACGCGCGAGGGTTCGGCATCGGCGTCGCCTCCGAATCCGGGCTCGGCGCAGCCGATCTGGCGCTGCTGTACCGGCTGACCGGCGCGCGCGAACTGGCCATCGTGGTGGATACCGGCAATCTCGTGGACGCCGGACATGACATCCCCGAAGTGTTCGCACTCGCCGGGACGGTGCGCCTGCACCCCGACATCCACGTAAAGGCGCCGACCGCGCCGGGCGCACCACCGCTGAGCGAATTGATCGCCCACCAACTCCTCCCTTATCACCGGCCCGCCGCCGTGCTACTCGAAAACGACTACCGCGCAAGCGAATCCGTACTCATCAGGGATCTCGCCTGGGCCCGCGCGACATTCCGCGCCCGATCCGGAGGGAGCGCCGCCTCGTGAGGGCCACCGCGAAACCCCCTATCCTGCGCCTGGATTCGCTGACCGGCCTGCGCTTCCCCGCCGCGCTGGCGGTCTTCGCCTTCCATTCCGCGCTACCGGAGCTGCCGCTGTTACGGGATGCCGCCCTACAGGGCGACTACTACCGCGCGGTGAGCCAGGCCGGTGGCGCGGGCGTCACCTTCTTCTTCGTGCTGAGCGGATTCGTCATCGCCTGGTCGGCCCGCGAAACCGATTCGCCCGCAGCCTTCTGGCGGCGCCGGTTCGTGAAAATCCTGCCGCTGTACTACATCACGTGCGCGCTGGCGGTGCTCGTAATGCACCTGCACGACTTCTCGTTGCGGAAAACCGTGCTGTACCTGGCGATGTTGCAGGTGTGGGCGCCGGACTACCCGCTGAACTTCGCGGTGAACGCCCCCGGCTGGTCGCTGGCGGCGGAGGGATTCTTCTACCTCGTATTCCCGGCGCTGCTGCTCGGGCTGGTCAGGCTGCACCGGCGCGGGCTGTGGATCGCGCTGGCGACAACCCTTTTCGTCGAGTTGGCGATACCGGCGGTCAGCGGGCTACTGCCGATGGGCGGCCAGCGGCTCACCAACGAGCCCGCCATCTCCGGAGTCCAGTATTGGTTCGATTACGTCTTCCCGCCCACCCGGATTCCGGACTTCCTGGTGGGGATGATCCTGGCCAGGCTGGTGCGCTTCCAGCAGTTCCCGCGCATCCGGTTCCGGCTCGCGATCCCGGCGCTGATCGTGGGATACCTTCTCGCACTGAATATTCCGGTGCTCTACGGCCAGCGCGTCGCCCTGATCGTGCCGTGCGCGCTGCTGATCACCGCCGCGGCGCAGCGCGATCTGGCCGGTGCGCCCAGCGTGCTGCGCGCCCGGATTCCGGTGCTGCTCGGCGAGATCTCGTTCGCGTTCTACCTGATCCACTTCAGCGTGCTGCACTTCCTGAACGTGCGCCTGCTGCACGGCCCCAGCGACTCACCGCAGGCCATCGCCGTCTATTTCCTGCTGGCGCTGGCGATCACGCTGCCATTGTCCTGGCTGGCCTACACCTGGATCGAGATGCCGCTGGTGCGGGCCTGGGGCGGCCGGGTGGTCCGCGGCTTCCGCGGTGTCGAAACCGTCTCGCCCGCAACCGAACACGTAGGAGTGCGATGAAAGCGCTGACCCTGCTCGGCCCGAAGGAGCTGACGTTCGCCGAACTCGAACCGCCGTCGCCCGCCGTCGGTGAGGTGACCGTGCGGATCTCGCATCTCGGACTGTGCGGCACCGATCTCGGGTTCTACGACGGCAGCAGCAACTACCTGCACGACGGGCTCAAATCGTATCCGTTCGTGCCGGGGCACGAATGGGTCGGCACGGTGGTGGACACCGGACCCGAGGTGTCACGGGAACTCCTGGGGCGCAGGGTTTCCGGACACAACTTCCGTTCGTGCGGGCGCTGCGGGCACTGTGCGGCCGGGCGCATCAGGTACTGCCCCGACCGCAGCGAGATCGGGGTGCTCGGCCCGCGATCCGGCGCCGCCGCGGAACTGCTGACGGTTCCGACGGCCACGCTGAGCCCGATTCCCGATGAGCTGTCCGATATTTCGGCGGCCATGCTGGAGCCGACCGCGGCCGCGATGCACGCCGTGACCCGGCTCGGCATCCGGCCCGGTGAGCGCGTCGCGGTGTTCGGGGCGGGCACGCTCGGTTCGGCGGCCGCGCAGATCGCACGCGCCGCGGGGGCCGAGGTGACCGTCTTCGAGCCGAATCCCGGACTCGCCGAACTGACCGCAACCCTTGCGCTTACCGCCAAACCGGCGCCGGAGGCCGGTGATATGGATCACTACGATGCCGTGATCGAGGCGTCGGGGGCGGAGGCCGCCAGCAGCGCGGCGATTCACCTCGCCGCATCCGGCGGCCGCGTCGCCCAGCTGGGCACACCACACGGCACCGTACCGGACTTCCCCGCATCGGCCCTGGTCATCAAGGATCTCACCGTGCACGGCGTGCTCTCCGGCGTCGGCCACTGGGACGCGCTGATCGCGCTCGTGCGCGCCGGCGCGGTAGACCTCGACGCGCTCGTCGATCGGGTGTATCCGATCGATCAGGCCGCCGCCGCCTTCGATCGGCTCGCCGAACGCGGAAGATCACGACCCAAGGTGCTGTTGCATTTCGACACTGGCAACTGAACGGCACACCACGAGTAATCGAGAAGGAGTTCTTTCGTGGACATCTACATCGTGCACGGCTACAACGCGGGCGTGACCGAGCACTGGTTCCCCTGGCTGGCGAAACAGCTGCGGGATCAGGGACATCAGGTGGAGGTCGTCGAGTTGCCAACCCCCAGCGAGCCCAAGCGCGACGAATGGGAGGCCGTGCTGGCCAAGACGATCGGCGCGGTCGACGCGAACACCCTGATCGTCGCGCACAGCCTCGGCACCATCACCGCGCTGCGCCACCTCGCGAGTCTCGAATCCGGTTGGACGCTGGGCGGACTCGTCTCCGTCTCCGGCTTCACCGGCGGACTGGAGGTGCTGCCGGAACTCGAGGATTACATGGCCGAGGGCATCGATGTCCGGCCGCTGGTGCCACACATCAACGCGCGCACCATGATCCACTCCGACAACGACTCCATCGTCCCGCCGTCCGCATCCATCGCCCTCGGCAAGGAGCTGGCGGCCGATCTCATCGAGATCCCCGGCGGCGGGCACTTTCTCGGCGACGAGGGCTTCACCGAACTGCCGGAAGTCCTTGCGGCAGTGGAACGCATCGCCGGGTGAGGTGATTCGGTGACCGTCGCGACCCGCACCGGCGGCGATATCGACAGCGGCGTCCGGCTACGCCTGAGCCTGCT
This sequence comes from Nocardia sp. JCM 34519.1, assembly GCF_020361265.1. Taxonomy (NCBI): domain Bacteria; kingdom Bacillati; phylum Actinomycetota; class Actinomycetes; order Mycobacteriales; family Nocardiaceae; genus Nocardia; species Nocardia sp. JCM 34519.1. The sequence goes on from NZ_JAIRBR010000011.1 coordinate 24,680, forward strand.
GGCGGCCGCCACCTTCATCTACGTCACCTACGAGCTGTATCCGGTCGGGCTGATCACCGCGATCGCCGACGATCTGCACGTCTCCGACGGCAGTATCGGGCTGCTGGTGAGCGGTTACGCGGTGGTCGCCGCCATCGTGACGCTTCCGTCGGTCGCCTTGGCGCGCAGGATAACTCGCAAGTGGGCGCTGCTGGCATCGCTGGTCGCGCTGATCGCCGCGGAGCTGGTGACGGCGCTGGCTACCAATTATCCGATGATGGTGGCCAGCCGGGTGTTGGCCGCCCTGACGCACGGGGTGCTGTGGTCGCTGGTCGCTCCCGCGGCGGCGGCGCTGGTGCCCGCACGGCGGGTCGGGATGGCCACCGCCGTCGTATTCGCGGGCGCCACACTGGCTTCCGTGCTCGGCAGCCCGGTGAGCACCCTGCTCGGCCATGCGATCGGCTGGCAGGCCACCGCGGTGGCGCTGGCCGTCGTGACGGCGGCGGTGGCGGCCGGATTGCTGTTCACCCTGCCGAATACCGATGCCAGACAAACAGATTCGGATTCGGGGCATGATGCGCCGCCGCGCTGTAACCAGGTCGCCACGATCTGCCTGCTGGCCCTGCTGCTGGTCTTCGCGCATTTCGTCTCGTACACCTATCTCGCGCTGATCGTGAACCGGGTGCTCGACGGAAGTGTCGCGGTCGCGGCCTATCTCGGCCTGTTCGGCGTCGCGGGCGCGATCGCCACCTACTTCGCCGGGCGGCACAACGACCGGAATCCGCAGCGCTCCACCGTGATCGCGGCCGGGGTGTTCGTCGTGGGCGCGACCCTGCTCACCGTCACCGATCTCGAGCTGCCCACCCCGGCGGCGGTGGCCGCGCTCACCGCCGCGGTCGCGCTGTGGGGGGCCGCGTACGCCGCGGTCGGACCGATCTTCCAGTCGGGGATCATCCGGGCGGCAGGCCGTGAACAGGATCGGGCGTCCGCCTTTTACGTCACCTGCTACCAGATCGGTATCGCCACCGGATCCGCCTGCGGCGCTGTCGTTCTCGGCATGTCGGTGGGCTGGCTCCCGGTGACGACGCTGGCCGGAACGGTGCTCGCCTTCCTCGGCATCGTGCGCTGGCGGCACTCGTACGCGTGACGGACGTTCAGGCGGACGCCCTTATCGGCCAACGGTTTTCCACATCGGCTCGGAAGGCAGGGCAGGTGTGTACGTCCCGGTCGCGCCGACAGGTGGTGAGATGTTCCAGATAGCCGCGGGCATCGCGCAGCGCGGCGATCTGCGCATCTATTTCGGACATCCTGGCCCGCACGACGGCCCGCCAGTCCGTCTCGGCATCGGTGCCGTGCAGCACCGCCGCCACCTCGTCGACGCCGAGCATGCCGATCTCGCGACAGGTGGCGATCAGGGCGATCCGGCACACCTGATCCTCGTCGTAGTACCGGATTCCGGCCCGCCGCGTCGGCGTGAGCAACCCGCGCCGCTCCCAGTAGTGCAGCGTCGAGGCGGGGAGGCCGAATCGGTGCCTGACCTCCCCGATCGACATTTCGCTAACTCGCACCACCCAACCATAGCAGCAACTTAGGTAAACCTAAGTTGGTTACGGCCGATCTTCCGGCTTCAGCGCCGTCACATACCTGGTGAGGTCCACCAGCGTGACGATCGCCTCGGGCAGTTCGGGCAGGGCGCGGTCGTAGCGCTCGGCCAACTGCGGAATCGAAAGGGATTCGGTAGTCCAGCCATTGGCGGCGAACCAGATATCGGGATCGGTGCGCTCGTCGGTGTAGAACAGCTCGGTGACATTGATGCCCGCCATCGGCGACCGGCGCATCACCTCGGCCTCCTGATCGGCCAGCCGATCCAGGCCCGTCGCGTCGGTGATCATATCCGTCGCCACGCGGCTGCCCGGCGCGGAAAGCCGTTGGATCCGTTCGAACAGCGCGTCCTGCGCGGCGCCCGGCAGGTATGGCAGCAAACCCTCGGCGGACCACGCCGACGGCGCCGCCGGATCGAATCCGGCGTCGAGCAGGGCGGCGGGCCAGTCGTCGCGCAGATCCACGGCGACCTCGCGCCGATCCGCCGCGGGACGCACGTCGATATCCGCGAGCACCTCCCGCTTGAACTCCAGCACCTTCGGCTGATCGAGTTCGTAAACGACCGTCCCCGCAGGCCAATCCAGGCGGTAGGCGCGCGCGTCCAATCCGGCGGCGAGGATTACCGCCTGCCGCACACCGGCCGTGGCCGCCGCCGTGAAATGGTCGTCGAAGAATTTGCTCCGATAGCCCATCACGACCGGGGGCATCGGCATATCTTCCAGTGCCGCAGGGTCGTTCAGCCAGCGGTTCATTTCCTCGTGCCCGGACGCCGCGACGAACCGCGCTGCGTATTCGTCGCGGACCAGCGCGTCCGGCTGCGCGGTCTCCAACGCCCGCGCGGCGGCGACGCCGAGGGCGGTGACGCCGACGCTGCTGACAATGTCCCAGGTATCCCCTTCAGTGCGCACGCCTACCTCCGAAAATATCGAATCGTCCTGGGACACAGATGGTCCCGAGTGATGAATGGGTTGAACGCGATCGAACTGACCTTACCTCTGCTAACAAACTACGCCGAGGATGCCGATCCGGCCAGTGTCCGGTCCGATGAGTGGTTCAACCCAGGGACGGTCAACATTCCGCAACGAATCCGAGTTAGCCGTTCGATAACAATTGGACGGTGGTCCATCTAACAGCCGCGCCGCTGGTCGCCATCCGGCATCGCCGTATGCGGGCATCGGCCGGTGAACGCCGGGTTAACGGACGATCACTCCCACCCTTTCGCGCAATCATTCGATTGCTAAAAGTTTGCTAAATGCCTTTACTTGGTGCACCGCTTCGAGTCGCGCACCCGCCTCGAAACGAGCGGTTCGAAGAGAAAGCGAGCATTTCGTGCCCAAGAACGCCATCATCGCGGCGGCGATCGGGATCGTCGCGACAGGCGCCACGATCTTCGGCGCCGGTACCGCCCAGGCCGATCCGGGCTCCGCCGTGCTCGGCGGCGGATCCGGCATCGTGCTCGGCGGCCACGCCCGCTGCTCGCTGACCACGATCGGCCACGACGGCGCGGGCCACCTGGTCGGCCTGACCGCGGGACACTGCGCCGCGGTCGGCGACTCGGTGACCGCCGAGCACGACCGGGGCGCCGGTGTCGTCGGCAATGTCGTCGCCTCCGATCGCGGTAACGGCCTCGACTACGCCGTAATCGAATTCGACGCGGCCAAGGTGACCCCGGTGCGCAGCGTCGCGGGCACCACCATCGCCGGATTCGGTCCGGCGCCCGGCCCCGGGGCGACGGTGTGCAGCAACGGCCGGTCGAGCGGATTCGACTGCGGCGTGGTGTGGGGACCGATGAACAACCGGATCATCAATCAATCTTGTTCCATCCCAGGCGATTCCGGCGGACCGGTGACGATGGGTGATCGGCTCGTCGGTATGAACCAGGGCCACCTCACCCCCGGTGGCATCGACATCCCCTGTGTCGCCGCGGCATTCCCGCTGCACACACCCGCCTATTTCCAGCCCATCGACCGGATCATGCAGGCCGTGGACGGCGCGGGCGGCGTCGGCGCGGGGCTGCAACCCGTCTGACCGATTCGCTGGTAGCACCGGATTCCGCGGTGCCGCCGAGGGTTTCGCGGTGTGGATCCGGCGTGGCGGGGACGCCGGATCCACCGGGCGCGGCTGCTTCAGCCGTACCTGCCTCGGCAGGTGCGGCTACGCCCGTGCTGCGGCGGTCTGCTCGCGAAATACCTTGTCGAACAATGCTTCCGCGCGAACGATCGCCTGCGGCAGCGACTCCGGCCGGAGATCGGCGAGCACCGCGTCGACGCGTCGTAGCCCGGCCCGCCGCAGCAGCCGCTTCTCGTTCGTCACCCATTCCCCGCGCGCCGCGAGGATCGCATGGGCCGTCTGCATCGCAGCCGTAGTTATCGCACCCGCCACCTCGGCGAGCTGCCCCTTCGACGCGAAAGCGCCTCGCGCGTAACGCAAAGTCGCTACCGCACGCTCACGCCAGAACACCGATGCCGACGCCCGCAGCGCCGCCGGATAGCCCGGGCGTGGCAATTCACCGTACAGCACCCGGTTGACGCTGAGCTCCGCGACCACGAGATAGCTCGGGATGCCCGCCAGATGGAACATCAGTGGCTCCCAATGGAATCGCCCCGCCTCGGCCTCGGCGAGTTCGTGCTCCACCACCGCGAGATCGCGATAGTGCACATCGACCTGCCGCCCGTCGACGGTCAACCAGGCGCCGCCGTTGAAAACGCCGCCGCCCCAACCGCCGAGCTCCGAAACCTCACCGGGCCAGCCGATCGCACGCAGCTCGGCCGGGTCGAAATCGCCCCGATAGTAAATCGCGAAATCCCAATCGCTGTCCTGGGTGTGAGTGCCATCGGCACGTGAGCCGCCGAGTGTCACCGCCCGCACCCGCGGCAGGGCCGCCAAACGAGTGACGAGGTCGGCGAGAAATATGGCATCGGTCATGAAATCTCCAGAGTGACGAACCATCGACAGAATCGAACCCACACCGGACAAAACATGGGTCCCAACAAATTCGGCTCACTACTACTTCACATCACGACCATATAGCGCTGCGCAACCGAATTTCCACCCGCGTGAACCCCAGCTGAAACCGATCGAATCTCCCCTAACCTTCCTCGACGCCCCGCAACCCCGCCCCTACGGTCGATGCCGATGACAACTCCGCTGCTCATTCTGGTATCGGTCCTGATCGCGACCAATGTCGTGATCTGGATCTGCGGAGCCCGCCACCGCCGCGCCCTACTCCGGCGCTCGCGGGGGCTCGACCGGAACGGGAACCCGCCGCCGTGACCGGATCAGACGGAGTTGCTTCCGTCCTGGAACGACGGCGGCGCATCGGCCGGGTCGGCACCCCATGCCGTATTCGGTGTCGGCGAGAGAGTGAAATCCAGTGTGCCGCCGGTGGTTACAAAGGATTCGGGGAGCCAGGGCTTGGTCCAATTCCCCCCGTTCACCGTCAGCGCCGAAATATAGATATTCGTCGGCGATGCGTCCGGGGCATTGATGGTGATCGCCGGTCCACCCGGGCGGGTAATCGTAGCGCTGGTGAAAATCGGGCTGCCGATCACCAATTCGGCGCGGCCGGGAACCTCCGGATAGAGGCCGAGCGCGGCCCAGACATACCACGACGACATCTCGCCCAGATCGTCGTTTCCGACGAGCCCGCCGGGCGCGGCCTTCCAGATTTCCTTACGCACCCGGTCGACGGTGGACTGCGTCTTGTACGGGGCGCCCGTGTAGTTGTAGATCCACGGTGTCTCCAGCGTCGGTTCGTTACCGAGGAATGCGTACGGCTCATGCGTTCCCGCATTGAGTTTGGTGAAGAAGGTGTCGAGCCTGGCATTCACGGCGGCGGGACCGCCGAGCGCATCGATGAGCGCCCGATAGTTGTAAGGAACCATCCAAGTGTATTGTGCCCCATTGCCTTCCACATATCCGCTCGGATCGGCCGGATCGAAATCGGCGGAGAACGAACCGTCGAGATGCCGGGGCTGTAGATATCCGGTGGCCGGATTGAACAGGTTGCGCCAATTCTGCGCGCGCTGCATGAAAACGTCGTATATCGCTTGATTGTCCAGCCGGTGCGCCAGCTGCGCGATGGCGAAGTCGGCGCTGGTGTATTCGAGGGTGTCGGCCGCCTCGTCGGGTACGTAGCCGAGCGCCAGATAGCCGACCAGCCCCGGCCTTTCCTCGTAGCCCTGGCTGTTGGTGCCGGGTACGCTCGCGCCCTTCACCATCAGGTCCAGTGCCTCGGTCGCATCGAAATCCGTTGCCCCGAAGGCATATATGGACGAGACGATGATGTGGTAGGGATCGCCGTTCATCACCCCCGTGTAGTCGTTGGCGACCGTCCACCGGTCCCAGTTACCGCCCTCGCGCGCGAAAGTGACCATGCTGCGGGCGATATCGGCCGCCTCCCGCGGCGCGAGCAGCGCCAGCAACTGCACCTCGGAGCGGTAGATATCCCAACCCGAGAAGTTCGTATATATCGGGTGGGCCGGATCGGTGGTGTGTATCTGCTTGTCGAATCCGGCATAGTGACCGTCGACGTCGGAGAACACATTCGGTTGTAGCAGTGCGTGATACAGCGCGGTGTAGAAGATGGTGCGCTGCTCGTCCGTGCCGCCCGTCACCTGGATCTGGTTCAGCCGCGCATTCCAGCTGTCCTTGGCCGCGGCGGCCACCTCGTCGAAGGTCCGCGCCGGATTCTCCGCGGCGAGATTGGCCTCGGCGCCATCCGGCGAGACGAACGACAGACCGACTTTCACGTTGACGACGGCAGGTTTTCCCGGATCGAAGGTGACGTAGGCGCCGACCTGGGTGCCCGATGCGGTGTCGTCGGACCGCACCCGATCCCCGTTCCAGATGCCCGACGCCGTGATCGGCTGATCGAACTCGGCGTGGAAATACAGGGTGTAGAAACTGTTCGTGCCGCAGAACCGGCCGCTGTGGACATGGCCCGCAACATAATTCGGGCCGACGGTGACCTGCGCGTCATCGGTTCCCGAAATCGAGCCCGCCGCATTGATCAGCAGCGTCGCCGGGCCGCCCTCGGGAAAGGTGAATCGGCCGGCGCCGGTGCGCTGGGTCGCGGTCAGTTCCACCCGGATCCCGCTGTCCAGATCGACCTGGTAGCGCCCCGGACTCGCCTGCTCGTGCGCGTGCGAGAACGTGGCGACATAGTCGTCCGGCGAGGTGGCCGGTGAGGCGCCGATCGTGCCCGCGATCGGCATGAACGGCACATCCTGGTAGGTGTCGCAGCCCGCACCCGAGAGGTGGGTGAGGCTGAATCCCTTGATCCGATTGTCGTCGTAGTAGTAGCCACCGTGCTGCTGGGTCACCGTATCCGGACTCCACTGCACCATGCCGAACGGCACGTCGGCGCCGGGAAAGGTATTACCCGCCCCGCCGCCGGTGCCCATATCCACATCTCCGGGCCGAGTGCCGATGAACGGATCGACCCACCCCGTCAGATCCTGCATCCTTCCATCATCCACCGGGCTCGCCGTCGCCACAGCCGAACCGAATATCGTTACGACCACGACGACTGCCGCCGCCACGAAACGAATCTCGCGGCACCGCAACGACATGCGCGCCGATGGTCGGCGAACGATACGAATTCTACTGATATCCAACCGAACTGGGGATCCCCAAGCGGCACGTACGCGATCCTCGGCAGCCGGAACCGAGGCGATCACATATGCGTGCGGCACTGCCGCGACCCGCCGCCCACCGATCATACGAAGATGCTATCGAGCTATCCGGCGGCAACCCGTTCATCCACGCGGCAGTGTTGCGGATCGACGACAATTCCGGCCCGGCGCCGCTGCCGCCGGCGTTCAGCTCAGATACACGTCGGCGACGGGAATAGGAGACTGAGTCGTCGAGCGCGCACGATGATCGGCTACCGTGGCTGAACGAAGCACCGTTCGTCATCGCAGGGAGTCAAGTGTTCGTGAGGCCGTCAGCCGAGGTTTTGCCCGGGACAGCGGCGGCATTTTCTCCCTCTCGGAAAACGATTTTCGAGATTTACGATCCGCGTCTGCGCACGCGCCAGCCAATTTATACTGAGAATTCCGCGAACCGCGAACCGCGAACCGCGAACCGCGAACCGCGAACCGCGAACCGCGAACCGCAAACCGCAAACCGGCGCGTGATCTTCGACGCCGTGCGGACGCCATTCGGCGAGGTGTCCGGTGATCTCCCGGCACGGCCGAAAACCGAACTCCGGCAATCGCCGCGACGATCCGGCGTGGCTCACATTCGGCCCTGACCAGTACGTCGTCCTCGCCGTTGCCCGCACGCTCACCTCGGCTTATCGCCTGTTGGAAGCCGTGCACTGGTTCCGGGACGACTTCCGCGTCCGGCTGGTCTTCACCGTCGATGAATCGTCGGCATTCAGCACCGGAGTCCGGGAGCTACTGCGCGAATCCGGTGCCGACCTGGTGGCGTGGAGCCGGATCGAAGACCGCTCGTTCGACTATCATTTGGCGCTGACGGCCAGCGAGAACATCGACTTTTCCGCGTTGCGCGCGCATACGATTCTGCTGCCGCACGGGCTCGGATTCAACAAATACGTCCCGAACGGCAAGGCGCTGCGCCTCGCCGGATTGCCGCCGCACAGCGCGATTCGAGCGGGCAAGGTGACCATTTCGCTCTCGCATCGCGAACAACGCGAACAGCTCGCGGCGATCGGCCCCGATATCGCGCCCGCTACCGAGGTCGTCGGCGACCCGACCCTCGATCGACTCCGAGCCAGCCGACCTCTGCGCGCGCTGTATCGCGAGGCGTTCGGCACCGGGGACCGGACCCTGATCGTCATCGCCTCCACCTGGGGCGAGCATTCGGCCATCGCCCGATGGCGCACCTTGCCCGTGCGACTCCTGTCCGACCTCGACGCGGATGCGTATCAGGTGCTGCTCGTGCTGCATCCGAATATCTGGTCCAGGTACGGACGGTTGCAGATCGAGGTCTGGCTGTCCGCGGCGCTGGCCGCCGGGCTGATCCTGATGCCACCCGAATCCGGTTGGCACGCCGCGCTTATCGCCGCCGATCAGGTCATCACCGATCACGGCTCGCTCGGGCTGTTCGCGGCGGCGTTGGACAAACCGCTGCTCATGGCGGGCGGCACCGCCGAAACCGTAACCGGCACACCGGTCGCCGCACTCACCGAAGCCGCCGAAGAGCTCCGGCCCGGCGATGACCTGGTCCGGCAACTCGACGACGCTCGAAAGCGCCATGTGCCAGGCCAATTCGACGACATCACCGACCGGGTGTTCGACCGTGTCGGCGAAGCGACCCGGAACATCCAGCGCCTGATCTACCGCAGACTCGGCATCACCGCACCGGCCCACACCTCATCGTTGACGCGAATCCCGGTCCCGCACTGCGTGCTTCGGACGGTCACCGGCTACGTCGTGCGGACCGCTCCGATCGATGACGCGACGCTGACCCTGCAACGCATCCCGGCATCGGTCTGGCACCGGCGCGCGGATCCGGACCGCTACGAAACCCACGTGACCGCATCGGAGACCGAACCCGATCCGAAGATCCTCGAGCGGGCCGCGGCCGTAACGTCTTCCAGGACACTCGATTACCCGGCCGCGCAGGTATGGGCGCATGCGACGCTCTCGCACCATCCCGGCACTCGGCTCGCCGTCACCGCGACCTCGGCGGGTTTCCGCGCCGTCGCCCGCGGCGGCGCGGTGATCGAGGCCGATGCCCAGGTCGACAGCGCCCAGGTTCAGCTGATCGCCTCGGCGATGTACTGCTGGCTCCTCGCCTCATCACCCCGGCACGAAGACATCACCATCCGTGCCGGGACCACCTCGATCACGGTGTCGTTCAAGATCTTTCGGTGAAGCGACGCAGCAATGCGGCGAGTTCGTCGGCCCGGTCGCTGCCGAGGTTCCGATGGATCCACACCATTCTGGTGAGCGTCGCGCGCCGAACCTCCTCGTCGCCATCCGCCTCGGCGAATCGGAGGCGCAGTTCGAGCGCCTGCGCCTCGTAGAAGGCGTCACCGCTGGCGGCCAAGACCTCGATCGCCGCGGCGAGCATGTCCCGCGCCCGCCGGTGTTCGCCACGCTCGGTGAGTATTTCGGCGAGGTCGATCAGCGACCGTCCTTCCATCCGCGGGTCGCGCGCATCCCTGATCAGCTCGAGCGCGGCCCGCATCGTCGACTCGGCCTGTTCGAGATCGCCGGCTCGGCGCTGCGTCCGCGCGAGGAAGAACATGACGAATCCCTGTCCGCGAGCATCGTTTTCACGCCTGAACAGGTCGAGCGAACGTTCATACGCCGCACCGGCGTTATCCGGATCGGCGACGTCGCGATAGCGGCCGACGAACTCCCATACCGAGGCCAGCAACCGGCGATCACCGGCGGCCTCCGCCAACGGCAGCGCCTTATCGATCAGTTCCTCGCGGGCGCGTGCCAACCCGTGGCCGGTGTCCGACCGCAGCTCGAGCCACGCCCGCGAGACGAAGCTGCGCAGCCGCGCCTCGGCGCGCGCATTCCCCGCCAAATGGGCTGCCGTCGCGCCGATATCGCTGGAGACCGTCCAATCGGTGTAATAGCGCCTCGTCACGTAGACCGCGGTGAGCGATTCGGCGAGCTGCCACGCCCAGTCGTGCCACCCCAGATCGGCCGCCATGCGTTGCACCGCAAGCAGATTCATTCGCTCGGCATCGAGCCAATCAAGTGCGGCCCGGCGCGAGTCGGCACCGTCGAACGGTGTTGCCCGGCCCGCCAACAGATTTGCTGATACGCATCGGTAACGGGCCGGACCCAGCACGGCCAGATCCGCGAAAGCCGCTTTGATGACCAGATATTCGGTCACCGCCCGGATCGCCGCCGTCCGCTCTTTCGCCGAGTCGATCTCGTGCGCCAGCGCGGCCGCATGACGCTTGAGCAACGTATGAAATGACAACCGCTGCATGGAATCCTCCGCCAGCAGCCCGGCCTCGACCAGTGCGCCCACCGCGGCATCCGTTGTCGCGGCATCGCCTCCGGTGAGCGCCTGGACGGTGTCCATGGTGAGGTCCTGCCCCGGGAACAGCCCGAGCAACCGGTACAGCCGTGCCGCGTCCTCGCCCAGTTCGGCGTAACCCTCGGAGAACACCGCGGTGACCTTGTCCCGTCCATCTAGGGCGAACGACGCGAGCCCGCGTTCGTCGGCCGTGATCGCGGCGACCAGCGCATGGATGCGCAGTCCGGGACGCGACCGCAACTTCGCGGCGGCGACCGTCAATGCCACCGGCAGCCCCGCGCACTGGCCGACCAGCTCGGATACTGCTTCGGGCTCCGAATGCGCACGGGCGCCGACGAGTTCGATGATCAGGTGGGCGCCCGCGGCATCGTCGAGCGGCCGCAACTCCCGGACCGCGGCCCCTTCGAGCAACAGCTCGGTGAGTCGGCTGGTGCTTATCACCAGTACCGCGCTCGTTGCACTGTTCGGCAGGAATGGCAATACCTCCGCGGGCGCGGTCACGTTATCCAGCACGATCAGGACCGATTTCCGCGCCGTGAGAGTGCGCAAGCGATTCGCTCGCTCCGCTGCCGTCGTGGGCATAACCTCCGGATGTACGCCGAGCGCTCTCAGGCACTGCGCCAACGCGTCCGCGACCGATGTCCGCTCGGCCCGCTCCGCCCCGAAATCGACATGCAGTTCACCGTCGCCGAATACGCCATCGGCCCGCTCCACGCACCGCCGGACGAATGCCGTCTTCCCGACACCGGGCAGCCCGGTGCACACACCGACACGGGTCGCTTCCGAGGCCCAAAAGTCTTCCATCCATTCGAAATCCGACTCTCGGTTGACGAAAACCCGAGGCCCGAACGGAACCTCATGCGGCACCACCACGCTGACCCTCCCGCGTCTCGGCTCGACCACCGGCGACCCCGATGCTCCGAAGAACCGGACTTTATCGTGACCGCACCCACGGATCCGCGAAAGTCACTATCGCGGCCGATAATAGCCGTGTCGGGCACCCGAATCCGCTACGCCGCTGGGTAGTTCGCCATCCTACGGACCATGCGAACCGGCAGTGTTCGATTCCGGACCCGCCAGCGCCACCGACGGCAGCACCTCCGGCAACTGATCGAACCAATCGAGCACGGCCTGTTCATACCGTATGCCGAATTCCAGTGTGGCCAAGCGGAAATCGGCGTTGCCGAGCTCGCGCAGCTCGCCGCGCGCCTGCTCGTATCCGGCCAATCGTTCGCGATGTATGGCGCGGTGTTCGGCGATGGCGGCGCCGAGCCGCTCCCGGGGCAGGTGGTCTGCGAACATGATCGTCACCAAGAGCGGGAACCTGATCTGTTCCAGGCCGGGCCGCTGTTCGAGCCATTCCCGGAAGGCCGCGCGGCCCTCGTCGGTGATCGTGTACGGCTTGCGGTCGCGGCGCCCCGGCGGGCCGGCCGTCACCAGTCCGGCCTTCGCCATCGCGGTGAGTTCGCGGTACACCTGACTCTGCGTCAAGGTCCAGAAGCTGCCGATGCGCTGTTGGGCGACGGCCACCAGATCCCAGCCGGTCATCGGACCTTCGTGCAGAAAGCCCAGCAGGGAGGCGGCGGTCGCGTTGAGTCCGGAGCGAACCATCGCTCTACTCCCTTCATCCGATCCACGATGACATCCCATTGTGACATGTCATGAATACGGCGGACATGACGGCGCGCGGGAGCCCGAGTTCAGCCCTCCGCCCCGACCCGCACCTGCGGCGCGACAACCGGCGCCGCCTGCTCGCGCCGCCGCCACAACCGACCGGGCCACCACATCGCGCGCCCGACATCGATCGTCAACGCGGGCACCAGCAGCGTCCGCACGACGAAGGTGTCGAGCAGCACCCCGAACGCGACCGTGAACGCCAACTCCACCAGCAACACCAGCGGGATCACGGCCAGCGCGGCGAAGGTCACCGCGAGCACGACGCCCGCGGAGGTGATGACCCCGCCGGTGACGACGAGACCGCGGATCATCCCGGTCCTGGTGTCGCTGCCCATGGTCTCCTCGCGCACCCGGGTCATCAGGAAGATGTTGTAGTCGGTGCCGAGCGCGACCAGGAAGACGAACGCGTGCACGGGGAAGGTCGCGTCCACCGCCGAGAACCCGAACACATGCTGGAAGACCAGCGCCGAAACCCCGATCGCGGCGAGATAGGACAGCACGACGGTCAGCAGCAGCAACAGCGGCGCGACGAGCGCGCGCAGCAGCAGGGCGGTGATGGCGCAGACCACGATCAGCACCAGCGGCATGACGGCGCGGTCGCGGGCCGCGGTGTCGTTGAAATCGGCGAGCGTCGCGGTATATCCGCCGAGCCGCGCGTCGGCGCCGGGCACCTGGTGCACCGCGGCGCGCAACCGGTAATAGGTATCGAGCGCGGCTTTGCTGTCGGGTGCGTCGGCCAGCGTGGCATCCGCGCGGGCCAGGCCGTCGACCACTACCGGCACCTGCCGCGCCCCGGTGTACGGCGCGGCCGCGGTGACCCCTTCGACACCGCGGACGGCCGTGAGCACCGCGTCGAGCCGATCCTGCCGGACGACGATATTCACCGGGCTGCCGCTGCCCGCCGGGAAGTGCCCCGCCAGCACCTGCTGCCCGGCGACCGAATCGACATGTTTGCCGAGGATCATCTCGTTTTCCGGAATGCCGTTGGCGTGCAACTGGAAAACCCCCGCGGCGAGCGCTGCCAACATGAGCGCCGTGCCGATCCACAGCACCCGCCGGTACCGATCGACGAATCCGGCGATCCCCGGCCAGCGGCCGACGGCCGCGACCTCGCCCGATACCGGACGCCGCGGCCAGAACGCCGCCCGCCCGAACAACATCAGCAGCGCGGGCAGCAGCGTCAGCATCGCGAGCAGCGCGCAGAGCACGCCGATCGCACCGGCCGGGCCGAGCTCCCGGTTCAGGCCCAGATCGGCGAATTGCAGGCAGAGCAGGCCGACGGCCACCGTGCCGCCGCTGGCCGCGATCGGGCCGAGCGAGCGGCGCCAGGCCACCCGCATGGCCTCGAAGCGGTCATCTCGTTCGCGCAATTCCTCCCGATATCGCGACACCAGCAGCAGCGCGTAATCCGTTGCGGCGCCGAGCACCAGGACGTTGAAGATGCCCTGCACCTCCGAGCCGAGCGCCAGCACACCGTGCCGGACAAGGAGATAGAGCACGCCCTGCGCGGATTCCAGTGCGAGCCCGGCGACTACGAGCACGAGCAACGGCAGCAGCGGGCTGCGGTAGACCGCGACCAGGATCACCAGAATCACCGCGACGGTGACCAGCACCAGCATCACGTCGATACCGCCGGTCGCGTGCTGCAGGTCGACCGCGCCGCCCGCCGGGCCGGTGATGTGCACGGCGAGCCCGCCGTCGGCCGCCAGCAGTCCGCGCAGATCGGGTACATGCCCGGCTGCGGCGCTATCCGATCCGGCGAACGGCACGATCACCTCGGCCGCCTTGCCATCGGCCGAAATCACCGGGCCGACAACGGGTCCGGCGAGTACGTCGTGGAAGCGGGCGCCGATCCGGTCGGTCTGCGTCCTGACCGCGGTGCGGTCGGCGTCGGTGAGCCCGCTGTCCCGCTGATAGACCACCAACGCCGGTGCGCTCTGCGGCTCGCCGAACCGCTCGTTCAGCTTGTCGACCGTCTTCGAATCGGCCGCCGCCGGTAGGTAATTCGAGCTTCCGGTGGTGACGACAGCACTGAGCTTGCCCCCGAGCACGCTGAGCAGTCCGCCCGCCGCGAGCCAGACGACGATCACGAGCACAGCGAACCACCGGCGCCGGGCCGCGCCCGACCGTGACGAGGACATTCGATGCGATGCGGTTCTGGACATCGGGCAGGGCTCCTCCCCCGCGAATGACCCAACACTGTGGAAGGTCTATACATCGAGGCTAGATATGACACAGTGGGATGTCAACGAGCTATTGACATCCCACTGTGGGTGGTCGATGCTGGAGAAGGACCTAGCACAGTGGGATAACCGAGACGGAAAAGAGCCCTGCCGTGTTGCATACCGTCCTGATCTATCTGCATGCCGCGTTCGGCGTCGCATCCTTCGGCACCGGCATCGCGGCGCTACGCCGCGGCGCGCTGTGCCCATCGCATCTGTGGACGTTGATCGGCACCATCGTGTTCCTCGCACTGCCGATCGCCGGCGAATGGTCCAAGCTCGACGGCACCGCGCAGACGCTCTACTCGGCCTTCCTGGTGCTCGGCTTCTACATGATCTGGCGGTCGACCGAGGCCTGCCGGGTCCGTCCCGCCCGCGGCGGGGCGCCGAGCCGCGAATACGTATCCCATCTCGGCTTCAACCTCATCGCGCTGTTCGACGCGTTCGTGGTGATCCTGGTGCTCGACCTCGGTGGGCCGGTGTGGCTCATCGTCACCGTCGGCGTGTTGGTCGCCGCGGCGGGACATCCGGTCCGCCGCCGCCTCGAACACCGTCTGGCGCCCGCCGGAACGCCACAGCCGTCCGCCGATCGATCGGAATGAACCACCCATGGAATACCTGCTGCTGTTCTACAGCGACGACGCCCAGATGGCCGAGATCATGGCGAACGATCCGGAGCCGCTGATGAATCGGCATGTCGAATTCAACAAGACGGTCAAGGCGCGCACCAGGATCGTCACCTCGCACGCGCTGGAGCCCGTCGCGGCCACCGTGACCGTCCGTCCCACCGGCGACGGCGAATCCGTCGCCGTACCCGGGCCCGCGAGCCCGAATCCGGTGGCGCTCAACGGTTTCTATCTCATCACCTGCAAAGATATGGACGAGGCCGTCGATATCGCCAAACGGTATCCGATGCCGGAGGACCTGGGCTATATCGAGGTGCGGCCGACCGTATCCCGGTGGCGCGGAACCCCGCTCGCCGACAGCAGCGCGCCGCGGGAGCAGGTGTGGGCGCGTTACGCCGACGTCGCGTCCTGGCCGGAGTGGCTGGCCGGTGTCGCCGCCGCGCGAGGTACGTTCGCCGCCGGCGGCACCGGCGAGTTGCGCATGGCCGACGGCACGGTGCAACCGATGCGTATCGGGACGGTGACCGATCCGATCTCGTTCACCATGGAAGTAGAAGTAGCACAGGATATTTGGATTTGGTACGGCCATTACCTGACCGCGCGGCCGGACGGCGGCACCCGCATCATCCACGAGCCGTCGGTGCCGCACCACGCGCTCGACGCGATGGGTCTGCATTTCACCGCCGCCGTCAACGAACAGGCCGCGCAGAGCGTCGCCACGCTCGCCACGCTCGCCGCCGACCGGGTTCAGGCGGGCACCCGGTCCAGGAGGTAGCCCTTGGACCAGACCGTGCAGATCGACAGGCCGAGCGGACGAATGCGCTTGCGCAGTCTGAAGATTCGCAGGTCCACCGCATTGCGCTTCGGCGGCGACTCCGGCCAGCCCGCCTCGATCAGATCCGCTCGCGACACCACCGACTGGAAGGAATCCACCAGCACCTCCATCATCCGCGCGTCGGCCGCCGACAGCGAAAGCCAGCCGCCGCCGAAGCGCAGTACACCGGCACCATCTACCACCGGAATCGTCGCTCGCGCAAGCGTTTCCAGCGCCTCGACCCGGGACCGTAAATCCTCCGGGGCAATCGGTTGCCGCACATAGTCTTCGAGCATGCCGAGGCCGGGTGGCGGCGCCGAATCCGCTCCGACGAGGATGATCGGTACACCCATTCGCTTGTAGCGGTCGCGTTCCCGGGCCTCGGCGGGCCAGTTGAGAATTATCACTTCCATCCGTCGGCTTCCTCCCCGGTACTGCTTCGCGCCACGGACATTCCTCGTTCCGCTTGGGTCGGCGACCTCCGTTCCCCCCGGTTCGCCGACATATCGTTCGTGCCCGAATTTACACCCATTCAAACACCGCCAGCATCCCAGAATACTGAGGGCATCCGAATAGCTCAGCGACCGCTCGAGGCGAAAATTCTTGTCACGAACAGGCGGTCGAACGTGTTCCAGCAAATCCGGCGGCGACGCGAGATACAGTTGGTCCAATGACCAACTGTCCGCAAGTGCGGATGGCCGCGCCGAAAGTCGCGCCGAATTACATGATCATGCTGTTCAACCGCGCAAATCGATCCAGCCGGGTAAACACGCCGAAAATGCATCGACCACGATTTGAATTTTATTAGCGCTTTACCGATCAGCGGCCGACGCATTTATTCGGGCAACCGCACCGCATCCCTTCCCACCACCGAATATCACCATGCACCGGCGATTCCACGCATCGGCGTGCGGTGATAGTGATCCGGCATATTCGCCTCCCGATACTCGGGCCGGATCGTATCCATCACCTCACGCCACAACCGCGCCGCGTCCGGCGCGGTCGCGGCGACGCCGAGCACCGCCGCGATCATCGTCTGCCGAAAATCCACGGTATGCCCCGGCTCCGCGGCCAGCGGGATCACCGCGCGCACCCCGGGTACCCGCGCCGCGGCCGCCAAACCATCGACCCGCCGCACCCGCGCGCCGACCGGATGCTGCGGCGCGACGAATACCCCGTACCCGCCGAACTCGGCCGCCCGCCGTGGCGACAGGCCGAGCGCGACCCGGCCCGCCTCGCGCGTCAGATCCACCGACGACACCAGCGGGAAAAGATAGGGCAGCGCACCGCCCGCCCGCGCGTTCACCTCGATCACCCGGGGCCCATCGGCGGTGAGCATCAGTTCGGTGTGCGCGAGGCCGGTATCGAACCTCAAGGCGCGCAACGCCTTATCCGCCGCGTCGACGACTTCGGCGCGCCGCCCGGCGGGCAGCGAGGAGGGCAGCACCATGCCGGTCTCCAGCGCGGGCGGCGCGAGCGGGAACCGATCGGTGACCGCGAGATGCGCGATCTCACCTCGGCCGCCGATCGACTCGACGCTCACATAGGGCGCGAAATACGTTGTGCCATGCCAATTATCGCCGACCAGCAGACCCTCGAGGAGGAATTCGGTTCCGGATTCGATGGCGGCGCCCGCGTCCGCCACCCCCGAAAGCGACTCGCGCAGCACCGGTTCCAGCTCCTCGGGCCGCGAGATGACGAAGGCGAGCGCACCGCCGCTGCCCCGGGTCGGCTTGAGTATCGCGGGCAACGGCACCGCCGCCAGCGCCGCATCGACATCGGCGGGTTCGCGCAACAGATGGAACGGCGGCACCGGAACACCGGCCGCGGCCAGCGCCCGCCGCTGTGCGAATTTGTCGCGGTAGCACACCATCGCCGCGGGCCCACCCAAACCGGGCAATCCGTGCTCGGCGGCGAAGGCGGCGGTCACCTCGACCAGGTCGTCGCTGAAGGTCAATGCGCCGTCCACCGGTTTGTCGCGGGCGTATTCCCTTGCCCGCGTGAGTATTTCGCCGGTGGTCGGCGCGACGACGATATCGCGCACCCGCTCGGCGGCGTCGGCGAGGCGATCCGCGCGCCGGGATACGATCCGGTCGCTGGTCACGAGCACCACCTCGGCGATCGGCGCCAGCGCGGCGCAGGTGTCGGCGACCCGGATACCTCGGGCGCCGACGAACAACATCAGGGTCGGGCGCGCGGTCATCATTGCACTCCTTCTCAGACCGTCACCCGCACGTCGTATGCGCGCAGCCAGCGGTCGATCTGCCACAGGTAGGCCAGCGCCAGCCGCTGCATCCACGGCGGGCGTTTGCTGCTGCCGTCCACCAGGGCGCGCACCCGCTGGGCGTCGAGCAGCGGACCGACCGCCGACTCCTCGCTCAGCAGCAGGCGCGCGCGGGCGCGGACGGTGGCGTCGTAGTCCGGGTCGACGGTGGCCGGGTACTGGCTCTTCGGCCGCCACACCAGCGCGTCGGGCAGCAGGTCGGCGACGGCCTTGCGCAGCAACGCTTTCGGCGCGCCATCGGCCTTCATCCGCCACGGCACATTCCACAGGTACTCGACCAGCCGGTGATCGCAGAACGGCACCCGCACCTCGAGCCCGACCGCCATACTCATCCGGTCCTTGCGGTCGAGCAGCACCGGCAGGAAGCGGGTGAGGCCCAGGTACATCATTTCCCGCGAACGCCGCTCCGCATCGCTCTCCCCGGGCAGTCGCGGCACCTCGGCCAGCGCCTCGGCGTAACGATCACGTACGTACTCCCCGGGATCGATCCGGTCCTTGATCGCGGGCGACAGTACGGCCGCGAAACCGACGTCATCCATCGACCACGGGAAACCGGCACGCCGACGGGCGTTTTCGTCGTGGAACCACCAGTAGCCGCCGAATACCTCGTCCGCGGACTCACCCGAGAGGGCCACCGTCGAACGCCCGGCGATGGCGTGGAACAGCAGATACAGCGACGCGTCCAGATCGCCGAGGCAGGGCAGATCGCGTGCGCGGCTGGCGATGTCCTGCACGGTGAGCAGATCCGGCGTGTCCAGGACGACGTCGGTGTGGTGCGAACCGATATGCGCGACCAGCTCGCGCACGAACGGGGCGTCCCGGCTCGGCCGCGCCACATCCGCCGCGAAATCCCGTTCGCTGTCCCGGAAATCGACCGCGTAGGTGGACAGCTTCGCACCGCCCATCCGGTCGGCGGCGAGCGCGGCGATGGCACTGGAGTCGACACCGCCGGAGACGAGCGCACACAGCGGAACATCCGAAATCAGCTGATGCGCAACGGTATCCGCGAGCAGCTCACGTACCCGCCGCACCGTTGTCGCCGCGTCGTCGGGGTGCGGCGCGCTGACCAGCTCCCAATACCGCGAATGCCGCGTACCCTCGCGGGTGATCCGGACCAGGGTGCCCGGCCGCACCTCGCGCAGACCGCGCAGCACGCCCTCGCCCGGTGTCGCGGTGCCGAAGAGCGCGAACAACCGCACCAGCCCGGCATCGTCGAGTACCGCGTCGAAGTCCGGATTGGCCAGCAGCGCTTTCGGTTCCGAGCCGAAGATCACCCCGCCGTCGTATTCGTGGTAGTAGAGCGGCTTCACGCCGGGCCGGTCGCGCACCAGCAGCAGCTCCTGCCGCCACGCATCCCAGATCGCCAGGCCGAACATGCCGTTGAGCCGGGTGACGAAATCCGCACCCCACTCGAGGTAGGCGCGCAGCACCACCTCGGTATCCGACTCCGTATCGAAATAGTGTCCCCGACAACGCAATTCGGCACGCAATTCGCGATAGTTGTACACCTCGCCGCTGTAGGTGAGCACGACGGGACGACCGCCGCGTTCGGCGATCATCGGCTGCGCGCCGCCATCGATATCGATGACCGCGAGCCGCCGGTGCCCGATCGCCGCGCGCGGGGAAAGCCATGTACCGCGCGCGTCCGGGCCGCGGCAGGCGAGTGTTTCGGTCATGGCGTCGACGATCGCACCCGACATGGTGAGATCACGATGCCAGTCGACCCAACCGGTGATACCACACACGAAAGCCTCCTGGGCTGTGAAAGATGTTGTCGGCGAATGTCATCGGGCGGTATACCCGCCGTCGACCGGCAGTTCCGCGCCGGTGACGTAGGACGCCTCGTCCGAGGCGAGGAACCGCACGACGCGCGCAACCTCAACCGCATTCGCCTTGCGGCCCAACGGAGTTGCCGCCATGAACGCGGAGACGAATCCGGACGGGAGCCCGTCGGTCATCGGGGTGTGCACCAGACCGGGAGATACGGCATTCACCCGGATACCAAGCGGCGCAAGCTCGATCGCCGCCGACACCGTCATCGCTCGCACCGCCCCCTTCGCCGCGCTGTAGGCGAATGCGGCGCCGGTCCCGACCAGACCGAGCACGGAACCGACGTTGACGATCGCGCCGCCCCCGGCCAGGCTCATCGACGGCGCGACCGCCCGCATACCGAGCCAGGTGCCGCGCTGACCGACGTCGACGACCCGCTGCCACTCCGCCTCCGACACCCCGGTCAGCCCGTGTATGCCGAGCACCCCGGCGTTGTTGACCAGGATCGACGGGTAGCCGAAGCGGCGCCGGGCCAGCCGAACGATCCGATCCCAGTCACCGGTGGACGTGACATCCAGTCCGGCGGCGACGACGCGGGCGGCGGGCGCCTCGGCGGTAATCGCCGCCGCGGTGCGGGCGCAGGCCTCGGCATCGATATCACCCAGCACGAGACCCGCTCCCGCCGTGGCGAATTCGGCGGCGATGGCGCGCCCGATGCCACCGGCCGCGCCGGTGACGATCGCGACTGCCGCACCCGTCATACGATCAGCGCTCCCCCGGCAGCCAGGCGATGGCCGCCGCGTGACCGCCCGCGTGGGTCAGCGAGATCCCGGGCACCCGATCCAGTTCGCCGCCCGCGATCAGCCTCGGCGGACCGCCCGGCGAGCGGAGCACCGCGAGGTCGGTCCACGGCACCGCGGTCCGATCGAGCGCCCGGGCCGCCGCGCGCTTGGCCAGCAGCCGGACCGCCAGATGCTCCTCGGCGCGCCGAAAACCGTTGCAGTAGGCGAGTTCCGCCGCCGTCAGCCACTCCCGCCACAGCGGATCGGCCCGGCCGGGCAGGTCGGCGAGCGAGCAGATCTCGTAGGTGACGTTCACCGGTACGGTCCGACGATGACGGTCGCGTATGTCCCGCCCCAATTGGCCGCCGAGATCACGCACGGCCCTGGCGGATCGGCCGCCCCGGCGAAATAGCCTGGGTGCCCGGCGAATTCGGGCACCGGATCGCTGAGCGCGTACACCCGGGGCACCCAGCCGGTCGCACAGGTTTCCAGCGCGGCCACCGCCGAGAGCAGCGGCGTCACGCTGTGCACATGACCGACCTGCCCGGACAGATCCGCCACCCGCACGCCGCCGCCGGGCCACACCGCGGCGATGGCCCTGGCCTCGGCCCGATCCAGCACCCGCACGCCGCGGGCGTCACCGTATATCGCGCAAACCTCGTCGGCGGCCAGACCGGCGTCGGCCAGTGCGCGGCGGAAGCTCTCCGCCCACGCCACCCCGGACGGTTCGTTGCCTGCTATCCGGTAAGCGTCGGAGGTGACGGCCTGACCGGTCACCTCCGCCAGGATCGTCGCGCCGCGCTCCAGCGCGTGCTCCAGCGATTCGACGATCAGCGCGACGCTGCCCGCACCGAGCACACAGCCGTCCCTGGCCATGTCGTACGGCCGGGGGCCGTTGTTGGAGAGCAGGCCGAGCCGGTCGTATCCGAGGTGTAGCAGCGAGGTCAGTTCGTCGGCGGCCACCGCGAGCATCACCTCGGCGGCCCCGCGCCGCACCAGATCCACCGCGTAGCCCAAACCCAGTGCGCCGGAAGCGGTTCCGGTGGCCAGCGTGGACAGCGGGCCCTTCAATTGCAGGGATAGGCAGGCATGCCCGGCGGCGGCGTTCATCACCGAATTCGGGAACAGCCGCGGGCTGACCTTGTGCGGACCGCTGGTCTGGATGGTGCGGGTGAGCGCGCCGACCGTCTCCAGCGGACCGGTGTATGTGCCGAACACCATGCCGGCCCGCTCGCTGTTCGCCCGGGTGATCTTGAGTCCGGCGTCGTCGAGCGCCATCCGCGAGGCGGACAGCACGAGCAATCCGAGCTGATCGAGCCTGCGCGCATAGGACCGGTCCACGTAGGCGCGGTAGCCGGTGTCGGTGATCTCCGCGACCAGCTTGCTGCCGCAGCCGCCAGTGTCGATCGACCGGGCCGGGGCGATGCCGGTCGCGCCCGCCCGCAGCGCGTCTTGAAAACCGCTGCGGCCCAACCCGATCGGTGAAACCACACCCGCGCCGGTCAGCACGACCCGGCGATCCGGCCGCCGCGGGACGTCATACGGGCGCCGGGTCAACAGCAGCGAACAGTTGTTGCCGCCGAAGGCGAACGAATTCGACAGCACCACATCCGCGGCGGCCGGGCGCGCCCGGTTCGGCACGATATCCCGGCGCTGCGCCGCCGGATCGGCGACGTTGATGGTGGGCGGCAACACCTGATCGCGCAGCGCGAGAGCGCACACCGCGGCCTCGATCGCGCCCGCGGCGCCGAGCATATGACCGACTTGAGATTTGGTGCTGCTCACCGGTGTTCGCGACGCGGCGCCGACGAGGGTGTCGATCGCCTTGCGCTCGGCGCTGTCGTTCGCCGGTGTGCCGGTGCCGTGACCGTTGATGTAGTCGACCGCGTCCGGGGCGAGCCCGGCCTGCGCCAGCGTGCCCCGCATCGCCCGCAGCGCGCCGCTGCCGCCGGGTTCCGGCGCGGTGGCATGGTGGGCGTCGCTGGTCAACGTATATCCCTGCAGATAGCAGATGATGGTCGCGCCGCGCGCCCGCGCCGCCGATTCCGCCTCCAGCATCAGCATCGCCGCGCCCTCGCCCAGGTTCAGACCCGTACTGCGCGAATAGGGTGCGCAGGGTTCGGGATCGAGCGCGTCGAGGCTGGAGAAGCCGGCCATCGACAGGATGTCCAGCACGTCGACGCCGCCGGCCAGCATCGCGTCGGCGCGGTCCTCGCGGATCATATCCACCGCGTAACCGATCGAATTCGCCCCTGCCGCACAGGCATTGGAGATAACCGCCTTGGGGCCGCGCAACCCGAACGCGGCGCTCACCGCATCGGCCGCCGTGTAGAGCGGATAGACCAGCAGGTGATGCCTGCGCGCGGCGGGCGCGCCGCCGTCGAGGAATTCCCGATGGAACCGCTCCCCTTCGTCCAACCCACCCACCGAGGTGCCGAGCGCGACGCCGATCCGGTACGGGTCGAGCGCGGCGATATCGAGCCCGGCCGCGCCGACCGCCTCGTCCGCGACCGCGAGGGCCAGCCTGCTCGCCCGGTCCAGCCGCCCGCGCGGACGCCGCGCCGGAATCGGCACCTCATCCATTTCACCGCTGTACCGGCAGCTCAGCGTCGGCACGTCGAACCGGCGCAGCAGCCGGATCCCGCGCCGTCCCTCGCGGATCGCCCGCCACACCGTCTCGGTGTCGGTGCCGAGTGAGCAGCTGATCGCCAGTCCGGTGACCGCAACCCGTTCTTCGCTGCGCGTCGTCATCACTACTCCAGCGGACGGCCGAAGCTGGACGGCACCAGGAACGGCGCGGAGATGCTGCGCGCCTGCGCGTCGTCGACCAGGAATTCGATGCCGGAGGCCGCCACCGCGCGGTCGACCCGCGCGGTGCCGATGACCCGCTCCAGCGATGGCGACCAGACCGCGTGCGAGACCGCGCCGACCACGAACCCACCGATGATCAGCGGCGCACCGCGCTCCGGGACGGCGGTCACGCTCGCATCCGCCTTCCAGCAGATGGGTGATCGTTCGAGCCCCTGCTCCCAGATCCGCAGCGCCGCATCCCTTCCGAGAAAGTCGTGCTGGAAATCGACCATCCACTGCAATCCGACATCGAACGGCGTGAACGGGTCGGGACCGCCCTCGCGCTCCAGGTTGACGAAGCGCATCTCCATCCGGCAGATGTCGAGCGCGTCCGGTCCGGCCGGCTGCGCACCGAGTTCGGCGAGTTCGGCAGACAGCTCGTCCGCCGCCTCGGCGGGTGCGTGCAGTTTGTAGCCGTACTCGCCGGTGACGCCGGTACGGGAGATCAGCAGGTCGGCGTCGTTCCACCGCTCGACCGCGAAACTGCGGTAGGCCATCGAGGAGATAGGAAACGACAGGTACTTCTTGGCGATCCGATACGACTCGGGCCCCTCGACCGCCAAGACCCGGTATTGCTCGCCGACATCGGTGACGGTCACATCCGGCACGGTCTCGGCGAGGGCACGCAGATGTTCGGCGGCCGCATCCCGCTGCGCGGGCCACACCTCGAGCAGGTATTCCGCGCCGTCGCAGTGGATCAGCGCCTCCGCGACGACGGTGCCGTCCGCGCGCAGCAGCAGCGCCACCGCGATCTGACCCTCCAACAGGAAGTCGGCGTTGCGCGACGATGCCGTGCCGACGAATTTCCCGGCCCCCGGACCGGCCACCCGGAACAGGCCGGTACCCGCGTGGTCGAGCAGACCGGTGCCGTGGCGCAGTGCCCGGTAACCGGTGCTCACATCGATATCTGTTTTCATCTGCGTGCTCCTTGCCCGCTGCCATCGGTGTCGCCCCGGTCGGTCACCACGAGCCGGGTGGTCATCACCACGTCGCGGCCGACTGATGCCTGGCCCTGTACGGAGATCAAGCGGCCCAGCCGCGGTCCGCTCTGGGCCCGGATCACCACCTGATCGCCCGGGGTGACGGTCTTGAGAAATTTCGTCTGTTTGATCTCGGCCAGATAGCCGACCCGCTCGGCGACGTCCCCGAGGTCCGCGCCCGCCGCGGCCAGCGCGCCCGTCCCGTAGATCACCGCGGCGAGCTGGGCGACGCATTCGACGAGCAGGACGCCCGGATAGAGCATCCGGCCCGGGAAGTGTCCGGCGAGCACGCCGTCGGCGGCGCTGATGTTCTTGATGGCCACCGCACGGACACCGGGTTCCAGCTCCGTCACCCGGTCCAGCAGGAAGAACGGATGCCGGTGCGGCAGCAGCCGGAGTACATCGTCGGCGGTCAACGGCTCACTCACGTGCGGTTCGCCTCGACGTGATCGACGAGCCGGTTCAGCGACATCAGGATCTCGGTCTCGTCATCGGTGATGACGACCCCGAATTCGTCCTCGATCGCCATCGCCAGCTCGAGGGTGTCGATGGAGTCGAGTTCGAGCCCGCGACCGAACAGCGGCTGATCGTCGCCGATCAATTCGGGTTCGATCTCCAGCGCGAGCCGCTCCACCAGCAGTCGCTTGACCTGTCCGCACAGTTCGTCGCGGGCGTCGCCGCGGGCCCGGGCTTCGGTGAGTGTCATGGCCATTGTCGTTGTCCTCCTGGTGATTTCATGCGGTGAGTCCGCCGTCGATGAGTAGCGATGCGCCGGTGACGTACGCGCTCTGCTCGTCGTCGAGCAGGAAGCGCACCGGGGCCGCCACATCCTCGGGGCGGCCGATTCGCCCGAGCGGCACGTGGGCGAGATAGTTGGTGAGTT
The DNA here is from genome assembly GCF_020361265.1 of Nocardia sp. JCM 34519.1. Taxonomy (NCBI): domain Bacteria; kingdom Bacillati; phylum Actinomycetota; class Actinomycetes; order Mycobacteriales; family Nocardiaceae; genus Nocardia; species Nocardia sp. JCM 34519.1. The sequence continues at coordinate 50,122 of NZ_JAIRBR010000011.1, forward strand.
GGTCACCCGGCATGCCGCGGGTCATCGCGGTGTCGACGAAGCCGGGCAGTACAGCATTCACCCGGACGCCGTGCTCGCCGAATTCCTTGGCGAGCACCCGGACCATCGCCTGCAGACCCGCCTTCGCGGCCGCGTAATTCGCTTGGCCCGCAGGGGCGTTCACGGCGCTGGTGGAGCTCACCACGACGATCGCGCCACCGCGCTGCCGGACCATCAGCCGCCCGGCGGCGCGACAGCACAGGAATGCGCCGGTGAGATCGGTGCCGATGACGCGCTGCCATTTCGCGTCGCCCAGCATCAGTGCGTAACCGTCGGCGGTGATGCCTGCGTTGTTGACGAGCAGGTCGAGCCGGCCGTGGTCGGTGCGAATCCGCCGGAACATCGCCGCGACCGCGTCGGGGTCGGCGACGTCGGCCTGAATGAGTTCCGCCTTCGGACCGACGGCCGCGACCTGCCGCAGCGCCTGCTCGGCACGCTCGGTGTCGGAGCGGTAGTTGAGCAGGACGGTCGCGCCCTCGGCGGCGAGGTCCCGCGCGATCGCCAGGCCGATCCCTTTCGTCGCGCCGGTCACCAGCGCGATCCGGTCCCGCACGCTCATCGCCGCACCGCGCCTTCGCCGATGATCGCGCGAGGGTACAGCGCCTCCTGCGCGGTGAGATGACGGGCCTCGCGGTTCATCTCCCGATCGAGTCCGGTCAACGTCCGGCCGGGACCGACCTCGACGAAGGTGCGGATGCCCGCGTCGAGCATGGTGCGGAAGGTGTCGCGCCACCGCACCGGGCTGGTCATCTGGCGCAGCAGCTCGGCGCGGTAGGCGGCGACGTCTGTGACCCAGTCCGCGGTGACGCTGGAGACGAAGGGCAGCCGCGGCGCGCGCAGCGGCGCGACGAGCAGCCGCGCCGCGAACGCCGTTTCGGCCTCGTCCATCAGCGGTGAGTGGTAGGCGCCGCCGACCGGTAATCGCTTGGCGCGCAATGCTCCTCGACATTTCGCCGTCGCGACCAGGCGGTCGATCACCTCGGGTGAGCCGGAGACGACGACCTGCCGGTCGGAGTTGATATTGGCCGGCACGGCGACCTCGTGGGCCCGCGTATCGGCGCAGAGCCGCAGCACCTCCGGCATCGGCAGGCCGACCAGCGCGGCCATTGCGCCGGGCGCGTCGGCGGCCGCATCGGCCATCGCGCGACCGCGGGCCACCACCAGCGCCAGCGCGTCCGTCCACTCGAGGCCGCCGCAGGCCACCAGCGCCGAATATTCGCCGAGGCTGTGCCCGGCGACCGCGCTCGGCCGATAGCCGAGCCCGGTCAGGTGGGTGTACAGCACCGAGGACGAGACGAAGACCAGCAGCTGCGCGATCGCCGGATCGGCGATGGTCGCCGCGTCGGCCCGGTGCAGCAGCTCCGCGACCGGCAGCCCGCTGACCTCTTCGGCCATCGGTATCAGCCGCAGCGCCGCCGCATCGCAGCGGGCCAACTCGCGGCCCATGCCCGGATATTGGCTGCCCTGTCCGGGAAAGACGAATGCGGGCTCGAGCGGATTCATCGCGCGCCGTCCTCGGTCGATGCCAGCGCCCACGAGAGCAGGAGCCGGGGCGCGACCTCGGTATATCCCGCGACGAGCGTCACCGCGTTCCGGTCCGCCCACCGGGCGAATTCGCCGCGCAGCGCGATCGGCCGGACCTCGGCGGCCGGGCCGATATCGATATCGGTGTAGCGCCCGCCGCGCGGCATGCCACCGAGCACCTTCACCACGCTTTCCTTCATGCTGAACAGGGCGGTCAGCCCGGCTATGGGATCGTCCAGCGCGGCCAGTTCGGCGGTGGTGCACACGCGCCGGGCCAGGTCGTCGCCGCGGCGCCGGACCGCGACGTCGATGCGCGCGACATCGCCGAGGTCGATTCCGGCCCGGTGGATCCGGCGGGCGCCCATGCCGTCGACGGCGAGGCGATGACCGGCGGTCCGCCAGCGCGGCGCGAGTTGGTTCGATGTCAAGGCGAAAACCCCCAGATTTACCGAAACGACCAACCGGCGACATAACTTACGGACAATTATCGAATCGCCGGTCGGCGTACCCGAGTCTAGAAATACGAAAACGGCGATGTCAAGCGGTCGAATTTTCTTGGAAGTCACTGGGAAACACCGATGAAGGAAAGATCAAAGCTTTCTGGCCAGCGTCTTTCGCGCAATAAATGATATGTGAAATATTTGCGCAATAACCACTATCTAGCTGGTGTTATACATATCGGACATGAGGCGGTCATACCAGTTATTATGCCCCAGAAAATGGGGCTTCATTGACAAATGCGGAGAATTCCAGCATTCTCCATTCAACACGACCCGAGCCGGTGGACCGAACTCCCGACGCGAAGTTCAGCGCACCCGAATTCGGGCCGGAAATTCAGGGGATTCGTCCGCCGTGCACCGTATCGCGCGCGTTCGGCGAGACCGAGGAGGACATATGCCACGTTGGGTCGAATCGGCGCCGAAGGTGATGCGCTGGGGCTACGTCGAAACCAGCACCACCGTCCGCTGGTCCGAATGCGACGGTCAACAGCACGCCTACTACGGCAACTACATGGCCTGGTGCGATCTCGGCCGGGAGGCGTTCGCCCTCGCGGTCGGCGTCGACTTCTGGAACTACCTGATCACCACCACCGAGTTCCACATCCGCTACCACGCGTCGGCCCGGTACCTCGACGAGATCGTCATCCGGACCTGGGCCACGACGCCCACCGCGCGGCTGGACTGCCACTACGAGATCTACCGCCGCAAGGGCGGCCAACTGCTCGCCGAGGCCAGATCCGGGCACGCCCTGGTGGACCGCGAGCGCGGCCTGCGCATGCGCGCACCCGACGACTTCCACGAGAAGTTCGAACGCTTCCTGCGCGGACAGCGGCTCGGCAACGGCGCCCCGAACCGGCCCATGGCCGTGACACCCGCGCGCTAGCAACCACTTTCGATACCGGAGATTGTGATGACCGATCAGGTCAAGTACCTGCTCGACGAGTCGGAGCTGCCGACCCACTGGTACAACATCGTCGCCGACCTACCGGAACGCCCGCCGCGTCCACTGCATCCGCGAACCCACCAACCGATGACCGCGCGGGAGATGACCAGCCTCTCCGCGATCGGCCTGCTCGAACAGGACGGGTCGACGCAGCGATACCTCGAGATCCCATCCGTCGTCCGGGATATCTACCGGCTTTGGCGGCCGACACCGCTGTTCCGGGCCCGAGCGCTGGAACGCATGCTCGACACGCCCGCCCGCATCTACTACAAGTACGAGGGCGTCAGCCCGACGGGCTCGCACAAGGTGAATACCGCTGTGCCACAGGTGTTCTACAACAAGGCGGCGGGTATCGAACGGCTCACCACCGAGACCGGAGCCGGTCAGTGGGGTGCGGCGCTCGCCTTCGCCTGCGCCCAGTTCGGCGTCGGCTGCGAGGTGTGGTGGACCGGCAGCTCCTACGATCAGAAGCCCTACCGCAAGGTGCTCATGGAGGCGTTCGGCGCCACCGTGCACCGCAGCCCGTCGGCGGTGACCGAGACCGGCCGCCGCGCCCAGGCCGATGGCAATACCCGCGGCAGCATCGGGCTGGCGGTCAGCGAGGCGGTCGAGGTCGCGCTCGCCGATCCGGCGGTCGGGTACGCGCTCGGCAGCACCGCCGGACATGTTCTGCTGCATCAGACCGTCATCGGCGAGGAGGCGCTGAAGCAATTCGCGCTGGTCGATGACTACCCGGACGTCTTGATCAGCTGCGTCGGCGGCGGATCGAGCATGGGCGGACTCGCCTTTCCGTTCCTGCGCGAAAAGCTAACGGGCGGACGCGATATCCGCGCGCTCGCGGTGGAACCCACCGCATGTCCGGCGCTGACCCGCGGCCGCTACGCCTGGGACCACGGCGATTCGCAGGGGCTGACGCCGCTGATGAAGATGTACACCGTCGGGCATGCGTTCGTACCCGAGGCGATTCACGCGGGCGGGCTGCGCTATCACGGTATGTCGCCGCTGATTTCGTACGCCTACCACACCGGGCTGATCGAGGCGGTCGCCAAGTCGCAGCGTGAATGTTTCACCGCCGGAGTGCGTTTCGCGGCGGCGGAGGGCATTCTGCCCGCACCCGAATCCAATCACGCCGTCGCCGCCTGCCTCGACGAGGCCGAACGCTGCCGGGAGACGGGCACCGCGAAAACGATCCTCTTGCTCGTCACCGGCCACGCGCATTTCGATCTCTCGGCCTACCAGTCCTTCCGCGACGGCACGCTCACCGACGCCGAACTGCCCGACGAACGGTTGCGCACCTTCCTCGACCAATTGCCCGCCGTCTCGGCCTGAATCTGGAGAACCCATGGACGACAACGTGATTCAGCCATTTCGTGCCGGTTTGGCCGGTACCGTCATAGTTCCCGGCGAGCCGGGATACGACCGCGCCCGCGCGGTGCACAACGGGCTCATCGACCGCAAGCCCGCGCTCATCGTCCGCTGTATCGGCGCCGCCGACATCCGCGCCGCCCTGCGATTCGCCGTCGCGGAGGGGCTGCCGGTGGCGATCCGCGGCGGCGGGCACAGCGTGGCCGGGCACGGCACCTGCGACGGCGGGCTGCTCGTCGACCTGTCCATGATGCGGGGCGTCCGCACCGATCCGCTGCGGCGCACCGTCCGCGTCCAGGGCGGTGCGACGCTCGGCGATCTGGACCGCGAAACCCAGCTGCACGGGCTCGCCACCCCGAGCGGGCAGGTGTCCAAAACCGGGATAGCCGGGCTCACGCTCAGCGGCGGCATGGGCATGCTGCAACGAAAATACGGCCTCACCTGCGATAACCTCTTGTCGGCCGATATCGTCACCGCGGACGGTTCGCTGGTGCGGGCCAGCGAGACCGAGGATGCGGAGCTGTTCTGGGCGCTGCGCGGCGGCGGCGGGAACTTCGGCGTCGTCACCTCATTCGAATTCCGGGCCCACCCGGTGACCACCGTCTACGGCGGGCTCATCGCCTATCCGATAGACCGGGCCGCCGAGGTTTTGGCCTTCCTGCGCGATTTCATCGCCGACGCGCCGGAGGAGCTCAGCGCCGACGCGATCTTCCAGCATGTGCCGCCCATCCCCGTCTTTCCGGCCGAACACATCGGAAAACGGGTGATCGGCATCTTCGTCCGATACGCGGGCACGGCCGAGGCGGGCGCCGAGGCGATCCGGCCGATCCGCGCGTTCGGCACGCCGATCGTCGACTTCGTCGCGCCGATGGACTACACCGGCGTGCAGTCGCTGCTGGATCCGCTCAACCCCTTCGGCGGCCTCAACTATTGGACCGGCGAATATCTGCCCGCCTTCGGCGCCGCGGAAATCGATGCCGTCGCCGAGATCGGCGCCACCCTGCCCTCGGGGCATTCGATCGTCGAGGTGATCCCCTTCAACGCCGCACCGACCAGAATCCCCACGGACGCAACGGCTTTCGCGCAACGCACGGAGAGCTGGCTGATCCACGTGATGGGTCAGTGGCAGGGCCCCGCCGACACCGAACGCTGCCGCGACTGGGCCAGGGCGGCCGGCCGCACGCTGCGCGCCTTCAGCCACGGCAACACCTATCTGAACCTCGTCGGTGACGACGAGGACACCGATCGGGTGCGCGCGTGCTGGGACGACCGCCGCCTCGCCCGGCTCGCCGCCGTCAAGGCGCGCTGCGACCCGGACAACATGTTCCGCTTCAACCACAACATCGCGCTCGCCGAGGTATCCCCATGACCCGCAACGATATCGACGACACCACGGCCATCTTCCATCCCGACAGCTACGTGCGCGGCGTGCCGCACGAGGCGTTCGCCAGGCTGCGGCATGCGGCCGCCGCGGTATGGGTCGAGGAACCCGCCGTCGACCACCTCGCACCCGGCCCCGGCTTCTGGGCCGTGCTGCGCCACGCCGAGGCACAGGTCGTACTGCGCACGCCGCGGCTCTTCTCGTCCAGCCGCGGCCTGACCCAGATCTACGACGCGACGCCGCAACTGCTCGGACCGCTGCGCCGGATGATGATCAATATGGATCCGCCCGACCACGGCCGGATCCGCGGTCTGCTGGCCCGCTCGTTCACCCCGCGCGCGGTCGCCATGCTGGAGGAACGCATCCGCGAGCACGCCGATCGCCTGGTCGCCGCGGTGGCGCGACGCGGTGCTGCCGATTTCGCCCGCGATATCGCCGCGGACCTGCCGCTGCTGAGCCTCGCGGATCTGCTCGGCATACCCGAGTCGGACCGATGGCTCATGTTCGACTGGAGCAACCGGGTGATCGGCCTGCTCGACGCCGAATACAACGCCAGCGACGCCTTCGACGTCGCCAACGCCAGCCCGATGGCCCGCGCCGCGCTGCGGGTGCGCCCGCAACCCGACGCGGACGGCAGGATGCCGGACTCGCGGCATCCGTTCGGCATGGCCGATCTCTACGCGTACGCGCGTGCGCTGGGCGAATATCGGCGTCGCCATCCCGGCGACGACATCATGTCGATCCTGCTGCAGCAGGCCGACCGGGTCACCCTCGACGAATTCGAGCAGGTGTTCTTCCTGTTCTCGGTGGCCGGGAACGAAACCGTCCGAAACGCGTTGCCGGGCGGCATGTTCGCGCTGCTGTCGCATCCGGACGAATATCGCAGGCTGTGCGCGGATCCCGGCCTGCTCGACAGCGCGGTCGAGGAGATGCTGCGGTGGTGGTCGCCGGTCACCCAATTCCGGCGCACCGCCGACGCCGACACCACCCTCGGCGATGTGCCCATCGAGGAGGGCGACAAGGTCGTCGTCTTCTTCGCCTCCGCCAACCGGGACGAGCGGGTATTCGCGGATCCGGACCGGTTCGACATCACCCGCGACCCGAACCCCCATCTGGCATTCGGGCACGGACCGCATTTCTGCATCGCCGCCCATCTGGCCCGAACTCAGATGCGCGCGATGTTCGCCGCAGTGCTCGAACAGCTGGGTGAGGTCGAACTCGCCGGTGAACCTCAGCGGCTGCGGTCGAACTTCCAGAACGGCATCAAACATCTGCCGATCGAATGGCGGACGGCATGAGCGAGCTGGCGGCGCCGGATCCCGACCGGCTCTACCCCGCCCTGTACAGCCCGCGTGCGGGTGGTGCGATCGAACTGCAGCGGGTGGTCTTCCTCAAACCGCTCGTGCAGTCGGAGCTCACCGAGGTCGGCGACTACACCTACTACGACGACCCCGACGACCCGACCGGCTTCGAACGCAACAACATCCTGTTCCACTACGGGCCGGACCGGCTGGTGATCGGCAGATACTGCGCGCTGGCCCGGCGCGTCCAATTCTTCATGAACGCCGCCAACCACCGGGTGACCGGCGTATCCACCTATCCGTTCCCGCTGTTGGGCGGGGCATGGACACAGGCGGCCGAACTCTTCCGCGACCGCCCCTACCGCGGCGACACCGTCGTCGGCAACGACGTGTGGATCGGGCAGGAGGCCGTCATCATGCCCGGCGTGCGAATCGGCGACGGCGCGATCGTCGCCGCCAGATCCGTTGTCACAGTGGATGTTCCGGACTACGGGATCGTCGCGGGCAATCCGGCCCGGCTGGTGCGGCTGCGGTTCGACGCGGAGCGAATCGCGCTGCTGCGCCGGATCGCCTGGTGGGACTGGCCGGTCGACGAGGTCACCGCACACCTGCCGGTGCTGATGGCGGGCACCGTCGACGAACTGGCATCCGTCGCGCGCGAGCGCGGCCTGATCGAGGAGGCAACCTCCGATGTGGACCTTTGAACACAGCGTCGAAACATCCGCCGAACCCGCCGCCATCTGGCGGCTCTACACCGACGTTTCGCACTGGCCCACCTGGAACAACGCCGTCGAACAGGTCCGGCTGAACGGCCCGTTCACCGCGGGCGCCACCGGCGAACTCACCCCCACCGGCCAGGAACCACTGCCCCTGCGCATCGCCGCCGCCACCGAGAACACCGGCTACGTCTCGGAAACCGAAATCGCCGACACCGTCACCCTGCGCCTCGTCAACACCCTCACCGCACTGCCCGACGGACGCACCAGAATCACCCACCGCGCCGAACTGGTCGGACCGGCCGCGGACCACTTCGGCCACAGCTTCGGCCCCGCGCTCACCGCGGGCATCCCACGATCGGTCGAAACGCTGGCCGCCCTCGCCGAACACAAGGATTGACCATGCGCGCCATCCTCGCCATGACAAGCTGCGACCGCATCGGCGACCGACCCACCGGCGCCTACGCATCGGAACTAGCCGACGCCTGGAAAGTATTCCGCGACAACGGCTTCCAAGTCGACACGGTATCGGTGCGCGGCGGCCGCCCACCACTCGAGGCGATCGACGAACGAGATCCGGTGCAGCGAGCCTTCTTCCGCGACCCACAAATGCGCACCAAACTCGCCCACACCGCACGACCATCCGAAATCGAGCCCGCCGCCATCCTCTTCCTCGCAGGCGGACACGGCGCCGCACTGGACTTCCCGGACGCCACCGACCTGGCCCACCTGATCCGACGACACCACGAAGCCGGCAGCGTCATCGCCACCGTCTGCCACGGCCCAGCGGCCCTCCTCAACGCCGGCACCCTGGTAGTCGGCAAAAAAATCACCTGCTTCACCAACGCGGAAGAACGCGCCGTCGGCATGACCCGCCACGTCCCCTACCTCCTCGCCGACGAACTCGCCGCCCGCGGCGCCGACATCACCACAGGACCGAGCTTCCTCCCCCACGTAATCACCGACGGCCACCTCATCACCGGCCAAAACCCCGCCTCCGCCACCGAAGTAGCCACGCGGGCAGCCCATTTGGCGACGACCGCCACCCCACAAAACACCCATCTTCCAGGCGATTCGTCGTGACGCAACACCCTGAGGTAATCTCTTCGAGCACCCAAAACAACCGGTGCAACGGGCTGTGGCGCAGTTTGGTAGCGCACTTGACTGGGGGTCAAGTGGTCGCAGGTTCAAATCCTGTCAGCCCGACCAGGTCAGAGGCGGTTTTCCGCCTCTGCGGGTCACGTTTTGTGGACCAATCGTGGACCAGGGCTGTCGCCCTCGGTATGACGGGTCTGTCGGGCATAGGCGCAGTGTACGAGTTCAGCGGGCGCTCCGGCGGCGTCTCGAAGGGCCGAACCACCGTTACCAGCCGCCGAACAGTATGTGACCGGACCATATCGGTTCGAGATGTTAGAGGATATCTCCCACTGGATTCCCGAGGAAGCGCCCCGGAAGCGCTGACCCGGCTGATCATGGAACAAATGAACGGACTGAATTTCGGGGGTGGTCGGATGGTGATCGTCGCGAAGGCGGACCGATACGAAATCAGTCGTCGTAACCATTTGTTCGAGGCAGCACGATAATCGTCGTGCGCTCTGTCTCGATCGGCTCGGGCTGATCGTCGCCGCGAAACACGCGAATCGCGATCAAGAGCTGGATCGCGGCGCACAGAAATTTTATCAATAGTATCCAGTCGATCTCGCTACTCTCTCCCATGGTCAAAGCGACGATTACAAGTATTGGCGAAAGTGTGGCATAGAACGCCTTTTTCGTTGGTCGGTACATTTCGATCTCCGATAACTGGGAGCCGTGGAAGTTGTCTTGCCATCAATGTTGTCGACGTTCCGGCGGACCTCGCGGGGAGCTAATATGGACATCGACCGGACATCATGGGGACCGCATGCGGACAATGCTCCCCATACTTGGTGCGATCTTTGTACTGTTCGGGACGACGGGTCGAAAAGAGTTGTAATGGCTGGACGAAGCTCCCACGTTCCGCGGACTGTTCTCGAAAAGTTGCTCCGCGAACGGGACCGAACCTACGACGAGGTCGTACAGGATTTCGAAGCGCTCGCACGGAAGCTGAACGAGCACGGGGTGAGTATCACCGCGCGGCATCTCCGGCGGCTGGCCTCGGGCGAGCGGGCGGGTACCACGCCGGCCACGCGCCGAGTCCTGCAGGCGCTGTTCCAACTGCCCATCGACGAGTTGCTGAAGACCTGGTCTCCGCAATCGGGCGACTCCATCTCGGCCGTCGACCAATCAGTCGGACAATCTGGTTTGGAGCTGTTGACCATGGCCGCGGAGCGATCACGCAAGTTCTCCCTACAACAACGAGTGGTTACGAATGCCGAAGAAATAGATCTGCTCACCGACGAAATCCGGGAATTGGCCTCGATGTACCAGCGCGAGCCGCTTCCGCTGATACTGGGGAAGCTCTTGAATGCGCAGGAAGCCATATTCTCCTCGCTCGAGCAGCGGCAAAAGCCCGCGAATGCGCGGCAGTTGTATTTTCTCGCCGCGATAATCGGCGGCATATTCGGCTACGCAAGTGAAGATGTCGGGCGATTTCAGCTCGCACTCACTCACGCGCGGGCCGCTTATATGTGGGCGGAGTATGCCGATCACCATGGACTGCGAGCCTGGGTTCGAGGTATCCAGTCGTATATCTGCTATTGGGACAACAAACCGTGGGATGCCGTTCGATACGCCAATTCGGTTGCCGATCTGGCGACCGTAACACGTGGCACCTCGATTCCGTGGCTCTACTCGAATGCGGCCAGGGCATGGGCAGCACTCGGCAATATCGAGAAGACCGCCGAAATGAACGATCTCGCTGATGCGACATATGAGCGTTCCGAGCTGGATGAACTGGACGGATTCGGCGGCATCTGTACCTTCGGACACTCCAGGCGCCTGTACTACGCGGCCCGCGGATTAGCGGCCCTGGCCACCCCGCCCCCGGCAACAGAGACATACTGCGTTCGAGCAGTGGACGCCTATCGGGATCCGAACCAACCCGACTGGGACTTCGATTGTGAAGCGGAGTCGCGAATCAGTCTGGCCCTGACCCGGTTGGCCGGCGGCGAACTCGATGGCGCTCTGGAACCCCTGGGCCCGGTATTCGGTCTGGCACCCGAACGACGCACCAATGACCTCGTCAAAACGTTCGGCTTACTCCATCGGTCGCTGAACAATTTCCAGGTCCACAAGGCGCACGAGCTTCAAGAGCAGATCGAGGCATTCACCCACACGTCATTGCGCGAGTTCCCGATCTGACCCGCTGATCGCCTTCATGCGACGAATGTGGCGAAGGCGGACCACAGCAGCGGCGAGTGATCGTTGCTCGGGGAGGGCGGGTCGGGGTCAGCGGTGTCGAGCCCAGGCGATGCAGCCGCGGGCTGACGTACCGTCGGACAGCAGCCAGTCGGCGATGATGTGTCCGTCAGCGGCGGGGGCTTCGCCAGCCGCCAGGGCACGGACCAGCCGGATCACCAACTGACATGGCGTATCCGACGCGTCGCCGAGGCGGACGGTCACCTGCGTGCCGTCGGGATCGTCCGAGGTCGTGAAGGATTCCACTACGTCCGGCAGGCCGGGGCCGGTCCATGTCGCCTGGACTCTGCGGTCGACCTCGTCGCTGACGGACTGCATCTGGGCCTGCACGCGCCCGGCCAGCAGGGCGATCAGCTCGGCCACGGCGACCGGGTCGCCGAGCGCGTCGTAGACCCAACGCTTGCCGAGTACGCCGTGCTCGGTGGTGCCGACGAGGGCGTGGTCGGCCCCCTCGAGGCGCTCGCCGCGGTAGGTCATCGGCACCAGATAGGTGCGTTCGGGCTCGCCGGAGGTCTCGGTGACGATCTTGAACTCGATGCCGACCGCACCCTGCGGGTCGTCGAGGCGGAACCCGCCCGCATCGGTCAGCACGGGCTCGGCCGGGCCGTGGTACCACGGCCTGCTCGGCAGCCACGCGGCCAGCAACTCGAGCTTGGTCGGCGTGATCGTTGTGTGGTGAATGACGGCCATGGCCTGCCCTTCCGTATGGTGTCGATCTTGTTATATCTGTGAATCTCGGGTCTTGCTCCGCGCCGGCGACGCTACGAGTTCGACCGGAGCAACTTCACGGGCAGGCGTTCCAGGCCGTTCACTACGACGGAGTCGAGCCGCGTCGGTACCCCGTCCAGTTCGATCGCGATGGATCTGTCGAGGAGTTCGGCGAAGAGGAATCGGATCTCGACGCGGGCCAGCGTGCTGCCGACACAGAAGTGCGCGCCGGCGCCAAGAGATAAGTGCCGGTTGGGATTTCGGGTCACGTCGAAGCGGTCGGGATCGGCGAACACGTCCTCATCACGATTCGCCGAGGGCAGCCAGACAACCACCCGTTCGCCGGCGCTGATGTGCCGACCGCGGACCTCGACCGGCCGCGTAGCGGTGCGCATCAGGTGCGTCGCACTGGACGTCCAGCGAAGCACCTCTTCAACCGCGCCGGGCAGGAGCTTCGGGTTCTCGACGAGCAGCCGCCACTGGTCCGGATGCTCGAGGAACGCGAGTATCCCTCCGGCCGCCGCGAGGCGGGTGTTCTCCGTGCCGGCCACGAACAAGTTATCGCAGTTGAGGACGATGTCCTCCCGGCTGAGCCGCGCACCCTCGACCTCGGCCGCGGCCAGCACACTCACCAGGTCGTCACCCGGGTGGGCTGCCTTGTCCGCCGCGAGATCCCCGAAGTACTCCATGATCTGCAAGTGGGCGAGCCGCCTGGTCATCGCGTCCCCACCGCCGAGTGCTTCGCGGCTCAACCTGAACAGGTTCTCCCAGTCCGACTCGGGCACTCCCATCATGACGCAGCTCATATAGAGCGGTATCCGCGCCGCGATGTCGCCGACGAAGTCACAGCGCTCCTGCTCCAGTACCAGGTCGAGCACGCTCGCGGCGACCTCGCGCACTTTGGCCTCGAAGGCCCGCACCGAACGGACGGTGAACCATCCGTCGACCAGCCCTCTCAGCTCGCGGTGGCGGGGCGGGTCGGTGAGTGCCAGGGTCCGGCCACCCCCGGGGTCCGCGCCATGCCCCGAAGGCCGCAGGAGTATGCCGCCGGCCGAACTGAACGTTTCCGCGTCGCGCAGGACGGCCTTGACATCCTCATACTTGGTCAGCGCCCAGAAACCGGGGTAGTCGGTCGGGTCATGGTGATGCACGGGATCGTTCTCGCGGAGCCACCGCCACTGGGCGAACGGGTCACCTTCGGAGTAGAGCCCCGGCTGTACCAGGTTGATACGGTTCGGCGAATCGGTGATGTCGACAGGGATCATGCGTATTCTCCACCGGTCAGGGGTTCCGTCGGGAGGTCTCGCCGATGCCGCACCGGCCCGATGAGAAGCGCGCCGGTGCTGAGGGTGATCACGATCCCCACTACCAGCAGCGCGGTTCTGGGGCCGTAGACACTGCCGAGTACGGCGCCTATTAGGGATCCCAATGGCATGCAGCCCTTGTTCAGCAGGGTGAAAACGGCACTGCACCGGGCGAGTAACCGCTCCGGCACGTACGACTGGACGAACGTGCCGAGCACGACGTTGGCCACGCTGATACCGGCCAGATAGACGGCGGACCCGACGACGAAGAAGGTGAGCCCACCGCCATGAAAGCTGAGCGGAATCAGCAGGGTGAACGGCGCGGACACGGCGACCGCCAGCAGGAGCGCCCGGGCGGTGCCGAGCCGGCGGCAGAGTCGAGGCGTCGCCATCGCGCCGAGGATCCCGCCGATGTTCGTGATGGCGACGAGTACGCCGGCGACGCCCGCGTTGACGCCGATCGTCTGCACGAGGAATACGATCGCGACGGCCATCATCATGGCGTCCCCGATATTGCCCAGACCTTCGTACAGGGTCATTGTTCGGAGGTACGGGTTTTTCGCGACGAATACCACGCCGTCCTTGATCTCGGTGCGCAGTGAGGTCCGCGGCCCGTCCGACGGCTCGCGAGCGGGCTCGTGCGGGGGAATGCGGACAAGGCACAAGGCCGAGTAGGCGAAGGTCAGACCATTGATGAACATTCCGGTGACAGCGCCGAACAACTGGGAGACCACACCGCCGACCCCGGGCCCGCCGACCTGGGCTGCCGTCGCGCTCGCCTCCAGGATGGAATTTCCTTCGGCGCGGTCCGGCCCGGCGAGCAGGGACTTCAGGTATGGCTGGTAGGCAGCCGTGAAGAAGACCTGCGCGGCGCCGCCGATCAGGAGGGTGATCGCGAGTTCGGCGATCGTGACGGTCCCGGTCCAAGCCATGATCGCGATGCTGACGAACGCCAGGAACGCGACGATGTCGGCGACCAGCATGATCGGCCGCTTACGGTGGCGGTCCACCCACGCACCGACCGGCAGGCCGATCACGAACCAGGGCAACCACAGGCAGGACTGCAACAGACCCACAGCCAGTGTCCCCGTGTGCAGCACCTCCAGGGCGATGAGCGGAACCACCACGACGACCATCTGCGAGCCGAGTGTGCTGATGGTCTCGCCCAGCCAGAACAGCCGGAAGTTGCGATGCCTGAGCAGGATGTTGCTACGCCGCGGCTCCGCCTCGGCGACGGTGGGCCTCATCTCACCCCCTTCGGGTTCTGCTCGGTCTCGCTCGTCCCCATGGTCTGGGCGGAATGCATCCGTCCTGTCCACGTCATCGCGGCTTCGATTGGGACGAGTGCTGCAGTTCGTCGAGGCGTTCGGCGAGTTTGCCGGGTGTGGGCGCGGCGAAGAGGTCGCGGACCTTCACGTGAACGTTCATGACCGTCCAGATGCGGCTGACCATCCGGCTGGCCAGCATCGAGTAACCGCCGAGGGCGAAGAAGTTGTCGTCCACGCCGACATCGGGGACGTCGAGGATCTCCTTGAACAGATCGCAGAGCATCTGTTCCCGCAAGGTGGGCGGGGCATCACGGTCTCGCTCGGCGCCGCCCTCGAACTGCTCGTCCTCACGCAGCGACCCGTTCCACTTCCATTGGGTCAATTGGCGGTCGCGTTCTGCGGGGGTGAGCAGGTCCAGTTCGCTGATCCGCAGGTCCTGCTCGTCAACGACCAGTTCCAGTAGCCGCAGCAACCGCTCCCCCAGCACCGACACCGTGCTCTCGTCGAACAAGTCGGTGGCGTACTCGATCACCAACTCCATACTCGCCGGGCCGTCACTCGCGTCGCGATGCTCCTCGAAGATGACCGACAGGTCGAACTGCGCTGAAACCAGAGACTCCGGCATTGTCCGGACATCGACGTCACCGAGTCGCAAGCTGTCGCTGTAGGAAACGTCGTCGAGTGCTAAGAAGACCTGGAACAGTGGGTGGTAAGCGGTGGAGCGTTCCGGGTTGACTGCCTCCACCACCCGTTCGAACGGCACATCCTGATACGAATACGCCTCCAAATCCACCGCATGGACCCGGTCGAGCACCTCACGGAATGTCGGATCCCCCGACAAATCCGTGCGCAGGACCAGTGTCTCGACGAAGAACCCCACCAGATTCTCCTGCGCCTCATCGGTGCGCCCCGCGAACGCCGTGCCCAACGGGATGTCCTCCCCAGCGCCGTACGCCGACAACAACACCGCCAACCCCGCATGCAACACCATGAACAGCGTGCAGCCCTGCTCCCGCGCCAACTCCACCAACCGCCCGTGCAGATCGGCCGCCACCGGCGCCCGCATCACCGCACCTCGATACGACGCCACCGCCGGCCGCGGACGATCCACCGGCAAATTCAACAACGCCGGAGCGCCTTCCAGCCTGCGCCGCCAGAACTCGACCTGACCGGCCAATACGTCCTCTCGGCCCCCACCCATCAACAACTCCCGCTGCCAGATCGCGAAATCCGCGTACTGCACCGGCAACGGCGCCCAATCCGGCACACCACCCGCCACCCGCGCCTCGTAGGCCTGCGACAAATCCCGCGCGAACACCCCCATCGACCAACCGTCCGAGGCGATGTGATGCATCACCACCACAAACACAGCCTCACCCGGTCCGGTCACGAACAACGCCGCCCGCACCGGAATGTCCACTCGCAGATCGAACTCCCGCGCCGCGAACCGCTCCACCAACACATCCACGTCCCCGGCATCCACATCCGCACACGCCAGCAACGACCCCACCCCCTCCACGTCCATCACCCGCTGCTCCGGAACCCCCTCCACATCCGCGAACACCGTCCGCAAACTCTCATGACGCCCCACCACATCACGCAACGCCAACCCCAACGCCTCCGCCGAAACCTCCCCCGACAACCGCCACACCGCCGGCACGTGATAAGCCGCCCCCGCACCACCCCGATCCAAAAACCACAACCGGAACTGCGCAAACGACAACGGCACCCGCACCGGACGCACCACCGGCACCAAAGCCGGACGAACACCACCGGTGATCGTGTCGAGCCGCTTCGCGAGCCTGCGGATGGTGGGCGCGTCGAAGAGGTCGCGAACGGTCGCGTCGATGTCCAGGACGGCCCTGATTCGGCCGAGGAGGCGAATCGCGAGAAGGGAATGGCCGCCGATGGCGAAGAAGCTGTCGTCGACACCGACGCCGGGGATGCCGAGAACCTCTTCGAACAGGTCACGCAGGATCGTCTCTCGGATGGTGCGCGGAGCGCGGTCCGACATCGGCGCGTAGTCGGGGACAGGCAGCGCGTCGCGGTCGAGTTTTCCGTGGATGGTGCGCGGAAGCTCGTCCAGCACCACGATCGCCGCGGGCATCATGTACTCGGGCAGGAAGCCCTCCGCGGCCTGACGTACCTCGGTGATCGCCACGGTCGCACCGGGGGCGGGGACGACGTAGGCGACGAGTCGCTTATCCCCCGGAACGTCGTCGCGCACGACGACGGTGGCCTGTCCCACCCCTGGCATGGTCTGAAGGACGGTCTCGACTTCGCGTGGCTCGATCCGGTAGCCGCGGATCTTCACCTGCTCATCGGTGCGGCCGAGGAATTCGAGTTCGCCGCCGCTGTTCCATCGGGACAGGTCGCCGGTGCGGTACATCCGCTCGCCCGGAGCGCCGAACGGGCAGGCCACGAAGCGGGCGGCGGTCAGGTCCGGGCGGCCGGTGTAGCCGCGTGCCAGTCCCGCCCCCGCGACGTAGAGCTCGCCGGCCACGCCGACGGGCCGCAGGTTCAGGTGCGGATCGAGCACGTACACCCGGGTGTTCACCAGGGGGCGGCCGATCGACGCCCGGCCGCCGGAACCGGCCGAATGGTGTCCGAGGGCCGCGATCGAGACATCGTCGGAGCATTCGGCCGGCCCGTACACATTCATCAGCGCGTTCTTCGGGAAGCGCGCATACCATGACGTGATCAGATCTGCCGACAACTCCTCACCGTGCACCAGCATCAGCCGCAGGCCGGACAACCATTCGGGCGGAGCACTGCCGGCGTCGAGCACGTCGAGCACGGCTCGGAGCATGGCGGGCACGATCTGCAGGACCGTGATCCGATGCTCGTCCACGCATTTGAGCATGGCGATCGGGTCACGCGCGGTGTCCTGATCCATGATGTGCACCCGGCCGCCGACCGCCAGCATGGTCAACGCCTGCCACACCGACACGTCGAACGTCAGCGGGGCATTGAACGCCATGACGTCGCGCGAGGTGAGGCCGTACAGTTCGACGACCGCCCGCAGGTGATTGGACAGGCCGCGTCGCGGTACCGCCACCGCCTTCGGGCGGCCGGTCGATCCCGAGGTGAACACCAGGTACGCCAGGCAGTCACGGTTCACGTCCAGCCCGGTATCCGGGTCGCCGCCGACCGGCGCGGGCGTCTCCGGATCCACGACCGTGACCTGGTGCTCGGCTGCCGCGGCTATATCGACGGCGCGGTCCCGCAGCCCGGCCTCGGCGATCAGGAGCGTGACACCGCTGTCCTTCAGCATTCGCGCCGCCCGCGAGACCGGAGTGCCCGCGTCCAGTGACAGGTAAGCGGCGCCGGCCCCCAAGATCCCGACTATCACCGCTTCGTACCACGCGCTACGTTCGGACAGCACCGCCACGGGCACATCCGGGCCGGCCCCCATCCCGGCCAGCACCCGGGCAACGTTGTCCGCCTGCCGGGTCAGCTCCTGGTAGGTGACCTCGCGATCCGCGCCGGAGACCGCCACGGCATCCGGGCTGCCCCCGGCGAACCGGCGCACGCAGTCGAGGAGTTCGAGCGGTTCCTCTTCTCGCGGTGCTCCGTTCCACTGCGTCAGCTGGTGGTCGCGTTCGGCCGGGGAGAGTAGGTCCAGTTCGCTGATCCGCAGGTCCTGCTCGTCAACGACCAGTTCCAGCAGCCGCAGCAACTGCTCCGCCAGCACCGTCACGGTGCTCTCGTCGAACAAGTCGGTGGCGTACTCGATCACCAACTCCATGCCCGCCGGCACATCGTTCTCGTCGCGATGCTCCTCGAAGTCGAATGCCAGGTCGAACTGCGCCGTCTGAGCGGGTCCGGGCACCTTTCGCACGTCGACGTCGCCCAATCGGAGGCGGCTGCTGTACGAGCCGTCGTCGAGTGCGAAGAAGACCTGGAACAGTGGGTGGTAAGCGGTGGAACGTTCCGGGTTGACTGCCTCAACCACCCGTTCGAACGGAACATCCTGGTGTGAGTACGCCTCGAGGTCCACCTTGTGGACCCTGTCGAGTACCTCACGGAATGTCGGATTTCCCGACAGGTCGGTGCGCAGGACCAGTGTCTCGACGAAGAACCCCACCAGGTTCTCCTGCGCTTCGTCGGTGCGCCCGGCGAACGCCGTGCCAAGCGGGATGTCTTCCCCGGCGCCATAGGCCGATAACAACACCGCCAACCCCGCATGCAACACCATGAACAGCGTGCAGCCCTGCTCCCGCGCCAGTTCGAGCAACTGCCCATGCAGCCCAGCCGACACCTGCGCTCGCACCACGGCACCCCGATACGACGCCACCGCCGGTCGTGGACGATCCACCGGCAGGTTCAACATCGCCGGAGCGCCTTCCAGCCTGCGCCGCCAGAACTCGACCTGACCGGCCAGCGCCTGCTCCCGGCCCGCGTCCGTCAGCAGCTCTCGCTGCCATATCGCGAAGTCCGCGTACTGCACCGGCAACGGCGCCCAATCCGGCATACGACCCGCCACCCGCGCCTCGTAGGCCTGCGACAAGTCCCGCGCGAACACTCCCATCGACCAGCCGTCGGTAGCGATGTGATGAGCCACCACTACCAACACAGCCGCCCCCGGTCCGGTCACGAACAACGCCGCGCGCACCGGAATGTCCACTCGCAGATCGAACTCCCGCGCCGCGAACCGCTCCACCAACACATCCACGTCCCCGGCATCCGCATCCGCACACGCCAGCAACGGCCCCACCCGCTCCAGGTCCATCACCCGCTGCTCCGGAACCCCCTCCACATCCGCGAACACCGTCCGCAAACTCTCATGACGCCCCACCACATCACGCAACGCCAACCCCAACGCCTCGGCGGAAACCTCCCCCGACAACCGCCACACCGCGGGCACGTGATAAGCCGCCCCCGCACCACCCCGATCCAAAAACCACAACCGGAACTGCGCAAACGACAACGGCACCCGCACCGGACGCACCACCGGCACCAAAGCCGGACGAACACCACCGCGACCGAAGAAGTCCGAACCCGGATCGCCGGCACGGTCCTGCGGCGAGATGACGCCCGGAGCCTGCACCGCCAGTGTCACGAGTCGGTCGACGGCCGGTTCACGCATGATCTCGTTGCGGCCCGCGGCCAGAGAGGTGACGGAAAGCTGCGATCCGATCAGCGCGCACCAGCGCTCCGCGCGATCCCAGTGCCGCACTTCTTCCTGTAGGCGATCGTCCTCGTCAGCGGTTTCCGCCAGGCAGGCGTGCACGAGCAGCACCGGATAGTCGGCCTGCGGATGCCGCGGCCGCTCGCCCGTGAGGTACCG
Source organism: Nocardia sp. JCM 34519.1 (assembly GCF_020361265.1). Lineage (NCBI taxonomy): Bacteria > Bacillati > Actinomycetota > Actinomycetes > Mycobacteriales > Nocardiaceae > Nocardia > Nocardia sp. JCM 34519.1. The sequence goes on from NZ_JAIRBR010000011.1 coordinate 69,797, forward strand.
CTTCCACGCGGCCGAGTTGGCGCTGCGGACCGTGCTGGCGGAGCCCTCCGTATTTCTTGTGCGGGAAAGGTCGGGCGCCTCCGACTGCGCCGCCTCCAGCGCGTGCCGCACCAGCTCGTCGGCATCGTCGAGCGTTCCTGGCGGCGGGCTGTCGACGAGGATCAGCCGGGCGATCTTCGCGCCGGCCCGACGCAGCGCCTGCGCCGTCTCCCAGGCCAGCAGCCCGCCGAGTCCCCATCCCACCAGCACCGGCGCCACCGCCGGGCCGCTGTCGTTCGCGACGTCGTTCCGGATCGCGGCGGCGTAGCTCTCGGCCATCTCGACCAGGCTCTCCTGCGCCGGCTGACCGTGCAGGCCCGCGGACTCCACCCCGATCACTCGGGTGCCGCTCGGCCACAGGCGCGCCAGATCCCAGTAACCGAGCGTGCCACCTCCGACCGAGTGCAGGCAGTACACACGGTGGTCCCCGGCAGACCGCCGCAGCGGCACCAGGTTCGCGTCCAGGGTCTGCGGCGCATCCGTCCGCAACGAAGTACTCATCATGTCCTCACGGGCGCACGACAGCGGCGGGCCAGGCCGGTGGCTCATCAATACGCGAGATGATCGGGATATCACGGATGTCGTCGTGCCGAAGCACCCACATCAGGAAACGGTCGACGCCCATGCCGAAGCCGGCGGTCTTCATCGGCGCCTCATCCCGCATTCGGATGTACCACTCGTAATCCGACTGGACCACCCCGTGCATATCCATCGACTTGCGCAGCTCGCCGGAATCGCTGTGCCGTTCGCCGGAGCCGATGATCTCCCCCAGGCCGAAGAACAAGTCGGCGTTGGCGGCGTAGCGGGCGCCCTGATCTGCGAACGCATGATAGAAAGGCACACTCATGGTCTCGAAGTTCCGCACCCACACGATCTCGTCCACCTTCTCCATCACGGCCTGTTCACCCTTCCGGGTGAGTTCCGAGAAGTTCTCGCCCGTCGTGACCGCGCCTTCGATATCGCAGACCAGTCGCACGGCCTCCGCATAGGAGATCTGTTCGAAGCTTCCGTTGCGGCCCGCCACCCGCTGCAGGTGCGAGATGTCGCCGCGCGCGACGGCCAGTCGATCCCCCATGCCGTCGAGCACGGCGCCGGAAAGTGCCCGAATGTAGCCCTCGACGTATTCGATGAGATCGTCCAGGTCTCCGGGGATTTCCGCCTCGCTGTGCGTGTACTGACCCAGGTGTGTGGCATCGGGCGAATCACTGCGGAACGACGGCATGATGGTGTAGCACCCGCCACAGGCGGTCCGGCAGCCGTACTCCAGGGCGAACTGCATGGAGTCCACCAGGAACGAGTCCACTCCGCTGACGCAGACCGGGACCGGCCCGGCATCGCTGCCCGCCGCCGGGGCACAGGTGACCGTCCGTGTCGTTATGGGCAGATGCAGCCATTTGAGCCCGCGCGAGGATGCGTATTCCACGGTCGCCCGGGTGACGACGTCGTGCAGATCCGAAACCAGCTGGTACCAAGGCGAACCGATGGCTTCGACGAAGGCTCCCGGAACGTTGTAGTCCGTCAGATGAGGCGGACGCACGATCCCGCCGCCGTTCAAGATTGATGGAGTCATCAATTCTCCCCGTATTTAGCAGTGTCATTCATGACCGGCTGGATGTTCTTGTTGTGACGGAAGACGTTTCGCGGGTCGTACCGCGCCTTGACGATCCCGAGCCTGCGCTGCCGCTCGGCCCCGTAGATGCGGGAGATATCGCCGTCGGTCTCGTCCTGGACGTAGTTCACGTACGTCCCACCGAAGTGGTGCGGCCGCAGCGAGTCGACGCCGCGCCTCGACCATTCGACGTTCTCGGCGTCGTCGGCGGGGTCGGTCCACTGGGCTGACACCGTGTAGATATACGGCGCGTCCCGGCAGGGAAAGGCAGAGCTGTCGGACGGAATATCCGAAATCGCGCCGCGGAGATATTCGAAGTCGATCGACGATCGTGGGCTGCGAATATCCCGAGCGGACTCCAGAGCTCTTTCTCGCACCGCGGCAGACAAATCCGCCAGGTAGCACGACTTCGTGAAGTACCGGTTGCCGAACGGCTCGCTGCTGTCCCCGAGGGACTGGAGCTCGGCATACGAGATCCGGCGCTCCAGGGTCGCCGACGGCGGCACGCCGTCGAGCAGTGGAGCTATGGCCTCCGGTGCGCCGCCGTGCTCACCGAACCAGGCCGCACTGAAAAACAGGGCCGGACGCCCACGAAGCCCGGCGGGAATCCACTCCTGGTCGCCCGCGTATTTCATGCTGCCGACCGTGTGCAGGTCGGCCGGCTGCCGACCGGCGAAAGCTCCGTAGGCCGTCAACGCCGCATCGGCGGCTTCCAGCGAATAGACGCCGGTCCAGAGGAAGACATCCCGAACCGGCCTCAGCCGCAGTGTGAACCGGGTGACGACGCCGAAGTTCCCGCCGCCGCCGCGCAGCGCCCACAGCAGATCCTCGTACTGTCCGGGGCCGTCGCCTGCCTGCACGACACGGCCGTCGGCGAGAACGACCTCGGCGGCGACGATGTGGTCGCACGTGAGACCCCATTTGGTCGCCAACCAGCCGTAACCGCCTCCCAGGGCCAGCCCTCCGAGCCCCGTGTGGGACACCACCCCGGCCGGGCAGGCCAGGCCGTGGGGCGTCGTGGCGGCGTCGACATCACGCAACAGACATCCGCCCTCGGCGTAAGCCAGACGTGCCACCGGATCGACGGTGACCTGACGCATCAACGAGAGGTCGATCTGGACCGCGTCATCGGCCACGGCCAGTCCCGCGACATTGTGACCCCCGCCGCGCACCGTCACGGGCAGACCCGCGTCGACCGCACAACGCAGGACCACGCTCACGTCATCAGCCGTCACGCACCGGCAGATGGCGAGCGGATACCGGTCGTGCATTCCGTTCCAAACGCCCCTGCGGTCTTCGTATCCCGATGACTCCGCGAGCAGCAGACGATCGCCCAACTGCGCGCGCACTTTTTCGAAGAAGTCGTTCTTGCCCACGAGCTGCTTTCTCACCCTTTCGGTAGCGAACGGTTCGGCGACGTGATCAGTCATCGGACCGTTGCCCGATCAACTCGTCGATCGCCGCGGCGAGACCGGTCACGGTCTGACTGGTCCACAGCTGCTGGACGGACAACTTGATATCGAACGTTTTGCTGAGCCGATCCACCATCCGCATCGCCTGGAGCGAGTTCCCGCCCATGTCGAAGAAGCCGCCCTGGGGGCTGGCGCCCGCCCCGAGGTCGAGGATCTCGGCGAAGCAGCGGGCTACCTGTTTCTCCGTCGCGGTCACCGGTGCGGCCGAGTCGGCGCCGCCGTTCGCGCCGCCGGGCACGGGCAGCGCCTTCCGGTCGACCTTCCAGCCGTCCTCGTTCATGGGGAATTCGTCCAGGAACACCCATGCGCTCGGTATCGCGTAGTCCGGCAGCGATTCCCCCAGGTGCCGGCGCAGCTCTTCGATGCCGACCGGCTCTCCCACCGACGTGAGGTACGCGATCAGCCGGTTCTCGCCGTGGCTGTCGGGACGCATCAGGACCACCGCTCGCCGGACGCCGGGATGCGAGTGCAGTGCGGTCTCGATCTCGCCGAGTTCGATCCGCAGCCCGCGCAGCTTCACCTGGTTGTCCATCCGGCCCAGGAAATCGAGCTGCCCGTCCGCGTTCCAGCGGACCAGATCACCGCTGCGGTAGACCCTGCCGGACGGATCGAACGGATCGGTGATGAACTTCTGCGCCGTCGCCTCGGGCTGGTTCAGGTAGCCCCGGGCAAGTCCGCCCTCGTCACCGCCGATGAGCAGTTCGCCGCTGACGCCCTTGGGGACCAGGTTGTCCCATCGGTCGACGACGTACACCTGCCGGTTCGGGTGCGGACGGCCGATCGGCGGCGACATCCGCCATTCGATGTGATCCACCTTGTACTCGGTCTGCGCGACCGCGCATTCCGTCGGCCCGTACAGGTTGAGGAAGGTCCGGCCCGGCAGGTTCCACTTGTTGACCAGAGCCGGGTCGAGCCCCTCGGCTCCGCCCACGATGTACTTCAGATCCGGGAGCGACTCCGGATCGAGCAGCGACTGCATGCCCAGCGGCAGTGCGGCATAGGTGACGCGCTGCTCGCGCATCAGCGTGCTGAGCGCCTCGATGGACTGCAGGTCGTTCGCGTGGACCGCGACGATCGTCGCGCCGACCAGGAAGGCGGTCCACATCTCGCCCTGCGACTGGTCGAAACTCAGTGCGGGCAACTGGAGTAGGCGATCCGCGGCCTCGAACCCGAACGAATCACGGAATGCCGCACGGAACAGCGACATCCCCCGGTGCTCGATCAGTACACCCTTCGGCACGCCGGTGGAACCCGACGTGTAGAGGACATAGGCAAGCGAGTCCCCGGCCACCTCCGGCAGTGGTGTGTCATCGGCGGTGGCCTCGATCTTCGGCCAGTCGGCGTCCAGCACGACAGTGACCCGGTCCGACGTTTCGGGAAGCGAGTCCACGAACGTCGAGCGGGTGAGGACCACGGGAGCAGCGGTGTCGCGTATCAGCAAACCGATCCGGGCGGCCGGCAGCTTCGGGTCCATCACCGCGTACGCGCAGCCGGCCTTCAGAACGCCGACCATGGCCACGAACGCGTCGATCTCCCGGTCCAGCACGATGGCCACCACCTGCCCTGGCTTGACCCCGAGCGTGCACAGGTATCGCGCCAGCCGGTCACTGCGTCGGCCGAGTTCGCCATAACTCAGCTCGACACCACCACACACCACGGCGACGGCGTCCGGCCGCGTCCGCGCGACCTGGTCCACGCTCACATGCAGCGGGTCGGTCGAGTACTCGGCCTGCTCGCCTTTCCCCAAGGCGAACAGCTCGTCCCGTTCCCGGCGCGTCAGCAGGGGCAGCTGCGACAGCCGCAACGACGGCTGGCTCACCGCCGCGGTCAGCACGACCTCGAGGTGATCGAGCAGCGCGCTGATCCGCCACTCGTCGAAGAGGTCGCGCGAGTATTCGATGCGAACCGTCAGGTGATCGTCTTCCTCGATGAACTCGATCACCATGTCGAAGGCCAACCCCATCGCGCTCATGGGAATCGGCGTGCAGATCAGCCCCGGCAGATCGAGGTCCGCGCCCGAATCCGCCTGGCGCAGCAGCTGAGCCTCTATCTGGAACAGTGGGTTCTTCCCGGGCACGCGGACCGGCTGGAGCTTCTCGACGATCAGGCTCAGCGGGACTTCCTGATGGTCGTACAGATCGATGTTGGCGTCCGTCACACGCTCCAGCAATTGGCTGAAGGTGGGGTCGCCGGACAGATCGGTGCGCAGGACGACCATGTTGACGAAACACCCGACCGTACGCTCCGAGTCTTGGTCCCCACGGTTGAGCATGGGCACGCCCACCGGGAGGTCGTCCTGGCCCGTATACCGGCTCAGCACCACGTTCAGCGCGGATACGAGGACCATGAACAGCGACGCGCCGTGCTCCTCGGCAAGGAGCCGCAGCCGGGTCAGCAACTCGTCCGGGTAGGGCTTGACCACGGTCGCCTCGCCGCGGCTCGGCCCCTCCCGGCGGGGCCGGTCCTCGGGAAAGTCCAGCGTAGGCAGCCCGGACAGGCGTTGCGTCCACCAGGCCAGCTCTTCGTCGAGCCGCTCGCCGCGCAACCGCGTCCGCTGCTGGGCCGCGTACCGGCCGTATGACGGCCCCGGCTCGCCGAAGTCGGGCTCGCGCCCCTCCAGCAGCGCCCGGTACGCCAGGCCGAGATCGTGCGTCATCAGCGAGTTCGACCAGCCGTCGGTCGCGATGTGATGCACGATCTGCACGAGCACGTGATCGTCGTCCGCCAGCTCGAGCAGCCGGTACCGGTACAGCGGCCCGTGCTCCAGGTCGAACGGGATATCGGCCAGCCGGCGCACCTCGTCCTGGCACAGCCGCATCCGCTCGTCCTCGGTGGATCCGCCGAGGACGAGCGTCGGAAGTTTGACCGGCGCGGGCGGCTGCGCCACCTGGAAAGGCACTCCGTCGACGGAGTGAAAGGTCATCCGCAGCGCGTCATGCCGCGCCACGATGTGCGTCAGGGAGTTCTGCAGGATATCGAAACGAAGCGATCCACGAAGCCGAACGGCTGAAATGACATGGTAAGCCATCGCGCCGGGGTTGAGCTTTTCGAGAAACCAGATCTGTTCCTGAACAAAGGACAGCGGAACGCCCTTTTCAGGGGCTGGCGATATGGTCATTCCTGCACTCCAAATCCGGTCCTCGTACCTGGCAATCAATCTAAACGCGATGTCGCGATCACACGACAAAACCGAGAGAATCGATCCTTCCGCACGGAAAAGCTTCGCGAACGGTTCGAGGGTGAAGTTCGTCGGTCCGAGTTTGCCATCGCGCAGCTGGCGCCGCAAGGCTCAGTTCTGTCGAACATGTTCGCCTACAACCAAATTCGCGATGGCGGCCGGAAATGTCAAGACACCAGAATCCGGGTCAAGACACCAGAATCTGGGGGTTGCTCAGGATTCATGATCCGTTGACAACTTGAACAAATAACTGACACCATTGAGCTTGCTCGCTAATGCTCGGTAACAATGGAGAACCTTGTGGTCGAGGACGTAGACGGACCTGCCGGTGCATTACGGGTACGCCGGCTCGCTGCGGCGGGTTCGCTGGCCGAAGCGGGTTTCATCCGCACAGAAAGTGCCACAGAACTTTATTTAACAAATTACCCATACGGGTCAGCTTCTCCGGCAAGCTCTGAAACAGGCGGCTCGATGTCGGCAGCTCACTCCAACGGAAAGCGTATTATCACCATGACAATTCTCTATCTGACGCCCGAGATGTGTTCGCAGCGGTTTGTGCGTGTATGAGTATCTGCCAGGAAGCGGAGCAATTCTATTCACTTCCTGACCTGGAATCACTGGTTCCGCCGAACCGGCTTCAGGAAATATTCCGCGATATCGAGACCACAGGTCATTACACACCGACATCTGAAGAACTGCTGGCCGGGTCCAAACTCGCCTGGCGCAATCATGCTCGCTGTCCAGGGAGGTACAGCTGGCGGAGTCTCAAGCTCATAGATGCTCGCTCATGCGAGAGCCCCGAAGAGGTTGCCGAGATGTGTTGGGAACATCTCAGGGTCTCCACCAACAAGGGCCGGCTGCGGCCGGTGGTCACGATATTCAAACCCTGGCGCCAATCCGACAACCAAGTTCGAATCGCAAATTCACAGCTCATTCGGTACGCGGGGTACAAACTCCCCGACGGACGAGTCGTCGGTGATCCCGAACAGGTGGAGTTCACCCAGCGGGTCATCGACATGGGCTGGCGGGGAGCGGGCACCGAATTCGATGTCCTACCACTGGTGATCTGCGTCGACGGCAAGCCGCCGGTCATGTTCGAGGTTCCTGACGACTGCGTCCTGGAAGTCCCGATCATCCATCCGCGGTTCGACTGGTTCCGGGAGCTCGATCTGCGATGGCATGCCAATCCGGCTATTTCGAACATGTGTCTGGAGATCGGCGGCTACCGGTACACGGCCGCACCGTTCAGCGGCTGGTACGTCGGCTCGGAGATCGGGGCACGCAATCTGAGCGATGTCGGAAGGTACAACGTGCTCCCGCGCATCGCGGAGCGAATGGGACTGGATATGCGTCGTAACGCATCGCTCTGGCGCGATCGTGCGCTACTCGAGTTGAACGAGGCTGTCATCTACAGCTACGCCGAGGCGGGTGTCTACCTTGTGGATCATCACACGGCGGCCGCGCAGTTCGTGTCGCACGTCGAGCGCGAGGGCGCGGCGGGCCGCTCGGTGCCCGCGGAGTGGGCCTGGATAAACCCGGCCATGTCGCCGACTACGACTCCGACATATCACCGAACGTTTGATCCGCCGGACTTCGATATCCGACCCAACTTCTTGAAACAGGATCCGCCTGAGCCCTGGTTCACCGACGGGCGGTGACCACGGTGCCCATCGTTTTCGTTCTCATCAGTGCGGCCTTGGCCTATGCGGCCCAGTACGCGATGCGGAAGTGGCGCGGCGATCGCCTCGCACCCCGCTCCCCCGCGCCGGCCGGCTCATATGATCAGCCCGGTCGAGCTGTCCTCGGCATCGCGACGCGAGGTATGACAACGCTTTTCGCGGACGATCCGGAGCTCGCCCGGGAAATCGCGGCGGAGACCGCCCACCAGGTCGATTCACTGGCTCTGGTCGCCCACGCGAGCCTGGCCGACCCGAGCGTGCTCGCCGCCGCCGGGTCGGTGCTGTCCAACGTGACCGCGGAAGGCTACCCCGGACGGCGGTTCCACCCGGGGGCCGAACATTTCGACGCGGTCGAGAGAATTGCGATCGAAAGGGCGAAGTCCCTCTTCGGTGCCCGATACGCGAACGTCCAGCCGCATTCTTGCACCTCGGCCAATCTCGCCGTGCTGTTCGCGCTGCTCGACGCCGGCGACACATTGCTGGGGCTGGACCTCGACGCCGGCGGTCACCTGACCCACGGATCCCGGGCATCGGTCAGCGGAAACCTGTTCAACGCGGTGTCCTACTCGGTGGACGCGGACGGGCTGATCGACTACGGCCAGGTCGAGAAGCTGGCCCGGATACACCGGCCGAAGCTCATCATCGCCGGCGCCAGTTCCTACCCCAGGATCATCGACTACGAGCGAATGCGCGCGATCGCCGACGAGGCCGGCGCCTACCTGCTCGCCGATATCTCACATATCGCGGGCCTCGTCGCCGGCGGCGTGCTGCCGAGTCCGGTGAACCTGGCCCACGTGACGACAACCAGCACGTACAAACAGCTGGGGGGACCGCGCGGCGGCCTGATCCTCATGGGCGAGGACCGCGATATGCCGTCGGCTGACGGGGTGCGTTTCGCCAAATCCCTTGACCGCGCGGTCTTTCCGCGGTCGCAGGGCACTCCGAACGCCGCCGCGATCGCCGCGAAGGCGCGCGCGTTCGAGTTGGCCGGACGCGCGGAGTTCAAGCGGACAGCCCGGCTGATAGCCGACGACGCGGCCGCGCTGGCGACCGCCCTCACTGCCCGCGGCTTCAAGGTCCTGACCGGGGGCACGGACACCCATATGGTCCTCGTCGACGTCTCGGCGTCCGGGCTCACCGGTGTTGTCGCCGAGCGCGCCCTTCAGGAGTGCGGGATCTTGGTGAACCGCAACCGGACGCCCGGCGACGCCCGCCCGCCGCTCGTCGCCAGCGGCCTGCGGTTCGGCACCAACATCCCGGCTCAGCGAGGTATGACCGCGCACCAGATGTCGGACTGCGCACGACTGGTCGGCCAGGTCCTGTCCGCCGTACAACAACACGCGGCCGATGCGTACACCCTGCCGTCGCCGGTACGGGAAAGCGTGCGCGCCGAGGTTGCGCAGCTCTGCGCGGCCTTCCCGTTCCGGGCGTACGCGTTCGATGACGAGAGTCCGGTCATCCGTGGCTGAACTCAGCAAATACCCCATAAACGCCACTTCGTCGGAGGTTCGTCACCAATGATCACCGCGCGCGCAGCGTTGCTTTACGGCCCCGGCCAGGATTACGTCATCGACACCGTCGAACTCGACGAGCCGGGTCCGGGCGAGGTGTTGATCGAGATGCGGGCCTGCGGGCTGTGTCGTTCCGACGAACATGTGCGGACCGGGAACCTGCCCCTCCCCAACTACCCGGTGATCAATGGGCACGAGGGCGCGGGCGAGGTCCTGGAGGTCGGGGAGGGCGTGACGTCGGTGACCCCCGGCGACCACGTGGCGATGTCGTATATCCCGTCCTGCGGCTCATGCGGGCCGTGCCGGGTCGGCCGCGGGTTCCTGTGCGACGAGGGCGCGCGGCTCTTCGACATCGGGATGATCACCGACGGGCGCGTGGCGCACCGCGTCAACGACCAGCCGGTCGCGCGGTTCTCGCAGCTCGGCGCCTTCGCCGACCGGCAGGTTCTCGCCGAATCCTCGGTCGTCAAGGTGGACTCCGACATCCCGTGGCCGGCGGTGGCGCTGGTCTCCTGCGGGGTGGCCACGGGGTTCGGCTCGGCGGTCAACCGCGCGGGAGTCCGTCCCGGTGACACGGTCGCCGTCCTCGGCGTCGGCGGGGTCGGCATCAGTGCGATACAGGGCGCGCGGGTGGCCGGAGCCCGCCGGATCATCGCCGTGGACCCGGTGGAGTTCAAGCGCGAGCAGGCCCTGCGCTTCGGCGCCACCCACGTATTCGACTCGCTCGACGAGGCGATCGCCGGAGTCGGCGCGCTGACCTGGGGGCAGATGTGCGACTCGGTCATCTGCACGTTCGGGGTGATGCGAGGCGAGCTGCTGGAGCCTGCCCTCACGCTGACGGCCAAGGGCGGCACCTGCGTCGTCACCGCCGTGGCCCCGCCCGACCAAAAGCAGGCCGACGTCAACTTGTTCGTGCTGGCCATGGAGAACAAGGAGATCAAGGGCTGCCTCTACGGGTCGGAAAGCCCGCGCACCCAGATTCCCCGGCTGCTGAACATGTACCGCGACGGCATCCTCAAGCTGGATGAGCTGATCACCAAGACATACACCCTCGATCAGGTCAATCAGGGGTACGCCGACATGGAGGCCGGCCGCATCCTGCGCGGCGTCATAACCTTCTGACCCGCTCCGCCGTAGCCGAAACGCCCGTCGACCGACGACGAGGAAGGACCTGTACCCATGCGTGACCTGAGTGACGAAGCGACTGGGCAGTCCATGACCACCCCGATTCTCCCCGGCTTCGGCCCCCTCGACGAATCGCCGGCCGACGCCCGCACCGACGATGTGCAGGCCACCGTGACGAGGCTCGACGAGGACCTGGCGGCCGGTCTGCGCGCCTGGGCCGATGAGGGCCGGGTCACGGTGCAACGCCTGCTGCTCGCCGCCCTCGCATGCGTCCTGGCGCGCTACGGCGACTGCGCCGGCGAAGTACGGATCTCGGTCGCGACCGAGTCGGCGGCCAGAGTGTCCGGGCGGCGCACCATCGCGCTGCGGCCGGACGCCGACATGTCCTTCGCCGACGTCGAGCACGGCGTCCACGAGGCCCTGCTTTCCGGCGCGGACGAGGAAGGCACGGGAACGGCGTCGGTGGGATTTCGCACCGGCCCGACGGAGGCCGACCCACCGCATTCGCTCGCCGATGGGCTCGCTTACGACCTCTGTCTGATCGACGGCGACAACATGGAGTTCGGCGTCCGGTACCGCGCGGATCGAGTCGGCGCCGACGCCGTGTCCGCGCTGCTCGGGCACATCGTCACCGTGCTGGCCGCGGCGGCGGTCGACCACGGCGCCGGTCGGCTGGGCCGTCTGCCCCTGCTGACCGCGGCCGAAGAGCAGCGCATGCTCGTCGAATGGAACGACACCTCGGTCGAATGGGACGGTGACGCGTGCCTGCACGAGCTGTTCGCGCGGATCGCGACAGCCTCTCCGAACAAGCCGGCGGTCATCTACCGGGATCGCCCGCACACCTACGGAGAGATAGACCGGGCCGCCAACAGGCTCGCCAACCACCTGCGCACGATCGGCGTCGGGCGCGGGAAGCGCGTCGCGGTATGCCTGGACTGTGGTCCCAGCTTCCTGACCGCGATCATGGCCGTCCTCAAGGCGGGCGGCGCCTATGTGCCGTTCGACCCGCGATACCCGGCCGGGCGCCTCGAGTACATGGCCGAGAACGCCGAATGCTGTGTGCTGATCAGCGAGACCGAATTCCGATCGGCGGTGCCGAATCAGGACATCCCCGTTGTCCTGCTCGACCGTGACGCCGCCCTGATCGCGGAGTGTTCCTCCGATTGTCCGGACGTGGACAGCCGGCCCGACGATCTGTGCTATGTGATCTATACGTCCGGCTCGACCGGCCTCTCCAAAGGGATCGCCCTGCGGCATCGCGGCGTCGTCAACAACCTCATGGACCTGCGGACCCGCTTCGAGATCGGCGAAGCGGACCGGCTGCTCGCGCTTTCCTCGATCAGCTTCGACATGTCCGTCTTCGACTTCATCGGAATGACGATCTCGGGCGGGACCGTCATAGCCCCGGCCACCGGCCAGGCCCAGGACCCCGGCCAGTGGGACGCGCTGATCACGAAACACTCGATCACGGTGTGGAACTCGGCGCCCGCCCTGCTGGAGGCCTACCTCGCCTATCTCGAGGCGGGCGTCACCGCGCCGCGTCCGCTGCGGCTGGCCCTGTTGGGCGGGGACTGGGTCGCGCCAGGGACACCCGACCGGCTGCGCAAGTTCGCCTCGGATGCGCGAGTGATCGTGATGGGTGGCGCCACCGAGGCATCCATCCACTCGACGTTGTACGAGGCGGGCTCCCCGCTGCCGGGGTGGAACAGCATCCCGTATGGACGTCCGATGGCCAACCAGCGGGTCTACATACTCGACAGTACGGGCGCACCGGTTCCGATGGGGATCCCCGGCGAACTGCACCTAGCCGGCGTCGGACTCGCCGAGGGGTATCTCGGGCGTCCGCAAGAGACGGCGGACAAGTTCTTCTCCTGGTCGCACGGGTCGGTATCGGAACGTCTGTACCGCACCGGAGACCTGGCCAGGTTCCGACCGGACGGACTGGTGGAGCTGCTCGGCCGACTGGACTTCCAGGTCAAGATCCGCGGCCTGCGAATCGAGCTCGGTGAGATCGAGGCGACGCTGCGCCGGCAGCCTGGCGTGCGGGACGCCGTCGTGGTCGTGGCCAGGCGAGCCGGGGGCGAGGACGAACTGGTCGGCTACGTCACCGCCGTCGACGACCAGGATCTCGACCTGGACCTGCTGACCTCGCGCATCGCCCACACCCTGCCCGCCCACATGCTGCCGCGCCTGGTGCGGCTCGCCGAACTTCCCCTCAACCCGAACGGAAAGGTCGACCGCGGTCACCTGTCGACCATGCCGTCGACCTCGTCCCGCGACACGGCCCACGGCACCGAGCCGTCCACGAAAGTGGAGCGGGAGTTGGCCGAGGTGTGGCGCGAGACCCTCGGAGTTTCCCGAGTCGTGCTCGAGGACAAGTTCTTCGACCTGGGCGGCCGATCGTTGCGGGCGATGATGGTCGCCTCCAGGATCCGGACCCGGCTCGGCGTGGAGATCGCGCCGAGCGCGGTCCTGTCCGGGGCGACGCTCGCCGAACTGGCGACCGCGGTCGAGGCGGCCTCCGCACGGGGTGCGGTGAGTCAGGACGCGTTCCTGCCGCACACCACCGAGGCCTCCGGGCCGCTGTCGTTCGCCCAGGAGCACGCCTGGGCCCTCGAACAGGCCGCCCCCGGTACATCTGTCGGGAATATCGCGCTGTCGATGACCTGGTACGCGGACCTCGACCAGCAGGCGCTGCGGCGTGCCATGAACCGCTTGATCGCTCGGCACGAGGTGCTGCGCACGATGTTCTACGAAGCGGCCGGACGTCCATGGCAGCGGGTCGGGGAGCCCTGGGAGATCGACCTGGAATTCCATGACGCGGGTGATGCCGCCCCAGGTGCGGGCCGGGCGCTGGACGCCGCGGTCCGGCAGGCATCGGCAGCGCCGCTCGACCTGAACAAAGGCCGCCTGCTCCGGGCGCACCTCATCAGCGACCCGCACGGTTCGGGCGGGGGCCGCAACGCGAAGGCCTGCGGGGTGCTGGTCCTGGTGTTCCACCAGATCGTTTGTGACGCTTGGACACTCAGCATCCTGTTGCGTGAACTCGGGATCTTCTACCAGGCCGAGACCGAGCCGGGTGCGCAGGCCGGCGCCGACGTTCGGGAGTTGCCGTCGCGGTACCTGGACTACGTCCTCTGGCAGCGCGCGCAGGCATATGACGGGTCCATGGAACAGGACACGGAATATTGGCGGGACCGGCTGACGGGCGCCCCGGCGACCATGCGGTTCGCCACCGCGCGTGACCGTCGAGCCGAACGGACCTACCAGGGCGGCCGGTACTCGTTCACCTGGGATCGAAGTCTGCGCGATCGGCTCACGGAGAACTCCAAGAGGGGTGGCGCATCCCTGCCGGCGACGCTGCTCGCGGGACTTTCCGTACTTATCTCCCGATCGACCGGCCTGACCGACCTCGTTGTCGGAACGCCCGCCACGCTGCGGACCAACCCGAGCCTGGAACCCATCGCGGGCCTGTTCACCAACACGGTGCCGATCCGGCTCGACCTCGGCGGAGATCCCGGTTTCCAGGAACTGGTAGGCCGGGTCCGCGACGAGGTCGACGCGGCATCCGCCCATCAGAAGCTGTCCTTCGGTCGGCTGCTGTCCGAACTGGACCTCGTGCGACATGAGGGACGGACACCCGCGGTTCAGGTGATGTTCCGGTTCGACGATGTCCCACTGCGCTCGCTGCGGCTCGGCGGGCCGCCCGTCCAGCCCCGGCCGACCGACACCGGCTCAACCGTATTCGACCTGGCCGTGAACTTCGCGCCTGCGCCGGGCGGGCTGGCGGGCGTGATCGAGTACAGCGTCGACACTTTCGACGAGGTCGCGGTCCGGGCGATCGCCAATCAGTTCCGGCTGCTGATGGAGACCGTGGCGCGTGATGATTCCGTCCGGCTGCTGAGTTCTACAGGAGAACGGAGATGACGAATGACGAGATCGGCACCGGGTCGCTGGACTGGATTGTCAACCCGGGACAACCCGCGACGATCGAAACGGAGGGACTGACGGATCTGCGTGGTGCGATCAGCTGGTTGACCGAGACGCAATCGGCGCTGCGCGCCGGACTTCATGAATACGGAGCGGTCTTCCTGCGTGGTCTGCCCATCCGGGGCGTCGATGATTTCGCGAGAATTCGGGACACGCTCATGCCGGAACGCACCCCGTACCGGGAGAAGGCGACACCGCGCAGCAGCTTCGGTGACGACGTGTATTCCTCCACCGACCTGCCCGCCTCGCAGGTAATCCGGATGCACAACGAGAACAGCTACACCCTGACATTCCCGGGCTTGCTGATGTTCGCGTGCCTGACCGCGCCCGAGGCGGGTGGCGCCACTCCGGTGGCGGACTGCCGGAAGATTCTGCGCGACTTGCCCCCGCAGTTGGTCGCCAGAATGCGCGCGACCGGATGGCTGCTTACCCGCAGCTACTCCGAGCACATCTCCACGAGTTGGCAGACCGCGTTCGCCGCTGAAACCGCCGACGACGTGGAACGATACTGCACGGAAAACCTCATCGCCTGGCAGTGGCAGCCCGACGGCCATCTGCGCACCAGCCAGTTGCGGCCCGGCATCATCACGCACCCGGAGACCGGGGACGAGGTCTGGTTCAACCACCTTGCGTTCTGGAACGAATTGTCGCTGGACGAGGAATTGCGCGAGACGCTGATCGATGAGTTCGGCCCGGACGATCTGCCGTTCAATACTCGTTTCGGCGACGGTGAACGGCTGACCAGTGAAGAATTCGAGATCATCGATGCCGCCTACGAGGCGGCGACAGTGCGGCACCAGTGGCGGCCCGGCGATCTGATGCTGGTCGACAACATTGCCAGCGCGCACGGCCGCGACGCATTCCGCGGGGACCGCAGAATTGTTGTGGCCATGGGAAAACCCACGAGAGTCGCCGACTGCCGGCCGACCGTCGCTCCAGCGGCCGCGGCCATGACGAAAGAGGTCGGGTGATGGACCGCGGCGAGCCGGTCGATCTCCTGGACCGATTCCAGGCGGTAGCCAGTCGTCATCCGGACCGAATCGCCGTGCGCGACACCGAAACCGCGGTGAGCTTCGCAGAATTGGACCGAGCCAGTGCACGGCTGGCCGCTACATTGGCACAGCACGGGATCGAGCGGGTCGATCGAGTCGGCGTGTGCTTGCCGCGCAGCGTTCGCCTGGTGGTGGCGCTGCTCGCGGTGTGGCGGGCCGGTGGGGTGTATGTACCGCTGGATCCGGACTATCCCGCGGACCGGCTGGCGTTCATGGCCGCAGACGCGGGCATCCGAGCGCTGGTGGCCGAACAGGAGCCGGGTTGGAATCCGGATGGTGTCCCGGTGGTTCCGGCCGTGGTGCCCGAGGACGTGCCCGGCGCGTTCGTGAACCGGATCGTGCTGCCGGCGCAGCCGGCCTATCTGATCTACACGTCGGGCTCGACCGGTCGGCCGAAGGGTGTGCAGGCGACCCGCGGCGCGGTGGCGTCGCTGGTCACGGCGATGGAGCTGGCGGAAATATATGCGGCGGAACCGAGGGTGGTGGCGTGGAACGCCAGCGTGTCGTTCGACGCATCCGTACAGCAGTGGGTCAGGGTGTGTCGTGGTGACCAGGTGGTCGTCCTGACAGATGATCACCGACGGGATCCGGCCCGGCTGGCGGCCTGGCTGGACGAATGCGCGGTCACCGACCTGGATCTGACACCGTCGCACTGGGAAGCGTTGCGGGACTATGTGATTGCCGAGAAGACCGATGGCCGGACGCTGCGGCTGTTCATCGGCGGTGAGCCGATCACTCGGCACCGGTGGACCGAGATCGCCACTGCGGTAGCGGCGGGGCGGATCGAGGCGCTGAATCTGTACGGTCCCACCGAATGCACCGTGGACGCCACTGCGGCCTGGATCATGGGAGACCGGCCGAACATTGGTGACGCACTGCCGGCCAATAGGTTGTACATCCTCGACGATGTGTTGTCGCCGGTCCCGGACGGGGCCACCGGCGAATTGTATATAGCCGGTCCCCGCCTGGCGAACGGATATCACGGACGACCGGACTCGACCGCCGGTGCATTTGTTGCCGATCCATTCAGCCCGACGAATGACCGGATGTATCGCACCGGTGACCGAGTATCCAGATCCGCAGACGGATTCCTCGAATTCCACGGCCGTACCGATCGTCAGGTGAAATTGCATGGGTACCGGCTGGAACTGGGCGAGATCGAAGCTGTCGTCCGCGCTCATCCCTCCGTAACTAGCGCAGCGGTGATAGTCCGTGCAGATACCGTCACCGGGGATCAGCTGATCGCCTACTACGTCACCGCGGTATCCGGTGGGCCGACCGTCGACGAATTGCGGCGGCACGTCGCCGCGACATTACCGGATTTCATGGTACCCAGCGGCTTTGTGGAAATCGAGGCGCTGCCGTTGACGCCGAACGGTAAACTCGATGAGGACGCGCTACCGAATCCGCATACTATGCAGGATACAGTCGACATCAACGGTCGGGCGCCATCCGGAAAATTCGAAGAACTTATCGCCGAAGTATGGTCGGAAGTGCTCGGGCAGAAAACCGTGTCGGCGGTCGACGACTTTTTCGCACTCGGTGGACACTCATTGATCGCACTTCGCGTGGTCGCCCGGGTGAAGAAAAATCTCGGAATTTCGATATCGGCGAACGAAGTTTACCGGCATCCACGCCTGTCGGACTTGGCGCAGTACGTCGAAGCGCGGTACGCGGAGTTCGTCGCTGCCGACTGAGCGTTCGGATCCGATCTGAATACGAAACGAGAGTTGTCTGAAATGCAGGACGTAATCGTAGTACGACCCCGCAAGAAGCCGTCCGCCACCCGAGCACTGATCTGCCTCGGATTCTGCGGCGGAGGCGTGGGATCCTACCTACCCTGGGCCGAGCACCTCCCCGCTGACGTAGAACTCGCCGTAATCTGCTATCCGGGCCGGGAAGGCCGCTTCGCCGAGGATTTCGCCACCACCTGGGACGAGCTGGCCGAAGACGCGACGGCCGCGGTCATCTCCACCGCGCCGCGGCCGTATGTACTGTTCGGCCACAGCATGGGCGGCTGGATGGCCTTCGAGGTGACCGCCCGGATCGAGCAGTCCGGCGGCCCGCGACCCGAGGCCCTCATAGTCTCCTCGGCCAATGCCCCCAGCCGGGGACTGACAACCCGAGACATGTTCCCAGCCCAACAGGACACCGACGAACAATTGCTGGATTGGATGCGCACCTTCGGGCTCATGCCCGAACATGTACTCAGCGATCCCGACCTGCAAGAAATGGCAGTGGATTTGATGCGGGCCGACATCCGGGTACGTGACACCTTCACCTACACCGACGGAACCCGCATCAGCGTTCCACTGCAGGTACTGACCGGTGACCGCGATCAGGCCATCGCGCCGAAAGCAACCGAACAGTGGCGCGCACTCGCCACCGGCGAATACCGCCACGACGAACTACCCGGCGGCCATTTCTACACCCCGGAAATCTGGCGTGCACTACCCAATTACTTCACTGCCATCCAGACCGCAACTCCGCTGGGAGCGGGACATGACTGATTCAGTCGATCAACTGTGACGCCCGCCGACTGACCATCTCCGCCAGCGCGGTCACCAAACACATCGCCGCCATCTTCACCAAACTCAACCTCCCCGAATGCGAAGACGACAACCGCCGCGTCCTGGCCGTCCTCGCACACCTCGACCACTAACCGACCGCAGGCAGCCAGTTCCGGTTTCGGAGATTTCACATCCGAGGATTGAAGGGCACGAAACAGTCGC
Source organism: Nocardia sp. JCM 34519.1 (assembly GCF_020361265.1). Lineage (NCBI taxonomy): Bacteria > Bacillati > Actinomycetota > Actinomycetes > Mycobacteriales > Nocardiaceae > Nocardia > Nocardia sp. JCM 34519.1. Next base: position 88,184 of record NZ_JAIRBR010000011.1, read on the forward strand.
ACGCATCCGGCGAGGTCAGGGATACGCGATCCAACGGCCCGAACGACTCCCGCCAGCCGACATCACGCGCTCGAGCCGAGCGCCGCGTCGACCAGCGCGGGTGAAACAGGTCAGTGAAGGTATTCGAAGACGTCCTCACCCGGTCGCCAACCCATCCACGTCCTGTCGACAAACCCAGACAGAGTAGCGATCTCAGGTCCGACGAGCTCGTCGTCGGTGGGGCGCAGCACTATCGCACCATTCGAGAATTCCACCCGTAGACCCACCTCGAATGCTTCGGCCGTTGCGACAACCCGCCCGGGGATGAACGCCCTCAGCGCGTCCGCGTAACCGATCTCGCCCTCTCGAAGCTGAGCGTTTTCCGTATGGACCACGGGGAAGACATCGCACGTAAGTATCGGCCTGTCCTCGGTAGCGTCCGAATCGAAGCACAGCTGCACATAGTCCATGACGAACACCACTGAGAACAGACGACAACCCACCAGGCGGGACAACAATTCGTTGGGCACGTGCACCACGACTTCTCCCTGACTCGAGCCGAACCCAACGACTCTACCGAATACACCGCAATACCTGTGGATCACGCGTGGGTCAATCGTTCGGATCGGTTGGCAGACAACGCTTTCCAACGCGTGGTACGTCGACTATTACATCGCTCGATAGCCACGACTGATCCGCCGGCATCGGCCAACCACCGCCGGGCAGCGGGAATGCACACGCACGGATCGACGGCCCGCTGAAGGTCCAAGAGCCTCTGGTGCTCCGGCTCATACCTAGCGCGCCGACCGACCCGGACACCAACGGTATACAGGGCCGAACGGACCGGTATCCGTTGTGTGCCATCGGAATTGCGCTGACTCTGAACAGTCTACGAATTCATCGTCGAGGGCGAGCTCGATCCGGTGAGCAGTTTGCGCAGGCCGCCGAGCGAATCGGCCGAGCCGGTGAATACGCGGGCCATACCGTCGACGGCGTCGGATGAACCGGGGGTGATGGCGGATCCGGTAGCTCCGTCGATCCCCAGTGCCGACTGGATTGGGGAGGGTGCCATATCGGCGATAATTGTTGTGTACGAACACTTTTGGCTCGTGCGGTATTTCCACGGCCGATGTTCGATCGACAGTCGACATGACAGCCCTCTGCAACAGGAGTCGGCCATGGCCAATGTGATCCCTGAGCCGATCCGCCGCCCTCGGTTCGCTCGCCGGCGTGGACCGGCTCCTGGATGTATCGCGCCCCGCCCGCGGCGGACGAGCGCGGTTGTCGCCGCGCTGTGGTGCGCGGCGATGTGCGCGGTCGCCTACGGCACCGGTTCGGCGGCTCCCCAGGCATCCACGAATGCGCGGGCGGCGGACAGTACCGTCGCGCTCGACGGAGCCGTGTACGGTCAGCCGGTCGTCGCGGGCGACAACGTGTACGCCGCGACCGAGAACGGCACGGTCTACGCGGTGTCGAATTCCGCGGTGCGGTGGAGTACCCATGTCGCGGACCCGATTTCGCAGTCCGCCCTGCCGTGCGGCAATATCGACCCGGAGGGGATCACCGGGCGCCCGGCCTTCGACGACGCGGCCCATCGGCTGTACGTTGTCGCCGAAACATCGGACGCGCACCATGTGCTGTACGGCCTGGACTCCGACTCCGGCGCGGTGACCATGCAGTTGACGATCGATCCGCCCTTCGGGGACTCGCCGTCGTATCTGCAGCGTCCGGCGCTCGTGGTCGCGAACGGTCGCGTCTACGCCGCGTTCGGCGGTAATTGGGGGGACTGCGGGAATTACACCGGAGCCGTTGCGGCCGTTGACGTTTCCAGCAGGGCCGTCGCCTGGTATCAGGCCTCGACGAGCGGCCGTGGCGGCATCTGGGCACCTGGCGCGCCGGCCCAGGCGAACGGACTGTTGTACTACTCCGTCGGCAACGGCAATGCCGGGTCGGGGCAGGACTACGACAACACCGATTCGGTCGTTGCCCTGACGCCGGATATGCAGCGCGCGGACTTCTTCGCGCCGGCCACGTGGGCCGACGACAACGCGGCCGACCTGGATCTCGGTTCCATGAACCCGGCGCTGGTCGGCAGCCATATCGTCATCGCGGGAAAGGCGGGCGACGGGTATGTCCTCGATGCCGCCCACCTCGGCGGGATCAGCGATCTGGCTCCCGCGTTCACCGACTGCCGCGCCTTCGGGGCCGCGGCGGTGGCCGATGGCGTTGTGTACCTGCCCTGTTCGAAGGGCACCGCGGCCGTTCGCATCGCTGCCGACGGCAGCGCGTCGGTCCTGTGGCGGGCCGCGGTCTCCGCGAACGGCCAACCGGTGCTCGGCGCGGGACACCTCTGGGTCACCGACTGGCGTTCCGGCACGCTCTACGCTCTCGATCCCGCGACCGGCGGCGTCGTCCAACAGTTCAGCACCGGGCCGCTACCGCATTTCGCCGCCCCGGCGGTATCGGGAACCAGCGTCGTCCTCGGCACGATGTCGGGGCTCGCATCCTTTACGGCTCAGTAGCAACCCTTTTCGCAATCGGAAGCATTCATATGGAGACCACCGGCAAAACCCCCGTGCAGGCCAAGAAGCCTTGGCACCGCCCTGATTTCGCCTTCTTCGGCACGGCACTGGAAGTCACCGCGTACTCCGGCCGCGGCTGATGCCCGCCGCCTTGGAGACCGAAATCCCTTGGAGCGCAGCCGAATTCCAGGAGGCGCTGTACGCTGTCGAACCGGCGTACTGGGATCGGCATCCGTTCCACGAGCGGCTGCACGAGGGGCGGTTGGACAGGGAGCAGCTGCGGCTGTGGGCGGCCAACCGCTGGTACTACCAGCGGTGCCTGCCGCAGAAGGATGCCGCGATCATCGCCAACTGCCCGCTGCCGGAGGTACGGCGACAGTGGCTGCCACGGATCGTCTACCACGATGGAACCGAAAGCTGCTCGGGCGGAGCGGAGAAGTGGCTGCGACTGGCCGAGGCCGTTGGTCTGCGGCGAGACGAGGTGATCTCGGAGCACCTCGTACTGCCCGGGGTGCGGTACGCGGTGGACGCCTACCTCGACTTCGCCCGGCGCCGCCCGTGGCTGGAGGCGGCGGCATCCGGCCTCACCGAACTCTTCTCGCCCGGCTTGCTCGCTTATCGATTGGGCCGGATGCGGCAGTGCTACCCCTGGATTGTGGAGGAAGGTTTCGCATACTTCACCGCCCGCATCGAGGTGGTGCGAGCCGAGGGCCGGTCCCTGCTCGACCTGGTGGTCCGGTATGCCACCACCCGCGCGCAGCAGCAGGCCTGCGTCGACGCGCTCACCTTCAAATGCGATGTGCTGCAGGCCGTTCTCGACGCGCTGGACTATTACACGGGCGCGGGGCGGAGTCGCGGATGACCGGTCTGCACGAGCCGGATGTTCCGCGGCTGCGGCCCGGCGTCCGGCTGACCCGCGATCCTTCACGCGGCACGCTCGCCCTGCTGCCGGAGGGGGTGGTCGTCCTGAACGAGACCGCCGCCGCGGTGCTCGCGCTCTGCGACGGCGCATCGAGCGTCGGCCGCATCGTGGAGCGGCTCGGTGTGGAGTTCGACGGCGTCCGCGCCGAGGACGTCACCGAACTTCTGGTCCGGCTCGCGCAGCACCGGGTGGTGACCCTGAGTGACTGAAACGACCGTCGAGGCGCCGCTCGGGATGCTGGTCGAGCTCACCCACCGCTGCCCGCTGCACTGCCCCTACTGCTCCAATCCCGTTGCACTCGTTCCGCGTTCGGCAGAGCTGACCCGCGAGCAGTGGTCCGATGTGCTCACCCAGGCTCGCGAACTCGGGGTGGTGCAGATGCATATGTCCGGCGGCGAGCCGCTGACCCGCCCGGACCTGCCGGACCTGGTCGAGCACGCCCGGCGCCTCGGCGCCTACGTCAACCTGGTCACCAGCGGTGTCGGACTGACCGCCGAGCGGGCCCGCCTGCTTGCCGAGCGCGGAGTCGACCACGTTCAGCTCTCCCTGCAGGACGCGGATCCGTGGGCCGCCGACATCATTGCGGGGGCCCGCGTTCACGCCGTCAAACTCGGTGCGGCCCAAGCGATTACGGCCGCAGGACTACCACTCACGGTCAACGTGGTACTGCACCGGACGAATATCGACGGGGTGGAACAGCTCATCGACCTCGCCGTCGGTCTCGGTGCCGACCGGATCGAGCTGGCGAACACCCAGTACTACGGCTGGGCGCTGCGCAATCGTGCCGCATTGCTGCCGACGACGGCTCAGCTCGCCGCCGCGCGCGGAGCCGTGCGGCGGGCCCGGGCGAAATACGCGGGCGGTCCCGAATTGATATACGTGGTGGCGGATTACTTCGCCGACCGGCCGAAACCGTGCATGGATGGTTGGGGCAGAATCCAATTCACCGTCACCCCCGCGGGTGACGTGCTGCCGTGTCCCGCGGCGTCCGCCATCTCCACGCTCCCGGTGGAGAACGTACTGCGCCGCCCGCTGGCCGAAATCTGGTATACCTCAAGGACATTCAATGCTTACCGAGGAACGGCCTGGATGCGCGAACCGTGCCGCTCCTGCCCGGAACGCCACACCGATTTCGGCGGCTGCCGGTGCCAAGCGTTCCTGTTCACCGGCGATGCCGGGGCCACCGACCCGGTCTGCGGGCTCTCCCCGCACCGGCCGCTGGTGGATGCCGCCCTGCGGCGGGCGGCCGAGGAGCCGATCTTCATGATGCGACGGCTACCGTGAGGGTCATTCTGCTCGGCACCGCCGCGGGCGGCGGTTTCCCGCAATGGAACTGTGCCTGCGCACTATGTCTCGAAGCTCGCCGCGGGACGCTGCCGCCACGTAGTCAGGAATGCGTTGCCGTCAGCGGCAATTCACGTGACTGGTGGTTGCTCAATGCCTCTCCGGACATCCGCGCGCAGCTGCTCGGCACCCCGGCGCTGCGGCCCGGCCCGCAACCACGGGACACTCCCGTGCGCGGTGTGCTGCTGACCGATGCCGAAGTGGATCACACGCTGGGTTTGCTGATCATGCGCGGCGCAACGGATCTGACCGTCTACGCCACAACGGCGGTGCTCGACTCGCTGGTTTCGAATCTGCCGCTGCGCGGCCTGCTCGACCGCTACGCGCCGTGGATGTGGCGGGACAGCATCCGGCCCGGCGGCTTCGACCTGGCCGGTGGGCTGCGCGTGACAGCTCACCCGGTCGGCCACAAGGCACCGAAATACGTCGCGGCGGCGGCCTGGGATGACCACTGGGTCACCGCCCTACGAATCGAGGACACCGCGACCGGCCGGGCGTTGCTCTACGCCCCCTGCCTGGCCGCATGGCCGACCGATCTGGACGATCTACTGGCCTCCGCCGACTGCGCGCTATTGGACGGCACATTCTTCAGCGCCGACGAAATGGGCACCATCGTCGGCTCCCAGCATCCGGGCGCACAACAGGCCCGAATGGGCCATCTGCCCATCACCGGCCACGACGGCACGCTCGCCGCGCTGACCCGCCACCCGAACCTGCGCCGGATCTACACCCACCTCAACAACACCAACCCCCTCCTGGATCCCCGCTCTACCGCGAGCGCTCTGGTCGAGCAGGCAGGTGTCGAAATCTGCGCCGACGGCGCCGAATTCGTCGTCTGAGGCGGCCCTCGAGCGCTGAGCAGTGTCTCCCCCACACCTCAGCGACAACCCTGATTCAACCCGGACATCCACTCTCACCTGGTGATTTCTGGCCGGAAGCGTGCGTCCCCAGACTCCGAGCTACCCAAAAGTAAATGAGCCTCAATTTCGCTATGGCGCTACACAAAACGGCGACCTCGGCGAGACAGTCCATGATCGGGCCGCGCGTTTCAGCATGAACGAGGCGCACCTCTCGAACTCAGCCGACTGCCCAACATCTCGATCACCGTCATGGCGCTGAAGGCCACACCCATTGCGCGGGAACTGAGAACGCATGCGCCAACTGCCCCGGCAATCCGAACATGATCGAATGCCGAACAGGTTGCAACGCAGCGAATTTCACCAAATCGGCTGCATCACGTGGTGTGGCAATTCGTTGCCGGCCAGCACATATCCATCTCGGGACCGTCCCCATCGGGGGCGAGACACCCTTGGACATTTCCCGAAGGCTTCCAGCGCCGGACGAGCGGTCAGCGCATGCCCCCTTCCGGAGTCGAACGCTGAATGTCATTGTGCCACACTGGCGTTCCGCCTTCTTCGATCTCACCACCGCGTTGAACTCCCGAGAGGGACCGGTGGACACCGATACCGCCACTGTTGGAGGATTCTCACAAAAACCCACTGTCGGGTTCGTAGCAGTTGCCATCACGATACCGCAGTGTGGATATATATCTTTGACTGCGATGATCAGGCGAAAGAGGTTGAGCTGCAGGCACGTTCAGAAACGACAGCGCAGACACGACCTGCCGGCTGAACCTGGGAGCATGCTGCGATCCAACCCGGCCTGGTCACTGATCGCCTATCTGTTCCTGACAGAGTCCGAGTCGGAGCCGCACCGAGGTGATCAACCGTGAGATTCGCGGGTGAATGGTCCATGTTCTATGGAATAAGAAGGGATTAGCAATGGCTGCTGGTCAGGAGCAAATCATCGCTGGAATTGCCGAGATAATCGAGGAGGTGACCGGCATCGAGCCCGCCGAGGTGACCCTGGAGAAGTCCTTCGTCGATGATCTGGACATCGACTCGCTATCCATGGTCGAGATCGCCGTTCAGACCGAAGACAAATACGGCGTCAAGATTCCGGATGAGGACCTGGCCAGCCTGAAGACCGTCGGTGATGCGGTCGCCTACATCCAGAAGCTCGAGGCCGAGAACCAGGACGCCGCGGCCGCGCTCGCGGCCGAATTCGGCGCGGCAGCCAAGTGAGGAAAGCCGTGGTGAACAACCCCTTCAACGCAAACGGCGGCTTCCCGAACGTCGTCGTCACCAGCCTTGCGGCGACCACGTCGGTTGCAGGTGACATCGATGCGACATGGAAGGGCCTTCTTAATGGCGAGAGCGGTATCGAGACACTCGAGGACGACTTCATCGCTGAGTACGGCCTTCCGGTTCGCATCGGTGGCCATTTGAAGGTGTCGCCGGATACGCTGCTCAATCGCGTCGAGATCCGCCGAATGGCCTATGTCGAGCGGCTCGCCCTTGTCCTCGGTCGCGAGGTGTGGAAAAACGCCGGTTCTCCCACGGTCGACACCGAGCGTTTGGGTGTCGCGATCGGTACAGGTCTCGGTGGCGGTGACGCGCTCGTCGACTCGATCGACAAGTTGAAGAACGCCGGCTATCGCAAGATCTCGCCGCTGGCCGTCCAGATGATCATGCCCAACGGACCGTCCGCGGTGGTCGGGGTGGAGCTCGGCGCGAAAGCCGGTGTGGTCACTCCGGTTTCGGCGTGCTCGTCGGGTTCGGAGGCTATCGCCAACGCGTGGCGCATGATCGTCATGGGTGATGCCGACATGGTGGTCACCGGCGGTGTCGAGGGCTACATCGATGTGGTGCCGATCGCCGCATTCTCCATGATGCGAGCCATGAGCACCCGCAACGACAACCCGAAAGCGGCTTCGCGCCCCTTCGACCGGGACCGCGACGGCTTCGTCTTTGGTGAGGCGGGCGCGCTCATGGTCATCGAGACCGAGGAGCACGCCAAGGCGCGTGGCGCGACCATCCATGCCCGGCTGATGGGTGCGGGTGTCACCTCCGACGCCTTTTCTCTGGTCCCGCCGGACCCGGAGGGCACCGGTGCGGCTCGCGCCATGCAGCGCGCGATGCAGACAGCCGGACTGACTCCCCGCGACATCACACATGTGAACGCCCACGCGACTGCCACTTCGATCGGCGATATCGCCGAGACCAAGGCCATCCATGCCGCAGGTGTCGATCACGCGTCGGTCTATGCGCCCAAATCCGCTCTGGGCCACTCGATCGGCGCTGTCGGCGCCCTTGAGTCGATCCTCACGGTCCTCAGTATTCGGGACGGAATCGTCCCGCCGACACTGAACTTGGACAACCAGGATCCCGAGATCGATCTGGATGTCGTGCACGGCGAGGCTCGCCACCAGGACATCGAATACGCGATCAACAACTCTTTCGGATTCGGTGGGCACAACGTCGCGCTCGCCTTCGGCCGGTACTGATACGCACTACTCATCGAGTCGGTAATCGGCAGAACAAGCGGTCCCGGTGCCGGCGGGGTCTCGGATGGCGATCGCCCTCTCCGAAAACCCCGTCGGGACAACAACACCCGTAGCCGCTTAGGCCGCCGCCGGAGGGCCGAAATGGCAGCTAGACCGTTATGAGGGCGTCAACAGCTGTGACGCGGGAAGTCCCGACAATCAGCGGGTTCAGGTCTATCTCACGGATGTGCGGTTGCTCGCGACCGATCGCGGCCAATGACACCATAATCTCAGCGAGATCATGACGGCGCTGTTCGGCGATTGCTCTGGCACCTGTGACAAGCCGCCCCTCGGCCAAGTATGCCAAAACTCTGTACGCGTCTTCACGGGTGAACGGGGAGCGCAGCATACGGAATTCACCGACGATCTCAGCCGCATACCCGCCGAGGCCAACCGTCACCATCACGCCGAATGTAGGATCACGGTGCATGCCGCAAACCAGCTCGAGATCTCCCGAGATCATTTCTTGGATGAGAATGCCCTCGATCTCTGGTGCGCCGATCTGCGCGGACAATTTGTGCACAAGCTCGTCATATGTCCGATCGACTGCATTATCATCGCTCAGCCACAACTTGACCGCGCCGAACTCGGACTTATGCGGGATCTTATGCGAGATGACCTTCATACCGACTGGGTAACCGATTTCGCGAGCAGCGAATCGAGCTTGATTCCGATCAGCCACCAGACGTTCGTCGCATATAGGAATATTGTACCGCCGAAGAATGGATTTTGCCGACGACTCGGAAAGTATACGAACCGACAGCTCTGCCCCACCGAAAGCAACCGAGCCTCGTTCCGGCGCCAAGTCGCGGATGTTTCGATGCACGGTCGCCGCAAGGGCAGCGCCAGCCCGATGCGGGTCGAAGAAAATGGGGATACCGGCATCCGAAAGCTCAGGCACCGCCATATTCGATACCACAGCCATCGGCTTTTTTGTCGAACGATAGACCGACGTCAGCCACTCAAAGGACATACCCGGGTACGCCCATATTACCGTCAGCACACTGTCGATCTCTTCGCAGTTCACCAATCGATCGAGGGTGAAGGTATACGCCGATGGAACCGCAGTGACTTGCGCAGTCACGTCGACAGGATTCTCCGTCGTGCCGTAAAATGGTTTCGGCATTCTTTCTTCGATCGTGGTCCGGGTTTCATCCGGAAGGACCGGCACGTGCAAGCCGGCCTTTTCAACAGCGTCAGCGAGCAGGATCCCCACGCCACCCGACGCTGTCAGTATTCCGACCCGGTTGCCTGCCGCACATCGTCCGCTCTGTAGAAACAGCCCGAAATCAAGCAGTTCATCGATGGTCCGTGCGACCAAAATTCCGTGTTGCCTGCACACCTCCTTCGTGACTGCCATCGAGCTCGCCATCGCTGCGGTATGGCTCGCAACGGCACGCGACGCCCCATCGGATTGGCCTGCGCTGAGCAGGACGATCGACTTCCCCAGCTCCCTGGCACGGCCAGCTGCTGCCAGCAAGACATCGGGCTGCTGAATGCCTTCACAGAAGACGAGGATCGTTTGTATTTCCGCCTGCTCGACCAGATAAGCAGCGACAGTCGAAACATCTGTGTGCAGCTCGTTCCCCGTGCTCACCAACCAGCTGAAATGAATTCCCCTGGCCAATGCCTTTTCACCGAGATAGGAGCACAGACCGCCACTTTGCGAAATGATCGCAGTGGTACCGTCGCGCCTTGTCAACCGGCGCGCATCGAATGCAAATGTCGCCGAGACATTGGCAGTCAGATTGAAATATCCCACACAGTTCGGCCCAAGAATGCGAATATCGGATGCGGCAGACAATTCACCGAGTTCCATCTGCCGCTGCCGACCTTCCCCCTCGGTCTCCGCGAATCCAGCCGAGATGATAGTAGCGGCGCGAACTTTGGCCGAAATACATTCCTTGACGGTTGCCACCACACGGTCCGCAGACAACGCAATCACGGCCATGTCGACAGTGTCGGGCACCTCGGCGATAGTCGAATAGGCTTTCCGTCCGCCCAATTCGTCCGCTGTTGGATGAACCGGGTATACATTTATCGAGCCCTGGTCTCGCAGCAGGTTGCGAAGTATCTGAGTACCGGGACCACCCCGGCGAAGTGGTTGTTTACTATTGGAGGCACCGAAGACCGCAATCGAGCGCGGCGCCAGCAATGCCTCAATACTCGAATTCTGGCAGGTTTCTTTCATCGCCATGATTCCTTCCGAACGGACTAACGGAGCCCAGCCGGACCCCCGGCAGGCAGACAGCACCTCGAATAGCGTGCCGAACAGAACGGAATAGCTGCCCAGGGTTTCGCGGGCCGCTAGAAGTACTGAACGCAGGGTTTCACCTGAGCAGTATTACAGCCGCCCCACACGCATCAGTCCGCCGCGAGCGGGACCGGCAATTTATCGAATTTCAAGCCGAAGATCGATTCATATGCGGAGAGCACTTCATCCTCGCTGCCGAGTTCTACCCGCTTCGATTCCGAACCCACCGTCGACATGAGAATCCTCTGATCGATCATGGTGGTACGACCGTCAATTGTCAGGATAGAAGACAGCAGCGTCTGAGAGGTCCGGAGTTCGGGAGCACTACGCGCGTACCAATCGTCCGGGAATCGCGAAAACTTCAGTCGGCGCGGTTCAAGCCGGTATTGACGTATTCCGTTTCGCACCAAATCGATCGTCCCGTCCGGGTTTTCTGAGAGCAAGAATTCGCCTTCAGGATCGGCCTGTGGGGTACGGAGGTCGAAGCGCAACGGGTACCGGCTTCCCCGAATGAACCCGACATCGACCAGGTACGGCTCCGGCAGCTCGACCAGGACAACAAAATGGCACAGCGGCGGAAGGAGCACATCCCGCTCGTACATACGCCCCCCGAGGATACGAGTCTCGGTGAAACCTACGCCGTGGAGCAGCTGCTCGAAACAGCTGTTCAGTTCGACGCACGCGCCCCCGCGGTGGTCATCGATGATCTTGGGCAGGACCTTCGTACCGATTCCGACGGGCTTGTGGAGGTGAAAATCGATATTCTCGAAGGGAATTCGCGTCAGATGCTGTTCTTGCAGTCCAGCGAGCGTCTCGAGCTCTGGGCGTCGAGGCGCACCGACACCGATACGATCGAGGTAGGCGAGGATCTGTTGTTCGTTCATGAGGCGACTGTCCTGATCTCATTCGCAGGAACGTATTCGTACAGCCAGTCGTGGTGCTCGAGTCCGGCGGTGGCACGGAGCTTCTCGTCGCGTGCGCATTGTTCGGCCCGGTTGATCAAGTGAAAGCTGACTGCCCGATCACGAGACATCTGGTGGATTCGCGATACCCGAGGAATGCGGCATGCCTCGAACCGGCGCAGCGCGACGGGGATGGTATCGAGTGACGCACCGGTCAACACCGCGGCCAACACCGCCGCGTCTTCCAAGCCCTGGTTCGCTCCTTGGGACATGAACGGCAGCATCGGATGTGCGGCATCGCCGATTAGGATCGTCCGTGCACGGCCCCATGATGGTGACATCGGACGATCCCACAGCGGCCAGGAGCTGTCCGGACGGGAATACCCGATCAGTTGAAGCACAGGACCGTGCCACCCGGCGAAATCGACGGTCAGATCTCGGCCTTCGGCGCCACGCAGGCCGCCGCCGGGCACGATCGCACTGAAATGCATCGTGTCCCCGACGGGGTAACAGGTGACATGACGGTCCGGGCCCAGCCAGAACGTGATCGAGGTGCGACCCGCCCAATTCGATAGAGCCCGCAAGGGGACCAAACCACGGTAGACCACGTATCCCGAATCAGCAGGTGGCCCATCGTTCAGGATCGATCGGCGAACCACCGAATGGACGCCGTCGGCACCGATCACCAGATCGGCATCGACCATTCTTCCGTCCGAGAATTCGATTGATGCATGATCTCTATCGTCATGCACTCGAAGGCATTCAGCATCGAAGGCAATATCGTGATAATCGATGAGGTCGGCCAACGTGCGATGGAGCTGAAAGCGTTGGATTATGTAGTATGGAGCACCATACCGGCGGCCCAACTCCGCTCCGAGAGGTGTTCTGCAGCTAATTCTTCCGGTATCCCATGATCGAAACTCGATCGAATCTGCAACCAGTCCGCGACTGCGCATCAGATGCCCTACGCCGAGTCGATGCAGGATAGTGGCGCCGTTGGGTGAAATTTGTATTCCGGCACCGATATGGCCGAACTCTGTCACCCGTTCGAACAACCGGACGTCAAAACGGTCCCGTGGCAGCAGCGCTGCGACCGCCAGGCCGGCTACGCCGGCACCCACTATTGCGATACGTATACGTCTATTGCTCAAGACAGAACTCTTCGATCGGATAACCGACATGCCGGTCCTGTGTCGGAAGATAGCCGAGAACCTTGTCGCCGGCTCGGAGACTTGTGCTGTTCAGCACCACGCCCGCAGGTCCCAGCACGCGAACATGCCAGTCATCTTGCAGAATAAGGTTCACGATGCGTCCGTCTTCCGCAACGGCGCGGATCGAGATGAGCGGACGGCTCTCTATTTTGACCCGGCCGACGATCACCTGCCGCGTATTTCCTTTAATGTCGACCGCGAGAACAAAATCACCGGACTGTAATTCACTCAGATAGTTGGTCCGCCCCTCCGGAAGCACCGTATACGAATGGATCGCCCCAGCATTGACTCGAAAGGGCCGAGTCTTCATATACGGCAACGGATGCGTCTCGCTGACACACAGAATCATTCCCTTCGAGTGCGAGCCGACGAGAATTCCCTCGTCCTTCCGAAGGTACGTGCAAGTATCTACGCAGGCACGCTCCCCCATGCCGACATGGCGAGTATCGATCACTTCCAGTTCCACCAGGTCGAGCCTCGGGCTTTCGGCGCGGCTGGCATGTGTGAACTTCGACGCGTCGCCTGGGCGTTGCGGCGCCATCATGACACCATCGGATCCGCGCTCCAGGACCCCGTAGAGGATCTTCGCCTCAACCACGTCCTGAGCGACGGTGACGATATTGCCTGGGGCGTCGTGCGCTGCGGCAAGTACGATCTCCAACGGGATTTTCGTAGGATCGCGAAAATCCAGTACAGTCCACGCCCACGTCGATGCCGCGTCACAAGCCTGCTGCAGAGTATCGGCGTCCGAAACCTCGATATATGTCCCGAGATCGATGCCCGGATAGCGGGCGAGAAGACTCTGGCATCGTGCCTGCGCGGACACATCGTGATGCACCAGCAAGACGTCGACGCCGTCGAATTCTTCATGCTCGGTGACCGAATCATAAAACAGAATCCGCTGGATATTCGGCGGTAGATCTGCGAGATCGTCGACGGACCCAGCGACGATCCCGTCAATTCCCGCGTGAATCGCCTCTTGTGCGACAGCTTTCTTCTCGTCACCACAGCAGCGAATGTCGAGCCATGTCATTCCCATGTTTTCTCCAGTGATGTATCGCGGCCCTACATGAACTGCGGGTGGTTCGCACGGGTAAATACCGAATTGAGGACGCTTCGAGGATGCCGAGAATGTACGACGTCAGCGATACAACGGGCCGTTGCCTCCGGGTTATGGGATTCGAATATATTTCGACCCATCGCCAGTCCCGCCGCACCACTGCCGAGTATTTCCTCCACGAATTCGCCGAGTTCTGCCGGATCGGCAACACGGCTGCCGCCGGCGACCAGCACCGGTATAGGGGATCCCGAGATGATCTCGGCCATCGATTCCGGTGACCCGGTGTATACCGTTTTCACGATGTCCGCGCCGATGTCCACAGCCAGCGAAACAGCGTGGGCGACAAGTGAAGGATCACGGGGATCGGTAGTGCGCGGCCCGCGCGGGTAGACCATGGACAGGAGCGGAAGGTTCCAGCGGTCACATTCCGCGGCCACGGCCGCGAAATCCCGGATCTGTTGGACCTCGTTGTCCGACCCGAGATTGACGTGCACGCTCACCGCGTCTGCACCCAACCGGATCGCTTCTTCGACATCTGCGACGAGGTACTTCGAATCCGGGTCCGGCGCGTGCTTTGTACTCGCGCTGAGATGGATGATGAGGGACGTTTCCTTGAATGCCTGCGCGCAGACGTAGCGAACACTGCCTCGATGCAATATCACAGCGTCAACCCCGCCACGTGCCAATGACGCCACCAACTCCTTGATAGTTCCTTTTGTCCGCAGCGGACCTTCGGCAACCGAATGATCGAGAGGAACCACCAGCAGCCTGGAACTCTGAGTATGGAATAGTCTACTCAGTCGCATCCTACGTGCGAACGAGTACATGGCGGTTTGCGTCATGACGCCCCCTAAATTGTATCGATATCTCTGCGCCGCAGAAGACGGCAGCGCGGCCGTGGCGCGAATGCCGCAACAATCGGCATACATCAGACCATTCTAATAGGTGTCGATCGCTTTTTATTTGGTTTCGAATATTTGCCAGTGGAAGAATTTTCCGGGAGAACTGCGGGCATCGATTTTGCGTTCCACGTCCAACCGTTGTCGAAGTGCTGGATGCTGCGCGATCCGCAGAAGGCGCCCCCGATCTGCGATTGCCGTTAACATAGAGTATTCGGCTGTGCGCTTACCAGCTGACTGGCAACGCCCGCGGTCCATGCACCAACATGCCAGCTTTCCAGGGCACCTCCGCGGCAGATACAGCCAGATGTAGACCAGGGAAGCGCTCGAGGAGCGACGCGAGTGCGATCTGGAGCTCCATACGAGCCAGTTGCGCACCGACACAGCGATGGAGACCATAGCCAAAGGCCATGTGTGGGTTGTTCGAACGGGCAAGGTCGAGGTTCTCAGGGCCGTCGAACACTGTCTCGTCACGATTGGCCGCCTGAAGGTTTACGAAGACTGACTCACCAGCGCGCACTGTCACCTCTCCGACCGTGACATCCTCGAGCGCTACGCGCGCGAACGACCCGCCGGCGCCGACCGGCAGATACCGCAGCAACTCCTCGACTGCTGCAGGCACCAGTTTCAGGTTGCTACACATGCGTTCCCATTCCTGCGGCGCTGTGAGCAGGGCATAGACGAAGCTCGCGATCTGATTCGCGGTCGACTCGTGCCCGGCCAACAGCAGTACAACTCCGAGATCGACCAATTCCTCTTCACTGAGTCGGTCGTCACCGTCGCGGGCACAGACCAGCGCTCCGAGCAGATCATCGGTGGGATGCCGCCTGCGCTGCGAAATCAGCTCGGCAAGATAGCCCTTGAACGCCATACGCGCAGCGACAATCTCCTCGCGCGTGTGGGCGGTAGTCGACATTACGATGCCCGAGAACTCCCGAAATCGATACTGATCCTCCTCGGGCACACCCAGAATTTCGCAGATAACGATAACCGGGAGCGGCAGGGCCAGACTGGCGACCAGATCCACGGACGGGCCGGCCTGCATCATGGCGGTCAGTAGGCCGTCGACAATTTCCTGGATACGCGGTCGCATGCCCTCGATCCGGCGTGGCGTAAAGACTTTGCCTATAAGAGTCCGCACCCTTGTGTGCTCCGGCGGATCCATGCTCAGCAACGAATTCCCTGGGGCAGGCGCCGGAATAATCCGCGGAATGTCATCGCGACCGACCACCGCGGCGCGACTGAACCGCCGGTCGGCGAGTACCGCTTTGGCGTCGTCGTACCTGGTGACCAGCCAGGCTTCACCGCCGTACGGCAGCCGAATACGCGAAACCGGCTCTTCCCGACGCAACCGCGCGAACAGCGCGTACACCTCGGGGTGGCCTGGCGTACCGAAGGGATAGTCGCGTACCTCGACACCAGTAGTCATGAGTTCATCTCCCGTCTCGATCTTTCCGGGCAACGGTCCTATTTGGCCGTAGAGTTATCCGCTAATACGACGCCTCGAGCGGCGAATGACGGACACCGATGAGCGCAGCAATAACCTCGGCATTGCACGCTCTTCCTAGGTGACGCCAGATCAAGCGCCGCTTCGGTGGAATATCGAACGACAATATGCGGAGGTCCGGTCATACTCGAATTTCTCACGCTAACGACCTGTTGCCGAATGACATCCGGCATACACTGCACTACCGCCAGTCGAATTTTGTCAACCAAGTATTCCGGTGTGCCAAAGTCTCTGAGCCGATGGCAACTTCGACCTCAAATTGTACGGATGGCGCTACACGGGACCGAGGAGCACGGCCACAGCAACAGTTTTGCTATCTACCCCGGTCGAGGAGCAGCAATCGTTGGACTCCGTCATCAACCATCCCCCTCTGCATCAAGCCCCAGCGCCGACAGCAACTAGAACATGTTCCTTGAACGTTAGCACAGCACACTAAGCGACTATCGTGCTGACGTCAACTGCCGAATTCGGTTGGCCTGCAGTGTTGTTCATTCCGGTGAACCACCTCCGGCATCAGCGGCCGGAAAGCGCATAGCGAGCAATCCCCGCAAGCAGGTAAAGCCGATGAGTTGCTGCGGCTTCCGACACGCCGACGAGCTGCCGTGCCGAAATTGTCTGCCGTCCTTGGCATCTCACATCCAGTTGCCGCAACGTCGCCGATGGAGGCCACGCGTCGACGCACTTTGCCAACGCCATCGAGCAGACAATGGATCGCCGGCAGAGGAGCGACACTCCGGCTACCTCGGCGCCGGAGCCGGAACATCGCATTCGCATGTACCGTCGAGTGTTATTGCGCGGCACAGAGTTTCGTAGAACATGTTATGGTTCGACGAGTGGTGCGGTTACGATGCAGCCGACAACCAGGAACGTCGATCAGCCGATACTCGCGCCACGAGGGCGACGCCGTAAACGCCGGGCCAACATCACGACAGAGGGGGTATACGAACAGCAAACTCGGTGAAACGTGATACATGCGATGACAACCTGGTGGCTGGTCAGCTCTCTCGCGAATATTCGACCAGGCTCGAAACAAGCCTGGTCGACAGATAATAGCGAGCACCCAGGTTTGCCGCACGCGATGTCAATCGCGTTGCGCCCCACAGCTCATCGCGAGTTGAATGCATTACAAATCGTTCTTATCAACGAGGAGCGCATGTGACTATTTCGCGAGATCATTTCTCTGCCGTCAGGACCGGCCGCACAGCCACAAAGTTCCGCAACCCGATCTGCTGGCAGAGATTGGATTTCACGAACCACTGCAATCCCGGCGACAGCGTCGCCGACACAACGCATCGGCGCCGAACCGATGAGCATGCCCGACATGCTGTGACGGACGCGCGAGACCTGCCCGCCACTTCGACGGTAAGGTGTCGTTGATGGCGGCTACGACGCGCGCCGGAGCCGACGGGTCCAATGTCACCGAGCCGATACCAACCGAAGTGTGGCGAATTGCTGGCGTCGTCGTCTTCGGCGCGGTGATGTCGATGCTGGACAGCTCGTTGGTAAACGTTGGGCTGCAAACGATTACAAATCGCCTCGATACGGACCTCGGTACGGCACAAGGCATCGTCAGTGGCTACCTAGTCGCGTTGGCGATTGCTCTGCCCGTCTGTGGGTGGCTCGGCCGAAGATTCGGCCCCAGACGTGTGTGGCTTTGCGCGCTATCAATCTTCACTTTTTCTTCGGGCCTGTGCGCGGTTGCACCCAATGTCGGCTTCCTGATCGCCGCACGAATACTTCAGGGGCTGTCGGGAGGGCTTCTCATGCCGACAGGCCAGGCGATTCTGGGGCAAGTCGCCGGGCCGAAGCGAATCGGGCGAGTGATGTCGATGGTGGGCATCGCCGTTGTCGCCGCGCCTGCGATCGGGCCGGCCATTGGCGGCTTGACCATCAGCATCGCAAGCTGGCGGTGGCTTTTCGCTATAAACCTGCCGGTGGGCTTGATTGCGCTGACGCTCGGCCTTCGTCGTCTTCCCCGTGGGCAACCGAATACGCCTTCGACGATCGATGCGGCCGGTTTCGTGATTGCGGCGCTAGGTCTTGGTCTCGGGATCTACGGACTCTCCGCGGTAAGCACCATCAAGTCGATGAGCAACGTTAGTGTCTGGGCTTGTCTCGCCGCGAGCCTCGCCGCCATTGTTGTGTTCACCGTGCGGTCGCTGAGGCGCACGGACCCACTGTTGAACATGCGGATGTTCCGTTCGCCGGTCTTCGCGACTGCGAACGCGGCTAACCTGCTGACGGGAATCTCCATGTTTGGCCTGACGACGTTGCAGCCGCTCTGTTTTCAACTTCTCTACGGTGACGCCCCAGGTAGGACCGGCCTTTTGCTTCTCGTGTATGGACTGGGCGCATTGGTTGCGCTGCCCCTCGGCGGCCGGGTCACCGACCGCTTCGGCGGCGGCATCGTGTCGATGACAGGGTGCGTGTTGTTGATCGGATCGACAGTACCGTTCGTATTCACCGGCGCATCCGTGGACCTGATCGTTATCGAAATCTTGCTGTTCATACGTGGAATCGCTGTTGGGCTGACCGGAATGCCGCTCGTGTCCGCGGCGTACGCGGCAGTCGAACGGTCTCAAATGCCCGACGCGGCAGCCTTTGTCAACATCATGAAGCGCATCGGTGGTGCGATCGGCGTCGCGTTGGTCGCCGTGGTCCTCTATCGGGCGAAAATGACCGGGGCCCCGGTCTCAACCGGATTCGCGCACGCGTTCACGTGGATGACTGCCGTAACCGCGGCCAGTCTGATTGCGTCGACGCTCCTGTGGTGGCGCGAAAAAGCCTTATCGGCGGATGACGATTCGAACGCGACTCGCGCGTGAGCTCGGAAGGACCCCAGTGAACAACCCTGCGTATTTTCATTTTGACGATCACGAAATCACCTATACGCCAACGCCGTTCGCTGCCAGCCCCTGGGCGCCTGGCGCCCTGGCCGGGCCTGCGGTGTGCGCGATCCTTGCTCGTCAACTCGAGCTCAACCACGGTTCCGCGGACGTCGAACCGGCTCGCCTGACCATCGATCTCTTCCGCCCGGTGCCAGCCCAATCACTCCAAGTCGTTACCACCGAAATCCGCAGCGGTAGTCGAATTCGGGTCGCCGACGCTGAAATACGTTACGCAGGAACTGTATTCGCTCGAGCAAGTTGTGTCTTCCTCAAGAAGTCCGATCAAACACGTACCGAGGTCTGGGAGCGCACTCGTACCCCTCCCCTCCCACCCGATGCCTTGGCTGAAGAACGAGACCGTATTCGAGGTCCCTTGTTCGGCAGCGACGATCCGAAAGTGGCGTGGACGTTCGACATGCGAGATATTCCGGGGCGAGCGAGAAAACGAATGTGGTCCCGGGGAATCTCGGCGGTGGCCGGAGAGGATGCGACACCGTTCGTTGCCGCCGCGATCATCGGTGAGTCCACTAGCCTCGTCACCAACTGGAGCAGCGCTGGCGTCGCATTCATCAACACCGATCTCACACTCACCTTGGCACGGATGCCACAAACCAACGAGATGGGTGTGGAAGCAGATAACCATGTCAGCGCCAACGGCATTGCGGCGTGCTCAGCCGTTCTCTACGACCGCGATGGGATGTTGGGCACTTGCGTGGTCTCAGCGTTGTCGAACCCGACACGCGAACTCGACATCGCACAGCTGGCCGAGCATGCACGTCGCGGCGTTCCCAGGCAGGCAGAATCCGCCGGTCGAGAGTAAAGCACGACTGGGATCCCACTCCCTCGCCTATTTTCGCAGGGTCAAGGCGCATGGTTGGCGCGCGCCCCCTCGGACAGAAATCGAGTCGAGAGTCGTTCCCCTGCAACGGCTCTCGTCCGATTCGAGTGAACAGTCGACTTGAACCCGCACGGGAGATCCGGGCGCTGGCGTCAGACCCCAACTGAATCTGTCCGTCATCTGCGATCACGAACAAAGCCATCCCTCGTCGTGGTTTGTTCATCTCCACGAGATGTATCTTCCGCCCGAGACCGCCGACCCGGATGCCTTCCACTCCGGTCACTCTCATCGACTTCAGCCGCTGCCCTTGTGGTACCAACCTCATGAGATGACATGCCTAGAGTGTGTTTTGAAAGTTGGTCGCCGATCACCAGACGTACGGGAGCAGGCGGTATTCGACCTTCTGGGTGTAATCGGAGTAGTCGGGGGCTATCTCCCGCCGGAGTTTCTCCTCGTAGGACATCCACGTCAATGACAGCGGCACCATGCCGGCGAAAACGACCAGGCCCCACCAGGATCCGAGGGCGAGGGGTATCGCGGCCTCGTAGAGGAGGATTCCGGTGTGCATGAGGTGGCGGACGACGGCGAAGGGGCCGGTCGAGATCATCCGCCTATCCTGCGCCAATTCGGAACGCGCGGGACCGAAGGAAGTCGACAGCTGTTTGTCGCGCCGGAAGTCGCTAGCCATTACGAGGCGTGGCTGTCCGGATGCATGTGCGGCCACGCCGCCCGGTGAGGTGACAACGCGAACCACACGATGTCGATCGTGGATCATTGAAAGGCGCTTGATGACAACAACTTCCGCCGCACACGAGACCACCGTCGGTTTCACCCTCGCTGCGTTCGCGCGGAATTCACCGCAGGTGGCGATCACTTATAGCGGAGGGGAATGGACGTACGGGCAGCTGCTCGACCGGGTCCACCGGATGGCGCGCGCTCTCGCTGCCCAAGGATTGAAACGCGGCGACGTTGTCGCGTTGGCAACCGGCGCGGACCCGGACACATTCGCCCTGAAGTTCGCGGCCAACGCCCTCGGCTGCGCCGTTTGGATCATCTATGACGACCTCGGGCCGTCGCTGCTGACCGAGATGTTGAGCTATGTCGAACCGACCGCGGTCGTGTTCATTCCCGGCCCTGACGATGACCACCTCCTGGCGGCGGTCGAGCAGATGCCGGGCACCGCGGCACTCGCGCTGGGCCCGCATCCGGACGCGGTGAACCTCGCGGATTCGGCCACCGCCCAGTCCGGAGAACCTGTCACCGTCCGAGCGCAACCCCAGGATCTATCGTCGATTCGGCTCACCGGCGGCAGCACCGGAACACCCAAGG
The DNA here is from genome assembly GCF_020361265.1 of Nocardia sp. JCM 34519.1. Lineage (NCBI taxonomy): Bacteria > Bacillati > Actinomycetota > Actinomycetes > Mycobacteriales > Nocardiaceae > Nocardia > Nocardia sp. JCM 34519.1. The sequence goes on from NZ_JAIRBR010000011.1 coordinate 109,224, forward strand.
GCATCCCCCACACGTTCGCTCTGCCGGTCTATTACAGTCCGGCGGCGCTGCAAGCCTGGAACGTAACCCAATTGCTTTGCACTGCGGTCGGACACCTCGGTGGACAACTCGCCGAAGTCGTTCTCACCGCGGGCGGGCGCGTGGTGCTGCACGGCGAGAACGCCTTCGATCCAGGTCACGTCCTGGAATCCATTGAGCGCGAACGGATCGGCTTCATCTGGATGCAACCGGCGATGCTGCACCAATTGCTCGACCATCCGGCCCTGGAGTCCGCCGATACCTCGAGCCTGCGCTCGCTGATGATCACCGGCGGTCCCACGACGCCAGAACGAATGGCTCAGGCGGTCAACCGATTCGGGCCGATCATCTCCTCCGGATACGGCACCTGCGAAATCGGCCAGATCACCATGCTCAGCCCGGCCGAACACCAGCATCCCGAACTACTCAACACCGTCGGACGCCCAGTACCGGGCGTGGAGGTGAGTATCCGCGACATCGACGACGAGCCGCTGGCCACCGGCCGGACCGGCGAAATCTGGGTCCGCGGACCAGGATTGATGAGCGGCTACTACAAACTGCCGGAGCTGACCGCCCAAGTGCTGCGCGACGGCTGGCTGCACACCGGTGATCTCGGTTTTCTCGACGGCGACGGCTATCTCAGTGTCGTCGGCCGCAGCAAGGACACGATCGTCGGTGTCCGCGAGACCGTGTATCCGGCCCAGATCGAGAAGGTCCTGAACCGGCATCCCCGAATTCAGCAGTCCGCCGTGTTCGGCGTTACCGTCGGCGCTGTGCGGGATGAAAAGATCGCCGCCGCAGTGGTTCCCAAAGCATCGCACCAGCTGTCCGAGCATGAGGTGGCGGATTGGGTACGGGCCGAAATGGGCGGAGCTTACGCACCCGAGGTCGTGCTGGTTCTGCCCGAGATGCCGACCATCAGTAGCGGCAAGCCGGACCGCACAGCTCTTCGACACCTTGCCGCCGACGGCCGGTGACGGTCACGCAGCGCCATGTCCGCGCTTTGAATTTCCTCCTCGGTCCGCGGGGGGTGCTCAGTCGGCCAGCCGACGAAGCCAGTCCTTGAGCAGGGCGGTTTCGTTGGTGGACAGGAGTGGCGTCTCGTTGCTCAGCGCGGCATGCAGAGCGATCGCGCTGTGGGAAACGGCCGAGCGGTCCGGGTCCGAGGGGGTTGGTGTGTCCGGGCTCGCGATAGCGGTGAGGATCGCGTCGCGGGTGCGGTCGGAGATCGCGGTGTCGCGTTGTTCCGGCGGCATGGTGATCAGGGCGAGGGCGACCCCCACGTTGGCGGCGAGGATCAGCTGCGCGGCGGTCTCCGGGGTGGTGGTCAGTCGGCCCTGTTCGGCGGCGCGGGTCAGCAGCCCCAGCAGCAAAGACTCCGCGTCCGCCGCGGCCGCGGGTCGTTTGCCGGGGACGACTTGGCCGTACATCACCGCGTAGAGCGCGGGATTGGCCAAGGCGAATTCGGTATGCCGGTCCCAGCCGTAGCGGATGTCGGCGAAGGGATCGTCGGATGGTTTGCGCGCGCGTTTCGCGTTGAGATATTGCTCGAAGCCGTACGCCGCGACCGCGTCGAGCAGGCCTTGTTTGTCGCCGAAGTGGTGGTACAGCGTCGGCGCCTGCACCCCGGCCAGCTCGCAGATCGCCCGGGTGGTGATCTGCGAGCCGCTGGATTCGGCGAGGAGTTGCGCGGCCGCGTCGAGCAGCCGGGTTCTCGTCGACGCGCGCACGTCCACTGTCTGTGTCACGCCGCTATTTTACGGAATGTAGCGTCGATACAGGGTTCACGCGGTGAGGACGTTGCGGAATCGGGCTTTGCCCAGGTTCTGAAAGGCGATTTCGGCGTCGTCGAGGTGGTAGGTCTCGACAATTGGCCGGATGCCTTTGAGCGCGGCGAATTCCATGGTTTCCTCACTGTCCTTCGCATGCCCGCTGTACCAGCCGGACACCTTGCGGCGGCCGAAGACCAGCAGATCCGGGGAGACCTCGATCGGCTGATGTTCGCTGGCGACGATGAGTAGGTGACCGTTGGGTCGCAACCCCTGGATCAGATCGGCCTGTGCCGAGCTCGACCCGATCGTGGAGAACGCCACATGTGCACCGCCCAATCGCTGCAGTGCCTCACCGACGCTGCCGGCCTCGCTGTCGAGATATTCGTCGGCGCCGAGTTCTCGGGCGATGGACTCTTTTTCCCGCCCACGGTTGACCGCGATCGTGCGGAAGCCCATGGCGGCGGCGAACTGTACGGCCAGATGACCGAGTCCGCCGACGCCGTGCACGACCACCGTGTCACCCGGGCGCGCCCCGGAGTTGCGCAAGGCGTTGAAGGAGGTGATGCCCGCGCACATCAGGGGCGCGGCCTGCTCGTAGGTGAGGTTGCCCGGGATACGGGCCAGCGCATCCTGCGGGGCGACAATGTATTCGGCGTAACCGCCGTCATAGGACAGGCCGACGATCGTGCGATTCACGCAGTTGACGAAGTCGCCCTGTCGGCACGGTGCGCAGGTGAAGCAGCTGCCGCCGTGCCAGCCGATACCGACCCGGTCACCGGGGCGCCAGGCCGTCACGCCCGCGCCGACGGCATCGATATCACCGGCCACTTCGTGTCCGGGTGTGCGGGGCAGGGTGACGCCCATCAGCCCCTGTCGCGGAATGGCGTCACCGCCGCACACTCCGCACGCGCGGACGCGCACGCGGACCTGCCCGGGACCGGGCTCGGGCACGGCGACTGTCGTGGCCGAAAACGGTGCTCCGGCTTCGATTACCTGGATCGCACGCATGGTGGCTGTCATTGTCGTACTCCGTTCGTAGATTTCTGGGGTGTCGTGATCAGTTGGTGGATCCGCCATTCATCAAGATTTCTTGGCCGGTCAGGAAGACAGACCGGTCGTCGGCGAGGAATTCGGCGAAGTCGGCGATATCTGCCGGGGTGGCGAGCCTGCCGAGTGGCACCGATTCCCGCAGCGCCCTCTTGTATGGGTCGTCGTCGGGAACGCCGGTGAAGATGCCGGCGCCCTCGATCGGTCCGGGTGACAGGGTGTTCACCGTGATGCCACGGGAGCCGAGTTCCAGGGCCAGGACCTGGACGAGGTATTTGACGGCGGTCTTGCTCGTGCCGTAAAGGCCAAGACCCGGCTGTGGCCGATCCGTCGAACTGGAGGCGATGTTGATGATCCGGCCGCCGTCGGCGATGCGGCGGGCCGCGGCCTGCAGGACGAAATACGGGCCCTTGGTATTTATTCGGAACAGCAGGTCGAAATCGTCCTCGGTCACCTCGATCACGGGGATATTGACCTTCTCGACCCCCGCGTTGGCGACCACAACGTCAACTTTGCCGAATTCCTCTATCGCGGCCCGGAACAGCCGATCGATTTCGTCGACCCGCGACACGTCGGCCCGCACAGCGATCGCCTTCGCCCCCGCACCGCGCACCTGGGCAAGCACCTCTTCCGCGGCGTCCTTGTCGCGCGAGTAGTTCACCACCACATCGGCGCCGCGCTCGGCGTATCGCAGGGCGATCGCCCGGCCGATCCCTTTGCTGGAGCCGGTCACCAGCGCTGTCTTCCCTTCGAGGCCCATCGACTCCTCCTTCACCTGTCGCCGGTTCGCCGGGAACCTCCCAGCGGGAATCACTGTATCAGCGCTATAGAACTTTGCATAGCGCTGTTTCAATGCGAACGGGTGCTACCGGAGTGGAGCAGGGCTATGAGGTCGAGATGCCTGGACGTTCTCCCAGGCATTGCTGGATAGTTGCAGCATGTTGGGTCGCTTGCCGTGCAGCATTTCGCTCGGGGCAGCGATCTGCCTGAATCACCATGCGGCACAGCGCCGCTCAATGTTTCGACGCTCACCGCCGCGAAGGCTCCGACCCCGCGGAATCACGCTGAAACGTAACGATCTCGACGCGAAGCACGCGACCAGCCCGACGGATCGCCGACCTCGCTGTCGCCTGCCAGCATGATGGGACCACCACGTTGCCAGTCGTGGGACCACCGGCGGCAGACGATCCCCCCAGGGAACATGTTCCAGATTTGTTGCGTGGGGTAGATCGGGGCGACAGCAGCCGGGCATCCCACCGGGCACCTGGACCGAATCCTGGCCGGGATTCGATCCTGATACCAGTCTCTAACTAGCCGATGAGTGTGATCGTGGTGAGTTCGAACTACGGGGTCGGCCGGGCGTCGTCGAGCAGGAAACCCTGTCGTCGTCGTTCGGTCCCATTCCCACAAATGGTAAGAACGCTAGGGTGGGTATCGGTATCACTTCTCTGCAGAGAGATGCGCCGCGCAGACGGGCCGAATGGCTCCCCAACCACTGGTGAGCGCAACGGTCAGCCGACCCACTTTCGGGGCTACCCCACATAGGGCGGAGTCGGTGCCGCGGTTCTCGGATCGTTGGCGCCCTGGCTTTGGATACCACCTCTCGCCCCAGCACTGGACGAGAGGATGGGCGGCGGTGCGATCGAATCGGGCCGCCGTCCTCATGTCCAGCAAAGCAGGCCCGGATTGGGCGGGCCCGCTCCTCGATCTCATTCCGCGACCCCTGGCTGAGCACCAACCGGCGACAGTCAGGAATCAATCCGGCCTCCGCCGTCGTCGACCCAACAGTGCTGCCGGGCGGGCGTTCGGAAACCTGGCAATGCACACTCGACCGACAAGTAACTACGGCGCCGGCGACACGGCAAGTCGCAACCATTTCCGGCCCGAACCGCCGAGGATCACAAGCCTGCGAAATCGATGGACCAATTGTGGGCCAGCACAGCTGGTCCAGCCCGACCCATGGGCCAGCGGAATCGACCTATGGTGTGTTTGAAAAGCGGCTCCCGATCACCAGATGTGTGGGAGCAGACGGTATTCGACCTTCTGGGTGTAATCGGAGTAGTCGGGGGCTATCTCCCGCCGGAGTTTCTCCTCGTAGGACATCCACGTCAATGACAGCGGCACCATGCCGGCGAAAACGACCAGACCCCACCAGGATCCGAGGGCGACGGGTATCGCGGCCTCGTAGAGGAGGATCCCGGCGTGCATGGGGTAGCGGACAACTGCGAAGGGGCCGGTCGAGATCATCCGCCTATCCTGCGCCACCTCGGAGCGCGCGCGGGACCAGCGGATGATCTCTTGACGTACGCGGTAGGTGATCAGCAGGCCCGCGGCGACCAGGAGGTCGGCGGCGAGGCTGATCGCGGGCGGGACCGACGACCAGCCGAACCGATGATCGAGGCCGGGGACGACGAGCAGGGCGAGGAAGCCGAGCGCTGCAAGGAATACGATGAGCCGCTGGCTCGTCCGAGTCACGCCCCGCGATTTACCAGACCTTCGCCGCCGCGACGGTGCCTCGTCATGACGCGCGGCGGAATCCAGGATCGCCGCGCTGTAGCTGCCGAGCATCGCTGCCATCAGGGCCCATGCCTGCCAGTAGTGCAGCGTCCAGGCCGAGAGGAAAACAATCGCTCCCCAAATGGCGACCGCCCCCACCAATGCGATGGTGTACACCACATAGGCTCTGCTCATTGCTTAAACATCCAGTCCGAGAGACCTGTCGAGTCTAACAGTCCAACAGCCGATCTCAGCACAAGCATGCGCAAACAGCCGCCGCCACACCATGTTTCGACCCCTGCGGTCAGTTAGCTCGATTTCCTGACGAACCATGCACAACTCACCGGCGTGGGCTAACAGAGGGCCAGCCCGGGGCTCATCCCGCAGGCGCGGGGTCGACGCCCACACCGCGACCGTGATGGATCCCGAGCAGGGCTCATCCCCGCGGGCGCGGGGTGGACTAGCCCTTCCCGCAACGGGTTTCAGAGATAGAGGGCTCATCCCCGCGGGCGTGGCCCGGACCGACGTGGCGGCGCGTGTGCACCCGCTCCCTGCGCCGCGCCGAGCTACCCGGCTAGCGATCACGAACAATCATCTGCGGCGGCACTCGCCGCGCCGCATACCTTGCAGTGGCCGAGTTTCCGGAACTCGGTGAAATGTTGTTCGAATGTGGCGAAATTTATTTCGAAGAGCCGGTTGAAGGTCAGCGGCGCGGCGATCCCCAGTGTCGATCGCAATATTTCGTAAACCAGGAAGTAGGCATGGAACATGCCTGCCGCCCCGTTCGCGGCGTTGAAATCGCCACTTCGGATACAGCCGAGTTCTTGGAAGAATTTCGGAGCACGCTTCGCGGCAACCAGGCAGTTGTAGCACCCGGAACGGCCGGGCGTGACGGAATATGCATAGCCGATTCCCGCTGCGACGCTGCCGGCGATCATGATGATGCCGCGATCAACGCAAGCATTGTTGACCCACCGGTTGATGCAGCCGTCGAGATTGTCGGCAACGCAGCAAACGATATGGGGTGCGGCGTCATCGATGAAATCGGCCACGTCTTCCGCCCAACGGATCCGGCGGGCGGACGCGGCGAAGTCGGTATCGGGATCGAATCCGGTGCGAAGGCGGCTGACGCCTGCCTTCGCCTCGTCGACAACGGATGTCGAATACGAGCCTTGTCCATTCGGATCACTCAACTGGACTTCGTCGAAGTCCACCGCTCTGACTACACCTACCCCCAACTGTGCCAACGCGATCGCAACGTTGGACCCGATATCTCCCATGCCGATCAATCCGACGCGCAATTGCTTCAGTGAGCGCTGGTGCCAATACTTGGCTTCGCCCATCGGACCGAGAATATCGAAGAAGTCCAGATTGTCCAGGTAGCCTTCCAATTCATCTCGGGACATATCCGGATAATGCGGCTCCACCGCATCCTCCAGATATCCGGATTCATCGAGTTCATGGAGAGCGTTATCGACTTCCGGGGGAGTCAGTACATCGCGGAGTTCGTCCTTCAAATGTCCGATCGTCCTGCTGCCATCCAGCAGCACAACGAGCCGGCGATACCTGCCCTCGGGATCATCGATCTCGGACACGCACCCCTCGCCCGCGTCGAGACGAATCCTCCGAGCCAGCAGCAGGACACCGAAGATTTCTTTGATCCGTGGCCGCACCATAAGCTTTGCCGACATGCTGAATCCCCCTCGCCTTCTCCGAATCGTGGCCGCCACGCTGTGCGTGACGCAACCGCGATAGCTCTCGCCGAATCGACAGGTGATCAGAGAGTGCGCGTTCACTCGCGCGTAATCGTTGTGGGAACGTAGAATTCGCTGGTAAAGGCGCGATCGTGGTCCATCGATCGAGGGGTGGCGTAGTGGCGACGTTCCGTGTGCTGGGACCCGTCGAAGTGGTGGTCGGTGGTAGTCCGATCGATCTGGGACATGCGCGGCAGCGGTCGGCGCTGGCCGTGCTACTGGTCGAGGTCGGCCGGCCGGTATCCGTGGACGTGCTGATCGATCGGTTGTGGGGTGAACGCCCGCCGACGCGAGCGCGAGAGACCGTGCGCGGCTACGCATCTCGGTTGCGTCGCGTGCTGGAGACGGTAGATGTGCCCCTACGCCGTCGGACGGGCGGCTATGTGATCGAGGCAGTCCCGGCGGCTGTGGATGTATACCACTTCAGGCGGTTGGCCGAGGACGCGCGCCGGGTCGACGATGACGTTCGAGCCGCCGACTTGTTCGGCCAGGCGCTGCAATTATGGCGTGGTACACCGTTTTCCGGGTTGGACAGCCCATGGCTCGCCGAGGTGGCCGATCGATGGGAGGCCGAACATATTGCGGTGCAAGGCGAGTGGATCGACCGGATGCTGCGGGCAGGGCGGCATCCGGAGCTGATCGGCGTGCTGCCCACGTTGGTTGCCGAACGCCCGCTGGATGAACGATTGCTCGGCCAGTGGATAGATGTGTTGCGCCGCAACGGCCGACAAGCCGAGGCGTTGCAGGTATTCCACGACTTGCGCGTCCGGCTGGCCGAGGAGTTGGGCGTCGACCCCGGATCACAGCTTCAACAGCAATATCAGTCCATCCTGCGTGGCTCCCCGATTCCGACCACAGAGCGACCCACCAGACAAATCGGCCGTAAAGACATTCCCAGGGACATACCGGATTTCACTGGGCGCGAACCGGAATTGGCCCGCCTGATGTCCGTTCTCGGTCAGGGCGACGACAATGCCACCACGGGCGGAGTCGTCACCATCGACGGCATGGCCGGTGTCGGCAAGACCGCCCTCGCGGTCCACGCCGCGCACCGGCTGGCCGATCGCTGCCCCGATGCTCACCTGTACATCGACCTCTGCGGCCACAGCGAGCACGACTCCCTAGACCCCATGACCGCGCTGGACGCTCTCCTGCGCGCGATCGGCGTGCCCGGTCAGATCATCCCCGCCACGCTGGACCGGCGTGCGTCGCTCTGGCGCGCCGAAACCGCCGGGCACAGCATGCTTTTGGTGTTGGACAATGCCGCCGACAGCAGTCAGGTCCGGCCACTGCTCCCAGGCGCGGGCACCTGCGTGACATTGGTGACGAGCCGACGGCGGCTGACCGATCTGGAGGGCGCGCGTGCGCTCTCCATCGACGTGCTGTCCGCCGAGGAGGCGATAGGCCTGTTCATCCGGATCGTGGACGACGCTCGCGGCATCGCCGAACGCACCGTGGTCGCCGAGGTGACAGCGCTCTGCGGGCAGCTGCCGCTGGCGATCCGGCTGGCCGCTTCCCGGCTCCGCGCCCGGCCCGCCTGGACCGTGCGGCATCTTCTCGACCGGTTGCGTAATCAGCAGCGTCGGCTCGGTGAACTGGCGGTCGGCGACCGCAGCGTAGCCGCCGCCTTCACCCTGTCCTACCAGCATCTCGATCCGGAGCAGCGGCGGGTGTTCCGCCTGCTGGGCCTGGTACGCGGCCCGGATATCGACATCTGGGCGGCCTCGTCCCTGGCCGCGATCGGCCTCGACGCCGCGGAGCGATTGCTGGAGAGTCTGGTCGACGCCCACCTGCTCGAGCAGCCCCGGCCGGGTCGCTACCGTTTTCACGATCTGCTGCGCGATCACGCGCATGCCACCATGCTCGCCGAGGAAACTCCGGACAGCCGACGGCAGTGCGGGCAACGGTTGGTGGACTTCTATCTGCACACCGCATACGCCGGTGACCGGCTGTTACGGCCGACCAGGATTTTGTTCCGGCCGGGCATCCCATCGCCGGGCTGTCACCCGCGCCCGTTACCCGATCACACCGCCACGTTCGCGTGGTTCGATGCCGAGCATCTCAATGTGACCGCGGCCCAAGAACTGGCCATCACCCTAGGATTGCACCAGGCCGTATGGCAGCTGGCATCGACTCTGCGCCAATTCCATTGCCAGCGCGGCCATTTGTCCGCCGATCTCGCCGTCTGCCGGGCAGGTATGGCCGCGGCCGACGAGCTCGGCGACCCCATCGCCCAGGCCCATGCCCACCGGTTCCTCGGCCAAGCCTGCAGCACGGTCGGGCTGTGGGAGGAAATGCGCGAACATCTCGAACAGGCTCTCGCGCTGGACGAGCAGACGAGCGATCTGGCGGGCCAGGCCCATACCCACCATCTTCTCGGCTGCTACTGGGATATGTGCCACGGCGATCCGCGCCGGGCACTCCAGCACGCCGCCCATGCCTTGCGGCTGTTTCAGAACCTCGGCCGATCGGATTGGGAGGGGGAGGAACTCAACAGCGTCGCATGGTTTTTCGCCCATCTGGGTGATTACGACCGCGCCCGCACCGACGCCACCACAGCGCTGGAGCTGTGCCGACGTCACCGCAACCGACTCGGCGAGGCGATGACGCTGGATACCCTCGGCTACATCGCCCACCACACCGGCGATCACGCCAATGCCCTGACCTATTACCAGCAGGCCCTCGCGATCGACCGCGAACTCGGTATGGAGTTCGGGTTGACGGCCACTCTCGATCAGATAGGTCACACCTACCAAGCCCTGGGTCGGCCCGACCGAACGCTGGCCGTCTGGCAGGAGGCCCTGGAGCTGTTCCAGAGCCAACACCGTCAGGACGACGCCGAGCGAATGGCGAAACAGATGGCCGCACTGGGCTACCCGTGATCGACGCCCGGCGCCAAACCTCGGACGAGGATGTCGACCTGTCGCCGGATCAGTTCGTCGTCGATGGGTTGCCTGCTGAGCAGTTTGCGGAAATGCAGTGGGGCGACGAGGAATTCGAGGGCCAGGGCGGTGTCGGTCCCGGCGGGTAGTTCATGGCGATCGACGGCGCGGTCGATGATCACGCGCGCGGCGTCGTATCGAGTGCGCCAGAACTCGGCGCGGCTGGCTGCCAGGATCTGGTCGTCGTCGGCCGTCGCCAGGGCGCGGGCCAGGGCTTCGCCGAGCGGTGTGGCCAGGTAGGCCGCGATCGAGCGGGCGAAGGCGGATAGATCGTCGCGCAGCGTTCCGGTGTCGGGGATCGGGAGCTGCTCGCGGCTGTAGTCGAGCAGGGCGTCGAGGATCAGATTCTCGCGGGTGCCCCACCGTCGCTGGATCGAGGTTCCGTGGATACCGGCTCGCCGCGCGATCTCGTTCATGCTCACGGCGGCCATGCCGTGTTCGGCGACGGTCTCTAGCGTGGCGCGCAGCGCGGCATCGCGAACCCGTGCGGACCGGCCGCCTGTTCTGCGCCGGACCTGTCCATCTGACGCTTGTCGATCCATCCATCCATCTTAACGCAGCGCTATTGCGTTAAGGCACTCTCGGTTGTACCGTCGCCAATTAACGCAGTTTTGATGCGTTAATTGATACCGAGGAGACGCCATGTCGTATCTCTGGCCACTGGATGTGCGGGAACTGTTCGAGGAGCGATATCCGCAGATGATCAATACCGGCTTGCCGGTGCCGGATGTCGATGCGGTGCGCGCCGCGATCACCGACATGTGGACGGACGCGCCGGGCGGATGGGCCCGCGAATGGTCGAAACTCGCCGAGTCCTACGCCGCGGCAGGCGAGCATCGGCAGGCCGCGCTGGCCTACGGGTGGGCCAAATTCCCTGCCGTTGTCGGCGAGCCGGGGCGCGCCGCGTTGGCGAATCAGCTCGCGCAATACCGGCTCGCCGCACCGGAATTCGGTGTGGACTTCCGGCGCGAGATCCTGAACCTCCCGTATCGGGACGGCACGACCGCGGTCCCGGTGCACGTGCTCGCCCCGTTCGACCTGCCCGAGGATGCACCGGTCGTGATCGCCAGCGGCGGGGTGGACACCTGGAAAATGGACGTGCACGACATCCTGGTGACGCTCGCCGAACAGCTGCGAGTTCGGGTGCTGGCCTTCGACATTCCCGGCACCGGCGAATCGAAGGTGCCGATGAGCGCCATCGGCGGCGCACAGATCATCAGCGGGCTGATCGCGCATGCCCGGACGCTCGGCAACGGCGTGGTCGCGCATCTGGGCATCTCGATGGGCGGGCATTTCGCCGCGCGCGCCGGACTGACCGGCGAGGTCGACGCCGCCGTCGTCTTGGGCGGGCCGGTCGAGGAGGCCTTCACTCGCGGCGTGCCGAGCCGGTTCGGTATGAGCGGAATCATCGGCAACGCACTGGGATTCGACCGAACTCCCACCGACGATGAACTCGCCGAACGCTTCTCGTCCTTCTCCCTGCGCCCAATGCTCGACCAGGACCGCAACGCCCCGATGCTGGTCGTCAACGGAGCCGACGATGTCCATGTCCCGAAGCACGATACGCTCGTGTTCGAGGGCCGCCGCAACACTGTCGCCGACCTCATCCCCGGGACCGGACACTGCGCGATATCCGAACTGCCGCAAGTCGTTCCGGTGATTCTGGCCTGGCTGGCACAGACCCTCGCGAGCACCGACGGACTGTGATCGGCGAAGGAGCACCATGCGCACGTTGATCGATATTTCGGTTCCCCTGCAGGCCGGAATCGCCTCCGATCCCCCCGGACATCTGCCGCACATCGAGTACTGCGACCACACCCAGACAGCGCACGAGCTCGTCGAATTCTTTCCCGGCCTGACCGTCGATGACCTGCCCGACCGGGAAGGTTGGGCAATCGAAAGAGTCCAGATCACCACCCACAACGGCACTCACCTCGACGCGCCCTACCATTACGCCTCCACCATGGACGGCGGCGCGCGGGCGATCACGATCGACGAAATCCCGCTCGAGTGGTGTCTGCAACCGGCGGTGAAGCTCGACTTCCGGCATTTTCCCGACGGTTACGTCGCGACCGCCGCCGATGTCGCCGCCGAGCTCGACCGCATCGGGCACGAGCTGTCCCCGCTCGACATCGTCATCGTCAACACCCGCGCCGGGACCCGCTACGGCCACCCCGACTACGTGGCCGCCGGCTGCGGCATGGGCCGCGAAGCGACGCTCTACCTGCTCGACCGCGGCGTACGGCTCACCGGCACCGACGCCTGGAGCTGGGACGCCCCCTTCGTCCACACCGCCGCCCGCTTCGCCGCCGATCGCGACCCCGCCGTCATCTGGGAAGGCCACCGCGCAGGGCGCGATATCGGCTACTGCCACCTCGAAAAGCTGCACAACCTGGAAAGCCTGCCCGCCAAGGGATTTCAGGTGTCCTGCTTCCCCGTCAAGATCCACGCCGCGTCCGCGGGCTGGACCCGCGCCGTCGCCATCATCGAATCCTGAACTCCCCCAAGGAAACCCATGAGCGTCGTCATCACCATCGCCCCCACCGGCCCGATCGCGTCGAAGGCCGACAACCCGCACCTGCCCACCCGACCCGAGGAGATCGCCGACGCGGTCGCCGACGCCCACCGGGCCGGTGCCGCCGTGGCCCACATTCATGTGCGTGATCATGAAGACCGGCCCACGGCCGATCTCGACATCGCCCGCCGCACAATGGATCTGATCGCCGAACGCTGCCCCATCCTGATCCAGCTGTCCACCGGCGTCGGATTGGACGTCCCCTTCGAACAACGCGCCGCGCTCGTCGAACTGCGGCCACCCATGGCCACCCTCAACCCGTGCAGCATGACCTTCGGCAACGCCGAATTCCGCAACCCGCCCGCCGACGTCCGCCGCCTCGCCGCCCGCATGCGCGAACTCGGCGTGAAACCGGAACTCGAAATCTACGACACCGGCCACCTCGACGCCTGCCTGCGCCTGCGCGACGAGGGCCTGCTCGACGACGAACCCATGCAATTCTCCATCGTCCTCGGCGTCACCGGCGGTATGGCCGCCACCCCCGACAACCTGCTCACCCTCGTCCGCCGCCTGCCTGACAACGCCATATGGCAGGTCATCGCGATCGGCCGCCGCAACCTCGAACTCACCGCCATCGGCCTCGCCCTCGGCGGCAACGCCCGCGCTGGGCTCGAAGACGCCCTCTACCTGCGCAAGGGCGAACTCAGCCCCGGAAACCAACCCCTCGTAGAGCGCACGGTCGCCCTCGCCCGCAGCCTCGATCTCGACATAGCCGATATCGACGAAACCGCAACCATTCTCGGCCTCGCCTCGTCACCCGTCTAAGCGCTTGCGTACGCACGATTGGGGAGCAGCCAGCCGAACCTTTCGTACAGTTCCCCGGCAGACGTGCAGCGGCTGGGCCACGACCTCGCCGGTAGGCACGGGGTGACGCTGGTGGCGTGGGAGCACCACGTCATCCCTGATCTGGCGCGAGGGCTGGGCGCGATCCACCCGCAGATCGGCTGATCGAGCAGATTGTTCCGCTGGTAACCGTTGATCGGACGACGCGGCGCATAGATTTGCAGACGGCCGGTTATCCGGAGTGGGCTTTCAACCAGGCGGTGAATGGCGTCCGGAAGTCGTCATTGTTGTCGTGGACGTATTGGTAGAACTGGTCGACAAATGGGTGTACGGCGGATTCCTTTTCGAGGTTCGCCGCGCCTTTGGTACCCGCGTGGGGCGGGTCGATGAGGTATTGACGGCGCAGAATATCGGCCAGTGGCACCTGTTTGGCATTGCGCATCATGTCGTACAGGGCCATGAAGGTTGTCGTCCGGCCGTGGCCCGCCCGGCAATGGAAATGCAGCCAGGTGTCGGGCGGCAGGTCGCGCACGAAGGCGACGAAATCGTCGACCGTGCCCGGATCTGGCATGTGACGGTCCGGCACCGGAAAATACGCGTACTCCATCCCGGCTTCGGTGGCGGCTTGCTGTTCGGTCTGTACGGTGCGGGGGCCGGTGATCGGCGGTACCGGCTTGCCGTGCGGACCACCGAAAGTGATTTCGCGATCGTCGCGAAGTTGTCGCGCCCGTTGGTCCTGCAAGTTCAGCACGGCCTGCTTGCTCATACCCATATTCGCGTCGTCGCCGGGGCCGTACCAGGAAACGACCATCCCGTTGACATAGAGGTGCGTCTCCTGGCGCAAATCCACGTCGATGTGCCGTCCCGGCGGCAGCGTCTCCTGTATGGCGCGAAACCCCTCGGCCGATGGCGCGGTGCTCCCGGACTCGTGCAGCTCGGCCAGTCCGGCGACACTCGGAGCCGACCCGCCGTCGGACCCCAGTGGCATGCCGGTGGTCCGGAAGTTCGCCGGCAGCCCGGGCTGATTCACGAAGTCGACGATCAGCGTCCCCCGACCGCTCTGCGCCGGCGCCGCCGAATGCCCGCAGCCGACGAGCACAACGCCGACCGTGACGATCAAGGCAGTCAGCCGAACCGCGCCGGTACCGCGCAACAACGTATGGCGCATCGATGTCTCCTATGGTCGGTCGGCCTACTATCAGCGGATCATTGTGACGGTCGACCTGTCACACAAACCAGGCACACACCGTATCTTGGAAATCTTCAGCAGCCGGGCAGCTCGGCGAGTGCAGATGCGGATCGATGCATCGTCGGATCGGCGGATCCGGGCCGGCGTCCCCCAGCTGATACAGCAGTACGGGTGCCCGGATCGGCCTCGCGAAGCTCACCGCGTCGACGATTGGTTCGGCCCGGGAATTCAACCAGCATCGGAAGCGAGGGCTCGGACGGACAATGCCTGGATCAGGCGTGCAGGCTGCGAATGGTTCGCAGCCCGCACGACGTCGGCGTTTTCACCAATTGATCGTCAGAGCACGATGGCACCGACCACGGCGCCGATCGCACCGCCGACCGCGCCGCCGATGAACATGCCGGGGATGGCGCCGACGACGAAGAACGGCAGGCCCAATGCGAAGCCGACGCAGGCGCCGACCGCGACGCCGATGATCGCACCCGCCGAGGCGCCGAGCAGGCCGACCTGGTGTTCACCGGGCAGACTGGCCCGCACCTGCGGCATCACGACATCACGCATGCCGTTGTCGAATGTCGCGCCGTTGACCGGGGCGTTCCACTCCGGGGTACCCAGGGTCAGGGTGCTGCCGTCCGCGCTCACCTGCGGCGTCAAGCTGACCGTGCGCCCGGCGACCTGATAGCTCAGCGGAGCGTGCTCGACCGTTACGCCGTCGGAGTTCCGCACGGCCAGTTGACCATTCGATACCGCGAACGACCCGCCGGTCAGATGGGTCGTCACACCCATCTGGTTGTCGGCCAGCGATGTGGTGTACGCGATCCCCTGGTCGGTACCGCTCAGCGGGGACGCCGCCGCGGGGTCGGCGTGTGCCACGGTGGACGCGATGCCGGTTGCCGCGATGGCGAGAAGCGATGTAACCATGAACTTCTTGATCCTCATGCGATCACAACCTTCCGGTTTCAGTGACGATCCAGCTCATTTCTGGATCGGGAATCCGATCGCGACAGGAATTTCGCGTAATCGCCTGTGCCGACGATCGGAAATAGGACTCCTGCCGCTGCGGAGATGCCGATTGCCCACGAGCCCGGTAAATTTCGGAAAATAGCGTTGAGCCTGTCGACAACCGCAACTTCAGATGAAATTGCTAATAAGTAGCTGATTTCATTTCGTCAACATATCCGTCGCGCAGTTCTCGCGGGCAGGGCAGCACCGGACAGATCGGGGTTTCACCGGACAGCGTGGTCGATATCTTTTCCACTGGAAATGCAGTAGGCGGCAGCACATGAATTCCCACCCACTGAATCTGTCCGCCACTCCCCCGTATTGACCGTTGCGACCCTCGCCGCCATCACCGGACGTCATCGATGCCTCTACACCGCATGCCCGGACCGCAGGGATCTCGCGATCTTCGAGGCCATCATCTATCAGCGAATATTCGGCTATCTACATGGAGTGTCTTGACCTGGACAAAGACACCGCGAACGATGGTCGAACCAGAGACACGACGACATCAGCAAACCAGCCGCTGGCCAACTACCTCAGATCTCCTCCTGCTTCCCGGACAGCGGCGCAGGTGCCGAACGCGAGAAAGGAGGCGTTCCGATGGAGATCCGTGACTCCGAACTGTGTGAGGCCACCATCCCACCGACGATCCTGGCCCGGCTGCGCGCCGTCGCCGCCGAACGCGGATACGACGTCGGCCCATGGTTCGCCGGCACCGGCGTGTCGCCCGACCAGCTGACCACTCCGGACGCCAGGGTGTCCTTCCGGCAGGCCACCACGGTCATCCGGCGGGCACTGCGCACGTTCCCCGGCGAACCGCTGGGATTGCAGGTGGGTGCGCGCGATGCCCGCGACGCGTTCGGTCTGCTCGGTTTCGCGATCCGGTCCTGCAAGACCGCCGCCGAAGCCCTCGATCTGGCACTCGAGCTGCACCGATGCGCCGGCAGCCTGCTCAACTTCGAAGTGACGGGCAGCGGGGAGGCGACCACGGTGCAACTCCAGGAGCGCATGGCCGACCCCGAGCTTCTCCCGTTCCTGTGCGAAGAATTCTTATCCGCCGCCACCCTGTTCTCGCGGTCGTTGCTCGGCGAGGACGCCGCGCCGACAAGAATCACGGTCGCCTACCCGAAACCGGACTATACCGCCGAATATCAGCGGATATTCCGCTGCCCGGTGGTATTCGACGCTCCGACCAACGAAGTAAGCTTCGCCACCCGAATGCTCGAGCGGAAGATCGCCACGCGCAACGAGGCAAACCGGCTCGCAGCCGTCGAAGCCTGCTACCGGCTTCTGGATGACGGTAACGCCCGCCAGGACGTGGTCGCGGCGGTCGAAGCCATCGTGGCCGAGAACCTGCGGAGCCAGATCACGATGGTCGAGGTCGCCGACCGCCTGTGTCTGACCGAGCGAACCCTGCGCAGGCAGTTGAACGCCGCCGGTGAGCGATTCAACGATATTCGCGACCGGGTGCGGCAACGGCGTGCGGCGATCCTGCTGGAGGAGACGCTTCTGACGGTCACCCAGATCGCCGCGGAAACCGGATACGGCGATGTGCGCGAATTCCGGCGCGCCTATGTGCGCTGGACCGGCCACCCGCCCAGCGATTTCCGCCGCACGCATCCAACGACCCCGAAAGCACGCCCACATTAGCTACCCGAGGTGCCGCGATGTAATTTTTCCAATCCACGGCAATTACCGAAACTTCCGCAATACTCTGGCCAACCTCGCCAGCATGGCCGAACCCGTCACTCGACGCGCCGTTCCAGCCGGTAGCGTCGTCAGGGTGGGCTTCGGCGCCTACGAGCTGCAGACCCTCGCGGAAATGGAGCCTCCCCACTACCCCCCAGTCGAGATCATCATCCAAATGTGGTTCCTTGACTGAGAATTCGGCACACCGGCATACAGCACGCCGCCGCCGTCCGGATCGGATTCGTGAATCACTCCAGGAGTTCCGCCATGCCCTTGTTACGACGTCTGTCCATGATCAGTGTCTGTGCGTTGGCCATCGCCGGACTGTCCGCCGCTCCCGGATCGGCCACCGCGCAGCAGGAGCGGGAGGTGTTCTCGGAGGACGGCACCATCAGCCGTGTTGTCACACCCGTCCACGACGAACTTCCCGCGCCGCGATCCGCCGTGCAGGCCGACGTCGTACCGATCCAGGTGACCGGCCCGGCCGGGAAGCGGTTCGATCTGGTGTTCGTCGGTGACGGGTACACCTCGGATGAGCTGGGCAAATACCAGCAGGATGCGATCAACCGGTGGCACGAGATGATCCAGGTCGAACCGTTCAAATCGGAACAGAACTCCTTCGACGTCTGGGCGGTCGACGTGGTGTCCCAGGAGTCGGGCGTCTCCAACGATCCGCAGGGCACACACCGGAACACCGCCCTGGAAATGACGTTCTGGTGCGACGGCATCGAGCGCCTGCTGTGCGTCAACGAGACCAAGGCGTTGCAGTTCGCCGGGCTCGCGCCCGCGGCCGACCAGGTGATCGCGCTGGCCAACACCACCAAGTACGGCGGCGCGGGCGGGCGGGTCGCGACATCGTCCGGCCAGAACGTCAAGGCGGGACAAATCGTGCTGCACGAGCTCGGGCACTCCATCGGCGGCCTGGCCGACGAGTACGACTATCCCGACGACACCTATACCGGGCCCGAGCCGCGCCAACCCAACGCATCGACCTACACCGGCGCACAGATGCAGCAGAACCAGACCAAGTGGTACCGGTATCTGGGCAAGCCGTCCCCCGACGGCGGTGTGGTCGACACCTACGAGGGCGCGGTCTACCACAAGTACGGCGTATACCGGCCGACGGAGAATTCGCTGATGCGGACGCTGGGTCATCCGTACAACCTGATCGGCCTGGACGCAATGAAAGCCGCCATCGAGCGCAAGAATCCGACCGGCCAGCCCTGATCTGTCATCGCGCCAGCACTCGGACGGTTCCGGGTCCACGGATGCGGCGATTCGATAAATCTCCGGCATCAGGTCATTCGTGATCGCATCGCACTCGGGCTGCTGTTTGCGCGGAAACTCATTCGCGCCACCGGGATATCGGCAGTCGGCGAAACCGTCGATGTCGATATGCCTCATGCGGTCTCCGAGCCACGAGTCGTAGCGCCGAGCCCCGTTCGCGTGACTTGACCCTGCCGTGGCGGCAGGGTGTGCGCTCCCTGTCGGCGAGCGTTCTCATGCGAGAGCGAAGCCGCGCTGAAACATTTTCCGGGAGCAATGAATTGATGTGGAGACTGCGGTGACAGCGAGTGAAGACCTGCCGACCAATTGGGGGCGATGGGGCGAGCACGACGAGCGGGGCACCCTCAACTTGATCACCGCCGAAGTCCGGGCCGCCGCGGTCGCGGAGGCGCGCAGCGGGCGAACCGTATCGATCTCGCGGCCCATGCCGACGTCACCCCTGGTCGCCGGGCCCGGTGCGCCGCTGGGCGCGGATTCGATCGGGGTGATGCAGGCGGGGCTGTTCACCGGTACCTCCCCGCTGGGCACGGCCGAACTGGTCATCATGATGACGCACCATCCCGAGGTGACACACTTCGATTCCCTGGTACATCAGGTCGTGGACGGCCGGGTGTACCCGGGGATCGCGTTGGAGCAGGCCGGTGGCGCGGAGGGCTACCGGCACGGGTCCACCGCGATATTCGGCGACGGCGTGGTGACCCGCGGGGTCCTGGTCGATCTGGCCGCTGACGGCTCGTTGCCCGACGGCCACGGGGTGACCGGCGCGGAGCTCGAGCGGGCGTGTGTGCGGGCAGGGGTGCGGGTGCGTAGTGGGGACGCGCTGGTGGTGCGTGGCGGTTGGGACTATGCGGCCAGCCGCGACCGGCGTATTCCGGGCCTGACCCTCGACGCCGTCGCCTGGATGCACCGGCACGACGTGGCCGTCTACGCCGGTGATATCGGCGACGGGCGCCCGCCGGTCGATCCTCGCGTACCCGGTCCGTTGCACCGAGTCGCCCTGGCCCGCTTGGGAATGCCGCTGATCGACGTAGCAGACCCCGCCGAGCTGGCGGTCGCCTGTGCCGAGGAAGGGCGGGCCACGTTCCTGTTCGTCGCCGCGCCGCCGAGGCTCGGCGCCGCGAGCGGCGTGCCCGTCAACCCGCTCGCCATCTTCTGACGGAAGAGCCTGTGCCATTTCGAAGGAGCATGGTGGCCGAGATTTTCGCGCCCGTCCTGGTCACCGGTGCGACCGGCAGGCAGGGCGGCGCTACCGCCAGGGCTTTGCTCGCCGCGGGTGTTCCCATCCGCGCCCTGGTACGTGACCGTGATCGCGCCAGGGCGATCGAGGCATTGGGCGCGGAACTGGTCGTCGGTGATCTGCGTGACCGCGATTCGGTGGTCCGGGCCGCCGAAGGCGTCCGGGCCGTCTTCTCCGTGCAGACGCCCGAAATGACCGCGGCGGGAATGGATTTCGACGCGGAGGTGGTTCAGGGTGTCAACCTGATCGAGGGCGCGAAGGCTGCCGGGGTGGCGCAGTTCGTGCACACCTCGGTCAGCGGCGCGAGCAGACATTCCTGGATGCCCGGCCGGGCCGACGGGCGGTTGCTGGTAATGGAACCGGGCCCGGGATTGAAAGCCAAAACCGCCGTCCAGGAACGAATTCGGGCCGCGGGGTTCCCGTATTGGACACTCCTGAAGCCAGGTTTTTTCATGGAGAATTTCCTACCGTCCGCGGCGTACATGTTCCCCCGCGATATCGCGGGTGGTTTGGTGGCCGCGGTGTGGCCGCAGACGCGGCTGTCTCTCGTGGCGGTGGACGATATCGGCCGCGCCGCCGCCGCGGCCGTCGTCGATCCTCGACGGTTCGACAGGGTCGAGCTGGAGCTGGCGAGCGACTACCTGTCGATGATCGAGATCGCCGAGGTTCTTTCGCGTGCCCTGGGCACCCGCCTGTCCGCGCCGGATACGACCGAGGAGCAGGCCCTCGCCGCCGGGACAGGCCCACCCCACGACTGGCTGAACAAGGTAGGCCAGCCCGCGAGGCCGCAGTTCGCGCGCGAACTCGGAATCACACTCACCGACTTCGAGTCCTGGGCGCGGAAGCACATGCACGCCGGCGGGCCCAATTGTTGACTTGACTGTGCCGTGGCGACACAGTGTCTGCTGGTTCGGCGGGCGGATCGGGGTTCTGGAAGAGGGATTGTTATGCCTTGGAGTACGCGTGAGATCGCCGATCTCGCCGGCACCAGCGTGCGGGCCGTGCGGCACTATCACGAGATCGGCTTGCTGGCCGAGCCCGAGCGGCGGTCCAACGGTTACAAGCTCTACGGTGTGCCGCACCTCGTGCGGCTGCTGCGGATCAAACGCCTTGTCGATCTGGGTTTCTCGCTGGCGTGCATCGCGGAGATGGGCGATATGACCGACCATCCCGAACAGGCGCTGCGTACCTTGGATGCCGAACTCGCCGCGACCGTCGAACGGCTGCAACGGATCCGCACCGAACTGGCACTGAGCCTGAGTCAGGCCACGCCGACCGACCTACCGCCGCCACTGGCCGCGGCCGCCGTCGAAGTGGACCTCTCCGCTGCCGACCGTGCGCTCGCCGTCGTGTTGACCCGCGTGCTCAGCCCCACGACCTTGGCCACCTACGCCGACATGCTGCAGGCCTATTTCACACACCCCGCGGTCACCGAATTCGGCCGGTTGCCCGCCGATGCCGACGAGCGCGTCCGGCGTGAATGCGCGGAGCATCTGGCCCGGCTCGTCCGGCAGCTGTTCAGTAGTCATCCGGATCTGAAGGACCTCACCGTCGGGGCGCCGCGCGGGGCACGTGTCGCCACGGAAACGATCGGCCTGGCCTTGAACGAGCTGTACACCCCTGTCCAGCTCGATGTGCTCCGCCGCCTCGCCGAACTGCTGGCCGCGAGCTCCGGCGCAGAACACTGACCGGACTGTGGAATTCGGCCACCACAGCTGGATCTACGGACGCGTGGCCTCGTCGACGAGGGCGTCGATGACATCGTCGACGCCCTGGTTCGACTCGGTAGGAACCTGATTCAGGATGATCGTCACCGCGAGGTCGCGGGTAGCGCCGCCGGCGGTGTAGAAGCCGGGGATGCTCCCGCCGTGACCCCACGTTTCGACACCGGAGCCGGTGGTCCTGCCGAACAGCCCCAATCCGACCCGATCCGGTGAGTCCGGGTCGGGGATGGTGCGCCGCATCTCGGCCAGCTGCGGCGGCGGTACCACCGTGCCCGAGAGCAGGTCGATGAAGAAGTGATTCAGGTCGTGGCCGGTGGAAACCATGGCGCCGTCGGGCAGACCACCATTGGGGTCGATATCGGTGATGTCGACGCGGCGGCCGTCGGACTCGAGATAGGCGCGCGGGTGGGGGCCGCGGATGACACTGTCGATCGGGTATCGAGGCCAATACGTATCGTGCAGACCCAATGGGCCGATAATCCGTTGGGCCACTTCGACATCGACCGGCACGCCGGTCACCCGTTCGATCAGTTGTCCGGCCAGCAGATAGTTGGTGTTGGAGTACTCGAAGCCGGTGCCGGGAGAGAACGGGGCGGGCTGATCCAGACCGAGCCGGATCAGGTCGCCGATCGAGTGGTTTCGGGTGAGCGCTTCGACGGAGTCGAGATCCATTCGAGAGAGGTAATCCGGAATTCCGCTGGTGTGCTGCAACAGATTTCGGACGGTCACCCGTTCGCCGTCACCGCCGGGACCGGTGACGACGCCCGGAAGGTAGCGCGCCACGGGTGCGTCGAGCTCCACGCGATGCTCCGCGACCAATTGCAGCACGACCGATGCGACGAAAGTCTTGGTATTACTCGCGATTCGTGCCCGGGCGTCGTCGGGAAAGGCGGCTCCGGTGGCCGTGTCGGCCACACCACTGGTGAGCCGAATATCACGACCGTCGCGGGTGAGCACCAATTGCGCTCCGGGGACACCGGCGTCGCGTACGAGCCGATCCAGCAGCGCCTGCAGGCAGGTGGCGGATTTCGGTGCGCCGTCCGCACACGAACTGATCACGGCGGTTGCGGCCAGAACGAGAACCGCCGCCAGGGCGAGAGGCCACTTCAATTCTTCAGCAGTTCGACGACCGGCGCGAATGCGTCCATATCCGGTTCCAGCACAGTGAGATACGTGATGCCGTAGCGCTGCCGGCATTCGCGCACGCTGTCGGCGATCTGCTGCGGTGTGCCCGCCATGACAGCGGGTGCGGCGCCGATCAGATCGTCGGTGAATCCGGGAAGCCACCGACGCACCCGATCACCGAGAGCGCCGCGCTCCGACGGGGTGGCCACCGCCCAGAGCTGGAGGTTGAGTTGCACTCGATCGCGACGGTCGCCGAGCAGTCCGTGAATGTACTCGGCGCGTTCGGCGAGCCGGTCGGCGCCGGCGGCGGTCATGAGCCCGGATTCGGTGAAGTCGGCGCCGGGCAAGCCGATCACGTCGGCGTGGTGAGCGGCCATGCGTAGCAATCGATTTCCCGATCCGGCGATCAGGATCGGCGGTCCTGCCGGTCGCGCGGGCGCCGGCTGGTATCCGGGGTCGGCGTAGAGCTTGCGCAGGGTGAGCACGGTCTGCTCGACGTGATCGATGCGGGCGCCCGCGCCGAGGAACGGGATTTCCGCGGCGTCGAACTCGTCTTTCACATATCCGGCTCCCAACCCCAATTCGATTCTGCCGCCACTGAACTGGTCGAGTGCGGCGATGTCGCGGGCCAGCAGTACCGGATTGTAGAACGGGGTGTTCAACACCAAGGTGCCCAACCCGATTCGCTCGGTGGCTTCCGCCGCGAGAAACAGCGTCGGCAACCCCATATTGACTCCGAAGCGAAATCCCATCACGTCTCATTCCTTTTCCGTGCGCTCGGATGCTCGGATGACACTGTCGGCTGTGCCGCTGCGGCATGGTCAAGACCCGTCGTCGAGTAGGTGAATATGCTTGTGGCGCACGCGAAGTCGGAAGTCGAGTTGACGACGTCACGCAGCTTCTCTCGAAATGCCGCGGCTTGACCGTGCCGTGGCGGCACGGTCTGCACTTGCCGTGTGCCCCGCGCGCAGTCGCCGCACCGTCCATCCGCACCACTGATCGGGAACCACTCATGGCCGCACAGTCGCCGAACCGGATCGATCTCCCCCGCGACGCACTGTCGAGCGTGCTCGCCGACTCCGCACTGTCCGCGTTCACCGCGGACGATCTCGCCGAACTCGTTGTCCTGCAACGATGTTGCTGGGTTCCGGAGACGATACTCAACGATATGCTCGACCTCCCCCCGCTTCGGGAAACCCATGACGAGGTACTGGCGTGGGCGACCACCTCGACGACTCTGGTGGTGCGGCAACAGGGACGTCTGGTGGCCGCGGTACGCGGCCAGGTCGAAGGCAGTGATTGGCATGTCGGCCGACTCATGGTCGCGCCCGACCTGACCGGCCGCGGAGCCGGATCCCAGCTGCTGCGCCTGATCGAAACTCTCGCTCCCCCACACATCGAACGATTCATCCTGTTCACCGGCGCCCGGAGTGAACGCAACATCCGGATGTATCGGAACGCGGGCTACCGACTTCTCCCCGCGCCGGACCCGCTCTCGCCGAACCACATCAGCGGTGCCGTCCACATGGCGAAGCCCCGGCTCTGAGCCCGTGACGGACCGCGGAGTGGCGGTCCCGGCTCGGCGAACGTGGGGTCACGACGCGCGTCGACGAGCAACGGTGGATGACATACGGGACGGTGGCGTACCGCTGATCGCGGCGACCAGGATGATTCCGAGCAGGGTTGTCCGTTCGCGGCGGTCGGATGCGCCGGATTGCGTGTCCGGCGTGTCGGAAGAGTGGTTGTCAGTCACGGTTGCGCATTCCTTGTCGCTGAGCCGACCAGGCTGTAGTTATCGTTTCTTACTTAAGTTAGAAGCTATAACAAGACCAGGTTGGAGGCAACAACCAGAGTGATAACCTCTAACCCGGAGACCGGGCAGTGAGACAAAGGGGGGAGCGATGACGGGCACACCGGTGAAGAGTCCACGCGAGCGCTATCGCGAGCAGATGCAGGCCGAAATCAAGCAGTGCGCCTGGGAACAGATGGCCACCGACGGTCCGTCCGCACTGTCGCTCAATGCGATCGCCAAGCACATGGGCATCAGCGGCCCGGCCCTGTACCGGTACTACGCCAACCGCGACGAGTTGATCACAGCGCTCATTCGCGACTCCTACCGCAGCCTGGCCGACACCCTCCACACGGCCAAGGATTCCGGCGCCGACGTGGCCGGACTCGCCTACGCCGCACGGGAATGGGCGCTGGCCAACCCGCAGCGATACTTCCTCATCTACGGCACACCGATCCCCGGCTACCACGCACCCGCCGACACCGTCGCGATCACCCAGGAGATCATGGCGATGTTGATCGAGGCATTCGACGCCCAGCCCGTCGACGAGAAGGCGACACCGTTCGACGCCGACCTCGAACACCACCGCCATTGGGCCCCGGACGATTCCGTGCCCACCACCACCCTGCACCGCGCCCTGTCGTTCTGGACCCGAACCCACGGCGTCCTGTCCCTCGAGCTCGCCGGCCACTTCACCGGAATGCGGTTCGACCCGGCTCTGCTGTACACCGACGAGCTGAACAGCCTTGTGCCACAGGATGATTCCCATCAATCGCCGAATACGGAATGACGTTCCGGCAGCGGTTTGTGGTAGATCATGAAGTCGCAGGGTGTGGCCAACAGCGGGGCCAGGTGCGGATAGTCGTCTTCGAGAGCACCGCGGCGGACGACGCGATAGCCGATGCGGGTGTACCACTCGTCGAGGAACTTCTTCGCCGGATGGGTCCAATCCCTCGGCACGAGAAGTTCCAATTGCATAGTGTGAGCACCGTTTTCGGCGCCGCGCCGTTCCGCGAAACGGACCAGCTCGCGCCCGATACCGGTACCACGCCGATCGGGTGCGGCGACCAGCATGCCGAATTCACCGAGCCCGTCGCCCAGCCGCTGAATCCGCACCGAGCCCACCAGCACCCCCGCCCAATCGCGGGCCACCGCGATCTCACCCGCCGCGACCAGATCCGCCACCTCCGCATGCGTGGTGCGGGCGGCGCCGTCCATCCATATCCCCGCCTCGGCGTTTTCGTACACCCGATTGATCAGCGCGGTCAGTTCGGCAACCAGCTGGTCGTCGAAAGCCGCTGCGCTCAGAAGCATTTCGATGCGAACCACGATGTCAGGCCCCGGCGGGCTCCTCCTCTTCCAGACCCTCGAAGTTGAAGTAGACGGCCAGCATGAACGGCTCCGGCTCGCCGTATGCCCAGGTCCATGAGACGTCTATCAGGAAAACATTGTGCTTGCTGATCCACTGCTGTGCCTTCCCGAACACTTCTGCGACGGTGCCGGCAGAGAATTGTCGGCAGGCTATGGGGTGAACCTGGGAGTCCTCGTCGGAATCGTCGAAGCCGGGTGGAATATCGATGCAGTAGTCGGGATTCATAGTCGCATTATCGCCAGCGACATTCCGTCCGAACCGGCCTGCTGATAGTCGAGCGGAGTGCCGATGCGCACGGCAGATTTCTCCTAGCACGATTCGGTCGGAAACAGACGCTCGGCGGCGGGCGTGCCTGCCGCGTCGTACAGGGCTTGCATATTGTCCCGGGCGAAGAATTCGGCGCTTTTCATGCCGCCACCGATCATGGTGAAGTATCGGTTCCGCCCCAGCTCACTGCCGCCGGCGGCGGCGAGTATGGCCCGGTGCAGGGGTGAGGGTTTCATCTCCGCGCGCGTGCAGGTGGAATCGAAGGTGTCGGTAGTGCGTTCGTCGCGGAGTCGTTCGTACTCGCGCACCGCCTCGTCGACGGGTTGCTCGCCGGACAGACCCGCGTGCAGTCTGTCGGCAAGCAGTTCGCTGTAGACCAGCGCGTCGGAGATGCCCCACCCTGTCAGCGGATCCTTGTGATAACCAGCATCGCCGACCAGTGCCCAACCGGGACCGGCGGAACGACGGTAGTAGTTGTCCGGATATCGAAGCGTGCGGAACGGTTCGACACGCTCGGCGTCGCGTAGCTGGGCGCCGTACTCCGGCAGGACTTGATCGACCGCCTGTTGGAAGGTGCCTGCGACATCGGCGCGGAACTCCGAGTATCGGTCGAGCAGGCGCATGACAACGACCAGGTGTCGGCCGTCGTTAGTGGGCCAACTGCCGAACATCTGCGGATCGGATCCGAGCCTGAGTTGCGGCTCCCAGTCCAGCCCCTCGTAATAGGTGTAGGAGCAAAAGGTGGAGGACGGTACCACTCGGTGGTGTTCGGCTTCGACCAGTTCGGCGACGGTGGAATTGCGGCCGTCCGCGCCGACGACGAAGGACGCACGGAAGTCCTGCTCGCCGGTGTTCGCGGAAGAGCCTCGGACACCGACGACCCGACCACCATCCCAGATCAGGCCGGCGACGGTGAACCTCTCGATCACCTCCGCACCGGCGGCCCGCGCGGCATCGACCAGCAGCGCGTCCAGCACGGTCCGGCGTGGCGCGTAGGTCTCGGTGACACCCTCGACCTCGGCGAATCCGTACAGTGTCGGCGAGGCATGCCAACGACGCAGCGGCGGTACGCCCGTGGCTACCAGTTTGTCCAGCAAACCCCAATCGCGCAGCCGAGCGATGCCCGGCTGATGGATGTAATGCGTGGAGAGCGTGTCGCTGGGAAAAGCATTCCGGTCCACCACCAGCACCCGATACCCGCGGCGAGCAAGCAGCATAGCCAATGGTGAACCAGCACAACGCGCGCCGACCACGATGACGTCGTACATGAAAATTCGACTCCTATATCTCCTGCCCCCGAACGACACCGTCCGGTATGCCGTGGCGGCATGGTCAAGGCGTGCCTCGCGCCCGACCACGATCGGCGAGCGCCGACAGCGCCCGTCGAGAGGCATAGCGGAGTTGAGTGTGCCGCTCCGGCAGGGTGTCTCCTGGTTTGCGGCCGGTCTCGGCCCGAGACGAAAGGCAAGTATGAACACACCCGCTCCTTCGCTTCCCGGTGGAACCTGGCTCCTGGGCGACCTGACTGTCACCCGATTCGGTTACGGCGCAATGCAACTCGCCGGCCCCGGAGTCATGGGTCCGCCTGCCGATCGCGACGGCGCCCTCGCCGTCCTGCGTGCGGTTGCCGACGTCGGTATCACCCACATCGATACCGCCGACGCCTACGGGCCGCACATCACCAATCAGTTGATCCGCGAAGCACTGCACCCTTATCCGGAACCGCTGCACATCGTCACCAAGGTCGGCGCGACCCGCGACAAGCACGGCGGATGGCCCTAGATAGTCGGCCGGCGGATCCTCGCGGATGTTCGAGGTGTTGAAGAACCTGTCGACGCAGGCGTGCAGCGCGGAGGCCAAATGATCTGGGACGCCTATCAATTCGCTGATCACGCGGATCGGTACCGGGTAGGCGAAGCACTGCCGCAGATCGACGGCGACACCGGGCCGGATCGTCGACAACTCGTCCAGCACGGCGACGGTGATCGCTTCGATCCGTGGGCGCATCGCCGTTGTCCGGCGGTGGGTGAACGCCGGCGAGACGAGCTTGCGCAGTCGTCGATGCTCGGGCCCATAGGCGGTGAACATATTGTCGACGGCGACCCACGAGCGCAGCGGCCGATCCCCGGGGATCTCCCCTTTCCGGAACGCAGGCCAATGCCTGCCCGCGTCCTTGGATACGCGGGAGTCGGTCAGCAGGCGGCGCAGCACGGCGGTGTCGGTCACCGACCACGCGGGCACGCCGCCGGGCAGCATGACCCGGGTGATCGGTCCGTTCCGGCGGATCCGGGCCAATTCGGCGTGGATGTCGGCGCCGCTGGTGTCGAGAACGATCGGTTCGTGTCGCGCGCTCAACGGGGACCACCGAGACCAAAAGACTCGGCGGACAACGCGCCTCGGGCTCCGGTGGCGTCGGCGACCCCCAAGCAGGCGCGGCCGCGAAAGATCCCGAGTTCATAAGCCACGCGGTCATCGCCGAAAGCCCGGCCGAGCACGCCGATCTCGTAATCGCCGGGATAGGTGACCTCGCCGAGGTAGTCGATTCGATACGACAGCGGCGACAGGGCCTGCGCCAGTCCGTCCCGGCCGAGCGCCGCCACCGTGAATACCGCGACGGCTTCGTCGTACCAGGTGGTCAGGGCGAGGTAGTTGACGTGCTGGTTGGAATCGACGTCGCTGATGCGGGCGCACAGCGGCACGAAAAATGGGTAATGGTCGCGTTGTTCGCGCTCAGAGCCTGGACGGGGCGGGGTCGGCCGGCTCGTATCCGGCAGGGCCAGGTCGGTGAGATCCGCGATCAACTCCTGCGGAAGGTCCAGCGGCCCTGCGGGACCGAGAAGCAGCACTGTGGCCCCACCGCCGCCGACCCGTCTTCCACCGGCGGACACTGCCTGTTCGTACGTGAACGACGAGCGCCCGATGCGCCGGATCCCGGTGTGCACCCGCACATCGGTGGCGGTGCGGTCGACCCCGGCCAGCCGCTCGATACGTTGGTTGACGAAAATGATCTGGTGGGGGCCGAATTCACCGGACCCGGCGAGCCGTTCGAAGCGAGGCAGTTCCAGTCGTATTCGCGCGTCCTCCAGCCAGCGGGCCATCCCGATCGTGCTCACGGCATCGTCCCGGCCGAGATCGCCCTGCCGCACTCGAATGTCGCACTGGACCGGAAACGACGAGGCACGTACGTAATCCATGAAAGCACCGTAGGAAAACCACCCGGCCGCGCTCTTGAACGAGTGCGCCAACTGAATGGAACATTTCCGCCAGAGTGACCGCAGCGGATTGTTTGACTCGGCCCGAGCCGCGGGAGACCATGGGCGCGAAGGGATTTGGAAACGAATATGGAGTCGGATCGGTTGGCGAGGAACAACACCGCGGCACGGGTCGCCGACACCCGCGGCGGGTTCTCGCTGGATTCCACCGTCCCCGGCGCGGGATCACGTGGTTTCGATGTGTTCCGGCGCGGGTGGCAAACGCAGGTCGGCGACGAGTTCCCGCTGCCGACCTTCAGCGCGGCCACGACCGGTGATTTCCGCGTCAGGACCCGGGTGGCGAAGGTGATCGACGTGGCGATCACCGACCTCGACAGCGCGGCCGTCATCCGGACGGGCAGTACCCCGCTCGGCTATGCGGATCAAGCTCGGATCTACGTGGTGCGGCGCGGGACATGGATTTTGGGCGGCTCACTCGATCGCGCCGAGTACACCGTCGCCGCCGGGCAGTTCCTGTTGCGGCACGGACCGCCGCTGCACTTCGGCGCCGCCCCGGACACCTCGGTGCAGATTCTCACGCTGCCCTCCGCGATACTCGAGCCGCGGCTCAGGAACCGCAGCGTCACCGAGTCGGCGGATTCGGCCGAGATGCGCCTGCTCACGGCGCACACCAACATGGTCCACACGACCGTGGCGGCACTCGGCCCGGTCGGTGTGCACGCCGCGCACGGCGCGCTGATCGAGCTGGCAAAGGCGGTGGTAGCGGGCCGATTCGACGATACCGAGCCGCAATTCGCGCCCGCGCTCGTGCAGGCGGCGAAGGCCCTGGCGGATCGTCACCTCGCCGACCCCGAACTGTCCCCGGCGATGCTGGCGCGTGAGCTCAACACCTCCACCCGCACCCTGCAACGAGCCTTCACCGCGACGGGCGAGTCGGTGACCACCTACATCCGCCACCGCCGGTTGGAACAAGCCCGACGCGCCCTCACCATCCCGTCCGGCCGACCGAATATCTCCGAACTCGCCGCACAATGGCAATTCTCCGACAGCAGCCATTTCATTCGCGCATTCAAAAAACGTTACGGCCGAACACCTCTCGAATACGCCCGCTCGACGCGAACCGCCGACCCGGCGGACCTCCATTGACAAAGGCCGGTCGTTGAACCACACCTCGGCGTGAATTCGATCTTGTGCACCCGCTGTTGAGCGGGGAGGATCACAACTCTGTTCACCAGTTCGGTGCCGAGCACCGGGCTTTGCTCGACGAGAGGCTGCACCATGGCCCTGTGTGCGGATTCGCCCTATGCCACCATCGACGCTGTGCTGCCCGCCAGCGCGATGTCGCCGGCCGAGTTGGCGATTCGGGAGCGGGAGGCCGCGCATGCGAAGCAGTCGTGACCTGTTGCTGTTGCTACCGCTGATCCCCACGACGGCACTGGTAGCCACCCCCTTCCTGCCGATGGTCAATTCCGACCGGCTGTGGCTGGGCTTGCCCGCGATGCTGGTGTGGACCTCGTTCTGGGTTCTGATGATCGTTCCGGCCCTGGCCGCCGTCGAATTCGGGCGCACCCGGGTGTTGGAGAAGGAGGATCCGGAATGAGCGTCGTACTGGCAGTGGCACTGCTCGGCATGGTGGTAATCGCCGCGGTCGGTCTGCTCGGCCGCCGCAAACCCACCCTCGATCTGGCCGAATGGTCTTTGGGCGGACGGCGTTTCGGCGCCGTCACGATCTGGTTCCTCCAGGCCGGCGAGGTCTTCACCACCTTCACCTTCCTCGGCATGGCCGGACTCGCCTTCAGCGGCGGCGTCGCGGCCACCTACGCGATTCCCTATGTCCCGATAGCCTGCGTCGTCTGGTACTTCATCGGGCCGCGGATCTGGCGGCTCGGCCGCCGGGACGGCTACATCACCCAGGCCGACTTCTACGAAAAGCGCTACGACAGTAAGGCTCTCGGCACGCTCGTCGCGCTGTTCGCGGTGGTCTTCATGCTGCCCTACCTGCAACTCCAGATCGCCGGTATGGGGCTGATCATCAAGCTGGTCACCCACGACACCGGGTCCGGGACCTGGGGCGAGGTCATCGGAACCGTGCTGACCGCGGCCTTCGTGCTGTGGGCCGGGATCCGGGGCACCGCGAACACTTCGTACCTGAAGGACGCGCTGATGCTGATCGCCGTCGTCGTGCTCGCGGTGGCGATTCCGCTGCACTTCACCGGCGGGATCGGCCATGCCTTCCATGAGGTTTCGCGCCTGCACCCGGATCTGCTCACAGTGCATCGCGGAACCAACGATCGAGTGTGGTGGACCACCAGCATGATCGCCAGCACGATCGGCGTCGCGCTGTTCACCTTCCCGCACACCTGGCCCGCGGTGCTGTCCGCGGACAGCGTGAAAAGCCTGCGCCGCAACTGGATTCTGCTGCCGCTGTACCAGATCACGCTGATCCTGCCCATAATGATCGGATTCGTGGCGATCCTGGCGCTGCCGAAGGGATCATCGGCCAACGGTGCGCTGCTCACCCTGACGTCGCTGGCGCTGCCGGGCTGGCTGGTCGGTCTCATCGCCGTCGCGGGCGCCGCCGCGGCGATGGTCCCGGCATCGGCCATGATCCTGGGCATGTCGTCGAACGTGGCCCGCAACGTGATTCGCACGAGCAACCCACGGGTGCAGTTCTTCACCAATCATGGTGCGGTCGTGGTGATTCTGGCGCTGGCACTCGTCCTGGACCTGACCCGGCCGAACGCACTGGCCAACCTGCTGCTGCTCACCTATAGCGGGTTGGTGCAATTCGCCCCGGGTCTGGTGGCCGGCCTGCGGGAACGGCCGCGGCTCAGCGCACCGGCGATCATCGCGGGCATCGTCGCAGGGGAAGCGTTCGTCATCTGGGTGACGCTGTGGAAAATCGGTCTGGCGAATGTGAACGCGGGAATCCCGGCACTCGGTATCAACATTCTGGTGGCAGTGCTGGTCGAGATATCCGTCCGGCGGGCACGTCATCCGGTGCCGGAGTGTGCTCAGAGCACTCTGACGGCATAGGCATACTGCCCACCTCCAGCCCGTCGCCTGCGCGCTACGGCGTGCAGAATGCTCAATTTTCACGATCACTATTGCCCAAACTGTGCGTCGATGATCGGCTACGGGAGGAGTTCTGCACACGAAAGGACCACAGCGATGACCGCCCGGACGCTGGCAGCCCCGTCCACCCGGCAGGCCACAGATGCGCTCGCGGAGATCGAGCGGCGCGTGCTGTGGTTGTCGACATCGATGATCCACCACGCCAACAGGATTCGGCCCAATCCGTCGGGCTTGAAGGTCGGCGGCCACCAGGCCTCGTGCGCATCGATGGTGACGATCATGACCTCGCTGTGGTTCGAGCAGTTGGAGCCGGGCGACCGGGTGTCGGTCAAACCGCACGCCTCCCCGGTCCTGCACGCGATCAACTATTTGCTCGGCGAACTCGACGACACCCAGATGACGACGCTACGCGAATTCGGCGGTCTGCAGAGTTACCCCAGTCGGGTGAAAGACCCTGATACCGTTGACTATTCGACCGGTTCGGTCGGCATCGGGGCGACCGCG
The DNA here is from genome assembly GCF_020361265.1 of Nocardia sp. JCM 34519.1. NCBI lineage: Bacteria > Bacillati > Actinomycetota > Actinomycetes > Mycobacteriales > Nocardiaceae > Nocardia > Nocardia sp. JCM 34519.1. The sequence continues at coordinate 142,083 of NZ_JAIRBR010000011.1, forward strand.
CCGATCTGGGGCGCCATCGCGCGCCGGTACGTCGAGGCCGCATTCGGCCGAGCCGGGACCGGTCGGCAGTACTCGCTGGTCGGCGACGCCGAACTCGACGAGGGCGCGGTGTGGGAGGCGATCCTGGATCCCTCGGTCGCCGAACTCGGCGAAATCGTCTGGATCGTCGATCTCAATCGGCAGTCGCTGGATCGGGTCGTGCCCAATATCGCCGCGGGCCGCCTCGCCGGTATGTTCACCGCCGCCGGGTGGCAGGTGATCACCGTAACCTTCGGCGCGCTGCTCGAATCGCTGTTCACCAGGCCCGGTGGACAGGCGCTGCGCACCCGGATCCTCGATATGCCCAATCCGGAATATCAACGGCTGCTGCGGTGCGATGCCGAGGAGATCCGAAAGCGACTGCCCGGCAACGGATCCGAGGCCGCCGAAATCGGTTCGCTCGTCGACGATCTCGACGACTCGACCCTGACGCGCGCCATCCGCAACCTGGGCGGCCACGATCTGGACGCGCTGCGCGAGGCGTATGCGCGGATCGATGACACCCGGCCCACGGTGATCATCGCCTACACCATCAAGGGCTACGGACTGCCGACACAGGGCCACCCGCAAAATCATTCGTCACTGCTGACGGTGCGGCAGTACGAACAATTGGCCGCCGAACTCGGCGTGGATCCGGCGAATCCGTGGACGCGGTTCGCCCCCGACAGCGCGGCCGCGGCTCGATGCCTGGCAACGGCACAACGGCTCAGCCGCGAAAATCCCACTCCCACAGCACCTCCGGCGGTACCCACCGATATCGGTCGCACCCCCGCGGGCACCTCGTCGACCCAGGCCGCGCTCGGCCGGGTGCTGCTCGATCTGCGCAGGGCGGCACCGGAGGCCGCGCGGCGAGTCGTCACTGTGAGTCCGGACGTCAGCTCGACGACGAATCTGGCGGGCTGGCTGAACAAGGTCGGCGTGTGGTCGCCGAACGAACGGCGGGACTGGTTCGCCGACGACGCCGAGACCATCATGCACTGGCGGGAGACACCGGCCGGTCAGCATATGGAGCTCGGTATCGCCGAAACGAATCTCGTCGGGCTGATCGGTGAGCTCGGCGCGACCTGGAGCCGCTGGGGTCAGCCGCTGTTCCCGATCGGCGTGATGTACGACCCGTTCATCCAGCGGGCGTTGGAGCCCTGGTCGTACGGTATCTACGCGGGTGGCCGGTCGATCCTGGTCGGCACCCCGTCCGGGGTGACGCTCGCCGCGGAAGGCGGTGCGCACCAATCGATCACGACTCCATCAATCGGGCTGGAGCAGCCGGGATGCGTTGGATACGAACCGGCCTTCGCGATCGATGTCGAATGGTCCTTGCTCGACGGCATCCGCCGCTTGGGACGACCGGATGGCAGCTCCACCTATCTGCGCCTGTCGACCCGGCCGGTGGACCAGACGCTGGCCGCGGTGCCGGGCGATGCCGCGGCACGGGAGCGCCGCCGTCGGCAGGTGGTCGCGGGCGGGTACGTCCTGCGACATCCGGCGAATCCGGCCGTCACCCTGGTGGGCATGGGTGCGATGATCACCGAAACCCTTTGCGCCGCAGACAGGCTCGCCGAACAGGACATTGCCGCCGACGTCGTGTGCGTCACCAGCCCCGGCCTGCTGTTCCGGGCGTTGCAGGCGCGGCGCGGGCTGGCGGATGGTCCGTCGTGGATCCTCGGCCAGATCTTCCCGGCCGACCGGGCCGCGCCGATGGTGACCGTTCTCGACGGCCACCCGCACACCCTCGCATTCCTCGCCGGGGTCAACTCCGTGCCCGCAGCCGCTCTCGGGGTCAGCGCGTTCGGACAGTCCGGATCGCTCGACGACGTCTACCGCCACCACGGCATCGATACCGACAGCATCGTGCGGGCCGCACTGGACCTCGTCGAATGATCAACCGACACTACAGCTTCCGGATCCTGACCGCGGTGCCGTAAGCGCAGATCTCCTGGCCGTCGCCGCCGAAGTCGTTGGCGTCGAACCGCATTGCGAGTACGGCATGCGCGCCCTGCTCCCGTGCGTTCTCGATCAACCGGTCCCTGGCCTCGATCCTGCTGTCGTACAACATCTTCGTCATGCCCTTGAGCTCGCCGCCGAACATGGATTTGATGCCCGCGCCGATCTGCGAACCCAGGTGCCTGCTGCGGACCGTCAGGCCGACGACATCCCCCAGTACCTCCACCACCTCGTAGCCGGGCAGGTCGTTCATCGTGCTGATGATCATGTCATCAGCCCCGGCGCTCCGGTAACCGTCGAACTCGTTGCTACTCACAGACGTTCCTCCCATCGGTATGCGTGCCCTTCAGATCTTCGGCAATCGACACCGCCGCCACATCGCCCACGAGTCCCGACCCGATTCGTACTTTCGTCGAGCCCCAGGTATCACTTGTCGTCCGCCTAGAGAACGGTGCCCGGTCATCCTTCGGTGAAAGACACACCTCTTCTTCGCTTCCCGGCGGAACCTGGCCCCCGAGCGACCCGACTGTCGCCCGGTTCGGTTACGGCGCAATGCAACTCGCTGGTCCACACGACTATGGCGGCCCGCGACCCGGTCGGCGTGCACGCCGCTCTGTTCGAGCTGGCCGAGGCGGTGGTAGCGGGCCGACTCGACGATGCCGAACCCCAACAGGCCCGCGCTCGTCCAGGCGTGACCGCCCAGCTAGTTCGAGACGTCGTCGTAGCTGGTGCCGAGTTTCAGGCCCGCAACGGTGTTGGTGAAATCGGTATCCTCCGCGCCGTAGACGCCCCACTTCGGATCGTTGCTGACATCCCATGTGCGACAGCTGTATTGGGTGGTCCCGTCGCTGAAGGTCTGGGGCTGGCCGTTGAACCACAACTGGATCCAGCCGCCGGTCAGGTCATCGGACGTGTGGACGCCGACCACGTAGTGATACCAAGTGTCGGTCATGATCGGGTTCGAGGTCCAGACGATCTGCTGCTGATTGTCGGGCTGGCGCTGTAACACCACCATGCGTCCGTCCTTCACCTTGATGACGAACGGCCAGTTCTGAGTCATGCCGTCCCCGTACGACTTCCACTGGAAGTTGGCATTGTCGTCGGCCAAGCTGCTCAGCTTGCTCCACCAGCCGAAATAGTAGGTCGAGTCGTTCTGGAAACGATATTTCTGCCCGTCGACCGAGATACCGTGGCTTTCACAGCGATTGTCGCCGGCCGGTTTCTGATACTGCCAGACCGCGCCATGGTCCGGATCCTGCCCGACGGTGATGCTGCCCGGTGAATCACAGTTGAGGTTTCCGAACACACCGGTGCCCTGGGCGGGATCGCCGGTCCAGATCACCGATGCGTGCGCCGCCGGACTCCACGCGATCGACCACAATGTCACCGACAGCACGATCAATACAAATCTCGAACGCATGCGCATACTCCCCTATTGTTCGGAGCCGAAAACCGCCGCCCCTCAGGCAATCTCGGCATCGAGCAGCTGATCGCAGGCTATTATTGTCCTGCTCGATTCGAGTGTGTGAACAGCATTGTGGCGCAACCTTTTACGCATCACGTGATGCAAATCTCGCATCGGGATCGCCTGCACAGACCGGTGCCTGCACGAACGTTCCCGCGGAATTTCAGCGCGACGGTGCGACGTCAGCTGCCGGTGAGCCGGTTGACTGCGGTGAGTGCCGCATACTGGCTGGTATGGCAGACAACTGGCCGGACGGTGCGATATCCGATCAATTCTCGCCTCGTTCGGCAGGTCGTGTCGGTTCGGTTGCGACGGCGGCTTTGGCGTGGGTGTACGCGATCGACTTCGCCGCAGTGGGCGCTTGGAACCATCTTCACGATCTCCTCACCTCCGGGCTCGATGCGTATTCCTATGCGCCACACCCGTTTCGGGAGTACTTCTACACCCTCGTCGTCCTCGACCCGGTGGTCGTCGTTCTGATCGTGCTGCGACGGCCGATAGCACCGATCCTTGCCGCCGGGGTGGTCGCAGTGGATTTGCTCGGCAACTGGATCAGCGACTGGCAGCACTATCACAACGACCTCGGTTGGCTTGTCGGCAACAAGGGCGGCCTGATCCAACTCACCGCTTTCGCAGTATTCGTCTTCGCGACAGCGGCGCCGCTGCGTCGCTCCTTCGCACACCGTCTAGCACTGGTGGGTGATGGTTCCACCAGACCGCGCCGGGCTCGGGCCGATAGGCGGTGCCAATTTCGTTGACACCGCCGGAATTTCGACACAGGTTGCTAATCTGGCGCTATGACGATCTCGCGGACTTTCGTGAGTATCTGTAGCGACCGGCTTCCGACGACGCGTGACTTCTACGTCGACCTATTGGGTTTCGAGGTCGGCTTCGACAGCGACTGGTTCGTCCAACTGAATGCGAAAGACTCCGACGCGACCATCGGCATCATGCAACGCGACCACGAACTGGTACCGGAGCAGGCCCGCGGCACGGCATCCGGTTCGTACCTCACCGTCGTCGTCGACGATGTGGAACCGGTATTCGCCCGCGCCAAAGAACTCGGTGTGCCGATCATCGAGGAGCCGACCGACCTGTTCTACGGTCAACGCCGAATGCTGGTGACCGACCCCAACGGGGTGGTCGTCGATATCTCCAGCCCGACGGCGCCGCTCGCGGCTGAATTCCGCGATTCCGGTACCTCCTGACCCCGATCCGCGCGGCCCGATTCAGAGTTGGTTCGGTGCCGGAACCGGTATGTGCAGTGGTCGATTGCCTCAGGTCCGTAACCGACGGGACCGCGGAAAAGTTGTGGCCGCACGCAACGTCGGCCAACTATCCTGCGTGGCGCTCGAGCCCCTCAGCTGATCACTACCGAGGAGGAAGCCGATGAACGACGGAGTCGATCTCGTCGAGTCCGCGACGACGCGGACCGTCGCTCCGCATGAGCGCATGGACTATTGGGCCGCGCTGATTCAATCGCACCACGGCCGTCGCATCGGTCACGCATTCCCGCGCCGACGAGACTTTCACGGGCACACCGTACTTCGGCGTACCACCAATTATCAGATCATCGGCTGGCGAGCCGATGCGGTCACCTATTACCGCACTCCCGGACTCGTGCGCGCCGATTCCGACGAGGACTACCGCCTCATGCTGCCCACTACCGGGCGCGTCGCGATCTGGCAGCCCGATCGGCCCGCCACCCTGGCACCGGGCATCGGCTGTCTGGTGACCGTCGATCAACCGTTCGCCTTCAGCCAGGTCGATGGCACCGAGGGACTTACCATGACCATTCCCCGGAGCGAGATCGATCATCGCCTCGACCGCAGGCAACCGGCGCAGCTGCTGAATTTCGGATCGGGTATCGGACGGGTGGTCGCGGATCTCGCCACCGGTTTGGTCGCCGAACGAGACGTCCTCACCCACCACCAGTTCGACGCCGTCGCCGAACGACTGGTCGACCTGCTGTGCATGCAGATCCTCGGTGACCAGCCCACCGAACCGCATCACCTCGATGCCGTGGAATCAACGGTCCGCCAATACATTCGGCAACATGCCCACGATCCCGAACTGGTCGGCGCCAACGTTGCCCGCGCCCTCGGCTGGTCGCTGCGCCAGGTTCAGCTCGCCCTCCAACGCGGCGGCACCACACCTCGCGAACTCATCAAGGAAGAACGTCTGCGGCTCGCCCGCGCCCGTTTGCAAAGTCCCGCGTATCGCCACCAGAGCATCGCCACCGTCGGTCTGGACCTGGGTTTCGGTTCCGCGAGTAGTTTCAGCACCGCCTTCCGCCACCGTTTCGGCGTCACTCCCCGCGATATTCGCCACGGCACACCATCGTCGGATCCTCGCGCGTGATGCCATCGGCATGGCCCGAAAGTCGCTGCGCCGGATGATCGCTGGTGAATATCCGCCATCGATGCTGCGCGCCGCGACAACATCTGTGCGCACACCGGCAATTCGGGCCCACCGCCCACTCCTACCATCGGTGATCGTGCGGGTACGGCGGACGTTCGCCCCGAGAAGTGCGAACGTCGGGGGCACAACCCGTCCTGCGCGGTCCGAGGGCGCTCATGCCCGAAAACAATTCGAAGGATGTTATGCGAATCGTAAAGATTGCCACGGTATTTGCTATGGCAGCCGCCGGGCTCGGAATCGCCACCGGTACCGCCTCCGCCGATCGAGGCGTTTCGGGGTGTATCTCTTGGTCTTTCGACGAGCAGGACGACAACGCGACCGTCACCGTCTACTACCACAACCGCTGTAATCACCCAGCGACCATCACGGTCCGCACTCGGGGCAATCCCACCGTCTGCTCCGACTGGACCAAGAACCTGGCCGCCGACGAGAAGGACAACGAGACCTTCGTCTGTGCGCCAAGGGATGTGATCGGCTCAGATTAGGTACTCGGCGCGCCGAAGGTCATCACCCATCGCTCCAGTCCGCCACTGCGACGGTTCCCGATCCGCATGGACAAGGCAATTAGCTTTTTGCCATAATGCCTTCGTGCTGAAACTGGCCGAGGCGCAAGGGGTATCGAGCGGTGGATAGTGGTGTGTACGGGCGGCTGATCGCCGATCTGGAGGCGTGCGGTGCGGAGTACCGGATCATCGATCACGCGCCCGAGGGCCGTACCGAACTGGTGAGCGCCCTACGCGGACACGATATTTCGCATGCGGCCAAATGCCTGATCGTCATGGTGAAGGTCGGCAAGAAGGTGACCCGGCATGTGCTGGCGGTGGTCCCGGGTGACGCGCGACTCGACCTGAACGCGATCAAAACACTGCTCGACGGCACTTATGTCGCGTTCGCGAGCAAAGAGAAGGCAGAGACGCTGGCCGGTAGCGTCAGCGGCACCGTGCTGCCGGTCAGCTACCATCCCGATCTCGAGGTCATCGCCGACCCGACCCTGCTCGACGCGCCCGAGCTGTATTTCAACGCCGCCCGCCTCGACCGCTCGGTCGCCGTCGCCACCGCGGACTACCTACGGCTCGCCGAGCCCAGACTGGCACCGATCATCGCCTGAGTAAATCGGTTGAACAGCAACGGATTCCGCGTCCCCGCGCTGCTACGACTCGGGGCCGGAGGCGAGTCCGTCAGCGGCGATGCGGCGCTGATTCATACAGCTCGAAAATGGCTGCACCAGAACGACATTCGGTTCTTGTCGGAGTCTCGTGTGCTGAGCCATCCGGTTGTCACCGAAGCGGCCGTCGTGGGATATCCAGAAGAATCCGGAACAATGGCGCTGACGGCCTACATCGTGCTCACCGCCGACACGCTCGCGGTCGACGGCCTCACTGAACTGCTGACCGATCGGCTCTCGCGCTACCAGCGCCCGCGTACCGTCACCGTTCTGCCCTCGATCCCCCGCACAAAAACACGCAAAATCGACAGAGCCGAGCTGCCGCAGGGCCACATAACGTGAACACCAGCACTGCTTACCCGCGCTCGACGACCCCTCATCCTGCTACGTCGCGTCCCACAGCGCTCAGGTCGCGATCTGGCCGCTCTTGGCTCCCAACCGTTTTGAACTGGGCGGTAACTAAGGCAGTGGGTCGCTCGGGCCCCGGCGTGTCGATTGCTGACACGCCGGTCTGCTCAATAAGCTCGCGTTCCTTCACGATTACTCGGCATGGAACCTACATGGACATTCGAGGGATGGCGTATCGCCACAGGCCAGATTGCGTGGTGTTCTACGCTTGTTCCTGCACTCTCAATGATCCTGTGGCACCTAGTCGGCCAAATCCGGGACTGGCAGCACTATTTCATGACTCAGATGATCCTGCGCGAAGCTCCGATCGGCACCACCGTAGTCCATGGACATTGCCGATTCGGCGGTTATACAAAAACCTACATTGTCAGCGTTGAGCGCAACGGTTACTCGCTTCCGTCGAACATGGCAATCCCGCTCCGGGAGATTCCGCAGAGATGACAGACCCAAAAGCTCGGACCGATTACGCGCAAAAATTCGAAGCAATGTTTCGACGCCATTCGACATCAGTTTTCAGATACGCCTACAAACGACTCGACGGCGACGCGTATCAAGCGAGCGATATTGTCCAGGAAGTCTTCAAAGCCGTTTGGTCACAGTTCGACCGAGACTTTTCGAACCTGACGGTGGAAGATGCCGCTCCGATGATAATGAAGATCGCCACTCGCAGAGTGGTCGACTCGATAGGCAGGAAGAAAGAGAAAGCCAATCCGGTTGCCGAATTCATAGAGTCCCAACAGTCCATAACCTCACATGGCGAGATGCACAGAGATCCGCTCGACCTGATAATCGACAGGCATGATCTCGAGTACTTTCGACATGCCATAGAAAAATGCTTGACCGAAAACGAATACGAAGTTGCGCTTATGTCATGGGATTTGGAGATACCCGATGCCGAGATTGCCGAAATCATAGGTTGCACGATCTCGACAGTTCGCTCACACAGAAGCCGAGCTCGCAAGAAGATCCGAGAAATCCAAAATCGTGATGCACGCCGAATCGAAACGGGGATTACCGGCACAGGCAGCCGAGGTGGGGTGACAGCATGAGTGCTCAACCAGCCCAGAGTCAGAGTGAACCAGTAACTATATACAAGACGGCGCAAGTATCCGATAACCGCCCCTTGGTAGATCGAGGTATGCCCATCTACGACATCGAGCGGGAGTGGCAGAAACTGCGGACGGCGCTGGCAATAGCCGATATTCCTCGAGTCCACGAAACCAAGGACCACCCCGTCGAGTTAGCTACCGAAGTAGCCCCTCGAGCAGTAGAGAAGACCTTCAAGTATTGGGATACGACTGTTGCGAGATACTTTTACGGATTGCGGATATCGATGCTGAAGGTATCCGGCAGCATATCGCCCGAATTTTCTGTACGCATGGGAGGTGGTACCCGAGGCGAAGTATGGGGAGTGAGTTGGCTTCCGCGGATAGAACTGACACGTAACCAAATGCTTGCCGCAATGGTCATAGATGAGATACTGTCCGATGCGCGCAACATCGATAACAATTCGATAGCTCATACTCTGAATAAACTTTCGGTAGAGGTTGAAATGTCATTGGATGCCATCCTGGAACACCTCTCCCGTGCGAGACCCGGGAACCATCTGAGCAACAGTGATATTTTTCGCACCACTATATCTCGCTCGAGTGATATTCGACTGGCTTCCGACGAAGCTCAAATTGATGAAGCAATAAAGAATGCAGGATGAATTCCAACTCGATAGAATCTATTCGAGTACACAGTAGGCGCGAATCAGCTGGCCGGATGCTTCGATGTGCAGTGTGTGCGCCTTGCTAGGCGCACACACTGATCGATGCAGCGATCGCGGTGTCGGTCCAGTTCAGCAGCCGACTGCCGCTGCGCTTGACGCACAGGTTCGTGCAGGACGAGCGTTCGGAATCGGTCCGACTCCGCTCCCACCGATTCGGCCGCCGGTTGCCCACAGCGACCTAGCATGCCGTGACCTGCTCGGAAGATACGGGCTTGTGGGGCACCAGCATTCGGCGCAGTAGTCCGTCGCGCAGGGCGACGGTGTGCCAGAGCACCGCGCGCATGTGGGCGGTGAACAGCACCAGCAACAGGTAGGCCAGCCAGGTGTGCGCGAGGTGCAATCCCGCATAGAGGCGCGTTTTCGGGCGCGAGGGCAGGTAGCCGCAGACCGCCCGTAATGCGGACCGGCATGCCCGATGCCGACACCAGCGCTCAGCCGAGCAGCGGTTGCAGGATGAACAGCACGTACAGCGTCAATTCCGAAGCCACCGCAGCCACTCGCTCGCCGCGCAGCAGGCCCGCACCCCGGCCGGGACCTCGGCGCAACAGTCGATTGGCCACGCGCACTACCGCCAGAGCCAGGATCGCGAGGCCCACGGTGCGGTGGATGCTCAGCAGCACACCGTAATTCCCGATAGTTCCGAATCAACGCGGCACCGAGGAACAGCATGGCGACGATCAACACGGCCATCAGCCAGTGCAGCACCCGCGCCAGCCGATTGTAGGAGGGCTGTTCGGATGAAACTGATTGGGGCACAGCATAACCCGGCAGTGTGTCGGCGGCTGGCGCGCTGGCGGAGGTGGATTCGTCCAGAGACTCGCTCATGCCAGCTCCTCCGCCCGCAGCGGCCGCCGAGCGGCCGTCTCGCCCGCACGGCGGCGATAGGACTCGGCGTACGCGGCCGAACGGGCCTGCAGCACCGGATCATCGGAGGCGGCCAGCCCGTTCGGAAGGACCAGCGGGTCGAAGTTCACATCGCGCACATTCGCGGCGGTTTCGGTTACCACTATGGCGCCAAGGCTTCGAACCCGAAGCCGGTGGGCATACCTCCATCGAAACTTTACGGCCGTTCGGCGATCGTGATTCGCCGACGGTTGCACGGCAGCTCTCGCATCCGACAGAAGGGAATGAATATGCGCTACAGGCAGATTCATAGCGGACAACGGAGCCACATCCGGTTGTCCGGTGCGGCGGTCGCCGGACTGCTGGCGACCGCCGCACTCGCACGAGCGGATCCGTTTCCGAGACAACCGATTCCACCAGCCCGGCGAGCATCTGCCGTTCGGCATGGTCGCGGTCGGTCCCGCAGACGTCCAGCATTTCCGTGCGAGACAGCAACACTCGGCGCGTTGCCGCCGTTCCATCGAGCGACAGCCGCACCGCCACCGATTCGGCCGGGGTGGCATGCCGCGGACGAATCGCTGGCGACCGCTTACCGCCAGCAGCCCAGCATGCCGCGCTTGTGCCGACTGTATGTGCCGCGTCGCCGACAACCAGCTCTGTCCGGGCGGGCTGACCCGGCTGGCAGTCGTGGGTGAGCTGATGGCGCTGTCGGCGGCCGGGTGCTTCGGCATCACCCACTTCGTCAGCGGGCTGGCGGCGCGCCGCGCGCCGGGGATGGTGGTGTCGCTGTATGCCCAGTTGGGCGGCACCGCGATCGCCATCATCGCCGCCCTGCTGTGGCAGCACGGCCCGGCGACGATATCCGCCGTCGGCTGGGGAGCGCTGTCCGGCACCGGAACGGGGGTCGGAGTGGCGTTCCTCTATCGTGCGATGAGTTCGGGCGCGTTCAGCGTGGTGGTGCCGATCAGCGATGTCGGCGCTGTCGCGATCCCCGTCGTGATCGGGCTGACCGTACTCGGCGAGCACCCGGGCTGGACCGGACTGCTCGGAATTGTCGTTGCGCTGCCTGCGATTTGGCTTATCTCCGCTGGACCGGCCACGGCCGGACGCGTAACCGGACCATCGGCGGTACGCGACGCACTGATCGCTGGCGTGGGATTCGCCGTGCAATTCCTCGGCATGACACGAATTCCGTTGTCCGCCGGGCTCTGGCCCGTCGTAGTGAGCCGCGTGGTTTCGGTGCTGGTGATCATGAGCTTGGTCCTGGCCACCGTCAGCAGTAAACGAATGCCCACGGGCTGGGGATGCGCTGCGGCCGGCGCCGGAGCGATCGGCAGCATCGCGATCATGCTGTATTGGGTTGCCACACATCAACAATTGATGGCCGTCGCCACCGTCCTGGCCGCCCTGTATCCAGCCATCCCAGTGCTGCTGGCGTTGATCTTCCTGCGCGAGCGCGTCAACCGACGCCGGACCGTCGGCCTCCTCGGCGCCGCCACCGCCATCGCACTACTGGCATTGCCGTGAATTCACCAGCAGCTCAGCAGGTTTCGAAAATCATTCCCAGGTGCTGCGTACGACGGCCAACGTCTCGTACGAGTCGCCCGGTGCCGCCGCCCAGGCGACGACGCCGTCGGGGCGGATCAGCGCGGCGGCCAGATCCTCGCGGCCTGTCGAGACGATGTCCGGCGGACCGATCTGTACCAGTCCGCCGGTGCGGGTCAGGTCGGAGAGCCTGCCGCGTCTGCCGTCGGCGTAGGTGAGATGTAGGTCGGGACAGTATGTTCCGGCCAGCGGGTGGTCCATGGGATACGGCAGTTCATGGCGGGTATCGAGGCCGGATGTCATTCGGCCGAAGTACCGCACGACCTCTGGAATGTCCATGAGGTCGGAGATGATGTCGCGCAGCGCGTCGGTGTGCGGGCCGGGTCGCAGCAGTGCGGATTGCGCGCGGGTGTTGTGCAGGACCGCGGCGCCGACGGGGTGGCGCTCGAGGTGGTATGTGTCGAGCAGGCCGTCGCGGCCGTTGGCGAGTTTCCAGCCGAGGTTCACCGCATCCATCAGGCCGAGATTCAGGCCCTGACCACCACTCGGCGAGTGGACATGCGCAGCGTCGCCGGCCAGGAATACGCGCCCGCGGCGGTAATCGGTGACCTGACGCGCTTGGTCGGTGAATCGTAGCCCGTCACCCACATTCATCACGGTGACGTCGGCGCCGGTCACCCGCTTGATGCTGGCTTGCATCTCTTCGGCCGTGACCGGGCCGTCATAGCGGTCGTGATCGTCGAAATCGAAGGTGGCGACCGCACCGCCGCCGTAGTAGAGCGTGCCGTTGTCGAGTCGCCCTGGTCGCGGTAGCTCGCCGGTGACCTGGGCGGCGACCCGCCGTACGGTCATCAACGGTGGTGTGCCAGGGAATTCGAAGCCGGCGAGCTTGCGGACCGTGCTGTGGCCGCCGTCGCAGCCCACGAGATAATCCGCGCGAAGCCCGTTCGCGGTGACGCCGTCGGCATCCTGGTGCAGTTCGGTGAGCTCTGTGCCGTAACGGATTTCGACACCGAGGCCGCGTGCATAGCGAAGTAGGATCTTCTCCAGCTCCGCCTGCCAGATCAGCGTGAAGCGGCGGTCGGGTTCCTCCTGGGCGTCCTGGTCGATCTTGAAGATCGAGGCGAAGTGCCCCTTCGCGCTGCCGTGGTCGCGAAGCTTGTCCGCGCGTCCTTTGTCGTCATGCTCGGCCAGTTCGGCGCCGAGGCCGCGGCGCACCAGCGCCTCGGTCGCCAGCGGACCGATACCCCTGGCGCGCGGCAGACCCGAAGGGCCGTCACGTTTTTCGATCACCAGCGGATCGGCACCCGCCAGCTTCAGTTCGGCGGCGAGGAGCATTCCGACCGGACCCGCTCCCACAACAATGACATCCATCTGTTCCTCCCGGGCACAGTGTTCGCAGTTATGAAACCAGGCTACACTGTTCGCAGTGGATGTCATTTGGATGCGACCGGAGCGGGCGGCACGCGGGCCGAAACCGGCACACAGCCGGGACGAGCTCGCGGCCTCGTGCGTGCGCGTCGCCGACACCGAGGGCCTGGACGCCGTATCCATGCGACGGGTCGCCGCCGAGTTGGGGACCGGAACGACCTCCCTCTACCGCTATGTCACCTCGAAGGACGACCTGTTCGACCTGATGGTCGACCAGGTATTGGGATCGGTGCCGCTACCGCGGCCGACCCAACACTGGCGTCGCGACCTCACCCTGCTGGCATCGTGGAAACGAGCGCTGATCCTCGACCACCCCTGGATGGCGTCACTGTCCGGCCGCCCGGCCGTCGGACCGCACGGATTGGCATTGCAGGAGCGCGGGTTACGCGCGGTCGACGGGTGGGGGCTCTCGATCGACGAAATGATCGTCATCGTCGAGTCGATGGACGCGTACGTGCAGGGCTACGCGGTTCGCGAATTGGCGGAGCGAGCGGCGACGCTGCGGTCCGGCCAAGACCTCGATACCTGGATGGCCGCTCATGACGCGTACGCCCGGACGATCATCGACAGCGGACGCTTCCCCCTGGTCACCAAGGCCTGGCTCGACGCCAACGAACCCCATGCGGCCGACCGAGCCGAACGCGGCTTCCGGCATGGACTCGACCGGCTACTCGACGGCTACGCCGCCGGTATGCGCCAAGCGCGAGAACGCCCACGCCGGTAAAGGCCGCGACCTCGAACGGTAATCGAATCGACAAGCGCAGCATCGGTTTTGGTGCGGACAGCCGCGTGTGAGACGAGTCGGCTCGCGTTCATCGGCGTCGCGCACCGCCACTCCCCATGGCAAACCCTTTGGCTTGCAAGCAGATACAGTCCTCATCCGCTCCGCGCGGACCGAGCCACATCGGCGGATATCGGATTGTCAACTGCCACAGCGTGGATCCAGCTGCTCCAAGCTTCGGCGGATCGTCCTGGCTTCCTCTGCGCAGGAAGATGATTCGCTCGTGCGGCCCAGTGCGCCCGCGATCGATGCGGCAAACTCCAAGGAACGGGCTAGTTCGGTCAGGTATCGGCCGGGATCCGTCCTGCCAGCGTCCGCCGGATTCAACCGATCGGGCTCTGCATCGAGGACGAAGTTCGCGAGACGTGACGGCACCACGGCCGGCTCGCGGTCGTAATCGATTGCCCGACGGCGGGATTACTTGATGGTGCGGGGCTCGGTCGGCTCGCGTAGTCCCACGACGACTCCGTCCGGGCCGTGGGTGAGCGTGATCCAGTCGAGCGAGGGGGCGATTACGTGGGCGGCGTGGAGGGTCGATGCGTCGTGGGTGGTGGGGATGGCGAGGACGGTGGCGCCGGCGCGTAGGCCGGCTTCGATGCCTGCGGGTGCGTCCTCGATTACCAGGCAGTCGGCGGCGCGGACGCCGAGCGCACCGGCCGCCAGTAGATAGCCTGCGGGGTTCGGTTTGCCGTCGCGGACGTCGTCGGCGGTTATGACCACATCGGGGAGCGGTATGTGGGCGGCGGACATTCGGGCGCGCAGGAGTGGGGCGGTGCATGAGGTGACGAGGGCCCATGGGGAGTCGCGCAATTGTCCGAGGAGGCGGTGCGCGCCGGGCATGGGGACGATATCGGCGAGGTCGCGGATCTCTTGCGCGTCAAGGCGTTCCATCGCTCGGGTGCGCTCGGCCGGCGGCAGCAGCGCGGCGACGGTCTCCTCGGTGCGGCGGCCGTGACAGATCCGGAGAACGTGCGCGGGATCCAGGTCGTAGAACTGCGCCCAGGTCCGCCATGTGCGTTCGGTCGCCGCGCGGGAATCGATCAGGGTGCCGTCGACGTCGAAGAGGATGGCGGCGTACGAAGGGCGCATCAGTCGCTTCCCGTGACGGACGCGGACATGCGTAGGACCTGGAACGCCTCCGCGGTTCTGCCTCGCCCCAGCCTGGCGCCCCGGTATCGGTTGAGGCCGAGGATGAATTGCTCGTAGGGGATGTCGTCGAGTTGCGAGGCGTAATTGTCGATCACCGACAGCTGCCGGTCGATGAATTCGGTGGTGTCCTCCAGGTAGCCGGGCCGCGAGATCGGCGACCACACCTCGTAGCCCAGGATGGTCCGCACCGTCCACGGTTGCCCCGCCGATTCCGGAAGCCACGGGCCCGCAGCGATATTGACGGCCTTCAACACCAGTCGGTGGGCCGCGATGTGGTCGTGATGATCGTCGTGCTCGTGCGGGAGATAGACGAGATGGGGACGCCAGTTCCGGATCGAATTCACGATCGCACCGAGCAATTCGGCGTTTTCGGTGAGCAGGCTGTCGGGTTGGCGCAGGAAATCGACCCGGACCACGCCGAGTGCCCGGGTGGCGGCCATCGCCTCCTTCTCCCGGAGGGCGCCGAGATCGGCCCGCGTGTACCGCAGATTTCCGGCATCACCGCTGGTGAGATAGTGCACCGCCACCTCGTTGCCGGATCGCGCGTGCTTGAGGATGCTGCCGCCGCACCCGATCGTCTCGTCATCGGGGTGGGGTGCGAACACGCTGACGCGCATCGGATCTCGTCGATCATTCATCGGATCCCCGAGTGTCGAGGGCGAATTGGCCCCACGCCCGCAGCAGATCGCGCCGGAAGTTCTCCTCGGAGACCTCCGCGCCGACGGCCCGCCGCAGTTCCGCGCCGATCGCTTCGGCCGGGCGCGGGTTCCGGTATATCCGCTCGATCGCCTTCGCGAGGCCGTCCACGGTGGGGTCGAAGCGGTATGTCGATGGGAAAAACCTTGCGGCCTCGACCTTTTCGGATTCGGCGATCAATGTGCAGACACCGCTCAGCGCGGCTTCCAGCGGGGTTATACCGAGGGTCTCGTAGCGGGACGGACAGACGAAGATACCGTTGCGCCTTGCCTGCCGGAACAGCGAATAAAGTTCGGGTTTGGCGAGTTTGGGGACCGCCATGAAATGCTCGGCGTATTCCCGCGGCACCCGGTTCGCCAATTCCGCGCGCATGGACTGTTCGTTGTCCCCGCCGCCGGCCACCAGCATCCGGATCGGTATTCCTTTGGCGCAGAGGCGGATACCGGCATCGATGAGCAGCTCGACGTTCTTGAAGTGGTCCAACCGGGCCACCGCGGTGCAGAGCAGCAGCCCGGCATCGGCGACAAAGGCGGCCAGTTCGGCCGATCGCATGGGCGCCGGGGCGGCGGGAACGGATATCGGTGGCCGCAATGCGAAGATGCGCCGGGCGTCGACGCCCCGGTCGATCAGATACGAGCGCTGCAGGAAAGAGTGTTGCAGCACATACATATTCGCGTTTTCCCGGACCCTGGCCAGACCGCGCTCCTGCTGTTCGAGCAGATGCAGCGCCTTCGTCGCCCCGCCGAAGGCGCGGCCGGTCTCCTGCGCCGAGAACGTGCCGACGACGTCGTGCACGAACGGCCCGTGATGGGTGACACAGCCGATGAGCTCATCGGGATGGAACCGGAGCAGCACGTCGGTCTGGTAGCAGAGCACCCCGTGGCCGTCCCATCCGTAGCTGGCGAGCAGCCGGTCGGCGGCCTCGGCGATCGCGGCGCGCACCACGCGCTCACTCATACCGAAATGAAACCTCAGCACAATGCAGGTGATGCCCGCCCGATGCACCGTCTCCAGCACGGGTTCGTCGGACGTCTCGTCGCGCCGGTACAGGATCATCCCGGCGAACAGCTCGGCACGCCGCAGGCAGCGCAGCACCGAGCGGGCGAACGAGGTCGCGCCGACCCGCGCGGCGGCCAACTCGTTCTCCGGGAAGTAGCGCTCGTTCAAAACTACGATGCCGGGCAATAAGTGGTCGGGCAGACTCGACGTGCCACACCGCTCGGTGCCGGTCGGTGTGGTGGCGATCCCCCGAATGTCCGCCGGTTCGGCTCCGGCCAGCCTGATGCCATACATGCTCACCCTGGGTGTTCCAGTGTTGCGCTGGTTCCGCTTTCGTCGCGAACAGGGCAGCGGCGGGTCCGCGACACCCGCTCTCGTCCGGAGATCTCGCCCTCCCCCGTGCGCAATTACCACCGTTCTCCCGTTCAGCGATCTCGGCAACCCGTCACTATCGATGGCTTTGCTCACCGACGCGCCGGAACCCAAGGCGCACAACATGGTCGACTCGTTTCATCGAATGGCGAACAGGCCCCAGGTGATGGCCCAGGCCAGCCAGACGGACCCGGCTGCGAGCAGAACGGCGAGCCCGGCGCGTGATGCCGCGGCCCGGTCGCGCACCGCCGCGGTCGCGGTGACGGCCAGCAGCGCGGCGGTGAGTATCGCGAGACCCTGCAGGATCAGCCAGATGAGCGGCCGGCCCGCGACCACCGGGCCGACGGTCCGCGCGGACTGGGCGAGGATCGACTCCACATACACCACGGTCGCGGCCAGGGAGAGCAGCCCGCACAGCGCCGACGGCCGAGCCGATCGGAGGCGGCGGTTCATGAACAGGGATGCGAGGAATCCGGCCAGCACGGCGGCGAACACCACCAACTGGACCCACGCCGAGGTCCACCAACCGTGGCCCGGGTCGATACTCGACAGCGCCTGCGCCGGAACCGGTTCCGCCGACGAGGCCGGTGCGGCGGCGTTCGCGACCTGGTTCACCCATCCGGTCATCGTGTCGAGATAGCCGGGAGCGAAGGCCCCGCGCGGCGCGCCCGGACCCGCCGCGGCGCCCGGCCGGTCGAAGCCGTCGGTGGTCGAGCGACCGTTGTGCGCGCCGCCCGCGATGAAGCGGATGGTCACCGAAGGGGATGCGGTCGGCGAATCCCGCAGCACCGCAGCACTTTCCGCGGGCGGTACCTGTACGTCCCGGGCTCCCCACAGCGCCAGCACCGGGACGTGCACGCCGCGCAATCCCGGTAGCGGATCGAATGCGGCTTCGGGGAACACCCCGGTCTCACCGAGCAATCGGGCGGCGGGCCCCGCGACGACCTTGGCGAGCGGACCGGTATCGCCGTGGTGGCGAAGGATTTCGGCGAGGTTCCAGGTCTGCGTGCGCAATGGCGTGAGCCCGGGGGCTCCGAGGGTTATCAGGAATGCGACGTCGGCGGATCGCGCGGCGGCCGCCGGTACGACCCACCCGCCCTCGCTGAGTCCCCACAGCCCGACCTGATCGGCTCGCACTCCCGGTGTGTGGCGCAGGGTTTCGACCGCGGCGAGGGCGTCGTCGGCGAGCAGGGCGAAGTCGCGGTGGGTGCGTGAGTAGCCCGTGGTTCGTTTGTCGTAGACGAATGCGGTGATCCCGGCCGCCGCGAAGGCGCGGGCCTCGGCGAGATAGTCCGTGCGCGGCCCGGATCCCGCGCCGGCGACCAGGACAATGCCGGGTGCGCCGGAAGGTGTTGCGGCCGAGGCGATCACGGTGCCGTGCAGGGTGGTCCCGCCGCCACCGGTGAACGTGACGTCCGTGCTCTGGGCCGCCGGCGCGGGGTCGGCCGCGGCCGCCGGGGCGAGGAGAACGGTGAACAGCACCGATGCCAGCAGGAGTGAACAAAGGGAGCGCATATTCGGTTGCCTTTCAGGTCGATTCAGGCTTCGGGGAAGCTGAACAGCCGCAGCAACACGGTTTTCGGCTCCTCTGCGGCATCGTCGGCGCCGTAGCGCTGGACGAGCCGGATGTATTCCTCGAAGAATTCGCGCAATCGCGACAGGTCGACGCGAATTGTCGCGCGGGAGAACAGAAATGCGTCGGCCCACGCCCCCAGCTCGGGTGCTTGCCGTTCGAATCGCTCATAGAGTTCGACGAGTTCGGCGAGGTTGTTGCGGCTCATTTCCGCACTGGCCTCCCGCATTTCGGGAGTCTGCTCGGTGTAGGGCGGCCAGCGGCGGTCGCCGGGCACGGCGCGCCACCAGCGTTCCTTTCCGGTGGCCAGCTCCGGAACCTCTTCGATGAAGCCGTGTTTGGCGAGTTGGCGCAGGTGATAGCTGGTGAGCCCACTGCTTTCGCCGAGGGCTTGGGCGAGCGTGGTCGCGGTGACCGGCCCGCCGCGCAATTGTTCCTCGATGCGACGGCGCAGTGGATGCGCGAGCAGCCGCAGCACGGCGACGTCGGTAATCGTGCGGGGGGCGGGATGATCGGCCACGCCAGCCAGGTTAGATCATGCAAAGGTTCTTTGCAAAGACTCTTTGCACACCGGCGACAAGTGCCAGTGATGACCCGGATCTGGCTTCAGAAGCGGAACCGCACGATGCGGGAGGACCGCTTCATACCGGGTAGCAGGTTCAGCAGGTGGAAGATGCGGCGGGCGTTCGCGGGGGCCTTGGCCATCAGGATCGGTGAGTCGTTCATCGGCGCCTCGTCGATGAATTCGAGCCGCGGATGCCAATCGGCCAGTGCGGCGGGATCATCGAAGCCGCAGTGGAATTGGGTGTGGTATTTGCGCAGGGTCGGATCCCATTTCGAGGTTCGCCAGGCCCAGACCGGCACCGTGTCGAACTGCATTTGCCCGGTCGGGAAGGCATCGATGATGCCGGTCAGCAGCCGCCGCAGGTCGGCCTCGGTCAGGTAGGGCACCAGTCCCTCGGCGATCATCAGCACGGGCCTGTCGCGGGGGATACGGTCCAGCCAGGTCAGGTCGGTGACGCTGGAGCCGATCAGGGTGTAGTGCTCGCGCGGCGGCAGGAATTGTTGCCGCAGTTGGATCATCGCGGGGTAGTCCAGGTCGTACCAGTCGACGGTGGCCGGCGGGTCGAGCCGGTACACCCGGGCGTCGAGACCGCAACCGAGGTGCAGCACCACCGCGCCGGGGTGCTCGGCGAGATAGCTTCGGGCCCAATCGTCGTGGGCCTTGGCGCGCACCACGGCGGCCAGGCCGAGCTGGCTGGTGCCGAATCTGCGTTTGTCGTAGTCCGGGTCGAGGCGGCGCATCGTCTGTTCGGCATAGGTGTCGGCGAGGATCGGGTCCGGCAGCCGGTTGTCCAGCGCCTTGGCCCTGAGGACGGGACTGGCGGTCCGCTGCACGCCGACGAGTTCGGTATCTTGCACACCGGCTACGCTACTGGCGCGCCGGACCGCCGCTTGGACGAGACCCGTCGGTTTTTTCGAATTCCTGCGCGAGGAAATCGAACATTCGATGGCCAAAATGGCGGCGGCAACAGGCAATCGAACGCGAATCCCGCTGAACGGACGCCGGAATATGTTCTGGGGAGCGAAGTTTCCCCAGTCATGTATTGACGCGCGCATGTCACGCTATACGTAATTCATTCGGCTCCAAGTGTTTTGATGGGAGCGTAACTAATGTCACGACGTCCTCGACGGCTGCTCCGCCGATTAATGATCTTCTCGGCGGCAGCCGCCTTGTCGGCCGCCATGGCCACGGCGCCATCCGGCGCCGACCCCACGAACAGCGAGGACCCGAGCTGGTCCGGCTGCTTTCACCGCGTGAACGACACCGCGGAAAAGCTGCTGCCCTGTATTCGGGCGGCGGATCTGGAGCACCATATGCGTGCCTTCCAAGCGATCGCCGATGCCAATCCGGGGCCCGACGGCCACCCGTCCCGCAACTCCGGCGAGCCGGGTTACAAGGCGTCGGCGGATTACGTAGCCGAAATCATGCGCCATAGCGGTTACGACGTAACGATCCAGAACTACAAGTTCTTCTACTTCGCCTTCACCGGCCTGCCGAAATTCAGCGAAACATCGCCGACGCCACACGATTACACCGTCGTCACCGACTGGAATCCCGGCCAGGCCCAAGGGTCGGCCACGGCGCCGCTGCAAGCCGCGGGCGGAATCGTCATCCCGCCGACCCCGACGCCCAGCTCGACCAGCGGCTGTACCGCCGCCGATTTCACGGGTTTCACTGCGGGCCATATCGCGCTGATCCAGCGCGGCGGCTGCTCCTACGGCGTCAAGGTGCAGAACGCCCAAACCGCGGGCGCCACCGGAGTGATCATCTTCAACGAGGGAAATCCGGGGCGTACCGGCGTCGTCAACGGCAGCCTGGTGGACGCCAACGGCAACCGGATCGTGCCGCAGATCCCGGTCGCGTTCACTTCGTTCGCGACGGGCAGCGACCTGCTCACCCAGGTCGACGCGGGTGGTTCCGCGGTACCGACGATGACCATCGACGTACAGGCGGTGGTGAATCCGAATGCCGATGACTACAACGTGATCGCCGACTCCAAGGAAGGCGACCCGGACCACACCGTCGTCGTCGACGCGCATCTGGACGCCATTTACGGCGCCGGGATGCTCGACAACGCCTCCGGCTCGACGACGATCCTGAACATCGCCCAACTGCTGCACAAGGCCAAGCCGCACAACAAGTTACGGTTCATCTGGTTCGGCGGCGAGGAACTCGGCCTGCTGGGTTCGACGTACTACGTCAACAATCTCAGCGCTGCCGATAAAGCCAAGATCGGGTACGACTTGGACGCGGATGTGACCGCAACGCCCAATTATGATGTCGGCGTGCTCGACCCGGCCGGGGTGGATCTGTTCACCCGCACCGTCTCCACGCAATTCCCGCCGAACGTGTACAAACCGTCGCAGGTCGCCCGGGATCTGGGTATCAAATACTTCGACTCGATCGGCAAGAAGAACATCCTGTTCTCGCCGGTGGGCACCGATGCCTTCACCTTCAACCAGGCGGGGATCCCGGCCAGTGGCGTACTCACCGGGCAGGACTGCTGCAAGCTGGATTCGGATGTCGCCCTGTTCGGCGGGACCACCGGCAACTTCGAGGGCAACGTCCCCGGCACCGACGGCGGCTGCGTGGACAACCCGTTCCGCTGGTGCGACAACTTCAACAATAACGATTTCGCTGTAATGGAGTTCATGTCAAGGGGTTTCGGCAACATGGTGATCAATATGGCCATGGCGGACCCGCTTCCGACCGCCGCACCGGCAGCACCCGACGCGACGCCTAGGACGAATTCGCCCGCCACGGCAGGCAGCAGGAGCGCCCCGACCAGCTGACCTACCGCGGATCTTCCAACGGAATGCCCTCGAGCAGTGCATGACTCGGGGGCATTTCCGCGGCCGACCGACGCGACCTCGCGAAGAAACACCATCCCCCGAAACTGGGGTCGGGTGGCAGCACTCCGCCTGTGTACTCTCGATTTCAACCCCTTTGAAGGGGAAACCTGTTGACACAGAGGGAGTTTCGCCTTGATCCACTCGAAGAAGGTCGCCGTGGCGGCACTGACATCCGGCGCGCTGATCACCGCCATCGGCCTCGCGTCGCCCGCCGCACAGGCCGACATCAGCCGCGTGGACGTCGCACCCGGACTCAGCTTCGGCAGTTCGAGTTCCTACGGCACCGGTTGCTCGTACCAGGTCACCGCGAGCGCCCCGCCGGACGACGCGCTGATCTTCGTCGACGAAACCGCCAACGACCGCACCACCCAAACGCTGAAGCCGAGCTACCTGGCCACCGATGTGGACGGCAAGGCGACCGTCACCTGGACGCCGACGACCAAAGGCGCGCACCGCATCTGGGTGATCGAAAACCACCCCGGCGCAACACCTGTCACCGCATCGGTGAACGTCGGCACCGGCATCCAGCTCGGACCCGTCTGCCTCGTACTCCCGTAATCTCCCGCTCCACATCCGGTGTGGACCAGGAGAATTCACGCGAGCTCGGTCAGGAGACCTTGCGGCGGTAGACGACCATCGAGAAGTAATACGCGACAAGAAGGATGCCGACGCACCAGCCGAGGGCGATCCAGATGTCGTTGCCGACCGGCTGCTGCGCGAACAGGTCGCGGATGGCGTTGACGATCGAGGTGGCCGGCTGGTGTTCGGCGAAGGCGCGCACCGGTCCGGGCATGCTGTCGGTCGGCACGAATGCCGAACTGATGAATGGCAGGAAGATGAGCGGGTAGGAGAATCCGCCCGCACCGTCGGTGGTTTTCGCGGTGAGGCCGGGGATGACGGCGAGCCAGGTCAATGCCAGGGTGACCAGGAGCAGAATCCCGGCGATCGCGAACCAGGCCGGCACGCCCGCGCCGGAGCGGAAACCCATGAGCAGGGCGACGAGTACGACAACGACGACGGAGATCGCGTTGGCCACCAACGACGTCAGCACATGCGCCCATAGGATGGACGAGCGGGCGATCGGCATGGACTGGAATCGTTCGACGAT
The DNA here is from genome assembly GCF_020361265.1 of Nocardia sp. JCM 34519.1. Lineage (NCBI taxonomy): Bacteria > Bacillati > Actinomycetota > Actinomycetes > Mycobacteriales > Nocardiaceae > Nocardia > Nocardia sp. JCM 34519.1. Next base: position 165,210 of record NZ_JAIRBR010000011.1, read on the forward strand.
GCCGTTCTTCATATCCAGGAAGAGCCGGTATGCGGTGTAGGAAATGCCCGAGGCAATGGTGATGAGCAGAATGCCGGGCAATAGGTAGTTCACGTACTCATCCGACCCCGACTTGATCGCGCCGCCGAAAACGTAGACGAACAGCAGCATCATCGCGATCGGAGTGATCGCGGTCGTGATAATGGTGTCGGGGCTGCGCAGGATATGGCGCAGCGATCGGCCGAGCAGGTAGCCGGTGTCGCCGAGAAAACGTGTTGTCATTATTGATCCTTACTCGTGCTGTTGCTGCCGACGAGGGCAAGAAAAACGTCTTCCAGAGTTGGTTGCTTCTCGATGTATTCGACCCTGGCCGGTGGCAGCAGTTGCTTCAGTTCGGCGAGGGTGCCGTTCACGATGATCCGGCCCTCGTGCAGGATCGCGATCCGGTCGGCGAGTTGTTCGGCCTCGTCCAGGTATTGCGTGGTGAGCAACACTGTGGTGCCTTGTGCGGCAAGCTCTTTCACCGCTTCCCACACCTCGATACGGGCCTGGGGGTCGAGGCCGGTTGTCGGCTCGTCGAGGAATACGACCGGCGGATTTCCGATGAGGCTCATCGCGATATCGAGGCGGCGGCGCATACCGCCGGAATATGTCGACACCTTCCGGGTGGCCGCGTCGGTAAGCGAAAAACGCGCGAGCAGGTCGTCGGCGACCGCGCTCGGATTCGCGACGCGCCGCAGATGCGCGACGAGCACGAGATTCTCCCGCCCGCTGAGGATTTCGTCGACGGCGGCGAATTGCCCGGTGAGGCTGATGGATTCACGCACACTGTCCGGCTGCGCGGCCACGTCGTAGCCGTTGACGCTCGCCGTACCCGCGTCGGCCTTCAGCAGCGTGGACAGGATTCGCACGGCCGTGGTTTTGCCCGCCCCGTTGGAGCCGAGCAGGGCGAAGATATCGCCCCGCGCCACGTCGAAATCCACGCCGCGCAGCACGTGCAGGTCCTTGTACGACTTCTCCAGACCTCGCACCCGGATCGCCGGATTTTGCTGTGTTGTCATCGTCATGATCACCCTCGATCACTACCTAGTGCCATTGACTACCGGTAGATAGTAGCACTAGATAGCGGGACTGCAAGACCTCCTGCGATCGCACCGGGGAAGCCCGCATACGGGACCGCATCGTCCGGCGATGAGCCGGTCGGTTCATCGGTCGCACAATCGGACGAAATGTCATATTCTGCCTATACGCCGAGTTCATTAAAATATCGAATGCGCCGAATGATCGAAACCAGCACAATGTCCGATGTGGGCGAATTCCGTTGAAACCGTGAGTTTTTACATAGAATTATTTCCGAGCTATAACGCGTGCTAGTCGCCCGCTTCGGCGAAACGTCCGGTATTCGAAGCCGCTCGGCCGCCGCGCGTTCATTTTCCCGAAAAATATTTCACGGATGCTCGAGCGTCCGATGTAGTACCGAATGATTGGAGTCACCTCATGCTCGAACTGCTCACCGCACTCGCCAACCTGGCGATCGAAATTGTCAAGGTTGTCGGTACGGGGATCAGCATCAGCGCCGGCTGATACGGGGGTGCTCTGTCGAGCGGCCTGAAAGCGGCCCCGGTGACCTCTCGGTTACCGGGGCCGCTTCGTATCTAGCGGGGTGCGACGGGTTTGGTTTCGTAGGTTCGCAGGACCAGAGATGTTGTGACGGGACCGAATCGGGCGACCGCGTCGACGATCTGTTCGATGCGTTCGGAGCTGTCGGCGAACACATCGATCAAGAAACAGTCCTCCCCTGTCAGCCGGTAGACGGTGGTGATCTCGGGGACCTCCGCGAAATGCGCGAGGACGGCGGCGAGGTGGGCATGGGTGGTGCGCAACCGGATGACGGCATGCAGATTCAGGCCGAGCGCCACCGGATCGACCACGGCACGGTAGCCGGTGATGACACCCGATTGTTCGAGGCGTTTGATCCGTGCCGATACCGCCGGTTGGGACAGATTGACCCGGCGGCCGATCTCGGTGACACCGAGGCGGGCCTCGGTTTGCAACAACCGAAGGATCGCCCGGTCGGTCGGATCCAATGAAACCGTTGTCCGTGTGGTCATTCGCTTTCCATTCATCGGCCTGCCGTGACAGCGGCGAATGGATCGCACACAGTTGTCCATCGAAACATCCGCACCATCCCGCTTCAGGGAATGAAAGGCAACGATAGTGCACTATCTGATCGTTCCCGGCATCGATGACTCCGACGCCGATCACTGGCAGAGCCACTGGCAATCCGAATGGGGTACGGCGGCAACGCGTATCGCACCGTCGTCCTGGACCGAACCCGACCTGGACGATTGGCTCGATGCCCTCGATCGCGCCGTCGCGGCACCGGAGACGGTGGCGGTGGCCCACAGCCTCGGCTGCCTTGCGGTCGCCGAATGGTTGATCCGCCGACGCCCCGGCGCCGCGAACGTGATCGGCGTGTTCCTCGTCGCGCCTCCAGACAGCTCGGGCCCGAACTTCCCAACGGCCGCAAGGAGTTTCACTCCGACCACCACCGCGCCGCTGAAGTTGCCCGGTGTCGTGGTCTCGAGCACCGACGATCCCTACTGCGCGCCCGCCGCAACCGCCGCCTTGGCGGCCGGGTGGCGACTCGACCACATCGTCGCGGGTCGCCTCGGACACATCAATTCCGCCAGCGGCCTTGGCGTCTGGCAGTACGGGCGCAACTTGTTCACCGCTTTCAAGGCAGGGCTCGGCCACCGCTGACGTCGCACGGTAAACCGGTAGTAATACTACCGTTTCATGGGGTACCTTGAAACGGCAGTACCACTACCGGTTCTACGGAACCCGTTGGGAGAGAACAAAATGGCCGTCATCCTGGACGACATCGCCGCACTTACCCGGGCCGCCGACGAGCTGCTCGCCGTGACGCGCGACCGGCATCACCGCCGGATCCTGGAGAACTATCGCCGGCATGCCCTGCTGGAGGTCACCGGCCGGTGGGCGGAGATCTTCGCGCCCGATATGACGGTCGAACATCCGGTCTACTACATGAACATCGATGGCCGGAGCCTGACACTCGATGGCAGACAACAGGTTTCCGACTATTACCGGACGATGGCCGAATCGGGTGGCACCGTGGTCGTGATCCGTGACGAGCGACTCGCGGTCGCGGACTGGGGATTCGCCTCGGAGGCGGTCTACGACCTGTATCTGCGCGGCGACCAACTGCCGGACGCGGACCCGGAAGGCTATTACATTGTGCGGCAACTGATCGCGATGCTGTGGCACTACGACGACCGAGCCCGCCTGACCGGTGAGCACTCCTTCGCCCACCCCGATACCGCGCAGACCATCGAGATCGACGCCGCGGACTACATCGGATTCGAGGACTATCGCCGGATATTGACCCCGCTGATCCGCCCCTTGCCCGAAAACGACTGACGGATGACGACGGTGGCGATCATCGCTCGTCGGCCCCGCCGAGCACCGGCTTCAGATCGATGACCGGTGTGCCGTCGACGGCCTCCAGCGCGTCGACCGCGAGGAACATTCCATCGATTCCGGTGATCGTCACCCGGTGCAGCCCAATCGGATTCGGCCGCGCCGGGGACCGGGTGGCGAAGACGCCGGTCGGCGGCCGCGACATATCCCCGCGCGGACGCACCGTCAGAACATCGCGATCCGCCTGGTGCAGCCAGGTCAGCACCAGCACCTCGGTACCGGGCCGCAGGTCGGCCGCGGCCTCGAAGATATCCGCGCACAACCTGATCCGCGCCTGCGGCGCGCCTTCGTCACCCTGTTTGGGGGCCGCAGCCCGGTCGGTGAGCGACGATTCCACCCAGCCGACCGGACGCACCGTGAATTCCGTTGTCACGGTTGCCACTATCCCACTGGATCAGTACATCGAGTATTCGTCCATCTGACCTTCGGACGGCATGTCGTAGCCGTTGTGCCATGGGTCCCACGGGATTTGGCCGGTGTCGGAGGTATCCCAGTTGCCCCAGTCGTTGTCACCGCCCGGATAGGTGTCACCATCGCTGGGGTATCCGTCACCGGGGTTGTTGCCGTCACTGGGATCGCCGTTGCCGGGGTTGTTGCCGTTGCCAGGGTTGTTGCCATCGCCGGGGTTGTTGCCGTCACCCGGCCGACCCGGGCTCGCCCCAGCGGGGGTGCCGAAGTCCTGGGTCCAATAGGGCGTGCCGTCGCCGCTCGTGGCATAGCCGACACCGATGTCCTGAAGGTCGCAGTTGAGGATATTGGCGCGATGTCCCGCGCTGTTCATCCAGGCGTCGACCACCTCGGCGGGGCTCCGCTGACCTTCGGCGATGTTCTCGGCCCAGCCCTGAGCGCGGTAGCCCGCCGCGCTGATCCGGTCACCCGGATCACCCTTCGACGAGTTGTGATCGAGGTATCCGTTGGCCGCCATATCCTCGGTGTGGTCTTGGGCGGCGCGGGTGAGATGACTTTCCGTCTTCAGCGCGGGGCATCCGGCCTTGGCGCGTTCGGCGTTGGTCAGGCTGATCACCTCGTCGGCGGCGGATGCGGACTGCGGTGCCGCGAAGGCGACGGGCGCCGCCGTGACGGTACAGAACGCGACGGCCGACAGCCCGACGGCGGCGGACAGTGATCGCAGTGAAAGGGATGAAAGGCTCATGATTCCTTCGAGGTATGTCGGGTAGAAACAGCGTCCCCGCACAGGCGCACAGCATTTCGCCGTCGGCATGATGTGCGATGACTGCGCGCTCGGATATTCCGGCCTGAGCGAATAAGAAATATCCCGCGTAATTCGATGCCCGGAGTCGGCATCCGAAATATCATCGGAACGGATTCGATATATTCGGTCCAGCGAAACCCGTCAGCAGGTCCGCCACCCAATCGTAGGCAAACCGTGACCTGCTCGCAATGCGAATCGTGTTGCACTGAAAGGGTTTTAAGCCACTACTTAAGACTCACCAGGGGTTTCGGCCGAGATTAACTCATCTTTAGGCGGCCTCATCGGGCTGGCCATCTCGCATTCCGGCACATACGCTTCGAATTGCAATGCCGCAGCTTGTCCAGATCGATATACGCCCGTCGCGAAATTATCGCGCCATCGAGTATTCGAATTCGCGAAAATCCACGACTCCAGAAGGACAGAACTGATGGGTAAACACAGCGCACCGCGCAATCCCCTGATTTCGGCGCGGTTGGCCATGCTTTCGATGACCGCGCTGATCACGGCCGCGGTCTCGGCCGAGCACGGACCGACGCCGGATGATCGGGCGACGACCCTGGCCAGCAATTGGACCGATCTCGATACCGCACCGCAATCCGACAATGCGGCCCCGCCCGCCGCGGTCGCACCGACGACGGACCGCATCGCCGCGGTCGCGCCGGCGACCGACCCGATCGAATACGAAGTAGGACAACCGAAAGCGCCGTCGAGCCAGCGCGGTCTGCCGCTCACCGACGCCACCGACCCGGATGACGAGGCTTCGTCGGAACCCGACACGGCCGCCGTGGATACCGAGCCGAAGGCCCCGAACAAGAGCCGGACGCTGAACGTGTCCGATCGTCCGACCACGCGCCCCCGCCACGCCCGCCCCGAGCCCGTCGCCGACTCGAAGAAGGCGCCCGATCTCGGTGCGGTGCTGAGCAGTATCGCCGAGGTTTTGAACAGCGGCAGCTCCGCGGGCGGCGCGCTGGCGCAGGCCCTCGGCAGCGGCAGCTCGGCCCTCGGCACGGGCAGCGCCGCCGCCGCGCCGGTGGCGGGCCTGATCAGCAGCGGAAGCACCGGAGGCACCGGCAGCGCGATCGCCGAGCCGCTGGGCGTGCTGGCCAAGGCGCTCGGCTCCGGCAGCGCGGCGCTGGGCACGGGCAGCAGTTCGTTCGGCAAGGCGGGTGACGCCCTTACCTCCGGATCCGGCAAGAAGTCATCCGGTGGTGGATCGAAAGTCCATTAGCCGCAAAGGAACTCATCGGTCGCAGCGGGTTGTGGCGGCGCCGAGCTCGTTTTCAGCCCGCTGACATTCCCGGCGTGCCGGCAAGCTCGCCCGAATCATGCGCTCGCATGACAGGATTCGCATGGGGTATCGGGCAGATTGGACGGGGAAGACGCGAATGAGACTATGTTGGGGTGCGATCTGCGCGGCAGCCTTTGTCGCGCTTACTGTTCCGGCTGTCGCCGCAGCGCAACCGGCACAGCAGGCGCCGCAGGCGGAGATGAACACCGAAGCCGCGCTGGAAGGTTGGCAGCAGACCGCGGTGCGGCAGGATTCGGTGTTCACCGTCGGCGAGGGTGTCGCGACCCGAAAGACCGCCGCCGGTTCGGAATTGGTGTTCCGCGGCGTCGGGCAGGTGCCCGCCGACCTGGCGGACAAGGGCTGGAATCACGTCGGCGATCCGGATTCGGCACAGGGCTACCTCTTCGACGCCTACGAGCAGTCGGGTCGCTCGACGAAACTCTTCCGTGCGACGGACCCCGCGGGCGCGACCGCGGATTTCGTCTACACGCTGGAACCCGGTGCGCGCTTCAATAATTCGTGGGTCGCTGTCACCCCCGACGGTCAGTGGATGCTCAACGGCGAGTGGGATCGCATGTCCCGCTTCCTGATTTTCCCGACACCGCTGCTCAATACGGCGGCGGCACAGGCCGGACCGATCACTCGGTCCGGGTATCTGAACCTCGACAAGCCGGTGCAGAATGTGCAGGGCTGCACCTTTTTCGACGCGACGACGCTGCTGTGCACCTCCGACGTCCCGAACGGCGGCGGGACCACGCCCACCCTGTTGGAGGTCAGCTGGAGCGGGGTGCTCGACGGCAAGGACAAATCGGCGAGGGTGCGTTCCGTCGGCACTCTGCCGCAGCTCAGCGTCTGCCACGGCACCTTCGAATCCGAGGGCCTGGATTACGATCCGGCCTCCGGCAATCTCACGGTGGTGGTCGACAAGCCGATTCCCTGCAAGATGCAGAGCTCGGTGTACACGTTCACCCGCAAGAATTCCTGACCGGTGCGTTGAGCCTGTCCCGAGCCGACGCATGTGCGGCGCAAGCGCGCCGCAAGAGGGTCCGAGCACGCTGAGCCGCATGCGAATTGCGATCATCGGCGCCGGACTCGGCGGTTTGGCACTGGCCCATCGATTGCTGGCAGCAGGGTTCCAGGTCGAGGTCTACGAACGAGACGCGGCGCTGCAGGCCCGCTTCCAGGGATACCGAATCACGTTGGAGGAGGAGGGATTCGCGGCGCTACGCCGCGCGGTACCCACCCGGCTGCACGAGCTGCTCGAGGCGATCGGTGAGGAATTCCACGGCACCGCACGCACCGTGGATCCACAGCTGATCGCGCTCGACAAGCCCGAGGTCAGCCAGCACGGCCGGATGTTCGACCGCAATGTGCTGCGCCACCTGCTGTTCGCCGATGTGGCCGACCATGTCCGGTTCGGCCACAGGTTCGAGCGGTATACCGAGTTGGCCGATGGAAGCGTCGAATTGGCGTTCGCCGACGGCCGCCGCGCATCGGCCGATCTGGTCATCGGCGCGGACGGCTTGGGCTCCAAGGTGCGCAGACAACTCCTGCCGCAGGTCGAGATGCGCGAACTCCCGATCTGCGCCGCCATCGGGCGCACTCCGCTCACCGAGCGGTTCGCGGGGTTGGTTTCCGGGCGGAGTCTCTTCGTCACCAGCCCGGACATTCAATTGATGCTGGGCGCCATGCGTTTTCGTCGGTCGCCCGCACTGTCCGCGCAGACCATGGCGCCGGATGTGCGGCTGCTCGACGTCTCCAGTTATATCCGCTGGGTTTTCCTGATGCCCGGCCCGGCGCCCGCGGACGGCGACCCGAGCCGGATACTCGATTCGATCCGCGAATGGCATCCGGAGCTGCGCGCCCTGGTGCGGCACGCCGATCCCGAGAACAGCGGGATCGTGCCCATGCGCCTGGGAGATCCGTTGCCCGCGTGGCCGACTCGCGCGGTCACCCTGCTCGGCGACGCCGGGCACCTCGCACCGCCCGGCGGCAACGGCGCCAATGTCGCACTGCTGCATACCGATCTGCTCACCGCCGAGTTGATCGAGGCGCGCGACGGCGACTCGGATCTGCCGACCGCGGTGGCCCGCTACGAACAACGCCTGCGCGAATACACCGCGATCGGCCGGGCCCAAGTCGAGCGGACCTACGACAACTTCGCCCGGCTGCGCGCCGACGCCCGGTAGCGGGTTACCGGCAACGAACAGAATCGGACACGGGCGCATCCCAGCAGCGATCCTTCGAATCGATCACAGATTGCTTTCGAATGATCACAGATGATGTACGTTATGAGTATGACTGTGGCAGAGGACCGGCATGCGGAGATCGTTCGGGCGTTGCAGGCCACCGAGGTGGTCACCGTTGCGGAACTGGCCCGCGCATTAGGGACATCGGAGGTTACGGTTCGGCGTGATCTGGCCGATCTGGAGCAGGCCGGGGTGCTGCGGCGGGTGCGCGGCGGCGCGGTCAGTTCGATGTTGCGGGGCGAAGAGTTGCCGTTCGCCATGCGGGAGTTGGAGCGCAGTGCGGTCAAGGCCCGGATCGCCGCCGCCGCCATCTCGCTCATCGCCGATGGTGAATCGGTTGTCCTCGACAGCGGCACAACGGGTTTGGCCGCGGCGCACGCGTTGAGCCCACGCCGGGTCACCGTCGTGCCCCTCGCGGTCAATTCGCTCGCGGTACTCGCGGCGGCGGCGCGGATTTCGCTGCTGCTGCCGGGCGGAACCGTGCGGTCAGGTGAGTTGTCACTGGTCGGGCCGATGACCGAGCAGAATCTGGCGACGCTTCGGTTCGACACGATGTTGTTGACCTGCTGCGGCTTCAGCCCCCACCGCGGTGTGACGGCCTACGACCTTCAGGACGCGGCGGTCAAGCGGGCGGCGATGTCCGCGTCGACGCGGACCATCGCGATGGTCGACTCCAGCAAGTTCGCGCGCACGGCGATGGCCGTCGTCTGCCAGACCTCGGCCATCGATATCGTCGTCACCGATACCGACGCCCCGCAGGACGCGGTCGCGGCCTTACAGGCCGAAGGCATCGAGGTGCATCGTGTCTGATCCGGCGCGAACCGCGACCGTCACCGAGGCGAGACCGCTTGTGCGCGCCCAGGTTTCGATCGCGGCGACGTTCTTCGTGCACGCGCTGCTGTTCGCATCGTGGACCGCGCACATCCCACAGATCAAGGACCGGTTGGAACTCGACGACGCGGATTTGGGCACCGTACTGCTCGGCGCCCCGATCGGCTCGGTGACCGCGATGACGATAACGGGCTGGTTGCTGTCACGGGTCGGCAGCACGCGGATGATCCAGGCGACGGTGGTCGGGTATGCGGTCTGCGGGGTCGCGGTCGGACTCGCGGATTCGGCGATCCTGCTGTTCGTCGCGCTCGCGTTCTGGGGCCTGTTCCAGGGCGCGTTCGACGTGGCGATGAATACCCAGGCCGTGACGGTGGAGCAGGCGGTCGCCACACCGATAATGTCTCGGCTGCACGGGATTTGGAGCATCGGCGGCTTCGCGGGCGCGCTGGTCGGCGCGGGTGCCGTCGCGATCGGCGTCGAGCTGAGCAGCCAGCTTGCCGGGCTCGGCACGATCGCGATCGCGCTGGTCTGGGCGCTGTCTCGAGCACTTATCGCCGATAGCGTGAAACCTGCTGTAACCGAAATAAATTCAACGCGACGAGTCGTCTCGGTACCGGTGTTGATGTTGGGCGGCATAGCTTTTGCTTCCATGTTGTGCGAGGGCGTGGTCGCGGACTGGTCGGCGACCTATCTCCGCGATGACCTCGGCGCCGGTGCGGCGTCGTCCGGCCTCGGCTACGCGGCGTACGCGTTGACGATGGTGCTGACGAGGCTGAGCGGCACTGTGCTGCAACGCCGATTCGGCAACAGGACACTTCTTCCGGCGCTGGCGACGGTGTTCGCGGTTGGCATCTGCGCGGCATTGGCACTTCACCAGCCGATGGCCGCGGTACTCGGCTTTGCCGCGACGGGAGTCGGGCTGGCGTTGCTCGTGCCGAGCGCGTTCAGCGCGGCAGCCGCTGTCGGCCGAGACAATTCGCACACCGATCCCGGTTCGGCCATCGCCACCGTCGCGGCGCTGGGATGGTTCGGCTATGTTTCGGGTCCGCCACTTATCGGCCATCTGGCCGACCGCACCGGACTGAGCACCGCCCTATGGGTGCTCCCCGTGCTCGCCATCGTGATCGCCGCGACGGCACGGTTCAGCGGAGCCTTCGGCGTCGACTCGCGGCGTCGGGCGGTCCACCTCCGGGAGCTCGGGGATCAGCACTCCCCCAACAACTTTCACCGGATTCGGTCGAACGGCAACCGATGTCCTGATGAATGCTGACGGAACCCCACGGCTGGGGGTCCTCGGTGCACTCGCGGTATGTCGAATGGATATGGACGGAGTGGAAGATGGGCATACCTCGGCCTCGATGGTGTGGGCGCATGCAGTCGCCTGCGGGAACCGTCGAGCGCGGGTAACGCCCCGGATGTGCGGGGGCGCCACAACCTCATCGGGAGGTACGCGTGGTACGGGATGGCGGGAGGACCGCCGGAAGGGGCCGACCTCGAAGTGACATACCGCAATTCACGACAGTAGTCGAGCCATGATCGGTATCCGTTGACAATTTCGGCCAACCTGGCGGTCACTCGCTGTCCGGCTCATCGAACTTCACCAATGCGAAACCGATGGTCTTCGATACCTCCGGATCGATGGGACGCCAGGTGAAGGTGCCCGACATCCAACCGCCTGCCAATCGGCGCGCTCGAACACGTTCTCGCACATGCCCTTCGGCGAACGCACGCGCGCGGATCTCGGGCATCCGGGCGATATCGTCCGGATGCAGCCCCGGCCGCTGGCCGCTGCTGGCGCCGTGCCCCAGACCGGGCGGGAAACCCGGAATCCATTTCAGGATGCAGGTGACCGGCCACCGCCAGTCCCAGATATTGCCGAACTGCCCACTGGACTCGATGGCCGCGTGCGCCAGGTTGACATCCATTATCTCCCTGCGCATCTCACGCGTGTCCATGATGTCGGTGACGTCCTGGCACAGCACCCGCAGCCGCGGGCCCACCTCGGTCGTCACGTATCGTTGCGCGTACAGCAGCGCCCACGGCCGCCCGTCACCGGTCTGCATGAGCAACGTCCCGGAGTCCACATAGCCGGGTTGCGCATCCACGATCGACTCCCACATCCGCACGAGTTGCGGAGTCCGGGCGACCCGGATGAAAAAGTCCAACGGCCCGAACACCACTCGATCCCGGTGGGTTTCGGTGATCTCCAACAGATCCACCAGTTGCTGCGGCATGTGCAGGCGCGGTGGACCGTTCGGAATCCCAAGCTCCCACTGATAAGCGACGGTGGTCCGATGGTGAACGGGCGCTACGGTATCGGCACCGGCCGCGACCCGCACACCGGCGACGTTGTTGTCCGGACCGATCACCGGAAATCCGGTGATCGTGCGCGGTTCGTCGTCGGCGGTGCGGCCGGTCCGGACCACGGTCTCCCCCGTCGCGACGACCTCGGCGAGCAGACCGTTCATCAACGTCCGCTCGGCGCCCCGAAAGATGCTGGATACCTTGCGGAAATCGCGTGCGCGACCGCCGTCGGCGATCAGCCGAGGCTCCGAACCCATTGTCTCGAACAGATATTCGTTGTGCCCCCCTGTCGGCACAGCACATCCTCTCTCGTACCGGACGTCGATCGAACCCAACAATAGTCCGGTCGAAAACCACTGGCGGCCAACCACATCTGTTGCTCCCTCGCCCGGAGCTCCGAGTCACGGCCGCAGTGCCGCGAGCGCGACCGGCGGCCGCAAGAGCGCCAGGCTGACCGTCGCCACCAGCAGCGATCCACCGGAGACGAGGAACGCCAGCTCGGGCGCCACGTGGTACAGCGGCAGCAGGGCGACGGGGGCGACGGCGGCCCCGCCGAATCGGAATGCCGACACCGCGGACAGCGCGCCACCTCGATTGTCGGGAACCTCACGGACAGTGAGGTTTTGCAGCGACACATTGAGCATCGAGTAGGCGACGCCCGCGGCGGTCCAGCAGATGACCAGCTCCAGCAGCGTTGTCGTCGATCCGGTCGCGATGACGAGCACCGCCGAGCAGACGGCGGCGATCGCCCCGCAGCGCCGGGCGCCGAACCGGTCGCCGAGCGCGCCCCAGCTCGCGCCGAGCAGCAGTCCGGCGACGCCGAATCCGAGGAGGGCGACACCGATCACGGCGGGCCGGACCCGCAGGTGCTCCCCGGCGTACAGCGCTACCAGGAACGGCAATCCGGCCGCGCCGAAGTAGCTGACGAACGCGGCCGCCGACAGCTTGCCCATCCGCCGATTCACCAGCGGCCGTAGGCGCGGTGCTCGGGCGCCCGGGCGGGGCGCTCCCGGTGGTGGCGCCAGCGCGAGCGCACCGGCCGCGACGGCGACGCCGACGAACGCCCAACGCCAATTCGTCGCTGCCGCAATACCTCCGAGCAGTGGCGCCACCGACTGTCCGGCGGCCTGGCAGCTGGCGAGCAGTCCGACCGCTCGGCTCAGCCGGGCGGTGGGCACCATATCGGCCAATCCGGATAGCAGCAGCGGCGAGATGAACGCGTTCGCGGTACCCATGATCGTCCGAGTCGCCAACAGCGCCACCATATTCGGCGCCGCCGCCCCAGCGACCGCGGCGATCAGGTAGATCAGATATGCGGCAAGCACGGTCCGGCGCCTACCCCAACGTTCCCCGACGGTCCCCGAGATCAGCTGCACGGCCGCGAAGGGAATGAAGTACGCGGTCATCGTCAATGCCGTCGTATCGGTGGAGGCGTGGAACGAGCCGGCGATCTGCGGCAACATCGGGGCCACCACTCCACCGCCGAGCGGGCCGAGTGCCGCACCCGCGTATACGGCGAATATCCGGATTCCTGCGACGGCCGCAGATTTCTCTGTACGTAATTCGTGATCGATCATCAGCGCTCTTTCCGGGCATCAGCGGACGAAGCCCGCGGATAACGCTAGATATTCCGCACGCCGATGAGAAATGCCTGATGTGCCGGATCTATTTCCGCAGCGTATAGATCGATGTGAGCGTCAGTCCACCGAGGCCACTGCCACATCGATAAAACGGCGCAGCGGCAGCCGTTGCGACTGCGGCAAATATGCCAGTCGAACCGGAAATGCGGGTGCGTTCAGCAATGGGATGAACATCACTCCGGGATGGTTTATCCGGCGCCGTCCGCTCTCCGGCGCGACGCCGATGCCCCTATTCGCGGCCACCGCTTCCACCCATTCGTCGTAGTTCGCGGTCTCGATCACCGTCGCCGGACCCGCGCCGGGCGACCACGACCATGGCCCGGTGGCCCCGCTGACCACGTTCGCCACCAGTGGCCAGCGCGGCACCTCGCGCCAATCGATGGATTCGGCGTCGCGCAGCTCCGACCGGATCGAGCACGCCACCGCGACGCGCGCCTCGTCGAACAGGTGCACCAGCCGGATCGACCGTTCCGCATCGACATCCCCACGGACCAGGGCGATATCGATCGCGTGCCGCCGCAGATCGGCCAGCGGGTCCTCGCAGCGCGTCACCTGCACCCGGTGGCCGCAGCTGCGCTCGAATTCGTCGATGGTTTTCTGCGCCCACGGATCCGGCATCAGCCAGCTGAAACCCAACCGGACCGTGCCCCGCTGGTGCAGTGCGTCGACGGCCCGGTTCAGCTCGCCGAGTGCGCGTTCCACCGGTTCCAGCAGCTCGCGGCCCTCGGCGGTCAGCGCGACGTGGCGCGAACTGCGCTCGAAAAGTCGGGCACACACCGCGGTTTCCAGCTGCTGGATGGTGCGCGTAAGAGCAGGCTGGGTGATGTGCAATCGCTCCGCCGCCCGGGTGAACGACCGTTCCCGAGCCAATTCGATAAATGCGCGGAGTTGCCGCAATTCGACATCCATAACCATCGAGCATAGACCGTGACCAGCCAACATAACTGTGGTGCATACCGCATTCGGAAAAGGAATTAAGCCTGCCGCGATCCGGCACCTAGTATCCGTCCCGGAAAACATTCGAATAAGAAGGGCAGGTCGGAAGTGGCGAAGGGATACTTGGTCGGCACCTATCGCTCGGTGCAGGATCCGGAAAGGCTGGCCGAATACGGAGCGCTCGCCAAACCGGCGCTGGAGGCGGCGGGTGGGCGGATACTGGCCCGAGGCGGCCGGGTTACCGGATTCGAGCTCGGCATCGCCGAGCGCACCGTGCTGGTGGAGTTCCCCAGTTACGCGGCGGCGCTCGCCGCCTACCGCAGTGCGAGCTATCAGCAAGCCGTCGCCGTGCTCGGCGATACGGTGCGGCGCGATGTCCGGGTGGTCGAAGGGCTCGACTGACCGCGCTCAAAGCGGTTGGGAGCGGTATGGTTCCGCCGTTCAGGGCCTGAACCAGGGTTTTCCCTGAGGTCCGCTGAGCGGCGGGCCGCCAGGATGAGTAGGTGAAATTTTCTGGTGCGCTGACTGTTTCGGCATCTCTGTGTTTCTGCGGATACGGTCTGATCCGGCTTGCCGGAAGGGCGGGCGGGCAGTATGGTCCCGGTTTCGCCTGGCAGGCCGCGCATCTCGCCGGGCTGGCCGCATTGGTGCTGTTCGTTCCGGTGGTGCTCGGCCTGGGCGGGGAACTGCCGCGCACCGCGGCCCGGCGCGGCGTCGTGGCCGTCACCATCGCCGGGTTGATCGCCGCGATCATTCAGTTCGGCGCCGATATCGTCGTCGCCGCCATGGCGAGCGACAACGCTCGGATGAACGAGCTCTACCACGATTTCTGGATGATCCCGGGCGTCCACCTCGCGGTGTACACCGTTGGGCCGCAGCTTTTCTACCTCGGATTGGTAGTGCTGGCGATCCTGCTCGCACGGGCGGGCAGGCTGCCGTGGTGGAGTCCGGTCATGCTGATGGCGAGCGTACTGCTGTCCGCCATCTCGCTGGATCTCATATCCCTTGCGAGCCTCGGCATTCTCGGCGCGCTGCTGCCCATTGCCCGTCGCGGCGGTCTATCCGCCGACGATGTTGTGGCCCAGTGAGTCTCGTCTGGCCAGCGTTCGAAGGATGTGCACCGCATCGGTTTCCGGTCCCGGCGTGTAACGCCCGGACGTATCCGTAAATGTCCCCGCCGATGCCCACCGGTACCGGCGGGGGCTCAACCGGAAGGAAACCGAATGTCATCTCCAAGCAGTAGAGCCGCGGCCATAGCCCGGCTCGCCGCGATCGCCGCGACCATGACCGCCGTTCCGGCTGTCGTGGCCGGCGTCGCCGGTCCGGCCGAGGCGGCGACCGCCCCGCCGGTGCCGACCCCCGCGGTCGGGGCCGCACCGCTGACTCACCTGTCGACACTGCTCGGCCAGGGGGCCACCGTGGAACTCACCGCCGCGCACGGTGTGCATCAGGACACGGTGGAACCGAATCCGTTCCACCAGTTCCATCAATTCCATGAGGGCCCATTCCGTCAGGGCACAGGCTTCGATCAGTTCAAGCCGTTCCACCAGGCGCCCCCGCCGGTCAATCCGCCGCCGGACCCCTTCCAGCAGCTGTCCCAACCCTGATCCGTGCACCCGCCCGCCGCCAGGCCGTGCACGTCCCGGCGGTGGGCGTTCCCCGTACGTCAACGCAAGAAAGATTGTGCCCCAAGTGGATTCGACCAACAGAAGTATGCAGATCGTGGTGAAGGTCTCGAAATTCTGCAATCTGCGCTGCCGATATTGTTATGAATACCCGGAACTCGGCAATCGCGCGGCCATGTCCAATGCGCAGGTGGCCGCCATGTATCGCAACCTGCGTGACTATATCCGATTCACCGACAACCGGGACGGCGCGCGGACCAAGCTCGAATTCATTTGGCACGGTGGCGAACCGCTGCTGCAGCCTGCGCGTTTCTACCGACAGACGTGGACCGATCAGCGGGAGATATTCGGTGCGGAGATCCCGACGGGCAACAGCGTCCAGACGAATCTCGTTGTGCTGGACGATGAACACCGCCGGCTGCTCGGCGAGGGTTTCGATTCCATTGGCGTATCCGTAGACGTGGCAGGCGGATTGCGGGTGAACGCGGCGGGCCGTGACTCGCAGGACCGCGTGGCTCGGAACCTGGACACGCTGCTGGCCGACGGTATCCCCTTCGGCTGCATATCGGTCCTGACCGCACAGAACATCCACGCCGTCGACGAGGTGTTCCGCTTCTTCGAGGAACGGAATCTGCACTTCCGGGTGCTGCCGCTGTTCGATACCGGCGAACCCGGCCAGACCACACCGTTCGAGGTGAGCAGAGAACAGGAGCTGTGCGCCCTTGCCCGACTGGTCGATCTGTGGCTGGCGGGCGAGACGATGGCGCGACCCCCGGCTCCGCTCGACGGCTACGTGCAGTTCGCGGCCCAGCATCTGGCCGGGAACCAGCGGACCGAATACTGCGACCGCCGGGAATGGTTGCCGGTGGTGCTGGTCAACACCGACGGTTCGTGCTTCACCTACGGCGAACCCTACGGCGATCCCGAATGGTCGATCGGCAATATCTTCACCGAGCCGTTCGCCGATATGCTGGCGAGCCCGGTCTTCGAACGCTGTGCGGTCGAGGCCGAGCGCAGGGTCGCCCGAAATTGCTTGTCCTGCCCGTTCTTCGACGTCTGCGGCGGCTCGCTGGTCGCCGATACCGAGACCCGCGATCGCGACCAGGACGGCCACGGCACCCTGCTGTGCACCGCCAGGCCGGTGATCGCCTACATCATCGAGCAGCTGCGCGGCCGGATACCCGAGACGGTAGCGCGGTGGCAACGACAGCACGCCGCCGCATAACCACGAAATACGCGGCACCCCAACCACTTACCGGCCACTGGAACACCCATGATCATCCCAAAAGATATCGACCACCCCGGCCTCCTCGACGGAATTACCCTGCTGCTCCCGTCCGGCGCACCGGTCGCCGGACGGGTGGAACTGAGTTCCGGCGTTCTTCCGGCGACCGAAGCCATTTGCGCCGCAACGTATTCCGATGGCGCGATGGTACCCGGCCAGCGGTGGCGGTCGCCGACCTGTCATGAACGCGCCATCCTGTACGGCACGCCCGCCCCGCAGGCCCGGCCCGGTGACTGGATCGCCGTTCTTCCCGTTCCCGCCCAGGTGCTTTCGGCGTTCACCGCACTGCGCGCCGCAGCGGCCGACGGCGATGGGCAGGCGCTGGCGGCACTGATCGACGGTCCCGCGGGCCGCATGGCGCTGGTCGAGGCGATCCGCTGGGCCATGACGCTGAACGATCCGGCGCGGCCCGGTATCGAAAACCCGCTCATCTACGGCAGGACACCCGCGGGGAACCCGACGATGACGACGGGAGATGACGGCCGCCGGGTCGGACTGCACGTCGACAGCTGGGACGACAGCCCGCTGGCGGAGCGCGCGGCGGCGCCGAATCGCCTGTCCGTCAACGTAGGTCACCACGACCGGTGGCTGCTCTGCGTCAACGCTCCCCTCCAGGCGATGGAGCGGGCGCTGCGCCGACGCGGCCTGCTCGACGGCGCGCACAACCCGCGCCGCTCCCTGGGCAATCGCTTCATGGAGGTGTTCCCGCGCTACCCGGTCACGAAGATCACCATCCATCCGGGCGAGGCCTACATCGCCCCCACCGAGAACATGCTCCACGACGGCTACGCCGAACCGAACGGGCAGATAGACCTGCAGTTCTGTTGCCGCGGCTATTTCGCTGTTCCGCGGTAACCGCATTACCTCTGGATCTCGTTCAGCAGCGCCTCGGCGAGGGCCTCGACATGGGGCGGCCGGACGATGCCGTAGTGATCGCCGGGCAGTTCGACGATCCGGGCGTCGCCCGTGCAATGCGCGAGCCATGCGGCCGCGGTGGCCGGGGTCGCACCGTGCGCCGCGCGGTAAAAGCGAACGGCGCCCGCGTAATCGGGAGCCCGGTAGGTCAGCAGTGCCCGGGTGTTGCGGGAGAATCGCGTGACGATGGCGGTCAGCGTGTCGGCGTCCACGTCGGTGGGCAGGACGCCCGTGGCGCGCGCCCAGTCGTGCAGATCGTCGATGGAATCGAATTCCACCGGTGCCCAATCTATTCCGGCTAGACCCGCGAGATCTCTCGCGAACCAGGACAAGAGTGTGGCCTCCGCGGGGATGTCCGGATTCCGGGGGATCGGCGGTTCGAGCACATCCATCATGGCGACGAATTCGACCTCGGCGCCCCGCCGGTTCAGCCGTGCCGCCATCTCCAGCGCGATCATGCCGCCCATGGACCAGCCGCCGAGCCGGTACCGACCGCGCGGGAGTGCGTCGATGTAGTGCGCGGCCAGTTCGGGAATGGTGGTCAGCGGCTCGTCGGTGTCCGGTATCTGTAGCGCGTACACCGACTGGTCGGGGCCGAGCCGCGAAGCCAGATCCGAGTAGCAGAGCACATCGCCGCCGACCGGATGCACCAGGATCCACGGTGTCGCCGAACCGGTTTCCCTGATCGGCACCAGCGCGCGCCGGCGAGCCCGCCCCGCGCGCACCACCTCGGCCAGCGTGGCGATGGTGGGATGCTCGAAGAGGGCGGACAGGGGTAGCGCACGGCCCAGCTGTGTGCCGATGCGGGCCATCAGGCGCACCGCGAGCAGCGAATTTCCGCCCAGCGCAAAGAATGTGGTGTCCATGCCGAAGTCCCGGCCGGGGAACAGCTCGGCCCAGATATCGGCCAGCGTCCGCTCGATGTCGTCGCGCGGCGCGACCAGCGCGGGCGGGGCAGCCGCGGGCAGTTCGATCATGGGCAGTGCGGCGCGATCCAGTTTTCCGTTGCGGCCCAACGGAAGTGCGTCGAGCAGCACGATATGCCTCGGCACCAGATAGTCGGGTAGTTCGGCGCGCAGTGCCGTCACCAACTCGTCGGGTGTCACGGCGTCGGCAACGACGTAGGCGGCCAGCCGCCGATCCTGCTGTTCGCCGACGACAGCGGCCGCGGCGGCCCGAACTCGGGTGTCGCGCAGCAGTGCCGCCTCGATCTCACCGAGCTCCACCCGATAACCGTTGATCTTGACCTGCGTGTCGCGGCGGCCGAGGAATTCGATGGAACCGTCCGGCAGATAACGCCCGAGATCCCCGGTGCGGTACATCCGTTCGTCGGTCGCCGGGTGCCGGACGAAGGCGGCCTTCGTCTTGGCCTCGTCACCGAGATAGCCTCGGGCAAGGCCCGCGCCCGCGATGTACAGCTCACCGGGGACCCAGGTCGGGCATGGCCGCCACGCCTCGTCGAGCACGTGGAATCGCTGGTTGCGCAACGGTTTTCCGTACGGGATCGATGTCGCGGCCGGGTCGACCCGCTCGATCGGGTGATGGATCGACCAGATCGAAGCCTCCGTCGCGCCACCGAGACCGCAGATCACGGTGGCGGGGGCCAGTTTTCGGATGCGGTCGGGCAGGCTCACCGGGATCCAGTCGCCGCTGAGCAGCACCACCCGCAACGGAATCGGCGACGGTTGCGCTGTCAGGTGATCGACGAACATCTCCATCAGCGCGGGCACGCTGTTCCACACGGTGACACCGTGCGCGGCAACGAGATCCGCCCACCGAGCCGGTTCCCGAGCTGCCGTGGGCTCCGGCAGCACGAGTGCCGCGCCGGCCGCCAGCGTGCCGAAGATGTCGTAGACGGAAAGGTCGAAATTCAACGCGGACAGTCCGAATACCCGGTCCTCCGGGCCGATCCGGAACCGCTCGTTGATGTCGAGCACGGTGTTGCGGGCGGCGCGATGCTCGATCATCACACCCTTGGGCGTTCCGGTGGATCCGGAAGTGAAGATCACATATGCCAAATCATCCGGCCTGGCGGAACACGTCAACGGCCCGTCATCGGTTATCTCGTCCGGTTCGGGTTCGTCGACGCACAGCAGGTCTATGCCGACCGGCCACTCGGTGCGCTGTTCGACCGCCCGCTCGGTCAGGACCGCCGCGACGCCCGACTCGGCGAGCAGCACCCGCAACCGTTCGGCCGGAACGTCGGCGTCCATCGGCACATAGCCCGCGCCCGCCCTGAGCGTGCCGAGCACGGCGACCACCTGATGTGCGCCCTTCTCCAGCACAACCGCCACGAGCGCTCCGCTGCCGACACCCCGATCCCGCAGTCGGCGCGCCAGCCGCGCCGATCGCGTTTCGAGCTCACCGTAGGTTAGGGTCGCCGCGGCCGAGATCACGGCGATGGCATGCGGATTCTCCTTGGCCCGCAACAGGAACGGCTCGTGCAGCAGGCCCGCGTCGACGGATTCGCCGGTAGCGTTGGCCGACCGGCGAGGCAGCAGATCGGCATCAGGCACAAGGATCGGAGCGGGCCGCTGCCATGCGGACTCGTCGGCGGCGAGGCGACGCAGCAGTCCGGCGTACGCGCCGAACATCGTCTCGATCATGCCGTCCGGGAACAGACCGGTCACCACATCCCAGTTGACGACCAGTTCGCCTGCCTCCTCGATGATCTGGTGATCCAGCCACACCTGGGGCGTGCGAACGCAGCTGTACACCTCCGTCGCTGCCTCGCCGAGCCCGAGCAGGTGATGCACCATGCCGGTCATACCGCCCGCGCCGTCCCGGCCCGCGAAGTTGACCATGCTCGCGAACACCACCGGCATACTGGCGCCGATGATGTTGCCGCGCAGCAGATTCACCTCGCGCAGCACCTCGACGCCGGACATATCGCCGTGTTCCAGATCCGCCCACAGCCGGCTCTGGATCCGTTCGACGGTGCGGGCGAAGGTTTCGTCGGCGAGGGTCACCGCGAGCAGGGTTGTGGTGCTGAAGTTCCCGACAACGGCGTCCACCTGCTCGTGCGACATCACCCGGTTCGCGAACATCACATTGAGGGTGAAAGAGCTTGTGCCGCTCCATGCGGCGAGAATCCACGAGTACGCGGTGCAGAGCGCCGCGGACGGGGTGACGCCGTGCGCGCCGGCTATTCGTCGCAGCTCGGTCCATTCCGCGGCGGACAATGTCGTTGTGTGGTGGGTGAATTCGGGGACGCCGACCTCGGCCGGGTTGACGGCGAGCGGAAGCCTTGGCGCCCCGGGCAATTCGGCGATCCGCTCACGCCAGTACCGCTCGGCCTCGGCGCGCCGGCGGGCATTGCGCCGCTCCCGCAGCGCGGCGAGATAGTCGCGGAAGGTCAGCGACAGCTCCGGCAGCGCGTGCGGACCATCCCGGTATACCGTGGCCCATTCCCGGAACAGCAGCGCCGCGCTCCAACCGTCGACCACCAGCGCGTCGAGGCCGATGTGCAGCCGGGTGGTTCGTGCGTCCAGCCGGGTGGCCCTGATGTCGAAAAGCGGCCAGGTGGCCGCATCCAAGACCTGGCCCTTCGACTCGCTTCTGATGCGATCGAGCGCGGCGTCCCGATCGGAGGCCGACAAGTCGGCGAGATCCACTGTGCGGATGGTGAATTCGGGCACCGTCGGCAACACCCGCTGGGTGCCGTCCGCACTGACCACCGCCCGCAGCATGTCGTGCCGCCGAATCAGCACCCGCAGCGCCGAGGTGAGCCGGTCTATTTCGAGGCCGACGATATCGACTTCGAAATAGGAATAGGTTGAGACTCCGCCGAGTTCGAACGCCGTCGACCGGCCGACCAGATATGCGTGCTGTAAATCGGTGAGCGGGAACGGATCATGGCGAGCGGCCTCGTTCGGTGTCGACGGCGCGGGCCCATGTCCCTCCGCTTCAGGCGCGCCGATCAGGTCGGCGATGAAACTGTTGACGCTGGGGGCGTTCAGGAATGCGTCGAGCGGCGGGGCCACGCCCAGGTCGTCGCGCAGCGCGTCCTGTGCCTCCAGCGCCATCCATGAGTCCAGGCCGAGATCGGTCATCGGGATGCCGGGGTCGAGATCGGCTTCGCGGATGTCCAGAACCCGGGCCAGCGTTGCGATCACCACGGTGCGTATTCGATCGGCATCGTTGAGCGGCTGTGCGGCAACATTATTCGGTTCGGCGGTGTTCGGCCCGTCGCGCATTCGATCGAGGGAAATGTCATCGAGCACCGAATTGGCAACAGCCGCAACGGGTATCGGCTCGGGGACAGCGGCAACCGCATCGTGTGTCGGCTCTGCGACAGTACCATCGAGAGCCGACCCAGCGGCAGCGTCATCCAACACCGGTTCGGCGGCAAGCACCGACCCGGAGTCCAGCGCGTCCCTGGTGCGGGCCGGGTCGTGGACGACGGCGGGGCAGTTCCGCAGCACCACACGGAATTCCACGTGATGGGCCTCGGCGACGACTCTGCCGGAGGCATCCGCGAGAAAGAACGATGCCAGCGGCGGGTTCGGATCGACTCGGCAGTAACAGTAAAGCGGCTGGCCGGTGGACGTGCCCTGCCAGACGAATCGCTCTATCCGAGTGACCACGGGTGGCTGCTCGGGTAGACAACCCGAAACGGTGTGGAACATCGCCTCCAGCAATCCGGGGTGCGGCGTGCGCCCATCCCATCGGATGTGCTCGGGCGAGCTGAGCCGAGCCATCGCCTCATCGTCGGCGTACCAGATATGTTCGGCCCAGCGCGCCGCCGGACCGAGGTACACGGCACGCCGCCACAGCCGCCGGTACAGGTCGTCGGCGGTCAGCTCGCCGGTCAGCCGCCCCCGGATCGCTGCGACATCCATCGTGGACGGTTCGGCGGCGATTTCCGTGCGCCCCTGACAGATCTGGTCCCAGTCGGCGGGTTCGGCCGCGTCGGTCGAATGCAGCCGGAACGAGCCGTCGGGCTCCACCACGAACTGGACGCGCCTGCGGTCGTCGGGATCCAGCCACAGCGCCCGAGTCAATTCGTAGTCCCGGATGGTCACCGCCCCGGTCCCGGTCGACTCGCGTGCCGCCTCCACCGCCATGGCCAGGTGTACACCGGCCCCGACCAGTGGACTGCCGTACACCACATGTTCGTCGATCGCCCGGTATATCGCCGGCGCCAGCGTCGATTCGAATTGCGCAGTGGGCAGCGGGGATTGCAGTCGTCGGCCGAGCAGCGGCGGTTCCTCGGACCGCCCGGCCTCCCCATGGCGATTCCGCCGGAACGGATAGGTCGGCGCGGTCACCAAACGCCGACCCCGACCCTCGTCGAAACGACGCCAGTCGATCGCGACACCCGCGGTGTGCAACGCGGCAACGCACTCCCCCAGCACCTGCCAATCGTCCTGTCCCCGACGCAGTGTCGGCAACAACAGCGCGCCCGGCACCGCAGCACCGGCCGCACCGAGCAGTGTCGGGGTCGGCCCCAGTTCCACAAAGACACCGCCACCCTGCGTCGCTACCGCACGCACATTGTCGGCGAATCCAGCAGGCGCACAGCCCAACTCGCTCGGCGCACGGTCGATCTCACCTGCCGCAGACTCCAACCCACCCGCGGCACGATCCAACCCACCCGCGGCACGATCCAACCCACCCGCGGCACGATCCAACCCACCCGCGGCACGATCCAGCCTGCCTGCGGCACGGTCCAGACCGCCTGCAGCACGATCCGGCCCACCCACGGCACCGTCCGGCCCGCCCGCCGCATGATCCAACCCGTCACGCTCACGATCCAACCCGTCACGCGCATGATCGAACCCGCCTGGCGCACGGTCGCACCTGTCAGGAGCACAGTCGAACCCGCCACGCGCGCGATCGGATCCCCTCGGAACACCGTCGATCCCACCAGGTGAAAAACCGGTTCCCCCACGCGCACCGCTTTCTGCGGCCAACCGTAAGCCGGACGGGAAATCCAACGCACCCCTTACACATTCAGCTACCAGCTCACCGACACCGCGGCCGAGTAGCACATCCGCTTCGATACCCCAATGCCGCAACAGCCGGGCGAGCGCGTACTCCACGGCGAACAGCGCGGGGCGGGCGTAGCGGGGCTGGGCGAGCAGGTCGTCGCGGTTGAGCACATCCGACAGTGGGCAGCCGAGCAGCGGCCGCAGTACTTCATCGGCTTCGTTCAGGGTTTCCCGGAAGCGTGACTCCGTATCGAGCAGCCGACGACACATGCCTGGGTAGACCGCGTCGTCCCCGGAGAACAGGAAGACGATATTCCTCGCCACATGGTCGCCGGGCAACTGGGAACCCAACTCCGCGAGGCGTTCCCGCATGCCCTGCGCGGTGCTCGCGGCGACTGCGGCGCGATATGGGAACAAGGCCCGGCCGGTGTTCGCGGTGAAACACAGGTCCGCGAGCCGATTGTCATCGATCGCGGACAACCGGGTGGAGTATGCTGCGGCCAGCTTCGTCAGGGCGGCAGCAGATTTCGCCGACAGGGCCAGCACATGCGCGGTACGGTCCGGCCCGATCGGGTCGTTTCCGGCTGTGCCGCAAGCCCGTTCGAGGATGACGTGCGCGTTGGTGCCGCTGGCCCCGAACGAGCTGACGCCTACGACGGGCGGCCGATCGGACGGTAGCGTGGTCAGCTCGGTGGGAACCGAAATACCCGTTCCGGCAATGGGATTGATGGTTTTCAGGTGCGGATGCGGCGGAATCTCACCGTGCGCGAGACACAGCACCGCCTTGAGCAGGCCCGCGACACCCGCCGCCGGCTCGAGATGGCCGATATTCGCCTTCACCGAACCGACCAGCAGCGGCCGACCGTCGCGGTCCGCGCCGAGTGCGGTGCGCAACGCGCGCAGCTCCGCCGCATCACCCATGGGCGTGCCGGTGCCGTGCGCCTCCACATAGTCGATCCGTTCGGGCGGCAGGTCCGCGGCGCGCAATGCCGCACGGATCAGCTCGATTTGGGAGTCGGTGTCCGGTGCGGTGATACCGCGGCTGCGGCCGTCGGAGTTGACCGAGGAACCGCGGATCACCGCCCAGATGCGGTCGCCGTCCGCTGTCGCATCGCTCAGACGTTTGAGCACGACGACGCCGCAACCCTCGCCGCGCACATAGCCGTCGGCGGTCGCGTCGAACACTCGGCAGCGTCCGGTCGGCGACAGCATTCGCGCCTCGGACAGCACCCGGAACCAGTACGGGGACAGCAGGATATTGGCCCCGCCCGCCAGCGCGAGATCGGATTCGCCCGCACGCAGGCTCTGCGCGGCCAGATGCACGGCGACCAGCGATGACGAGGTCGCCGTGTCGACCGCGACGGCGGGCCCGCGCAACCCGAGATGGTAGGCGAGCCGACCCGCCGCGAACGAGGCCGCACCGCCGGTGAGCGCATGTCCCGACACCGAATCCATTGGCCCGGAAGGGATTCGGGCACCCTCGTCGTGGGATACGCCGACGAAGACACCGACCGCCGCGCCGATCAGCCGGTCGGCGGGGCATCCGGCATGTTCCAGTGCCTCCCACGCGACCTCCAGCAGTAGCCGGTGGCGCGGGTCGACGGCCGCAGCCTCGCGAGGTGAGATCCCGAAGAACTCGGCGTCGAATTCGTCTATGCCGCTGAGCAATCCGGCCCGATGCGGAATAGCCATCCGGGATTTCGGCATCGCGCCGACACCGTCACCGCCCGCGCGCAGGAACCGCCAGAACGACTCGGGGCTCGACGCCCCGCCCGGCATCCGGCACGCCATGCCGACGAGGGCGATCGGCTCGGCCGTCCGGGACAGCGCACTCTGCCCGGACGAATGTGACTGCGCTGCACCGCGATCGACCATCGAACGTTCCATCGTCTGTGTCGTGAACACGACATCGACTGGCCAGTTTATTGAGATACCGCGTCCCGCGATACGTTCGTCATCCCCAGATCGACCGAACCGTCACCGTCGACCGCCGCCACGATGGCGAACGACCACCAAGGGCACGGCCCCGGCGACCACCGCCGCGACCACGGCCACCAACCGAAATCCACCGGCGGCGAACAATTGTCCCGCCGACAGACTGGCCAGCGCGGAACTGGCCCACACCACGGCGTCGACCCGCCCCTGCAACCGGGCGCGCTCCCCAGTCGGCAGGTCGCGGCTGAGTGTGCCGCTGCCGCCGACGAATACGAGATTCCAGCCGTAGCCCACCAGGAACAGCCCGACGGGTATCCAGAGCCGATAGGACCCCGGCGCCGCCGCGACGGTGATCGCCGCGACCAGCAGCACGGCCAGACCCGCCGTCATGGCGACCCGGCCGCCCCACCGGTCGACGATCCGGCCGGATACCGGTGCGAGCGCGTACATTCCGGCCATATGCGCGCTGATCACCCAGCCCACGGTGTCCAACCCGCTGCCGAGATGGCGCATCTGCACCGGCGTCATCGTCATCACCGAAACCATCACCGCCTGCGCGGCGACCATGGCGACCAGCGGTGCCAGCACCGTTCGTGCCCGCAGCGACGACCAGAGCGACGACCGCTCCGGTCGCCCGTCGTCGGCCCGGCCCGCGGCGCGCGGCAGCGCGACGGTCACCGCCACGGTCGCGACGGCGAATATCGCCGACAGCGCAACGGGTCCGGACAGGCCGGGCAACCGTGCACCGTCGGCGGCGGCCGACGCGGGCGCGATGAGGGCGGGTCCGGCGATCGCGCCGACCGTCCCCGCCCACACGATCAGCGATACCCCGAATCCGCGCCGCTGGTCGGGCATTACGGCCGCGGCGATATAGCGGGACAATTGGGTCGCGCCGTAGCCGCCGCCGAAGATCAGCACGCCGATGAGCAGTGCCGGCAGCGAAGAACGCAGTGCGCCAACGGTCGCGACCACTCCGCCGAGGCCGGCCACACAATACATGACCAGCAGCGCGGCGCGGCGGCCGTGCCTGGCCAGCAGTGCGGATGTGCTCAACGCCCCTGCCGCCGTACCCAATACCAGCGCCGCGTTGGACAGCCCGCTCGCACCCGGCCCGGCCTGCTCCGCGGCGAACATCGTCGCCACCGTCGACAGGCCGACCGCGCCGGTATTCATCAGCACCGCGCCGGCGAAAAGCGTTGCCAGCGAACGTCGTCTCGTCGATGTGACCGACTCGGCTCGTTCGACCGGTCCGGGGGCCGACCGCTTGACACCCGACATCGATCCATCTCCTCTGCTGATCCGCACCGATCGTGGTCAGCGGCTGTCGGCCGGTTCCGATTCGATGCGGAGTTCCGCACGGAATTGTTTCAGGAGTAGCACCGCGGTGCTGCCGAAGCCGAGGCAGAGTCCGAGCCAGACGCCGTATCCGCGCCAGTGCAGTAGATAAGCCGCCCCGGCCATCGCCGGTATCCCGATCAACCAGTAGCCGATCACCGTAATGCGCAGGCCCGCGGTCGTATTGCCGAGGCCGCGCAGCATTCCGACGCAAATATTTTGTGCGCCTTTGCAATACTGATGCGCGATGGCGAACCACAGCAGGGTGGCCGCGGTCGCGACCACCTCGGCATCGTCATCGCCGTGCAGGAACGGCGCCAGCACGAGGTGCGGCGCGGCGAGATACGCCAGCGCGAGCACCGTCATGGCGGCGGCGCCGACGGTGAGTGCACGGCGGCCGATGCGCCCCGCCTCGGCGCGGTCGCCCGCGCCGGCGGACCGGCTGATCAGAATCGAAGATCCTTGGGACAGACCGATATTGAGCTGATAGGCGATGTAGGCGAGCTGGTTGACCACATTGCTCGCGGCCAGCATTCCCGGCCCGAACGCACCCATCAACAGGGTGGCGACCGAGGTGATGGCGGCCTCGTTACCGTAGGTGAGCGAGATGGGGATCCCCATTCGCACGATGCGGCGGGCGCTACCGCGATCGAGGTTCCAGCAGTCGAGGGCGAGCAGCCCGGCGAGGTGTGGGTCGCGCCGGATGCGGGAGTAGAAGACCGCGAGGGTGAATACCTGAACGCAGGTTGTCGACAGACCGATGCCGGTCAGACCGAGTGCGGGCAGTCCGAGCCAGCCGTAGATGAACGCGGCATTCAGTACCGCGTTGACCGCGATCGATACGATGGTGACCTTCAGCAGCGAGCCGGGGCGGCGCATCCCGACCGCGAACTGCCGCAACACATTCAGCCACAGCATCGGCAGCAGCCCCGGGGCGAGCGCGATCATCATCGGGCGGGCCTGCTCGACGATCTCCCGGCGTTGCCCGAACCACGCCAGCAGCAGCCCGAACCCGGTGAGCGCCATGGCGGCGACGAGACCCACGACGGTGGCGACGAGAAATCCGGACCGCACCAGGTCGCGCACCTGCGCGCGGGTCCGATCGTCGATTTCCGGTCCACCCGTTCGCTTTTCACCGCTGCCGACCGCACCCGCGATCAGGTTCCCCACCCCGGTGACCATGCCGACGCACATGGTGCGCACTTGGTTGTACAGCAGGATGGCCAGCCCGCCCGCGGCGACCGCGACGACGCCTATCAGACCCATCATCGCCAGGTCGACGGTAGTCAACGCGACCTGTGCGAGTTGAATGCCCGCGATCGGCAACGCCAGCGCGATCACCGGCCGATAGCCGCGCGGGTGGATCTTGTCGCCGACGAATCGTGGCATCATGCGGTAGCCCTCGATCAGTTGGTGTCGAGCGTCCAGACGTATCGGCCGTCGTGCTCGCGCAGCCGGACCTTGGGTGGCAGCGGCAGCTGATGGAATTCGCTTTCGTTCTTGTCCATCTGGTAGCCGGCCGTATTCGGATAGATGAGCAGATCACCGTGCCGCGGCTGTCGCGGAAAGGTGATCTTACGCCAGGTGAGCACGTCGTATTCGAGGCAACTCGCGCCGCCGACAAATGCGGTGACCGGCGAATCGGCAGCCGAATTCGCTTGCCACAGTATTGGTTCGGGAAGGAATTCGCTGCCTTTCCACTGTTCGGACAGGCTCATGCTCAACCCGGCCACGGTGACGACGCCGTGGTCACCGCGCCATTTGAATCCCTGCACCGGAAACACCGAGAACCCGGCCTGATCCAGTAGCGCGCGCCCCGGCTCACAAAGCAGCCTGGTCGAGGTCGCGGCGAAGCGCCCACCGACCTCGCCGAGAATCGCCGCGAGCATCCGCGCACCGGCCGGGCTCTGATGGTAGGGATAGAACTTCGCGAATCGAATACCGGAATGGAACCAGTCGGGGCGGTAGCCGTCCCGAAAACGTTGCCAGTCGGCCGATTCGAGGTAGTTGCAGGCGAATCCGCCGCCGATGGAGATCGATGTCGCGGCCAGTCCGCGGGCGCGCGCCGCCACGCACGCGTCGATCAGTCGATCGGCGAGCTCCACGCGCGGCCCGACCTGATAACCGTTGAGGTGGAAGGAGAATCCGTCCATCGTCACCATGTCCATGGCTTGCGCGCAGCGGTCGACGGCGCGGGCGAGCTGCTCCGGGTCGAGGCCGAATCGACTGTCCGGATCGGCTTCGGGCAGCACTCGCAACAGGATTCGAACTCGGGCGCCGATGTCGATCAGACGATCGAGTTCGTCCAGACTGTCGATGGCGATGAGGCACCGATGACGAGACGCCAACCACAGCAGGCGGTTCGCCTTCGCCGCGCCGGTGACGACGATGTCCTCACCCCGAATGCCATGCGCCAGTGCGTGAATCAATTCGGGCGCGCTGGCGACGTCGACGCCGCCGTCGTATCGCACGCATTCGTCCAGCCAGACGCCCGCCTTATTGGCCTTCTTCCCGTAATAGATCTGGCCATCCACGCCCGCGGCGTCGAGCGCACCCTTGAATGCCGCGAGGTTGTCACCGAATCGGTCCGGATTGATCACATGGAACGGTCCGGATACCGCGCGGGCGATATCGGCCAGCAGGCGGGGGTCGGCCTGCGCGCGCAGCGCCCAGTCGGACTGGATCGCGGGCAGAGCGGGTCCGGTAGCCGAAACTGTCACTGCCACAGTTCGACTCGCTGTCCACGGCCCGCGGCGATCGCGCGGGTGGCGAGCGCATGCGCCACCGGGATATCGGTGATGATCATGCCGCTGGAGAAGGCGAAGACCCTGTCGTCCCGAGTGCGTCTGCCCGCCGCTCGCCCGGCGAGGATGTCGGGCAGGACCGCGTCGATGCGCACGCTGCCGTCGGGCCCGGCCAATCGCGTTCCGGTAACGCCTAATTGGCCGATGCTGGTGGTCACGGTGTAGTCGGCGTCCCGCAACGCGCCGCTGGCGACACCCTTGCTGGCCACCGAGACGAGCAGTCCGCCGGGCGGCAGCCAACTCGTTTGCACCGGCGGGTGCGCGGCCCGCCCCGAGGCGGCGACCACGATATCGGAGGCGGCCACCGCCGCAGGCACATCCGTCACCAATTCGAGTTCCCTTTCCGGGAAGTGCTCACGGAAGATGCGCTGCGACAAGGCAATTCCATCCGGGTGGGTGCCGAACAACCGCAGCCGCTCCAGCTGCGGCAGCGTCGCGAGCAGATACGGCAGCGTGTGCACGCCCTGCACTCCGGTGCCGATCATCAGCGCCGACCGCGCATCCGGTCGGGCACAGCAGCGTGCGATCAGCGCCGTGGTAGCCGGCGTGCGGGAGGCTCCCACCCGCTGACAGTCCATGAGCGCGAACGGCAGGCCGGTCGCGTCGTCGTACAAACTGATTGTGGTGTAATACTTTTCGTTGGTCCGGCTGCCCTGGCGGTACGACGTCTTGAAACCGAGGAATTCGAGGTCGCCGTCATAGCCGAGCATCGAATACGACACCGAATCCCGCGCCTGGTCGGGCAGCGGCATCATCAGCTTCGTCGGGCACCGGGATCGCCCGTCCGCCAGTGCCAGATAACCGTTTTCGACGGCGTCGATCACATCTTTCGGGGATAGGTCCAGATCCGCCAGATCGCTGCGCGTGAGGATATGCATGCAGACCGCCATCCAATCGTCATGCCGAGAATTCACCGAGAATCGGTGAGCGCCCGCGGGATTGTCAACGGACAGTGGATCGCCACTTGCGCATGCCCGAACGCGTCCCCAGTTCGGGATGCCGCGCCGGCCGAAGTGGTTGGGTTACGATCCCGGCAGTAGCTGACAGCTATCGATCGCATGTTCTCGCCCGCGTCCTCGGTGATCGCGAGACGCCTTCCACCGTAACGTGTTTCGAGAACGGGGAGGGTAATGCGGTGCCACACGGTCTCGGCAAGGCGCGGATACGGCGGGCAGGCCCGGTGCTGGCGCTGCTGGCCGCGATCCTGTTGACCGCACCCGCCGCGGCGAATTGCGAGCTGCTCTGCGCCGATGACGACGAAGGGTCGACGGCCTTCGTCGATACCGCATACGCGTCGACCACCGATGCCCCACAGGTACAGGCACACGGGTGTCCGGACAATCGCGGTCCGGACGTCATCGACTCCACGACCCGGGCGGCGGGGACCGATATCGTCGCACCCCTGATCCATTCCGTCCCGCTCGACGGAATGGCCTCGCGGCCCGTTGAATTCGAGGTGTCGCGGGTCGGCACGGTGCGCGGTCCGCCGGTCGCGGAACTTCCGGCGTGCGATGGCCGGGTTCTGCTCGATCGCTTCTGTATCGCTCGGCGCTGACAGGTCAGCGGCAGGCCGACTGTGTTATTCGGTCCCGTCGGCCGGAGTTCGCTGCCCTGCTCATCTTTCGCCGCTGGACGGCGGCCTCGATACCGGAAGCGACAGTCGATGAACAAGATTGCGCTCGATGACCCGACCGAAATTCCCGCCGCACTGGTCGCGGCGCCCATACCCGCCCGGCGGCCGCACGCCCTCGTCGGCAATACACCCGTGATGTGGGTCGGCGCACCGCTCGCGCCGTGCGGCCGCGGATTCTGGGCCAAGCTCGAAGGGTTCAATCCGGGCGGAATGAAGGACCGGCCCGCGCTGCACATGGTGCGCTGCGCCGAACAGCGCGGAGAGCTCGCACCGGGCGCGCAGATCATCGAATCAAGCAGCGGCACATTGGGTTTGGGCCTGGCCCTGGCCGGGATCAGCACCCGGCATCCGGTGGTCGTCGTCACCGATCCGGGGCTGGAACCCATGGTGGCGCGGTTACTCAACGCGTACGGCGCGCGAATAGAGCTCGTCGGCGAACCCCATCCCGTCGGCGGCTGGCAGCAGGCGCGGCGCGAGCGAGTCGCCGAACTGCTCGAGCGAGATACCGGTGCGTGGTGCCCGGACCAGTACAACAATCCCGACAATGTGGCCGGTTACGAATCGCTGGCGCTGGAATTGATCGGCCAACTGGGCCGAGTGGACGTGCTGGTCTGCGCGGTCGGCACCGGTGGGCATTCCGCCGGTGTGGCCCGCGTGCTGCGCCGGTTCCACCCATCGATGAGACTCGTCGGCGTCGACACGATCCGCTCCACCATCTTCGGTCAACCGGCCGGGCCGCGTTTGATGCGCGGACTCGGGTCCAGCATTCATCCGGCCAATGTGGACTACCGCGCCTTCGACGAAATCCATTGGGTCGCACCGTCGGAGGCGGTGTGGGCCTGCCGCACCCTGGCGGCCACGCACTATGCGACCGGCGGCTGGAGCGTGGGCGCGGTCGCACTGGTGGCGGGATGGATCGCGCGCGTGCACGACCCGGATGTGCGGATCGCCGCGATATTTCCGGACGGCCCGCACCGCTATTTCGATACCGTCTACAACGACGCGTACTGCGCCGAACACGAACTCCTCGATATCGACCCACCGGTCGAACCCGCGACCATCGATCACCCGGCGCGGACGACGGTGACGTCGTGGACCAGATGCACCACCGTGCTCATTCCCCGGCGGGCGGCGGAGCACGGACCGCATGTGCCGCCCCACTGGTCGAAGCCCGCGCGGGCGAGTAGGGCGGACCGGTGAACAGGCCTGTTGACGAGACAAGATAATCGACCACCGGTTCGCCGACGAATTGATCCCGTGAGGCCGCTCGGTTGTGCCTGGATTCGGCCGAATTCTGGGGAATACAATACGGTTGGCGGTAGGCGACTCGAGTTCGGCTGCCGGACAAGCGATTTGTCCCCGGATATCCGCCTTCCCTTGGCGCAGAACACAACTGGGGACATTATACCGCCTGGTCACGATGCTACGATTTCGGCACGTTCGGGCCAGCCGGGATCGGGACCGACACCGGGCGCACTCGGGAGGCCTGACTTCACAGACCTCCGAATTCCCTTTCCAAACAAGAGATATCGCGAGAAATCCATGTTCAAGAAGTTCGCCGCCGTCGGCGCAGCGATATTCGCGTTCGCCATTCCGATATCCAGCTCGACCAGCTCCGCGGATCCCGGGTTGAATTCACCGCCACCGGATAAAATCACCATCGATGTGGAGACCGTGAACGGAAGCGGCTGCCCGCCCGGATCCGCGGCCGTCGCGGTCGCGCCGGACAATACGTCCTTCACGGTGACGTACAGCCAGTACACCGCGCAGGTCGGCGTCGGGGCGAGCCCGACCGATTTCCGCAAGAATTGCCAGCTGAACCTGCTGGTGCATTACCCCCAGGGTTTCACCTACGGCATAGGTGAGGCGGACTACCGCGGATTCGCCCATCTCGAGGCCGGTGCCAGTGGCCTGGAGCGGGCGCGGTACTACTTCCAGGGCAATTCGCCGAGCACGTATATCGACCACTCGTTCAACGGTGTATACGACGACGACTGGCAGACAACGGATACGGCCCCGGTCGGGTCGATCGTATTCCTGCCCTGCGGCGAAAACCGCAACTTCAATATCAATACCGAACTGCGGGTGAACGCGGGCTCCTCGGATCCGACCAGGACCACCAGCTTCATGACCATGGATTCCGCGGACGGAAGTATCACCACCACTTACCATTTCTCGTGGAAGCAGTGCTGATCGCGCGGAAATAACGATCATCGGCAAAGCCGGAGCGGCTCCGGTCCGTCAACGGACCGGGGCCGCTCACTCGTCGCCTCGCGAATCAGATGACGCAACTTTCCAACCTCTAGAGGCAAGCGCGCAATGACATTATCCGCCACATCCGTTGGGCGGTATTGAAAGCGATTGTGGCACCGCCCAATCCATTGCATACAGCCTCATTCCAGAAGACCGGAACGACATTTCGTTTCACTGGAGACGCAGGCCGTCACCGCGCTACCGGAATCGCTTGTGGCGCGATCAATTACAAATCACCCACCTTGCGGACCCGAGTGGTCGCCGCGGAAACCGGTTCGCCGTCGCGGTTTTCGGCGCGCAACTGGGCGATGGGGTCGCCGTCGCGGTCCACGAGCACCGAGTGGGGTTCACCGGCGGCGAAGGCGTGGCGTTCACCCCACTGGCGCAGCGCCACCACGACGGTGAAGAGATCACGACCAGCTTCGGTGAGTTCGTAGGTGTGCCGCTTACCGCTGGGGGCGGTGGCGAGGATGCCGTGGTCGACGAGCCTGCGCAGGCGATCGGTGAGGATATTCCTGGCGATGCCGAGCCGCTGCTGGAATTCGGTGAAGGTGGCCGCGCCGTCCATGGCGTCGCGCACGATCAGCAGGCTCCACCGGTCGCCGACGAGGTCGGCGGTGCGCGCGACGGGACAGGTGGGATCGGTCCATTCGCGGCCGGTGCCGAGCGTCGTGATCATGAACCACCTCTCAATCGGTTGCAATCCGAAACCATTATGCCCTACGGTCAAATGGTTGCATTTTGCTACTGATTTGGGAGGGTGTGATGGCGACAGGTGTGACAAGGTCGCAGCGATTCGTGCTGGCGCTGGTGTGCGCGGTGGCCGTGTCGACGATCTATGCGATCCAGCCGGTGATCGAGGCGGCGGGCGCCGGCCTCGGATTGGCGCGCGAGTCGACGGGCGGGCTGGTCGCCGCCGGACAGATCGGCTATTTCGCCGGTCTGATCCTGCTGGTCCCGCTCGGCGACGTGATGAATCGCCGCAGGCTCATCACCGCGCATCTGATACTCACCGCCACGGGCGCCGCCGTCGCGGCCGCCGCCCCGAACGGCGCCGTCGCGGTGACCGGACTGGTGGTGGCGGGCCTGTTCGCGGTGGTGGTGCAGGTGACCGTCGCCTATGTGGCCGCGGTCTCCGCGCCGAGCGAGCGGGGCCGCAATATCGGCGCGGTCACCTCGGGTGTGGTGATCGGCATCCTCGGCGTCCGCGTACTGGCGGGCGTCCTGGGCGATACGGTCGGTTGGCGCGCGGTGTACGGGCTGCTCGCCGTGCTCTGCGTGACCCTGGCGTATATCGTCCACGCGACGCTCGACGCGGATCACGGAACTCCCGGCGCGCGATACACGCAGGTGCTGGCATCCATGGGACGGCTCGTGCGCACGGATCGCCTGTTCCTGAGCCGAGGTCTGATCACCTTCTTCCTCTTCGCGTCGTTCGGAACGCTCTGGACCGGACTCGCCCTCCCCCTCGGCGCCGAGCCATGGAACTTCGGCACAACGCAGATCGGCCTGTTCGGCCTGGTGGGCCTGGCCGGAGCGTTCGGCGCCGCCCGCGCGGGCCGATGGGCCGATGCCGGGCGCGCGCAGCTGATCACCGGTTCCGCACTGGCGTTGCTCACCGTGTCCTGGCTGCTCATCGCGCAGCTTCGGACAACGCTGTCGCTGCTGGTCATCGGCATCGTGCTGCTCGATTTCGCCGTCCAGGCGGTGCACGTGAGCAGCCAGCATCTGTTGACCGCGGCGCATCCGGACCGCGCCAGCAGCGTCATCGGGGCCTACATGGCCTTCTATTCCCTCGGATCCGCACTCGGTGCGATCACGACAACCTGGGCATACGGCACCTGGGGTTGGGCGGCCTCGTGCTGGGCGGGCGCGGGCTATTCCCTTGCCGGACTTGCTGTTTGGGGATTCACCCAGATACCGCGTCGAACATCGGTCGCGCCGCACGCGAGCCAGCCGGAA
Source organism: Nocardia sp. JCM 34519.1 (assembly GCF_020361265.1). Taxonomy (NCBI): domain Bacteria; kingdom Bacillati; phylum Actinomycetota; class Actinomycetes; order Mycobacteriales; family Nocardiaceae; genus Nocardia; species Nocardia sp. JCM 34519.1. The sequence continues at coordinate 200,831 of NZ_JAIRBR010000011.1, forward strand.
AACCGGTTGCAACCGCGCGGATAGTGCCGCACGCTGGAGATCTACCCGGATCGCGCCACCTGCGCGCCACCTCGACCATCGAAAGGATCCGCGTGCAGGCTGCTGTCACGGTCACCCCGGCCCGCTTGCCCGAGCTGCTACTCGGGCTCGCCACGGTGCGTCCCGTATTCCTTTGGGGCGCACCGGGTATCGGCAAGTCGTCACTCGTGCGCGACTTCGCCGAATCGCTCGGCTTGGCATGCGTGAGCCTGCTCGGCACGCAGCTGGCGCCGGAGGATCTGATGGGCGTGCCGCAGATCCGCGACGGACGCTCCATATTCTGCCCGCCGGAGACGATCGCCCGCGACGAACCGTACTGCTTATTCCTCGACGAGCTCAATGCGGCGACACCCGATGTGCAGAAGGCCTTCTATTCCTTGATTCTCGATCGCCGGATCGGGAATTACGAACTGCCGCAAGGCAGCATCGTCATCGGCGCCGGAAATCGGGCCACCGACAACGCATTGGCGCGGCCGATGGCCTCGGCGTTGATCAACCGCCTCGCCCACGTGCATCTCGCGGCCTCATCGGCGGATTGGCTGGAGTGGGCGGCCGGTCACGGCATCCACCCGTGGGTGATCGACTACCTGACCGATCGCCCCGACCACCTGTGGACGGCGCCGCCGAAGACAGAGGAGCCGTTCTCCACCCCGCGCTCCTGGCACATATTGTCCGACGCGCTGCATTCCTTCGGCCCGGCCCTGGACGAGGACGTCCTCGCCGTGCTGGCACAGGGCACTCTGACACCCGCGCACGCGGCGGCGTTCCGTGGCTACGTGAAGACGGTCCGCAGCCGCTACGGCATCGAGGCGATCCTCAAGGGCGACGCGTCATGGCCGCATCGCGTCGAGGACCGGGATCTGCTGTATTTCCTTGCGGATTCGTTCCGCGGCCGGCTGATCAAGGAGCTGCCCGCGAACAAGCAGCACGCCTCGCCCGCGGTCATGAAAATGGCCTACCGTGCGAAATCGCTGCTGGTGCAGTTGGCGGAGATCTCGGTCGAGGTGGCGCAGACCGTGATCGCCGCCGACGCCGACGGCCATCCGGTGCTGCCCGGCTGGTTCCTGATCGAGGCCGCCCGCGATACACCTCGCCTCGTCGAGGCCAGGGCGTGACCCGATCGCGCGCGAAAAGCGCTGAGGCCCAACAAGACCCGGCGACGCTCGCCTATCTGGCCGGTCTCGCGCTGGTGCGGGCGAATCCGGCGCTCGACGCATTGCAGGTCAACTTCTGCCGGGACCCGAAATGCACGTCGGCACCGGAACAGGGGTTGGCCGCCGTCGATTCGAACGGCGTGATACACGCACACCCGACCCGCCGCGCCGACCCGGACGAATGGGCTTGGGCGCTGGCGCACTGCCTGCTGCACCTCGGCTTCGGTCATGTCCCGGCCGCGAAAACCGAACGCCGCCAACCCGATCGGTTCGAGCTGGCGGCACGCTGCGCGGTGGTCGGCCGCTTCCAGCAGAAGTTCGCCGTCGGACGCTGCCCGGACCGGCTGCCCGCCACCTACCCCGCGGGCGACGAGGAGCAACTGACCCGGCGCTGGCGGCTCGACGGCATTCCGGCGGAGTACGAATCCTGTGGCGCCGCCGGACCAGAGCCCGACCAGATACTGCAACCGATGAACACGTGGAATACCGCGGTACCGGATTGGCCCGAGGTGTTCGCGCACGCGCTCACCCGGACGATCTCGGCCGCCATGGATGTGGCGGGCGGACGGCGCGAGAGGTTCACCGGCGAGCGAATCCCGTTGCGCGCCTGGGATCGCGCCCTCAGCTGGTTCATCTCCTCCTATCCCCTGCTCGGCGGCATCGCGGCCGGTCTCACCCTGGTGGCCGACGCGGAAATCGCCCGCGCGCACGATATTTCCATCGCGGCGGTCAGCGCGACGGCCGGGGAGATCTACATCAACCCGCTGATCCGCTACACCGACGAGGAGTGGCGTTTCGTGCTGGCACACGAGATGCTGCACGCCGCGCTGCGGCACGGCGATCGTTGCGGCGCTCGCGACCCGTACCTGTTCAATATCGCGGCCGACTATGTCATCAACGGCTGGCTGCGTGAGATGGATATCGGCGACATGCCCGAGGGTTTGCTGTACGACCCTGAGCTCCAAGGCCTTTCGGCCGAGGAGATCTACGACCGCATCGCCGTGGACCTGCGCAGGCTGCGCCGCCTCGCGACGCTGCGCGGCAAGGGCCGCGGCGATATTCTCGGCGAGCCGATCGCCCGCGGCCCCGCCCATTATGTCGACCTGGACGAGTTCTACCGTCGCGGTTTGGCGCAGGGCTTCGAATTGCACAGCACCCGCGATCGCGGCCTGCTCCCGGCCGGACTGATCGAGGAGATCCGTGCGCTGACCCATCCACCGATCCCGTGGGACGCCCAATTGGCGAGGTGGTTCGACGAATTCGTGCCGCGCCCGCAACCGGTGCGCAGCTACGCCCGGCCGTCCCGCCGCCAGTCCGCCACCCCGGATATACCCCGCGCCGGCCGGTGGTATCCGCCGGAGGAGGTGGCGCGCTGCACCTTCGGCGTCGTACTCGACACCTCCGGTTCGATGAGCCGCACACTGCTCGGAAAGGCGTTGGGCGCCATCGCATCCTATGCCGAGGCGCGCGATGTGCCCGCCGCGCGCGTCATCTTCTGCGATGCCGCCCCGCACGACGCCGGATTCCTCCCCGTCACCGAGATCGCCGGACGGGTCCGGGTGCGTGGGCGCGGCGGCACGGTGCTCCAGCCCGGCATCGACCTGCTGCAGCGCGCCCGCGACTTCCCTTCCGGCGCACCGATTCTGGTTATCACCGACGCCGAATGCGATGTGTTGCGCATCCGGCGCGACCACGCCTTCCTCATCCCGGAAGGCGCCCGGCTGCCGTTCACCGCGCAGGGGCCGGTGTTCCGGGTGCGGTGACGCGCCTCGATGTGGAGGTCGACCGGCAGACGGTTAGCTACAATATTGCCGAAGGTTTGTCACCGAAGCTTGCCCATTCCACTTCGAGAAGCGAGGCAAGATCGTGCACATTGTCCAGAAACCGTTGTACCGCAACATTATCGGCCTACTCGGCGCCGTCGCCGCCGGATTGCTCACGGTCGCGGCCCCCGCAGCGGCCGACCCGCCGCCGCTGCGGATCGAACTCGGCGTCACCAACGGCGTCTGCAGCAGAACGCAGATCTTCACGGCCGCACGCGTACCACTCGAGCTGGTGGTCGTCACCGCTTTCAACCCGACCACCCAAACCCACCTGCTGATCCCCTCCAAGAACGTCGACCTGCAACTACCCAACACCTGGCTCTGGACCCCCAACTCCATCGACCTGGGCACCAACGACCCGGGCGTGATCTCGTTCCGAGTCACGTCCCAACCGTGGTCGGGCAGTTCGCAAGCAGGCTGCCAGGGCATCATCAACTTCGGCTGAACCACCCAGCGCTGACATTGCGTGCGCGATCGCACACGGCCAGGATCAATCCGTGAGCAAGAACTCCGTCGGCACACCCGCGCCGGATTCCGGCGCCGCCATCTTCACGCCCGCATCCCTTTCCGTCTACGACCTCATCGTGCTGAGGTTCAACAACTCTCTCGTGTGGCGCTGCCCGTCCGGGGAGCAATTGGCGCTGTACAACGCCAACCTCTCCGGAAACCATCTGGACATCGGCCCGGGCAGCGGGTGGTATCTGAGCAAGGCCACGTTCCCCGTCGATGATCCGACCGTGGCGCTGTTCGACCTGAACCAGAACTCGCTGAATATGACCACCCGACGGCTGCGGCAACGTGGGATCGAACCCGAACGGCTCGTCGGAAATGTCGTCGAACCGTTGGGGTTGAATACTCGATTCGACTCTGTCGCAGCGAATTACGTGATGCACTGTGTGCCGGGGAACTGGGCCGAGAAGGGTATCGCGTTTCGCCACATCGCTGACGCGACCAGCGACACCGGCCGCTTCTTCGGATCCACCATCCTCGCGCGCGGCGTGCCGACGGGCTGGATGGCCCGCACCACGCTCTCGAACTACAACGCCCGCCACATTTTCCACAATGCCGATGACGATTTCGACGGCCTCTCAACCGCTTTGAACGCGGCCTTCGGCGAGGTCGAGCTGACGGTTCGCGGGTTGGTCGCATGCTGGACGGCCCGGTCGCCACGACGTATCGGGTGACAGACGAGTTCATCTTATTCTCGAGATCGAGTCTTGAATAGTGTCTCAGACGGTCTTACCCTGGGTGCTACGCGCATTTTGCGCGTGAATGTCCATGAGCGGCGGCTTCAGGGCCGTCCGCACCCCGAGAGGCCCAGACAATCGTGACCACGGCATCGAACGGCGAAGCGGCGGTGCGGGATTCGCGCCCCGACCACGAGGTTGTCGTCATCGGTGCCGGGCCGGGCGGGATCGCGGCGGGTGTGAAGCTGAAGCAGGCCGGGATCACCGAATTCGCCATACTGGACCGCGCCGACGAGGTGGGTGGCAGCTGGCACGAAAACCACTATCCAGGGCTGGAAGTCGACATTCCGTCGATCGCGTATCAGTACTCGTTCGCGCGGAATCCCAACTGGAGCAGGCTGTTCGCGGCCGGAGCCGAGGTGAAGCAGTATCACGTCGACGTGGCGCGCCGGTTCGGGCTGTATCCGCACATCAGATTCGGCACGAATGTGGTCGCCGAGCGGTGGGATGCCGAAAACCACAGGTGGAACCTGCATCTCGCGGACGGCGGGGTGATCACGGCGCGATTCGTGATCAGCGCGGTCGGCGCGTTCATCAACCCCAAACAGGATCCGGGGATTGCGGGGCTCACCGATTTCCGCGGCAAGATCCTGCGGCCCGCCGACTGGGATCACGACTACGACATCGACGGCAGGCGCGTCGCCGTCATCGGCACCGGCGCGAGTTCGGTGCAGATCACGCCGTCCATCGCGGCACGAGTCGGCCACCTCACCGTCTACCAGCGCACCCCGGTCTGGTGTATTCCCAAGCCGAATCCGAGGATTCCCGGCATCGTCAAGTTCGCCCTGCGCACCCCCGGCCTACAGGCCGCGACCCACGGCGCGGTGCTGCTGGTGGTCGACGCCGGACTGCGCGTCCTCTCCAATGCGCCGATGCCCCTGGTACGCCCGGCCATGCGTGCGGCCGACGCGACCGCCATCGCCGGATACCGGGGGCTGCTGCGGCTCATGGTGCGTGATCCGGCGACGCGAGCGAAGCTCACACCCGACTACGGCCCGATCGCCAAGCGCCCCACCGCGAATACCGGCTACCTGCTCGCCTTCAACCGCGCGAATGTCGCACTCGAAACCACACCGATCGAACGGATCACCGCGAACGGCATCCGCACCACCGACGGCGTCGAGCGCACCTTCGACGCGATCGTGCTGGCCACCGGATACCACGTCTTCTCCGACCCGGAGACGTACCTGCCCGGCATGGTGGTCGGTGCGAACGGATTGGATCTCGGCGCGTTCTACGCCGAGCACGGATTGCAGGCGTACCAAAGCGTTTCGCTGCCCGGCCTACCCAATCGGTGGACGCTGGTGGGACCCTATTCGTGGACCGGCAGCGGCTGGCACGCCTTCGTCGAGATGACCGCCGATCACGCGGTGCGCGCCATCCGGGAGGCGCGCCGCCGTGGCGCTACCTATATGGCGATCCGCCAGGACGTGCACGACGCGTATCACCGCGATATCTACCGTCACGGCGCGGCCATGCGTTTCTATCTGACCGAACTCAACGGTCACGTGCCGACGTACTACCGAAATTCGCAGGGCGACAGCACTTATATCAGGCCGACCGGATTCTTCCGCGCCCGCCGCGGGCATCGCCGGTTCCCTCTCGACGATTACAGCTACGAGGCGCCGCCCGTGGTGGCCACCAACAGGGTTGCGCGCGTCGCCGAGGCGTCGGCACGATCCTGAAGAAGAGGTCTCAACGATGAGTTCCACCAACGGTTCTCGCACCGTCCCCCAATACGATGTCGTGATCATCGGCGCCGGACTCGGCGGGATCGGCGCCGGCGTCGCGCTGCGCAGGGTCGGCGTCGAGAATTTCCTCATCATCGATAAATGGGGCAGGGTCGGCGGAACCTGGTTCGCCAACACCTATCCCGGCGTCGCCGTCGACGTGCCGTCGCCGGTCTACAACTTCTCCTTTCAGCAGCGCTCGAACTGGTCGCGATTCTTCGCACCCGGTCACGAAATCCAGCGCTACGCCGAGGAAGTCGTCGACAGGCAGGGCCTGCGGGACAAGTTGCGGCTCGGCTGCGGCGCCGTCGGCGCGTCCTTCGACGAGGCGGCCGATATGTGGCGGATCCGCACCGAACACGGCGACGAGATCACCGCCCGGTTCACCATCGGCGCGGTAGGCGGCCTGGAAGTGCCGCAGACACCGGACATTCCTGGTATCGACGAATACACCGGCAAGATCATGCACAGCGCGCGGTGGGACCACTCCTACGATTATCGGGGCCAGCGAGTAGCCGTAATAGGCACGGGCGCAACGGCTTTACAGGTGATACCGGAGCTCGCCAAGTCGGTGGCGCAGCTGACGGTGTATCAGCGGCGCGCGATCTGGATCGGCCCCAAACTGGACTTCCCGATGGGCCCGGCGCTCAACTCGGTCCTCAACTTTCCGCCCTTGCAGAAGACGGTCCGGTTCGTCGGCAATGTCGGCGTGAACGCCGGTCTCGGCGCCGGCCTGGCCCTTTCGAGTTACCCGAGGCTCACCGGTGCGGCCATCGGCATCGGTGAAATAGCGCTCAAGGGCTACCTTTTCAGCCAGGTGCGCGATCGGGAACTGCGCCGCAAGCTCACCCCCGACTATCGGCTCGGCTGTAAGCGGCCGTCGGTCTCCAACGTGTACTTCAAGACCTTCACCCGATCACACGTCGAACTCGACACCACGCCGATCGCCCGGTTCACCCCCACCGGAATCGTCACCGCGGACGGCGCCGAACGCGAATTCGATATGGTGTTGTGCGCCACCGGATTCCGGGTGATGGAAAAAGGCGCGACACCCGCCTATCCGATATACGGCCGCGGCGGCATCGAACTCGGCGAATTCTGGGACACCAACAGGTATCAGGCATACCAGGGCGTCTCGGTCCCGGGATTCCCCAACGCGTTCCTGGTGATCGGCCCGTACGCGTACGCGCCCGGCTCGTATATCCCCTTGATCGAGGCCACTTCGGCACACGCCGCCAGGGTGATCGCCGAAACCCGCAGGCGCGGCGCCACCCGGGTCGAGGTGCGCCAGGGTCCGCACGACCGCTACTTCGCCCGCATGGACGAACGCGCCAAGCGGACCCACCTGTTCACCCAGGGCTGCGTCACCTCCAACACCTACTACATCAACTACCAGGGCGACGGCGCCGCCTTCCGCCCCTCGACCCAGCTCGAAATGTATTGGGAGAACCGGCACTTCCCGCTGAACGACTACAGCTACCGCACCGGTGGGAATTCTGTCGGTTCGGTTGATTTTCCGGAGTTATTCCGAGCGGCCCGAAGTAGCGGATAAAGCTGTGGGGATCCTGGGGAACCTTTCCCCAGTTGAGACCGCCCGCTCGGATCACTCTCGCCGGTATCTTAATCACATCTTTTTCAGACGACGGAATCACCGTCGTCGAATAATCCCTCATTCCACGAGGAGTGCGTAATGCTCGGCAGATTCACCTTCGCATGCCTGGCGCTGACCGCGGCGAGCTGTACCGCGGTCGCCGTCGCGAGCCCGGCTCAGGCCGACGCCTCGACAACGGTCACCCCGGCGGGCGCCGCCGTCTCGGCCACCAACCAGGGCCCGCTGACCTTCGCCGCGGGCGAAGTGACCGGAAGTTGCAACACCGTCAACGCGAACGGTTCCGTACCCGCGGCGCCGGCCAATCAGAACTCGAGCGGTCCGGTGTCGGTGCAGATCGGGTCGCCGACGATCGGCGACTGCTCCAGCAGCCTGCCGGTCACGATCTCGGTGAGCACCAGCGGCACCTGGGGGGTCCAGGTGCAGTACGGGTCGACGATCACCGGAAGCCTCACAATTCCGCAGGGCGGCATGGTAATTCAGGGCAGTGGCCTGGCCAACTGCACCACCGTGGTCGCACCGGACGGCCCCGTGACGCTGTCCGGCACCTTCACCAACGGGAATCCCCCGACGGTGACGATCGACAACGTCTCGGCCCCGATCAGGACCACCGGTGACCCGATCTGCCCGACGGACGCCACGACCGGATCGGTATCCGGCACCCTCGTGTTGAACAACACGACGGATCCGTCACAGCCGATCACCGTCGGCCCGTAACCGATTGTCACACAACGAATAACGGCCAGGCGAGCCCCGCACCACGGGCTCGCCCGCGCCCAACGATCAGTCCGTCGCGGCGGGCAAGCGGTTGTGCAACCCGGCGGCTCGATACACCCCGGCCAGCATCAGCAGGAACAGCAGCCCGATCACCAGCGACATCGTCATCATGTGCACCGCGGCGGCGGTCGCGACGATCGCGAGCACACCGGCGATGCCGACCAGCGCGGCGGGCTTACCCAGTTTCGCCGCGAATCCCGCCCGCGGCGCCCCGTCGCGAAAACGCAAGTACGACACCAGGATCAGCAGCCAGGTCACCAGCACGCCGAACATCGACACCGACGTGAGCAGCACATAGATATCGGCGACGCCGGACATCGTGAGCACCGCCGCGACGAGGGTGCCGGTCGCGGCCAGCGCGACCGCCGCCACCGGAACGCCGCGCCCCGAGGTCGCGCGGAGTATCCGGGGCGCCATACCGTCCAGCGCCAGCGAGTTGATCAATCGCGTCGCGCCGTAGAGGTTGGCGTTCGCCGCCGAGACCGCCGCGACCAGCACCAGGAAGTTCGTGATCGCGGCCGCCGCCGGAATCCCGACCGCGCCGAAAACCTGCACGAACGGACTCGACCGGACGCCGCCGCCCGTCGCGGCGTCGGTCCACGGCACGACGCAGAGCACGATCGCGACCGCCGCGATATAGAAGAACGCCAGCCGCCAGATCAGCGTGCGCATCGCCGCCTCGATGGCGCCGCGCGGATCCTTCGCCTCCGGCGCCGAGATGGCGACGAGCTCGATGCCGACGAATCCGAAGATCACGATCGACATCGATTGCCACACCGCCGCCCAGCCGTGCGGGGCGAATCCGCCGTGCCCGGTGAGGTTTTCGACGCCCACCGCGTCCAAACGCGGCAGCCCGACGAAGACCAGCAGCAATCCGAAGACGATAAACAGCGAAAGCGCAATGACTTTCACGCTGGACAGCACGAATTCCACCGCGCCGAACGAGCCGACGCCGACCAGATTGATCGCGACGATGATCCCGGCGACCACCGCGACGCCCACCCACATCGGCAGGCCGGGCCACCAGAACCGCAGATAGGTGGCCGCGGCCACCACCTCGCTGCCCACCGCGATCACCGCGGCCGCACTATAGGACCAGCGGGCGACGTACCCGGCGAACGGCGACAGGAACCGCGCGCACAGCGCACCGAACGCACCGCGCAGCGGATAGCGCGCGGTCATCTCCGCCAGACACGCCGAGATGATGCCCGCGATCACCGCGCAGATCACGTACGCGACGATCACGGCGGGCCCGGCGATACCGATGGCCGCACCGGACCCCAGGAAAAGTCCCGTACCCAATGCCGACCCGAGCCCGAGCATCGTCATCTGCCGACGCCCGAGCGACCTCCGCAGCTCGGTACCCACCTGATCTCGCGTCGTCGTCACCGCGCGCCCGCCCGAACCACCGAGACCCGGCCCCCACGCCACAACCCGGCACCCCATCGTCGCGCATCCGGCATCACGGCTTCGGCGAGAGGCATCTGTACAGGCTCCTAAAGGCAAAATGGTCAGGCGACCGAGTCGCCGCATACGCCGGAAGGATGCCAGCTCGACCACCATCCAGGGAAATCGGCCCATATCCGACGCCGTCAACGCGAATGCCGATCATCGAGCGACGAACCGGCTACTCATCGTCCGGCGAGCAGTTCGACCACCGGTGCGAACTGTTCGATGAAGAGCTCGTTGACGGCGATGTAGGAGAAGCCGAATGCGTCGCGGCGACGCTGGATCTCGTCGGCCATTTGCCGAGGGGTACCGCGCAACAGGCTCAGCGAGTCGGCCGCGATCAGGGCGCTGATGTCGTCACCGGCGAGTGGTGCCAGCCGCCGGGGAATGGCGTCGCCGACGATGAGGACGTTCATCAGGTATTCGAGTCGGTCCGCGCGTGGTCCGGCGGCCTCGTCGATCTCGGCGACGATTCGCGTGATCTCCTGCCGGTCGGCCAGTGGGTGGTTGGCGGGGGTGACGATATCGGCGAGTTGCCCGGCCAATTTGCGGGAGCGCGGGCCGCCTGCGGCGATCAGCACGGGGGTGTGTGCGGTTGTCTCCCGTTCCCGCAGGTGCCGCACGGTCTGCTCGACGAGGGCCAGCCGCTGCGCGGGTGTGGTCTCGGGCATCCCGAGCTCGTCGACGGCCGCCCGGTTCATCCAGGGATTCCCGGTGCCGATGCCCAATTCCAGCCGGTGGTCGGTCAGCACCGCGACGCTGTCGGCCTCCCATGCCACCGTTCGCGGCATCCGCACAGTGCTCGCCAGCACGAAGGTGCCGACGCGCAGCGTCTTGGTGACCGAGGCCGCCACCGCGGCGGCGGGCAACGGTGCGAGCAGGCTCAGACCATCCGGCATCAGCAAGGTCGAATAACCGAGTTCCTCGGTGCGGCAGGCGAGTTCGCGCCACTGGGCCCCGGTGTGGTCCGGTCCTCCGATCACCCCGAAGCGAAAACGTCTATCCATCATCATTTCTCCTCTATTTCACCGAGCCATACGCAGATACAGATCGCGCAGCAGCGCGATTTCCGCGCCGTGATGAATCACCTCGCGGTTGACGTGCTGGACCAGCGCCGCCAGCGGACGGCTCGCGAAGGGGCCGGAGTCCGGACCGCAGCCGCGTTCGAGATCCGCCGTGCGCATACCGGATGCCCAGGCGGCGTAGGCGCGGTCGAGTTGGTCGAGCGCCGCGGCGGCGGCGCCCGCGTACACGTGTGTGTCGTAGTCGACAGGTGTTGTGCCGAAATGTATTTCGGCGCGTTTGGCCAGCACGTGCACGGTGATGTGGGCCAGCCGCCACGCGATGGTGGTCACCGGCGCGGGGGTCGGGGCGGAAAAGGCGTAGTCGACGGTGAATCGGCCGCCGCCCATCTCGTGCTCGCCGCGGCGCGGGCGCACCGTCCAGCAATCCGGGACCGGCTCCCAGAAGTACTCCGCATCCGTCAGCCCGATCAGCCTGGGCCGCAGGCGTTCTCGCCAGTGCCAGTCCAGTTGATCGCCGAGTTCGTTTGCCCAATCGATAGTCAACAGTCCCTCCTCCACCAACCACTTGGTTGAGTGAGTACAGTCAACCACAGACGCTACGATCAACCAACTGGTTGGTGAGCGAGGAGGCGGATGTGGGCGAGCGGGCGGACAGGCGGACCGAGATCGTCCGGGCGGCGTTCGACCAGTTGGCCCGGGGCGGGTTCGAGGGTCTGCGGCTGCGGCAGATCGCCGAGGACGTCGGCATCGACCACTCGACCCTGCACCATCACTTCCCCGGAAAACAGGACATCATCGCCGAGGTGGCGCGGTACACGATCGGCCGGTTCGCCGTGGCGCCCGCCGAAGGTGCGACCGAGTCGTTGCGCACCTACCTGACCCATCTGCGCGACCTGCTGGCCGACGCGCCGGAGGTGTTCGTCGTCACCGCCGAACTCGATCTGCGCGCACGCCGCGATCCCGCGGTGCGGGCGGTACTCGAGCGGCACGAGGCCAACTGGCGGCGCTGGTTACGCGAATTGCTCGGCGCCGGAATGAAATCGGGCGCGTGGTCGGCGCACGTCGATCCGGACGAGGCGGTCGAGCTGGTGATCGCGGTGGTCAAAGGTGTTCAGCTGACACCGAATACGGCCGCTACGGCATTCGCTCAGCTGGAAAAGCTGCTCTATAAGTAACTTTGGGGCGCGTTCCGCAGCAACTTTCCGGTCTGACGAGCTTCAATTGTCGATGCTCGTGGTAGGTCGACCTGAGTCAGGAAAGCGCGCGCATCCGCGCGATCGCGCGAACGTCGCCGTCCACCGCGAACCACATGGTGAGCGCGTCGGCGGTGCGGTCGGTGTGGATATCGACGTGCTCACCGAACCGCACCGGCTTGTTGTATTCGAGGATGTAGCGGTGCGGGCCCGCCATGAGATCGGCCGCCTCGGCGCATGATTCGTGCACACCGTGCCAGTAGGCCGTATTGGTGAGATGGTCGAAGTGATCGATATCGGTGCGGCGCAACGGGAATCGTGTACCGGCGACCGACGGTAGCTGATCGGTGAGCCACTGCTGCCAGCGCAGCCGGTGCTCGGCGGTGGTGCTCGACATGAGCTCGAAGAAGCGGTCGGCGACGCGGGACGGGCCCATCGTCTGCTTGTTCATGTGGATCCAGAAGCCCTCGGTCTCGATCAGGCCGCCGTTGTCGCCGTCGATGCGCACCCGCATATTGCACCAGCGGGGCGAAAGCCCCGAGCACCACCGACGCAGCCGCAGCTCGGCGGGCCATTCGATCGGCCGGATCACATCGATCACCGTGCGGCGCACGATCCAGTGCGGATGGTCGTCCATCGCATCGACATGGAACAGGTGGTCGACGCCCGCCTCCTGGAGCTGGCGGGCGATGCCGTCGATGCGCAGGCACATGCGCTCGTCCATGTCGACGGTCCCCATCCGGCGCCGGATATCGAAGATATGACCGGTCGGCGGCACCGGGGCCAGCGGGCGCAGCGCTGGATGCTCTTCGATAACCGTCCCCGCGGACGAGGCCGGGCTGGCGAATTCTTTCGGCATGGTTGCGATCTCCGGATATTCGGCCGAACGGCGGGACAACGGTGGACTGCCTGTGACGACAACGCTGGGCCACAGTGGATCGAGCCTAACTCAGTTATCGGTCGCGGGCAGGTTGCCGCAACATGCGGCGCGGTGGCCCCTACTCCGGCGGCAGGCGGGCGACCGCGGATCCGTGCGAAGGTATTTATATGACAGACCTATCCAGGCTCGGCCGGCCGAACCGCTGGAGCGCGGTATGCGATTGAACCCGTTGGCAATCGAGGCCATCTACTCGCCGATCGCCAGCGCGCACGCCCTGCTCGGCCAGCGCGCCGGGCGGCTGGACCTGCTCGATCTGGCGCAGGCGGTGCCGCAGTATCCGCCCGCCCCCGAGGTCGTCGAACATATCGCCGCCACCGCGCGCGATCCGCACGGCGCGGCCTATGTGGCCACCGCCGGGCTGCCCGCGCTGCGCGAGGCGTTCGCCGCCGAGCTGACCGTCGACTACCGCGGCCTGGTCCGTCCGGAAAACGTGATCATCACCGCCGGTTGTAACCAGGCCTTCTGTCTGGTCGCGTCGGCGCTCGCCGCGCCCGGCGACGAGATCGTGCTGAGCCTGCCGTACTACTTCAACCACGACATGTGGCTGCGGATGACCGGCATCATGCCGGTCTACCTCGATCCAGGCCCCGATCTGATTCCGGATCCCGAGGCGGCCGAGGCGCTGATCACCGCGCGCACCAGGGCGATACTCGTTGTGACGCCGGGCAATCCGAGCGGCGTCACGGTGCCGCCCGAGCGGATCGCGGCGCTGGCGGAGGTGGCGGCGCGCCACGATATCGCGCTGATCCTCGACGAGACCTACCGCTCGTTCCGCGACACCACCGAGCCGCCGCATCCGCTCTTCGCCGACCCGGAGTGGACCCGCACCGTCGTCGGCCTGCACAGCTTCTCCAAGGATCTGGCCATCCCCGGCTACCGGGTCGGCGCGGTGGTCGCGTCCACCGAGCTGGGCGCCGAGGTCGCCAAACTGCTCGACTGCGTTGCGATTTGCGCGCCCCGGATCGGCCAGGAGGCCGCGCTGGCCGGTCTCCGGTCGGCCGGACCGTGGCGGCGCGCGCGGGCCCGCGATATCGCCGTGCGGCGGCACCGGTTCACCGAGGTGATGGCCGGTCGGCCCGGCGGCTACGAAATGCTTTCCACCGGTGGGTTTTTCGGTTGGATACGGCATCCGTTCGCCGGGCGGTCCACCGAGGATGTGGTGCGCGAGCTGATACTCGAATACGACACCCTGGTCATCCCGGGCACCGCGTTCATGCCGGACGACCGCGGCACCATCCGGGTCAGCTTCAGCAATACCGATCCGGATTCGATCACCGATTTCGCCGGACGGCTCGCCGCCTCCGGCACTCAGCCCGCCGCGGCGCTGCGACCCTGAAGCGACCGGACGTTATCGCCGAAGGTCCAGCCCAGCGAGCCATCCCAGTTGATGGACCAGGTCATCAGGCCCTTCAGCGCGGATCCGTAATGGTTCCACGCCTGCGCGACCAGATCCGGTGACATATAGCCGCCGCCCGCACCCGGTTGTGCGGGCAGGCCGGGGACCTGCTTGTCGTACGGCACGGTGACGGTGGTGCCCTGCACGGTCAAACCCGTTGCCAGGCAATCCGTTTGCACGGTGAACCCCTGGACGGTCCCCGCCTGGTACGAGTCGCCGGAGCAGCCGTACATGCTGCCGTTGTAGTACTGCATGTTCAGCCACCAGAGTTGGCCGTTGTCCGCGTACTTCTTGATGATCGGCAGGTACGCGCCCCAGATCGAGCCGTAGGTGACGCTGCCGCCGGTGACGTACGCGGTCTCCGGCGCCATGGTCAGGCCGAAGCCGGCGGGCATCTGGGCCAGGATGCCGTCGATGATCCGCTCGAGATTCGCCTGCGAGGTGGACAGCGTATTGATGTCGCCGGAGCCGGTGAGGCCGGTTTCCAGGTCGATATCGATGCCGTCGAAGTTGTAGGTCTGCAATATCGGCACGATGGTCGCGATGAACCGGTCGGCGACCGCACTGGAATTGAGGTCGATACCGGCCGCCGCGCCGCCGATGGACATCAGGATGGTCGCGCCCGCCGCCTTGGCCTGGCACATCTCCGTCGGGGTCGCGACCTTGACGGTCTGGTCCATCCCGTCCTGCCACAGCGCGGTGCCATCCGATTCGATGACCGGGAACGCCGCGTTGATCACGTTGTAGCCGTGTCCGGCGATGCGGGAATCGGTGATCGGGATCCAGCCCATGCCGGGGTGCACGCCATTGGACGCGCCGTCCCAGTTCTCCCAATAGCCTTGCAGCACTTGACCTGTCGGGCGCGGCTTGGTCGCGCAGGTGCTGTCCGCCGGTGTGCCGTTGTCCCGAGCCGTCGCGGCGGGGGCGAATCCGGTCAGCCCGAGCAGCAGCCCGATTCCGATCGCCGCCAAGCGCATTCGCCGACTGTTCGCTTTTCGCGCTACCCGGACGTTCATGTCTCACTCCGCCCGAGTCCGATACCGCCCTCGCGCATCCCGGAATCGCCGAACGACCGACCGCGCGCGTCAAATGTGGAATTCATGACAAAGTTGAACCACATCCGGCGTGATCATCTCGACTGGCGACAACTGGGGTGATCAATCGGCGTCGGCGAGATCCCGCATGGTGAGCGCGGCGGCGAAAAGCTGGGCGTGATCGGGCCTTCCCGGATCGTATCCGGTGATCGTGGCGATCCGGCCCAGCCGATAGTTGAGCGTATTGCGGTGCAGCACAAGGGAAGCCGCCGCCTCCTGCCGGTTGTAGTCGTGGGCGATCAACGCGCGCAACGCCTCCAGCAGATGCGGATGGGCCAGCAGCGGGCCGAGCAGGCCCAGCAGCCACGCCCGCGCGGGGCCCGGCCTGGCCAGCTGATATTGCAGCGCCAGCTCACTCATCCGGTAAATGCCGGTGGGACGGCGCAATTGGCGGGCCAGCAGCGCGAGCTCGGCGGCTTCCGCCGCGCCCGTCACGATATCCGCGACGCTCGCGGCGGTGGCCAGACCCGCGACGGTGCGCACACCCGCACTCGCCGACAACCTGGTCACGAATCCGCTCAGCTTCGCGACCGCATCGCTTTCGGCGGTCGGCAGCAGGACGGTGCCGCCGCCGCGCTCCAGCACGCTCAGCGCACGCGGTGAGAGCGCGTCCACCTCGGTCTGCGCGATGCGCAGCACCGGCCGGACGCCGCCGGGTTCGTCATCCGGCTCCGCCGCCAGCCGGAAGACCAGCACCTGGAATCCGCCGTCGAGCGCGATGCCGAACCGCTCGGCCAGCAGTTCGACGGGGTTGCCCTGCAAAAGTGCCTGCGCCACCGCGCGTTTGGCCTCGCGCTGCTCCCAGTGCAGATCCTGGCGCTCACGCACGTATGCGGCCGCGACCCCGGGCGTCACCGCGCCGAGATAGCCCAGGATGAACGGCACCGCGGCCAGCAACTGCTCGCGCTGTTCCGGAGTTCGCGCCGCCGACGCGATGGCGTTCCAGGCCACCACCGCACCCTGGTGATACACCGAAAGCACGGTGTCCAGCGCCATTCCCGCCCGCGCCCGGCGCACCGCGATCGCGATCAGTTCGGCCAGTTCGTCCTGGCGCGGCACCCGCTGCTCCTGCACCGATCGCAGGAACAGGCGCAGGTTCGCCTCGGTCGCCCTCGGCAATTCCGCACCGATGAATTCCGCGAGGTACTGGCCGCTGTAGTCGGGTTTGCCGTTGTTCTGCACCGCCGCCGCGCCGATGGAGTCGATGTGGGTGTAGCCGGGCAGGGATTCCACCTGTGCCAGTGGCGGATTGGGCAGCCAGGTCATTCCGTACTGCACCACGCTGTCACCGGCGTAGAGCACCAGATTCGGCTTGGTGCGACTCATATTGTGGTAGCGCAGATTCGACATATCACCGCCGCGTGCGCCGCCGTAACCCGCGGCGATGTCGAGCACCACCCGCAGCGGGAAATAAGTCTCCCAATAGGCGGCCGGGCCGCCGGAACCCAACTGGCGGGCCACTTCTCGGATATCGGCGATCTCATGGTTGGGCGCGGTCCACGGGATGCCCGCCACGTCGTTGTAGTTGCGCCAGGTGTACAGGACGTTGTGATCGGTCGGCGCGACTCGGGTCTGCGGCCCCGTGCTCATCCGCAGGAAGTTGCCCAACACCGGAATCTGTGCCGCACCACCGGGATTCGGGAATGTCTTCTCGGCCACCGGACCGCCGGACAGCGCACCGACGCCCTGCTGCAAGAGCGCGAAGTTGCCGGAGTTGTTGTCGATCAGGCTGCCCAGCAACGCGGTATTGGTGAGCCGGTAGTCGCGCAGCGTGCCGTCGCTGCCGGTGAGCACCCCGCCCCAGCTCTGACCGGACATGAACGCCAGCGTCGCCTCGATCTCCGGATCACGCGGAATATGTGCCAGCAGTTGACTTTCCGCATCCGGCTCGAGATATGCCGCCAGCCCGGCGAGCCGGTAGAGCAGCAGCGCCTTGGTACCGATCACCGGAGTCGGACCCAGGATTCGCACCGGCAGGACCCCACTGTCCAGCCCGGCCTTCACCAGCCCGTTGACCGGGCCGACGATGGCGTCGGTGATGTCGTGGAAGAACGGGGTGTTCTGGATCGCGGCCGGATCCGATGACACCATGGTGTCCTGCGCGGCGAATGCGGCGCACTGGTTGTAGCCCGCGGTCGCGGGATCGCCGCCGCCGAAATCCCAATCGGAGAAGAACCCGGTGACCAATCCACCCATGGAGATCCCGGTGCACACGTACTTGCGTTGCCGCTCAGCCTGATCCGGCATCTCGGCCAGCATGATCTCGTACTGGTCCCGGATGATCCGTTCCAGCCCCATCCAGTCGAGGATCGCCAGATCGCCGGAGTTCTTGAAACCCGGGAACGTTCGACCGTCGACCGGTTTGCCGTTGAAGTAGTAATCGACCGCGTCGAGGTAGTTGCCCGTGCGCAGCGCGTAGTCGAAACCCGTTGTCTCATCCAGGCATTGGCTACGCCGGGCCAAGGCCCAGAACTCCACCGAACGCCCCGACGCCTTCGCCGAGCGGACCGTATTCGCCGCCACCGCATCCGAATTCATCGCACCGCCGGTGAACCCCTGCTGCTGGACCACCACCGCGTCGGCATCCCGGGAATCCGCGGGCCCGCCCACCGGCCGGTAGCGCAGGAAACCCGCTCGGTCGCACGAATCCGGGTGCGGTGGAGCGTTATCCGGCAACGGCAGCCGAAAGCTCACATACGACACGGCGACCCCGTCACGGGTCGCCAGCTGCTGCTCCTGCCGATCGGTGGCCGCCGAAACCGGCGGCCCGGCCGCCGCGACACCGGGCTGCAGAGCACCCGCCACAACGAACGCCACCGCGGCCGTCGCGGCCCAACCATTGATTCCATGCCACGCCGCATATCTCACGCGCGACACGTTTCCACGCCCGACCGGCCCGGACATTGGGCTATTCACAAGGAGTTCGGTGCGCCGACCAGGCATTCCGACGAGAAATACCGTTGGGAATTCCGCGAATTCGGTTGCGGAACAACATCGGCGGCCGAACTTTGTCATCCGACCGAAACCGGCATCCGCGAAGCCGTGCCGTCGATGACATATCGCGGACCGAGCCGCTGTTGTAACGCACCAGGATTCGGTCAACCGCGATGCGCTCAGACCCGCCGGATCGACCGCACATAAAGCGCGACCCCGAGCGCCGCACCGGCCCCCAGCGCGACGCAGATGCCGACCGCCTGCGCGAAGAATCCGAAACCGGACCGATGGAACAGCTCCGAGATGAGTCCCTGATACACCGTGAGACCGGGCAGCAGCGCACCGGTGATTCCGATCAACGCCATCGCGGTGACCGGCAGATGGAATCGGTCGGCGACGATCCCGGCGGCGAATCCGAGCACGATCGCGGTGAGCGGCGCGGCGATCAGCGGTTTCACCTCGGCGGCATGGACGAGCACCTGATAGATCGCACCCGTCACCAGGCCCTCGATCGCGGCCGGTATCAGCAGATCCGGTCCGCCCCGGTTGAACACGGCATTGCCGACCGCGGCGAGGATCGCGAAGATCAGCGCCAGCCAGACCGGCAGCACCGGCAGCTCCGAATGGATCGGCCCGGTGAAGACCACCCGGTGCGAGGCGGCGAGGGCGAGCGCGCCGCCGACGCCGATGCCGATCACGGTCACACCCGCTGACGCCGCGCGCTCCAGCGCGGTGAGCCCGCGCGTGCCGACCGCATCGGTCGCGATGAGCAGCAATTGCGGAATCGGCATGAGCAGTAGCCAATTGGTGGCGATGAGCACCGCGGTCCCGGTGATCGGCAGCAGCCCGGCCGCGTACAGCGCACCGCCCAGACCCACCGTCGCCGCCGACTGCGCGGCGACGGTGTACATCGACGGCAACCGCAGCCTGCCGACCCCGCGACCGATCAGATTCACCGCGATCAACACGACCGCCGCCAGCGCCGCGGCCGCGGGCGAACCGCCGACCTGCAGCGCGATGCACACCGCGAGCAGCGCGCCGCCGCCGGGCACCACCCACCACGGCCACGGCGGCCTGGCGCGCAGCGCATCCGCCAATAATGCGGTGGCCCTTGCCGTTTCGGGCCGTTCCCGAATCACGGTCTTCGCGACCCGATCCAGTCGCCGCATCCGGTCACAGTCGAAGATGTCGAGCGATCGCGCCATCGCGACCCGGGTGACGGCGTGCCGATTGCCGACCGCGTGGTCGATCGTCACGACGCGGCCGAGCGTCACGACGGTCGCGCCGCGCACGCCGAGCGCGACGGCGCAGCGCCCGACCGAGTCGACCACGGCGTCGGTGGCGGATCCCGATTCCAGCATCGCCACCGTCAGCCGGGTGAGGAAATCCAGCGCGCCGTACGCTGGCGGGCCGTCGGCATCCGTATCCGGCATGTGCTCAAGGTAGCTGTCCGATTGCGGAATTGCGGCGCAGCCCGACCGGCGGGTCGGCGGCTCAGCTCAGGTAGCGCTCGGCGACATTCGCGAATTTGTCGAGGGTGCGCAGGGTTTCCGACTCCGGCTGGCCCGGCAGGACCAAGGTCACCCGCTCCGCCCCGGCCTCGGCGTACGCGTCGAGCAGGGCCGGAACGGGCGCGGCCCCGAGCACCGTGATCGGCAGATCCCGGCCCTCGAGCGGAGCCAATTGCGCGGGCACCTCGGCGGGATCCGCTACCGCGATCGGTAGCCAGCCGACACCGTGCCGGATCGCGCGCCGCACCGCGGCATCCCCGCCGCCGATATAGATCGGTGGCTGCCGGACGGGTTTCGGCCAGGCGTACATCGGATCGAAATCGATGAAGCGGCCGTGGAATTCGGCGAGATCCTCGGTCCAGATCTGCCGGATGGCCCGCAGCTGCTCGTCGAGCAGCGCGCCGCGGGTGCGCGGGTCGGTGCCGTGATCGGCCATCTCCTCCAGATTCCAGCCGACGCCGACGCCGAAGACGAAGCGGCCGTTGGAGATCGTGTCGAGGGTCGCGACCTCCTTGGCGGTGTGGATGACATCGCGCTGAATAAGCAGGGTGACCCCGGTACCGAGCACCAGCCGCTCGGTGACGGCCGCGATGGCGCCGAGGGCGACGAACGGATCCATCGCGCGGTAATACACCCGCGGCAGTTCGCCGCCGGCGGGATAGGGGCTCTGCCTGCTCGCCGGGATATGCGAATGTTCCGCGACGAACAACGATTCGAATCCGCGCTCTTCCAGCGCGACGCCGAGTTTCGGACCGCTGATGCCCTCATCGGTGACGAAGGTGTTCACACCTATCTGCATACGGGGACGAACCAGGTCCGGCCGTCGAATATTCCGCTCGATCGAATGCGTCAGCTCTGCTCGTTGATGCGGACCAGGTTGCCCGACGGATCGCGGAACGCGCAGTCACGGACCCCGTACGGCTGCTCGGTCGGCTCCTGCACCACCTCGGCGCCGCGGGCCCGCACCTGCTCGTAGACGGTGTCGAGGTCTTTGGCGGACAGGATGATATGCCCGAATGTGCCCTTCGCCATCATCTGCGCGATCATGCGGCGCTCGTCCTCGGTGATCCCGGGATTCGCCTCCGGCGGATACAGCACGATCGAGGTATCCGGCTGACCGACCGGGCCGACGGTGATCCAGCGCATCCCGTTGTAACCCACGTCGTTGCGCACCTCGAAGCCGAGGATGTCGCGATAGAACTCCAGCGCGGCGTCCGGATCCCGCTGCGGAAGAAAGCTGGCGTCGATGCTGATATCCATAGCGGTCACGTTAGTTGCTGCGAGGTAACCGAGGCTTCTCGATTTCTGATCGGTCTGGTTACCTGCTTCGCGACACACGACGGCATCCCGGCGGTCGCGAGCGCGGCGTCACGCCGGTAGACGCTCGGCGCGACGCCGACCAGTTCGGTGAAACGGGTGCTGAAGGTGCCGAGCGACGAACACCCGACCGCGAAACAAACCTCGGTGACGCTCATATCACCGCGCCGCAGCAGCGCCATCGCGCGCTCGATGCGCCGCGTCATCAGATAGCCGTACGGCGATTCGCCGTAGGCGAGCCGGAACTGGCGGCTGAGGTGGCCCGCCGACATATGCGCATCCCTGGCGAGCGATTCGACGTCCAGCGGCTGCGCGTATTCGCGGTCGATCCGGTCCCGGACGCGGCGCAACCGGGCCAGATCACGCAGGTGCTGCTCCGTGGCGGATGTGCTGCTCACCTGCCAGATAGTGCCACGACCGGCCAGATTTGCCCAGCTCAGGTCGGCCGGGGCCGGATCTGTTCCGGCGATGCGAATTTCTCGTCGAGCCGGATACCGTTGTCCTGTACTAGTTTTCAAACATGTTCACATATGTGGTCACTGCGGAGTTCGCCGACGACGAGGCGCGGACGGAGTACCTGGACTGGATGCGTAACGGGCATGTCGCGAAGGTGGTCGAGCTCGGCGCGGCCGTATCCGGCCAGGTCGTCCTGCTCGACGACGGGCGCGTCGAGAGCCGCTACCTTTTCCCGGATCGGGAGACCTTCGCCGCGTACGAGTCGGGTCCGGCCGTCGCGTTGCGCGCCGAGGGCGCACGGTTCGTCGAGTCGGGGAAGGTGAGCTTCACCCGGTACACCGGGGAGGTCGTATTCAGCGTTCGTTGAGGGATGAGCGAACCGTGCACCCGGGAATTCAGCGCTCGTCGAGGAATTCGAGGCGGATCTCATGCCGCCCGCGTGCCCGGTTCGAACGGGAATCGGTCGGCGAACGCGGGGGTGAGCTGATCCAGCCACACCGCGGCCGGATCGTATTTCGCGAAGAACGGCCGGTTGACCAGCTCCGGATCGCGAGCCTGGATGAAGTGCAGCTGGAAGACCTGCTCACCGTTCACCTCCACCAGGCCGTCCACGCACACCTTGCCGGGGGTGGCCGACATCGACGGGCCGCGAACGGTTCGCGCCAGCCCGGAGACGTTCTTGTAGGCGTCCCGGAAGATCTCGTACGCGCGGGTGAGCGGTACCGCGAAGTAGTCCCGCGGCCCGGTATCACGCTCGACGAACAGGTAGTAGGGCACGGCACCGAGCCGTATTTGGCTGCGCCACATCGTTTCCCAAATTAGGGGGTCGTCGTTGATCGAGCGAATCAGCGGTGACTGGGTCCGGATGGTCGCACCGGTATCGGTGATGCGGCGCATCGCCTCGGCCACCGACGGCGGCTCCAGTTCGCGCGGGTGGGTGAAATGCGCCATGAACGCGAGGTTCTTCCCGGCCGCGCGGACGCGTTCGAACAGGCGGAGCATATCGTCGGCGTCCGGATCGCCGATGAACTTCTGCGGCCAATACGCCAGCGATTTGGTACCGATCCTGATCGACTCGAGTTGCTCGATCCGCAGCAGCGGATCGACGTAACGACGCAATACCGACTCGTTCATGATCATCGCGTCACCGCCGGTGATGAGCACGCTGGTGATCTCGGGGTGGCTGGTCACATACGAGACCAGCCGATCGATCATCCCGCCGGTGATCTTGAGCTCGGGTTCGCCGACGAACTGTGCCCAGCGAAAGCAGTATGTGCAGTACGCGTGACAGGTCTGGCCCTGACTCGGGAAGAAGAGCACCGTCTCCCGGTATTTGTGCTGCATGCCGGGTAACGCTTCGGTCCCTTGTCTGGGCACGTTGAGTTGCCGCTGCCCGGCCGGATGCGGATTCAGCTTCATCCGCACCGCGTGCGCGGCGGCCTCGATCTGCGACCGAGGGGCCGCGCCGCTGAGCAGATCCGCGATGACGGCGACGTCCTCGGCCGGCAGCATGTCCGCCTGCGGAAAGACCAGCCGGTAGATCGGATCATCGGGTGCGGCGGACCAATCGATGAGCTCGTCGACGACATAACTGTTGGTGCGGAACGGCAATACGGTCGCAACCGCTCTGACGGCCAGGCGATCGGCCGGGGAAAGCCCGGCTCGCGCGGTCAGTTCGTCGAGGTGTTTTGTGGTGTAGGCCCGGAACGTCCGGACCGGCGGGCGGGAAATCGCCGCGGTCACAGTGTCACCCTTCTTCCATGGGTCTTGTTGCGGCTCAGCCGAATTCGTCGTAGCCGAGCTTGAGGATCAGCGATATCGCGGTACAGATCAGTACCGCCCGCACGAATGTGGCTCCCCGCCGGAGGGTCGTTATCGAACCCAGCCGCGCGCCGAGCACACTGGCCGCGGCCATCTCGAGACCGACGCTCCACAGCACGTGCCCCTGCAGCGCGAAGACGGTCAGCGCCCCCGCGTTGGTGCCGGTATTGACGATCTTCGCGAGCGCGGAACTGCGCAGGAAGTCCGTGCCGATGATGCTGGTGAACGCCAAGACGAGGAAGGTGCCGGTGCCGGGGCCGACGATTCCGTCGTAGAAACCGATGGCCAGTCCGGCGACCGCGGTGGCGAGGACACCGCGCAGCACAGGTCTCGTTACTACCCGCTCGGTGGCTCCGAAACCGGGGCGCAGCACGACGATTGCCAGCACGCCGACGAGGACCGCGAGGACCATCGGGCGCAGCACGGCCGAGGACATGGCCCCCGCGCAGGCGGCTCCGGTGGCCGCCGTGCCGATGCCGAGCAGCCCGGCGCGCCACGCGATCTGCCGGTCCGCGGTCAGTCGGCGGGTGTACGTCAGCGCGGCCATCGACATGCCGGCGGCGGATGCCAGTTTGTTCGTTCCGAGCAGCGTGGCCACCGGAGCGCCGGGAACCGCGATCATGAGGGCCGGAAGTTGTAGCAGGCCGCCGCCGCCCACGATGGAATCAATCCAGCCCGCGGCGAAGGCGACGATCGGCAACAGAAGTACGGCGGTCGAGAAATCCATTTAT
The DNA here is from genome assembly GCF_020361265.1 of Nocardia sp. JCM 34519.1. Classification (NCBI taxonomy): domain Bacteria; kingdom Bacillati; phylum Actinomycetota; class Actinomycetes; order Mycobacteriales; family Nocardiaceae; genus Nocardia; species Nocardia sp. JCM 34519.1. The sequence goes on from NZ_JAIRBR010000011.1 coordinate 225,077, forward strand.
ATGCTGAGCCAGAATCTGGTCAGATGGCGCGCCCGGTCGGAATATTCGGATCGGGCGTGCAGGAGGCGCTGATTATCCCAGATCAAAAGGCCGTTTTCCGGAATAAGGATTCGTGTCCGGAATTCATCGAACAGCGCACTGACCTGGTGGGCAAGAGAAACCCCCGCCGCGCCCGCCGGAAGATCCGCGGGGTCCGGAGCCGGCTCGGTCAATTTCGCTTCGTAGCTGCCGCTGGTCAACAAATTGAAGCTGAACCGCAACAGTTTGCGGCCGTCCGCATATGTCTCGAACATCGGCGCGGTGATCGAGCCGTTTCGTCCCGGGAATGTGATCGGCATAGCGGTCATGAGATCCAGTTCCGCGGCTGGCAGCCGTTCGCGCAGCACCGCACCGTCGAGCAGATCGGTGTGGCCGCCGCCGAACCGGTCCTGCCGGTGACAGTACAGCGCCAGGTAGCGGGGCGGTTCCGGAGTCCACCCCGGCGCCTCGGTATGCGCGCGGATCGTATTAGTACTGCGCGAATAGGACTGATCCTGGTATCCGGGCTGATAGGTCACATCATGCCGGACTTTGCCGTCGTACTGCGGAATTATCGAACCAAGGGACTCGAGCAGGTGGACCGCTTCCCCTTCGTTCCGGAGTTCCGTGACAAGAGCGTGGCCGGTATCCGCCAGCACGGCCTCGGAAAAACTCTTCTCGTCAGTGATCCGCACATCAACCCCATTACTGGTAATAGGTTACAAGGTCTTTCGATTCAATTAGGAGGCTAGATCTGTACGGCGGGGTGTAGCCAATGCAAAGATCGCATGGTGTATACGCTGAACACATATCCGGTGGTTATCGGTTTACTCTGCATGGTGGTGTCGTGACGCACTTGGGGGACGGCATGGGCAAAATGGTTTCTTCGGGGAGCAGAATCGAGGTCCGGCATCTGCGCGCGCTGGTCACCCTCGTCGAGCAAGGGAGTTTCACGCGCGCGTCGAACGCACTTTTCGTGAGTCAGCCCGCGCTGAGCCGGACGGTCGCGCAACTCGAGCGGCTGATCGATGCGCGGCTGGTGGACAGATCCGGTCAACAAGTGACGGTGACCGAGGCCGGAGCCCGGCTGCTGCCGTACGCGCATCGGGTGCTGACGACCATTCGAGAGGCCGAGCATGCCGTTCGCGGGCAACGGATCGTGCTCCGAGTCGGCTTCACCTGGACCGCGGCCGGGGTGTACACGGCGGAAATCGTGCGCGAGTTCGAGGAGACGTGCCCGGGTGCGCAGGTCGAATTGGTCCGCACCATGACACCGCTGGCCGGCCTCGACGAGGGCGATACCCACGTCGCCTTCCTGCGCAGCGAGCCGCCGGACGATCGAGCCGCCAGCGCGTTCTTGCTCAGCGAGCCCCGGGTGGCGGCACTTCCGGCAGACCATCCATTGAGTAACCGCAGGACTGTCTCGCTGCGCGACCTGGCCGCCGAACCACTCGTCATCGGAATTGTCGGCACCACGGAGGTCGACCTCTGGGGACATGCGACGGACGGCCGGATGATCACCACGGCCCGGAATATCGATGAATGGCTCGAAGCGATCGCCGCGAGGCGGGGTGTAGGGATTACACCCCTATCGACCACGACCTTTCACGGGCATCCACACGTCCGCTTCCGGGAGTTGACGGACGCTCCGCCGGTGTTCCTGAAAATCGTCTGGTTGAACACCACCCACCATCCACTCCGCGATGCGTTCGTCAAGATCGCGGTCGCCGTCACTCAGCGTGCGCGCACGTTGCCTGCGGTCGGCGAGTAGCAGTTATCCGGCCGCATTCGGTCTTGCCGGGCACTGCGTACCTGACTGACCTCCCACCGAATTCGATCAGCGCGCCAGTTGTTCGGCCAGGTCTACGACATCGGCGGCGATGAGGTCGACGTCGGCGGGTGGCGCGACCGGCGGGGCGTCAGGGCCCCATTCCAACGGGCGGGGGATGTAGGCCGTGCGGAGACCGGCCCGCGCGGCGGCCGCGAGATCGGTGGGGTGGCAGGCCACCATCAGGAGTCGTCCCGGCGCGACATCGAGGAGTTCGGCGGCGCGCAGATAGACCTTCGGATCGGGTTTGTACGAGCTCGCCAACTCCGCCGACAGAATGCAGTCGAAGCGCAGCCCGGCCTGTTTGGTCAGGCGGGTGAGCAGACTGACGCCGCCGTTCGAGAGCGTCGCGGTGAGCACGTCGGACCGGTGGAGTCGGTCGAGGCCGTCCGGTGCGTCGGGCCACGGGCGGAGGCGATGCCAGGCCGTCACCAGCTCGTCGCGGGTGGGCTCGTCGAACCCGTCCAGACCGAATTCCGCAAGCACCTCGTCGAGCATGATCCGGTGCAGCGAATCGAGCGACTGCCAAGACAGCTCTCCCGCAAGGACTTTCGCCAATGTCGGACTGTACCGGCCGCGCCATGCGTCGGTGACCGCGAACCAATCCGCGGCCTGTCCGGCCCCGGCCGCGGCCAGCTCACCCGCCACACTGGAACGCCAATCGGTCAACGTGCCGAACACATCGAACACCGCAGCGTCGATATCCACACCCGCCCCTTTCAAGATCATTAGCGGTATCACCTTAAGCGCCCGGCACTTTCACAGCTACCTCATGTGACCCGGCTCTCCGATCGATCGGTGCGCGGGTGCGGTGAGCAGCTGGTCCAGGTGGGTGCGAGACCATACGCACAAGGTGTGGACGGTCTCCACGAGCCCCGCTCCGGCCGCGGTGAGGGTGTAGTCGACGCGCGGATTGGCGGTGTGATGGTCGAATCGGGTGAGCAGACCGTGACTTTCGAGTTCGCGCAGCGTCTGGGTGAGCATCTTGTAGCTGATGCCGTCGACGGCGCGGTGCAGTTCGCGAAAGCGGTGGCGGCCCGCCGCGACCTCCTCGAGAACTCGCAGACCCCACTTCGTGGAGACCGCGGCGAACACCCGCAATGCGACGTCTTGCCCTAGTCGCTCTTCTTCGCGCATCGACAACACCGCTCACCTTCACGTGCGTACTCCCGCCACCGCAATGTCAACAGTAGCGTCGCCGACGTGCAGATATTGAAGACCTATGCCCGGTTGTTCGTCGCCGACCTCGACACGGCGCTACCCACCTACGAAAAACTCGTCGGCGCCCCCGCGGATCTCCGATTCGCTTTCGAACAGGCCGAACTCGCCGCCGTCGGTGATTTTCTGCTCATCGCGGGGGCACCCGAACACACCGACCGTTACCGCGCGACGATCGGTCCGGTGATCGTCGACGATCTCGACGAATTGATCGCCGACCTCACCGCGGCCGTGATCACCGGTGGCCCCTTCCAAAGCGAAACCGGCCGATACGCCTACCTGCGTCACAGTGACGGAACAAATGTCGAATACGTGCAGTGGTCACCACGGCTGCGGGCCCGAATTCTGGGTGAATTCGGTGCCCAGGGAAGGAGCGTCGGAACGACCGCGCGAACCTGAGGCAGAATAGGGGCGTGAGTGACTTGCCGGGGCCCGGTGAAAACGAGTTCGACGCGGCGCGACCTGGTACGCCGGAAGACAAGGATGCCGCCGAAACCGGTCGCCCCGAAACGGGCAAGCACACAGCGAAACTCATCCGGCTACCGCATCGCCCCCGGCGCGTGACGGACGACGCCGCCGAACCTCGCCGCAAAACCTGGCGCTCCGACAGCGGCTCCGTCTTCGATCCGACACCCACCAAACCCGTACTCCGATCGGAGCTGCAGCGGGAGACGGGCGCCTGGCCGCTGGACCTCGGTCCCGCGTGGCAGCACACCCCGATATCCGACCCGGGCCGAACCGAACACGACGGGAGCGTCATCGATTTCGGTGCGGTGCGGCGGAAACGAGCAGGCAACGACGCCTCGGCAGCGGGGATTCGGCGCATCGCCAAACCGCGCAGGATCGGGCCTGACAAGCCATAGGCGTATCTCCACATTCGCTCCGGCCATGCGCGGGCCAGAGACGGCGTTGCTGGCAGCGCCGATTAGGCGTGCCTCCGCCATTCGCTCCGGCCAAGCGCGGGCCGGGCACGGCGTTGCCGACAGCACCACCTAGGCGTACCTCCGCATTCGCTGCGACCATGCGCGGTCTGCGGACGGCGTTGCTGGCGACGCGCGTTAAGCGATGAGCGGGCACACCTTTTCGGCGATGAAACGGACGAACCCCACGGGATCGGGCTCATCGGGTGTGGGTTCAAGGATGACGGTGTCGGCACCAGCCCGAGCCCATTGTGTGACGGTATCGGCGATCGCCTGGGCATCACCGACGGCGCAGAGACCATCTTCGCTGGTATGGCCCAGTTTTCGCACTTCGGCTTCGGCGCGGTCGGCCGCGCCGGGACCGGTGGCGGCCACCAGTTGGACCATGAACGAGAAGTCCCTGCCGTGCGGCCGGTCTTCCTGCGTGAGCTCGATAGCCTGGCGCATGCCGCCGAGCGACGTGCCGGTGACGACACCATCGGCGGCCGCACCGGCCAACCGCAGCGTGCGCGGCCCGAATCCGCCGACGATCACGGTGGGCGCTGCCGCGGGCGGCCAGTCGAGCGCGACATCGTCGAGTCGAATGTAGCGGCCCCGCACGGTGATTCGCTCTCCCGCGAGCAAACCCCGCAGGGCATCGAGGTATTCGCGCAGCAGGGTGAGCGGCGAGGCGACCCGGGCGCCGGCCTGACTCATCCACTGCTGATTACCGTGGCCGACACCCCAGATCGTCCGGCCGGGAAACATTCGCTCCAGCGTGGCGATTTCCATCGCCGTCACCGCGACATTCCGCAGCGGCGCCGGAAGCACCCCGACACCGATGCGCACCCGCTCGGACCAGGCCAGCGCGGCCGCGGCAGTGGCGATGCCGCCCTCGGCGAAGCAGTCCTCGCACAACCAAAGCTGTTGCAGCCCGGCCGAATCGGCTATGCGCACCACCTCTCGCAGTTGCTCCGGCGGATTCTGCGGTTCGAAGACAACACCCAGACTCGTCACCCACCCATCGTTACCGGACCGGACCGCCGCGGTCGACCGAATATCCGGCGGCCCAAGGGATTTGCGCGGCTACCTGGTGTCGATGCGGCCGATCGGGTGGGCGGCCCGCGTGAGGTCCTTCCACGCCGTCTCGTCGATCCCGAGTTCGCTGCGCAGATACGCCCAGGTGGCCTCCCGGATGAGGGCGACGCGTTCGGGGCTCTCGTCGGTGGTGTCGGCGGCGTTGTAGCCGTGGATTCCGCCCAGCGAATGCTCGCCCCCGAATACCGTGAGCAGGCCGCGGGCGCCGGGGCTGTAGACATAGGCGTCGGTGAACCAGTCGGGGCCGCGGGTGGAGAGGTGGGATTGGTCGTTGTCGCCGGCGACCACGAGGGTCGGCGTGGTCAGTCCGTCGAAGTCGGGGTTCATGAACGGGAAATTCTGCGTCGCGAACGGTGTCAGGTCATCGCCGCCGCGGCCGGCCGTCGCGAGGAGCACACCGGCTTTCACCCGGGGATCGGACATATCCTCCTCCGCGCCGAGTACGCGCGCCCCGAGCAGCATGCCGACGGTCTGACCGCCCCAGGAGTGTCCCGCGACGGCGATGCGGTCGCGGTCGATTCGGTCGCCGAGCCCCGGAATCGCGGCGACGACACGATCGAGTTCATCGAGCACCCGCGTGACGTCCCGGACCCGGATGCGCCAGATATCCGGGTAGCGCGGGTCGGCGGGGCCGAGGCCGAGGGTCCGTGAATCGAGGAATGTCGGTTGGACGACGACGAAACCGTTGCTCGCCCAGAAGTCGACGAGCGGGTCGTAAGCGGACATCGACTGGCCGAAGCCGTGGGCGAATACGAGGACCGGCAGGCCCGAGCCGGTGACGGGCGCGGACACGCGAACCTGCAGGTCGTCGCCGCGTTCCGGCGCGGGAAGGACGACCGGTTTGACGCTGATGATCGCGGTGGACATGGCGGGTACGGCGCTCGGGCTGGGTGTGGTCATGGGATTTCCCTTCGATTGCGGTGCGCGCTCCATCCGCTTCGGCCGCGGATACACTATTAAGCGGAGCGCTGCTCCGAATATACGGAGCAATGCTCCGCTTAACAAGGGCTGCGAGAAGGGAATGCCGCGTGGACGCAGACGACGAGGTCGTGAGCTCGACCAAGCGCGCCGACGCACGGCGCAACGAGCGGGCACTGCTCGATGCCGCGGCGTCGGTGTTCGTCACGCACGGGGTCGACGCGCCGGTGCGCCGGATCGCCACCGCCGCCGGCGTCGGCATGGGCACGATCTACCGGCACTTCCCCACCCGGGCAGACCTCGTCGCGGCCGTCTACCGCCACCAGATCGATGCATGCGCCGAGGCCGGGCCTACCCTGCTCGCCGAGGAAACCTCCCCATCCGCCGCGCTGTGCCGGTGGGTGGATCGCTTCGCGGACTTCCTGATCACCAAACACGGCCTCGCCGCGGCGATGCGCAACGACCCCGACGGATACGCCGCCCTGCACACACTGTTCCTCGACCGCCTCGTACCGATCCTCGACGACCTGCTCACCGCCGCCCGCGCCGCAGGCGAGATCACCGCCGACCTCACCGCCTACCAGCTGATGCGCGCCATCGGCGATATCTGCGCGGGCGCGGAAATGACCGACCCGAACTACGACGTCCGCCTGACCATCCGCCTACTCCTCGCCGGCTGCCACCGGTAGCTTTGGACGCCGGTTTGATCGCGGACTTTTGAATCGCGGCACTGGTCTGCTCCAGATGATCGGAGTATCAACGGCTTCGATAAGGTTCGGGTCGTCGATGCAGGTGGCAGAGTGCATTACATGCTCGGTGGGCAACGTCCGATCCTGTTTCTCGATGTCGATGGGCCGCTGCTGCCGTTCGGCGAACGCTCGCGGCGGGGCGGCGCGGGTGTTCGCCGCCTCGATGATGAGGTGGGGAAGCGGCTGGCCGCGCTGCCGTGCGAATTGGTTTGGGCCACAACGTGGGAGGACCGGGCCAATGCCGAAATCGCGCCACGGATCGGGCTGCCGCGGCTGCCGGTTGTGCATTGGCCGGAGCCGTCCGCTGGGCAGGTGCATGAGGATCGCTGGTTCGGGCTCTGCTGGAAGACCCGGACTCTCGTGGCCTGGGCGGCTGGGCGACCGTTCGCGTGGGTCGACGACGAGATCAGCGATGCCGATCGCGACTGGGTCGCCACCCATCATTCCGGCCGGGCATTTCTCCGGCATATCGAACCATCTGTGGGGCTTACCGACGAGGACTACGTGGCCATCGAGCGGTGGCTGCGAGGAAGCTGAATCATCCGAGATCCGCAGGGGTCGAGGGGTTTTCGGCTGCGGTCTTGCATATGGTTTATTTAGACTGTTAGAGTTGGACTATGCCAGCGCGTGTACTCGATAATCCGATCGTTGTCGCGGTGCTCGGTCTGCTCCTGGAGCGACCGGCGCATCCCTATCAGATATTTGCCGAATTGCGTTCGCGCAGTGAGCATTACGCCGCCGTGGTGAATCGCGGCACGCTCTACAATGTGGTCTCCGCGATTGCCGACGCGGGGTGGGCGGCGCCGGAAGGGCAGCAGCGCAATGGAAATCGGCCCGAGCACACCGTTTACGCGCTGACCCCCGAGGGGACCGCGGAGCTGGTGCGGCGGCTGGACACCGAAATCCGCAATCCGGGGCGGGAATTCTCCGCATTCCTCGGCGCGGTGAGCTACCTCGGTGCGCTGGGTCCGGAAGGGGCCGTCGCGGCGCTGACCGAGCGAGCGGCCAAATTGCGTGAACGCGTCGACACCGATGCACAGCGGCTGCGCGAATGTCATGCGGACGGGGTGCCGCGACTGTTCGTCATCGAAGCCGAATACGCACTGGCACAGGCGCATTCGGAGATCGCGTGGGTCGAGTCGGTGGTGGCGGAGATCCGCTCGGGCACGCTCACCTGGCCTGCGGCGCAACCACAGAAATAAGTCGAGGTCAACAAAATAGAAAGAAATCGAATATGACCGAATTGACCTTCGGAATATATCCCGGCGGGATCACGGGCACGGATGCGCGCGAAGAGTACCCCGACGGTCAGGGGTATCTGGCCACCGGGCCGGACGACGATCCGGCGCGGATCACCGCGGCGCTGAATCGGTTGCAGGGCAGGCCGGGACGCCCGTTCCGGGTGCGCGCCTATCTACCGTTCAACGACGACACCGCATCCGGCGCCCATGCCACCGCGACACCGGCCGACGCGCGCCGGTACGCGGTGGATGGACGGCGGCTGGAACTGGTCGCCCAGTACCAATCCGCCACCGGAAATATCGACGGCTATTGCGGATTCGTACGGGAACTCGTCGAGCAGTACGGCGAGACCACCGATCTGCTGCAGATCGCCGAGGAACCGACCATGACGGATATGCCGATCCTCGACGGATATTTCCCCGGGGTGCGCGAGGCCATCGTCCGTGGCGTCGCCGCCGCGAAGCAGCGAGCGCACGAACTCGGATTCGCCCACCTGCGTGTGGGTTTCAACTTCACCCCGCTGTACGGGCCCGCCGCATCGTTTCTATCGGAGATGGCCGAGCTGGGTGGCGCGGCATTCATCGAACAGCTCGATTACGCCGGACTGGACTTCTTCCCGGACGTCTTCCACCCGGTCGCGGCCGAGGATATGCCGCGCGCCGTGGAAGGTCTACTCCGCCACCATCGTTCGCTGCTGAACGAGGCGGGCTTCGGCGGGATCCCGCTGCACATCGCCGAAAACGGTTGGCCGACAGGACCTGATCGCACACCACAGCGGCAGGCCGAGGTCGTCTCGACCGTCGTCGAACAGGTGGCCGCGCTCGCCGATGAGCTGAATATCACCGGCTACACCCATTTCGCACTCCGCGACGCGGACAGCGCCAATCCCGATCTGTTTCATCAGTTCGGCATCATGACCGACGACTACACCCCGAAACCCGCCTTCGACACATTGTGCGGGCTGATCGAAAAGTTCGGCCGCTGAGCAAAATCCATGAATCGGGTCCGCGACGCCCCGCCGCGGACCCGATTCCTATCCGACAACGACAACTACTGTAGCCCAAGGCAATTCGTCTACCGCGACCGTTGGGACAGCCGCGATTCCAGCACGACGAGCGCGCCGAGGACGAGCACGGCAATGCCGATCACTCGCAAGCCGAGGTCGGCGCCCGAGGCGAACGCGGTGACGATCTCCCCCGCACGACCGGGTGCGACGGCGAGCGCCTGCGCGACCGTGTGCGGATCGTGTTCGGCGCGAACGTCCGGCGGCAGCGCGGCGGCGAATCGCGCGGTGAGCACCGTGCCGATGACAGCGACGCCGAGCGCGCTGCCGAACTCCCGGGTTGTCGCCTGTAATCCGGCGCCGACCCCGGCCTGTGCGGGCGGCAGCGAGCCCGCGATCGCACCGGATAATGTCGGAAGGGCAAGCGTCACACCGATTCCCATGACGACAAGCCATACGGCGTATTCCGCGTACGGTGTCCGCGCGTCGCTCACGGACAGCCCGAGCAGTCCGCCGCCGACGCAGCCGAAGGCCAGGGCGATGGTGGCGTCGAGGCCGACCCGCTCCGTCAGGCGTCCGACATGCCGCGCACCGAGGATGACCGGCACGGTCAGCGGGATGACGCCGAGACCGGTCCACAGCACGCCGAACCCCTTGGCGTACTGCAGAAATGACGCGTTGACATAGAACAGCGCGAACATTCCGAAGAACACCGTCGTCATGCCGAGGCAGGCGCTGCGCAGACCGGGAAGCCGGAACAGCCGGGGATCGAGCAGCGGGTGCTCGGCCCGCAGTTCCACCACCGTCCATGCAGTGAAAAGGACGGCAGCACAAACGAATCCGACGACAACGAGCCGACTCCCCCAGCCCGCCTCCGGACCCTGCACGATACCGAGCAGCAGCGCGACCGACGCGCCGACCAGCAGCACCGCGCCGAGCGGGTCCAGCCTGCGGCCGTGCCGCCGCGAAACCGGCGCGATCATCCCGACGAGCGCGGCGAGCGCCAGTGCGATCGGTACCGCGGCGGCGAACAACCACCGCCACGACCCGGCCGAAAGAATCGCCCCGCCACCGACATTGCCGATGACGCCGCCGAGACCGGTCATCGACGCCCAGGTGGCTATCGTCGCGCTTTTCCGTTCGGCGGGAACGGCGTGCAGCAGCACACCGAGCGTGTTGGGTAGCACTGCGGCCGCACCAGCGCCGGTGATCGCGCGGCCAGCAAGCAGCACAACCACATTCGGCGCGAACGCGGAAAGCAGCGCACCGGCGGCGAACAATCCGAGCCCGGTGAGCAGAACTCCCTTGCGCCCGAAGCGATCACCGGCCGCTCCACCCGGAATCACCAGGCAGGCAAAGCAAATCACATAGGTGTCGACGATCCAGACCAGCGCCGATGCGGATGGACGCAGCGGGTCGGCGGCGAGCATCGGGACGGCGAGGTTGATCGCGGCGACCATGCCGACGACGAGCATGACGCAGGCGCACATGACCGCGAGCAGGCCGCCGGACCGTTCCCGCGACTCCGGTGGACTGTCGCGGATCAATACTTTCAAAGGCATGGCCATCACGCTATGGACCCGGGAAACCTACGCGCGACGCAACTTCGACAACAAATCCTTGCGTAAGATGCAACCATGCCCGAACAGCTCGACCTGAACCTGCTGCGCGTATTCGACGCGTTGCTGCAGGACGGCAGCGTCACCGCGGCGTCCGAACGCCTGCACCTGTCCATCCCGGCGACCAGCCGCGCGCTCGGCAGGCTGCGCCGGGCGATGGGCGACCCGATCCTGGTGCGGGCCGGCCGCGGCATGGCGCCGACTCCATTCGCGCTGCGCACCGCGCCGCGGGTGCGGTCGCTACTCGACGAGGCGGCGGCCTTGATCAGCGCCGACCGCACGGTGACCATCGCGGAACTGAAGCGCACCTTCACGATTCGCATCAACGACGGCATCGCCGCGACCCTGGCGACCGCGGCCGTGGATGCGACGGCCGCGGCCGCGCCCGGCGTGACACTGCGTTTCGTCGCGGAGGGCAGCGAGAGCATCGAGGCCCTGCGCGACGGTTCGATCGACCTGGATATCGGCGCGAGCGATGCCACGTCCCCCGATATCCGTGCGGCCGTGCTGTATCGGGAGCGAATAGTGGGCATCGTCCGCTCGGACAGTCCGCTGGGCAGGCGCCGCCGCCCGACGCTCGCGCAGCTGTGCCAGCACCCACACGTCTCCGCCTCGCGCCGGGGACGCACGCGCGGCCCGCTCGACGATGCGCTGGAGGCCGCGGGCCTGCGGCGGCACGTGGCCGCCGTGGTGCCGAGCCCCGCGGTCGCCGCATTTCTCGTCGCCTCGAGTCACTACGTCGGGCTGGTGCCGCAGCGCCTCGCCGAACAGTATGGGCAAACCCTCGGCATACGCTGGTTCCCCATCCCCGCCGAGCTGCCGGAGGTGGAGGTGCGCCTGCTCTGGCATGCCCGGCTCGATGCCGACCCGGCGCAACGCTGGCTGCGCGACACCCTCCGCACCGCACTGAGCGGAAGCTACCGCGTCACACCATGAGCCGCGACATCGCGGTCCAGGCTGGGACTGTTCACGGTGACGGTGTCGATATGGCAGCTGCCGCCGGCGCCGGGTTGCGGTTGCGTGATCCGGCCGCCGGTGCCGGTGTAACTCAATTCCGGGTTGCGGCAACTGTTCTCGTCCGGATCGCGGAAGGTGATGGTGGTGTCGGAGAAGGTGAGCGTGTCGGTGGCGCTGCGCGCGCCGTCCCACGGCTCGATCGCGAACAGCGCCTGATTCTGCGCCTGACCGCTCATATCGATCGAGTAGTCCACCGAACCCGCCGGCCCGGTGACGGTTTGGGTCCACACACCGGTCGCCTGGTTCAGCGTCATATCGATATCGAGCGGGTCACCGACGTTCACCGACATCGCCTGGCCCGATTTACAGCCGGAGTAGTCGGGGTCGTTGCCGACATTGACGTATTGTGCCGAAATCCACCAGGTCGAGTAGGTCGGCGGCTGCGGGGTCGGGGCGCAGGCATCACCCCAGGTGAGCACGGGTTGCAGGACGCCGAGGCCGATCGGATCGTAGTTCCGGCCGCCGGCCCGCGGCTCCAGACCGGGCCACAGGAACAGCGTCCCGATCTCGGCGGGTTGTGCCGGAACCGTGAAATGTGTTTGGAGGCGGATGATTTCGTTGGCCAGCGGTATCTTGAAGTACACCCGCGACTGCTGATCCGGCTGCAGCGGCTCCGGCTGCGTACTCGGACCGACAGGCGCGGCTTCGGACGTCGCACAGGCACCCGGTAATACGGCGAAACCTGTTGCCAAGAAACCGATTACAAATGTCACGGCGTAACGGGTCGCCGTGCTGCGCATGAGATTCACACTTGCACATGGAAGCACAGGTGATCGTGCGCGCGAATGGGGGCCAACTGGGGAGGTCCGCACCCGGATCTTTCGTGTCATGATTCGGACAGCAATCCGGAATTTCGGCGGCCGTCGGCTGGGGCATCTTCTCGCGCAACGGTTCTCGCCCTCCGTCAGCCGCGCGGCGAGCAAGCGGGATATCTCCGGCGAGGTCGATACATCTCCCCGAAGCGAGGTCCCCTGTGTATCGCAAATATCTGCTGCCCGTATTAACCGTATGCCTGGCCCTCTCATTGGGGCCGGGTTCGGTGGCCGTCGCGGCGCAAAATACCCAACCGGTGACTGCCCCCGCGGTCACCGACCCGTTCTGCTATGACGAGCCCTCGTCACCGCAGGCCGATGTGAGCGATCTGGCGGCGGCCTTCTCCAGCTCGAACTGGATGGAAACCCTCCAGGGCGTATATCACCGCCGTTGGCCGAGTGGGGAAAAGCTGGCGATCGCCCAGGCCGCCGACCCCAACTGGAACCAATTCGTCGATACCAGCAGTTTCAACGCGTTCGCCGAATCGATGATGGTGGCGATCCACGAGGAAACCCACATGTGGGATCTCGATTCGTCCAGAACCAACTGGGACCAGTACACCGCGGCCTGGATCAACGCCGACCAGCAGCTCACGAATGTGCCGCTGCACGACGGTTTCCCGCGCAAGGAAATCCTGCCGCTGATCGATGACGATTACAGCAACGATATGGACGGCATCTACCTGCGCGATCAGCAACAGGGCGACTATCACCTGCAAGGCGTGACCGCGGAGTTGAACGCGGGCCTGATGGGGCTGCCCGCGGTGACGGTGCTACAGGAATTCATCCAGGGCATCGGCGCCAGCAACGCCAGGGATATCGCGGCGACCAATCTCCGCTATCTGCTGCTGTATCTGCGTGTCGCCAAGAGCAACCACCCCGACTACTGGGAGCAGATCAAGAACGAACCGGCGCTGCGCGATTTCGTCTTGATCGAATTCCTGCGCACCGCCTACTGGCTGGATAAATCCGCGCCGTACACGGGTAAGCTCGGCAGCCCGAACGCCGACAAGATCACCGAGAAGAACTACTCCCCCGAGAATATCGCGATACTGGAGGAGTTCACCGGCCACAAGGTTCGCCTCGATTCCCAAAAGAATTGCACCGCTCGAGCCGCATCTCAGTAGTCGATACGCAACCGCACCATGGGCAGCACCCCGACCGGTCTGCCCGTGGCGCGTTCGATGGCGGCGCGCAGATGTTTCCACATTCGCGGATGCCGCTGACTGTAATACTCCAGCGCCGCAATCGAATCCGGCTCGGACATCGGAGTCGCCGTCGCCGACGCCGCGCGCCGGAACCCGACCCAGACCCGAACACCCGGATGGGCCAGGATATTTCGATACCACTGGGCTCCGGCGCCGAATCCGGACACGATGATGTACTCGCCGGGTGCGGGACGGTCCACCACCTCGAGCACCACGTAGCGGCGCTTCCCGCTGCGCCGACCGAGGTGCTCGAGCATGAGCATTCGGCGACCGAATACGAAACCCATTCCGGCACGGTAGATTCCGATCGGTGCGCGCACCATCCAGCGGGTACTCAGCGCATGGGCGCCGAACCTGGCGACCGTATCGGCCATGGTCATGATGTCCTCCGTTCGATCACAGCGCACGTTCGCGGACGACGCGGGCGACGTCGATCCGGCGCACGAAGCGCAAGGCGGGCAGTTGGGAGAGGGCGGCGGCCGCCAGCACCGCGGCGACCGCGAGCGCGGGCGCGACAACGCCCACCGAGAGGTGCATGGTGAACATGTCGCTGTTGAACGAGCGCAGGAACGCCCAGGCCGCGACGAGTCCGGCGACCACGCCGGCCGGCACGGAAATCGCTGTGGCGGTGAGGTTTTCGATAGCCAGCGCGGTGGTGAGGCGACCGTTGGGCACCCCGGCGGCGCGCAGCGTCGCCAGCTCGGTTGTACGCTCGGCGAGGTTGACGGTCATCGTCACGTAGATGACGGTGAACGCCAGCACCGCGCCGAGGCCGAGCATGACCCCGACGAACACCCAGAACAGTGATAGGAAACTGTTCACCTCGTCCACGATGGCGTGGGTATCGCTGTAGGCGACCACACCGTCGATCCCGGTTATCGCGGCGCGGATCGCGCCCCGGTCGGCTCCCGGCGCGAATCGCAGCAGGTAGCCGGGCAAGGCGGCGGGCGCGATCCGGCGCACGGTATCGCCGGTGGCATACAGCGCGGTGCCGAACGGCTCGTCGACGAGCGCGACCAGCCGCACCTGCCGCGATGCGCCGAAAGCCGCTGTCACCGTGAGCATATCGCCGACGTGCGCGCCGATCCGGTCGGTGAGTCCGGAGCCGGCGACGACTCCGTCGGCGGGCAGTCCGCTCGCACCCTCGGTGGTGCGGAAGCCGTGCATATCGGTATCGGGTCGCAGCCCGGTCAGCACTGTCGAATACGTTCCGCCGTCGGCGCGCACCGTGATCGGGGCGGACGATTCGGGTTCGGCGCCCGCCACACCGGGTACGGCGCGCAATCGGGCGTCGAGATCCGTTCCGGGAGTGACCAATACGGTGGCGTCCTCGCGATCCACCTGGCCGAACTGGATATCGAGGATCCGGCGCATGCTGGTCACCATGCCGACCGAGGCCAGGATCAGCACCAGCGCGAGCACGGTGCCGAACATGGTCGCCAGCGTGCGGCGGCGGTCCCGGGTGAGCGACCGCACGGCCATCCTGGCCACCACCGGCAGCGCGGTCCAGCGGGCCGAGAGCCGGGCCAGCGGGCCGGGGCGCGCCGGGCCAGCGCCGTCGCCGCGCATGGCCCGCGCGGGCGCGGTGCGCGCAGCGGTCAGCGCCGGGGCCAGCCCGGCCGCGCAGCCCGCGGCCAGTCCGAGCGCGAAACCTATTGCGGCGGTGACGATCCGGTGCTCCACCACGGTGTCCGGAATGCCGACGGCCCCGGTGTATGCCGCGGTGACCGCCGAGGTCGCGACGGCGCCGAGCAGCACACCGGCCGCCGCGCCGACGGCCGCGACCACCGCGCCGTAGCCGACGTAGTGGCGCACCAGCGCGCCCGGACGGGCACCCATCGCGAGCAGGGTTCCGATAATCGGCCGCTCGGCGCGAACGAGCCGGGCGATGAGCACGTATTCGGCGATGCCCGCCGCGACGAGGAACAGCAGCGGAAAGCCGACCGCGATTTCGGAGAACCCGTTGAGATCCTCGTGCAGCGCCGCGTCCGACGGCTGCTGCGCACGGGTCGCGACATCGGTGGCTCCGGCTTTCCGCAGCAGCGCGGTCACCCGGTCACGCTCGGCCGCGCTTGCGGCGGAAGACATTTCGATCAGCGCCTGGTCCGGCCCCGGGCGGCCGGTCAGGCGCAGCGCCTGGGCCTGCGGCGCGAAAACGACGGCGAACGAATGCGGATCGGTGATCACGTCCTGCCTGCTGCGCGCGGGCCACAGATATTCCGGCGAGCGCGCGATGCCGCCGACCGTCACCGCATGCCAGGCGCCGCCGTCGAAAATCCGGAGCCGGTCACCGACCCGCAATCCGAAGGTGTCGGCGGCGTGGTGTTCGATCACGACGTCGTCGGGCCACGCCGGGTCCGGTAACCGCCCCGCGGTGAGCGTCAGCGCATCTACGTCCGAATCTGGTTGAGCCGCAACACCACTCACTCTGCCGAGCAGTTTGGTACCGCCGATCTCCATCGGCACGTCCGCCTGGACCCGCACCGCCGTGCGCGCCACCCCCGGCGCATCGCGCACTGCGGCCGCGAGCGCGCCCGGATCGTTGCCGGTGGCCACGAAATCCGCGAAATGCGTTCGCGCGTAGGTCTGTTCATAGGATGCCGACAGGTTACGGAACGAGTCATAGCTGGCGATGAACAGCAGGACGCCCAGCATCACGGTGACCGCGATCGCCACCGCCTGCGCCGGTCTGCGCCGCAGGTCTCGCCGTATCTTGCGGCCTAGCAACCGATTCCGCGACGACCACATCGCACTCACCACCGCACCGATGCCGCGTCGGCCGGGACGGCGTTGCGGTCGTCGGCCACCACCCGCCCGTCCCGCATCCTGATGACCCGGTCGGCGATCTCGGCGACGGCCTCGTTGTGCGTCACCATCACCACCCCGCGCCCGTCGCGCGCGGTGCGCTGGAGCAATTCGAGCACCCCACGGCCGGTCGCGACGTCGAGCGCGCCGGTCGGCTCGTCGGCGAGCAGCAGGTCCGGGTCGGTGGCCAGGGCGCGCGCGATCGAAACGCGCTGCTGCTGACCGCCCGACAGTTGCGCGGGAAAGTGGTCGGCCCGCTCGGCCAGCCCGACCGCGTCGAGCAACTCCCGCACGGCGCGGCGGTCGCCGCGACCGGTGAGTTCGATGATCACCTCGACGTTCTCCCGTGCGGTCAGGCTCGGTATGAGGTTGAAGAACTGGAATACGAAACCGATGTGGCTACGCCGGAACTCACCGAGATCACGCGGGTGCAGGCCCGAAATATCCTGTCCGGCAACAGTAACCGAGCCATGATCGACCGGTTCGATCCCGCCGACGACATTGAGCATGGTGGTCTTGCCCGATCCGCTCGGGCCGAGCACCGCCACCAATTCCCCTGGTGCGACGTCGATATCGATATCGCGCAGCGCGTGCACCGCGATATCGCCGCTGCCGTAGGTCTTGTCCACCGCGTGCAGCCGGATCCCGCCGCGCGGGCCCGCCGAAGCCGAATGATTCATTGCCTTACCCCTCCGGTCCCGCCGTCGTCGGATAAACCGGTCAATCGGCGCAGCGGGCCGTCGACACCGGATTCGCCCAGTCGCGGATCGATCAGGCGATGCAGGATCAGCCCGTCGAGCGCCGCGGTGAGCACCACCGCGGTGGCCGCCGGATCCGGCACCGCGCCGTCGAGCCAGGTCGCGACCGCGGCGCGGAACTCGCGGAGCACCTCGCCGAGGCCGTGTTGCAGGCGCTCGTATCGCGTTGCCGCCAAAAGCATTTCGCTGAACACACGGGTGTCCACATCGGCGGCGGTGTACAACTCGATGGCATCGAGCAGGTAGCGCACCCCGGCCGCACCCGACTGGGTGAGCGCACCGTCGAGCACGCTCGCGCCCAGCCGCCGAGCCATCCGCAGTGCCGCATCGATCAGCAGGTCGTTCACCGAGTTGAAGTGGTAGTGCACCAGTCCGGGCCGCAGCCCGGCGCGCTCGGCGAGCATCCGGGTGGTCACCGCACCCCACCCGCGTTCGGCGATCAATTCGACCGCCGCATCCATCAGCCGGTCGCGGGTTTCCCGGCCCTGTTCGGCGGATGTCACCATCGCGCCCCCTCACCAGCAAGCCGTTTATTGGGCATTCACCTTGGGCATATGCCCAACCCTACCAAAGTTTGGCAGTGTGCAACAGTTGCTTACTGCATTCTTTTCCGGGCACGCGAAAACCGCTGCGCCGCTTCAGAAGTGGTAGCCCTCGATGACCGTCGCCGCGAGCGGTTCACCACCTGCTGCGCTGAAGGCGTTGAGCGCACGCACCAGGCCGGACCGGTCGGCGGCGGGCATCCGCTGCACCACGTCGGCGATTTCCGCGCGGCGACGCGCGGTGACCGCGTCGACGACTTCGCGTCCCCGCGTTGTCAATTCGATGATCAGTTCGCGGCGCGATTCCGGATTCGGTTTGCGATCCAGCAGATCCGCCGCCACCAGCCGGTCGACCATCCGAGTTGCCGTGGAGGGCTGCACATTCAGCAGCCCGGCCAGCGTCGCGATCTTCGACGGACCGCGGGTCGACAGGATCACCAGCGTGCGGAATTGCGGGATGGTGATCGACTCGTCGACGTAGGCGATCGAGCGGGCGGACAGCGCGACCAACAACCGCGACGCGGTCATCAGAGCATCGGTGATCTCATCGACCGATTCTCCGGCCACCGCATCCTTGCCCACCACGACTACCTCCATCACCATATTCGCCGGTTACCCCTATCCTGCCGTCTCATCTCGGCATGTGGACAATCTCGGCAATCGTGTCGCACTCGCAGAACCGGTGCATAAGGAAACTGTTGCACACTGCTTTGATCATGTAATGTCTCCGGCTCGTGGGTGTTCGTGCAGTTCCCCGGCCGCGCAAGGACGTGTACGGATGGGGGTTGGTCACCGTATTCGGCGTGGTCGCGGGCTACGCCGCGGTGCTGCTCGCCAACCCGCGCCACTTCTACACCGACGACACCGAATCCCAATACGGTCCGATGTGGGTCATGCTCGGGCGGCACCTGCGCGAGGCGCGCTTTCCTGGCCTGGTGCCGTGGGAGTGGATGTCGGGCAACTATTCGATGGAAGAGGCGGGGCTGTACAACCCGCCGCAGATGCTCGTCGATCTGATCGCGCCGTCGGTGGACAACCTCGCGGCCTACGTCACCGTCGTCAAGCTGATCTTCTCGATCATCGCCGCGCTCGGCGTATTCCGGATCTGCCTGGCCTACGGCGCCCGCGCCTCCTGGGCGGCCGTCGCGGCCGTCGCCTTCCCGCTCTCGGGCTGGTTCCTCTTCTTCGACGAGGCCAGCTGGGCCACCTCGCTCACCGGCACCGCCTGGATGCTGCACGCCTGGGCCTCGGCCGTGCGCTACACGCGCGGTCGCGGCGGGCCGATACCGGTATTCGTCTACCTCTATCTGGCCATCTCGGTCCAATACGTCTTTCCCGCAGTCGAATCCGCGCTCATGATCGCCGCCGTCGCGGCGGGCGAGCTGGTGTACCAGCGGACCTGGCGACCATCGGCCCGATTGCTGATGGTCACCGCCTGCGCCGGGCTCGCGGGATTGGAAACCTATCTGCCGGGCATACTCTCCTCGGCGGTGACCTGGCGCGGCAACGAGCGGGTCATCAACGACCAATTCCTCACCGTGCCATGGTCGGAATCGCTGAACGCCAGCCTGCCGAGCACCGTACCCGCGTTCACCGGATGGTGGGGCTACGTACAACCGATGCCGATGGTGTACATCGCATGGTTCCTGATCCCGATGCTCGCGTTCCTGGACTGGCGCGAGATCCGGCGCGCGGCACGGGAATTCACCGGGCCGATCCTGTTCGCCGTCATCTTCCTGATGTGGACCGCCGGGCCGGGCCGGATCGGCCCGCTGCGCTGGCCGGCCAGGGTGCTGCCGATGCTCGCGGTGGCGCTGCTGGTACTGGTGTGCGTATTCCTCAGCCGTTACGGGCGTTTCGCGGACTGGCGGCGGCGCGGCATCGCTGCCGCGGTGTTACTCGGCCTGCTGTTCATTCGAACGTATTGCGCGGCACCGCATTTGATCGTCCGGCATCTGATCGCCGTCTGCGTCGTCGGCGCGCTCACCGCCGCGCTGGTATGGCTGGCGCACACCCGGGGCGGGGCAGTCGCGAGTGCGCTCGCCATCCTGGCCATGTTCCCGATCGCATACGACCAGGTGCGGGCCCAGTCGCCGACCCCGATGTCGTACCACTTCCCGGAGCGTCGCTCCGAGATCGCCGCGGCCTTCCCGCATTTCGACGGCGTGACGCTGCAACTCGCCGACCGCGGCCTGGTCGGACCCAAGGATCAGAGCCTGGCCGGCGCCTGGGGTTCGCTGGCATTCGGCAACTACGCCAAGAACATTCCGCTGAACTACGTCAACGCCTACACCCCCATCGGCTACTCGGCGTTCAGCGCGATCCTCTGCATGGGCTGGGACGGCAGCACCTGTCCCGATGCCTTCCGCCGCGCATTCGCCACCGAACCGGCAACCGGCCGAACGATAGTGGACTTGATGAAGGTGGATCGCGTTGTGCTGCAACGCGCCCAGTATCCGGACGCGCGCAATCACCCTGCGCCGCCGGGCTGGAAGTGGGTCGACTACCCGGATCACGACCGCTACATCTGGGTCCTCGAACGCGCGAACGGCCCGGTCTCCACGCAGAACGGTTTCATCGCCGACACCCGTGACGCCACCGCCGCCCCGATCTCCAAAGACGGTATGACCAGCCGTATCCGCGTCAGCTCGCGGACCGGCGGCAGTGTGGTCTTCGCCCGCCTGGCGTGGCCCGGCTACCGGGCCACCCTCAACGGGCATGACATCGGATTCCGCACCATCGCACGCACTTTCGTCGCGGTGGACATACCGCCCGGCACCGACGACGCCGAGCTGGTCCTGGCCTGGCGGCCGCCCGGCTGGAAGATCGGCATCGCCACCGCCATCGCCGGACTGGTCGGCCTGGGGCTGCTGCAGTGGCGCTACCGCCGCACGCGACGCGGCGAACCGGGTACGCCGCCCGCCGACCGGCCCGAAGACCGAGCACCGACCGAACCGGACGCCCTGGTCCACGCGCTCGTGTAAGCACGCTGCGGCGCAGGCGATTCGCGAACTACTGGTGACCGGGATGCGCGAGGCGCCGGACGATGCCGTCGAATGCGACGATCACCCGGCACCGCAGGCACACCGGCTCGGCGCCGTGGTGCGCGTCGATGATCCCGCGGGCGCACCGGCGGCAGGCCGCGGGTGTCGGCGGGTTCGGGAGATCGGCCAGACCTATCGCCAACATGGCGATGACAACGGTCATCAGTAAGGAGGCCGAAGCGAAGGCCACAACATCAAGCACCATGGGGGCACAGCTCCTCGAAAAGTCACGACCGAACACCAGTGTGCGCGCACGAACCGGCCATGTCTGCCGAGCGTCCGCGCCGAGCCCGGTGGCGAAGGTGCCGCATACCCGAACTTTAACAAATTCAAGCACACTGCAACAGTTGCATTATGCTTCAGTTTGGCATCGTCAGCGGGCCGCGGGCTGCTGTTGGGTGATGCAGTGGATACCGCCGCCGCGGGCGAAGATCTCCCTGGCGTCCACCGTCACCACCCGGCGTCCCGGATACGCCTCGGCCAGAAGGTCGCGCGCCACCGCGTCGTTCGGATCGCCGAAGCCGCAGCCGATCACCCCGTCGTTCACCACGAGATGGTTGATATAGCTGTAGTCCACCCACCCCTCGGCATCGCGCAACACTCGTGGCGCGGGCACTTCGACTATCTCCCAAGGCTTTTCATCGACATCGTGGGTCTCCCGCAGTGCGGCGACCAATTCGGCGGTGACCCGGGCGTCCGGGTGGGCGCGATCGCGTTGCGCGTGCACCAGCAGCCGGCCGGGGGCCGGGACGGCCGCGACGATGTCGACATGCCCACGGGTACCGAAACGTTCGCTGTCCCTGGTGAGTCCGCGCGGCAGCCAGACCAGGTGCCGCGCGCCGATGGTGCGGGCGAGTTCGGCTGCGACGGCGGACTTCTCGATGCCCGGATTGCGGCCCGGATCGAGCTGGACGGTCTCGGTGACCAGCACCGTGCCCCGCCCGTCGACCTGGATGCCGCCGCCCTCGTTGACGAGCGTCGAACCGATGAGCTCGGCCCCGGCCAGCCCGCCGACGAGCGCACCGATGTGCCGGTCGTGTTCCCAGCGCGCCCAATCCTGGCCGCCCCAACCGTTGAACACCCAGTCGACCGCGCCGAGCCTGCCCTGCTCGTCCAGGACGAAAGTCGGCCCGATATCCCGCATCCAGGCGTCGTCGAGCGGCGCCTCGACGAGTTCGACCTCAGCGGACAGGTAGCGCCGCGCCTGCGCCCGGTCGGCCGGGTCGACGACGACGGTGACCGGTTCGAAGTCCAGGACGGCGTGTGCGACGGCAGCCCAAGCCGTTCTGGCGGCGTGCGCGGATTCGGCCGTATCGAAGACGCTCGCGCCCAGCGGCGGGAATGCCATCCAGATCCGTTCCTGCCGGGCGGTTTCCGGCGGCATCATCCAGGTCACGGCGTCTCCGATCCGTACGGGGCGGCGGGATCCACAGCGGCGGTGAGTCTTCCGTAGGTGTCGGGCCTGCGGGTGGTGAGGAAGGGGAACAGATCGAGCCAGTCACGCCGCTGCGCCAGATCCAGATCGGCGACCAGTACCGCGGCGGCATCGCGCGGCGCACGCACCAGAATCCGTCCGTACGGGTCGGAAATGAACGACGATCCGTAGAAGCACACACCGCCCTCGTCCCCGCAACGGTTCGGCACGATCATGAAAGTGCCTGCGGTGATGCCGTTTCCGACGATGACGTGCCGCCACAGCGGTTCGGTGTCGAAGCCCGGAAAGGACGGCTCCGAGCCGATCGCGGTGGGGTACACCAGGATTTCCGCGCCGCCGAGCGAATACATCCGCGACACTTCGGGAAACCACTCGTCCCAGCAGGTCGGCAGGCCGAGCGCGGCGCCGTCCAGCGCGGCGGGCCGGTACACCGGGTAAGCGTCGGCAGCGGGGCCAGGACGGAAATAGGTGTCCTCGTAATAGCCGTCGGTGACCGGGATGTGCAATTTGCGGGTGCGCCCGAGTAATTCGCCCTCGGGCGAAACCAGGATCGCGGTATTGAAGCCGAGCCCGTCCGCGGCATCGGCGCGCTCGTACAGCGAGGCGTGTACCAGCACCCCGTATTCCTTCGCGGCCCGGGCCGCGAAGGTGAAGGTCGGCCCGGACAGCAAATCTTCCGCGCCGGCACCGGGATTCGCGCCCGCCCTGGTGTCGGCCGGATAGCGCGAGAGCGTCAACTCCGGCAGGAATACCGCCCGCGCGCCGTATTCGGCGGCGATCCGGATGCCATCGGCGAGCCGGGCGGCCAACTCGTCCGGATCTGCCAGCCAGCGATGCTGCACCAGCCCCACCCGCAGCGGCGGCCGGTGCGGCGCGCCGACGCGGGCGAACGAAGGCGGTGGCGTGAGCGCGGTTTCGACCACGTATGCCGGTTCGGTCATGGGATATCTCCTGATTCGATCGACTACGGCAGCGCGATGTATTTGGTTTCCAAGTACTCCTCGATACCCTCCGTGCCCGCCTCCCGGCCCAGTCCCGACTCCTTGACACCGCCGAACGGCGCCGCGACATCGGAGATGACGCCCCGATTCACACCGACCATGCCCGACTCGATCGCATCGGCGACGCGCAACGCACGGTCCAGGTCTTTCGTGTAAATATATGCGGCCAAACCGAATTCGGTGTCGTTGGCGGCGGCGACACCGCCCTGTTCACCATCGAAGCCGGTGATCGCGGCCACCGGGCCGAACACCTCCTCGCGCAGGATGCGCGCATCCGGCGCCACGTCGGCGAGCACGGTGGGTTCGTAGAAGTAGCCCGGCCCGGGCAGACTCGCGCCGCCGGTGGTGATCCGCGCGCCCTTGCGCACCGCGTCGGCCACCAGTTCGGCGACCGAATCGCGCTGTTTCGCGCTGATGAGCGGCCCGACCTGCGCGCCGTCGAGCAGTCCGTTACCGATCTTCAGCGCCCGCATCCGATCGGTCAGCCGGGCGGTGAATTCCGCGCGCACCGCATTGTCGACGTGGAAGCGATTGGCCGCGGTGCAGGCCTCACCGATATTGCGCATCTTCGCCGCCAGCGCGCCATCGATCGCGCAATCCAGGTCGGCGTCGTCGAATACCACGAACGGCGCGTTGCCGCCGAGCTCCATCGAGGTCCGCAGCACCCGCGAAGCCGATTGCGCCAGTAGGGTTTTACCGACCGCGGTGGATCCGGTGAAGGTCACCTTGCGCAGTCGCGCATCGTCGAACAGCGGATCGGTCAACCGGGCCGCCCGCGCGGTCGGCAGGATGGATAGCACGCCCGGCGGCAGCCCGGCCTCGGCGAAGATCTGTCCGAGCAGCAGCATGGTCAGCGGCGTCTCGGCCGCCGGTTTCACCACCATCGTGCAGCCAGCGGCGAAGGCGGGCGCGATCTTTCGGGTGCCCATGGCGAGCGGGAAGTTCCACGGCGTGATCGCCAGTGCGGGGCCCACCGGCTGCTTGGTGACCAGAATGCGGCCACCGCCCGCGGGCGAACGGGTATAGCGGCCGTTGATCCGCACGCCCTCTTCGGCGAACCAGCGCAGGAATTCCCCGCCGTAGGTCACCTCGCCGTAGCTCTCCGCCAGCGGCTTACCCATTTCCAGTGTCATCAGCATGGCGAAGTCGTCGCGCCGCTCGTTGACCAATTCCCAAGCGCGGCGCAGGATTTCGGATCGCGCCCGGGTCGGAGTCGCCGCCCAGCCCGGTTGTGCGGCCGCGGCGGCGTCCATCGCACGCGCACCGTCGGCGGCGGTGGCGTCGGCGACCGTCGTCAGCACCTCCCCCGTCGCCGGATCGAATACCGGGAAGGTGCCGCCACCTGTTGCGGGCAGCTGTTCGCCGCCGATCCACAGTCCGGTCGGCACGACGGCGAGCAGGTCGGCCACCTCACGCATGACGAATTCTCCTCTGTCGGTGAAACATTCAGACTTCGGCCCGTAGCGCGTCGGCGAGTACGCCGATGCCGTCGGCGAGCAGGTCCGGCCCGATCACCAGCGGCGGCAGCAGCCGGATGACGTTGCCGTAGGTGCCGCAGGTCAGCGTCAGCACACCCCGCGAGAGCGCTTTGGCGGCAACGGCTTTCGCGAGTTCCGGGGCGGGTTCGGCGGTGCCGGGACGGACCAGCTCCAGTGCGAGCATGCCGCCGCGCCCGCGCACATCGCCGACAACGCCTGTCTCGGCGGCCAATTCGCGCAATCGGGGCAGCACCACCGTCTCGATCTCCCGGGCCCGCGCGGGCAGGTCCAGCTCGCGCATCACCCCGAGCGTAGCCGAGGCAGCCGCGCAGGCCACCGGATTACCGCCGTAGGTGCCGCCGAGCCCGCCCGAGTGCACCGCGTCCAGCAGTTCGGCCCGTCCGGTGACCGCCGCGAGCGGCATACCACCGGCGATGCCCTTGGCCATGGTGATCAAATCGGGCACCACACCCTCGTGCTCGCAGGCGAACCACGCTCCGGTGCGGGCGAATCCGGTCTGCACCTCGTCGGCGATGAAGACGATCCCGTGCTCGCGTGCCCAATCCGCCAGCGCCGCAAGAAAACCCGGCGCCGGAACGATGAAACCGCCCTCGCCCTGTATGGGTTCGACGATGACGGCGGCAACGGCGTCGAGGCCGAGCTGTGTTTCGATCCGGGATATGGCCCGCCGCGCCGCCATCGCGCCGGTCAACCCGGGCTCGTCACGATACGGATAGGACATCGGCATCCGGTAGATCTCCGGCGCGAACGGCCCGAACCGCTCCTTGTACGGCATATTCTTCGCGGTCAGCGCCATCGTGAGATTGGTGCGGCCGTGGTAGGCGTGGTCGAAGGCGACGACGGCGGTGCGGCCGGTGGCCAGCCGCGCCACCTTCACCGCATTCTCCACCGCCTCGGCGCCGGAATTGAACAGCACGCTGCGCTTGTCGTGGTCGCCGGGGGTCAGCGCGGCCAATTCCTCGGCCACCCGGACGTATTCCTCGTAGGGCGTCACCATGAAGCAGGTGTGGGTGAAGCGCGCGGCCTGCTCGGCGATCGCCGCCGCCACCGCGGGGTGGGACGCGCCCACCGAGGTCACCGCGATACCGGAACCGAGGTCGATGAGCGAATTGCCGTCGACGTCGACGAGTACGCCGCCGTCCGCGTCGGCGGCGAAAACCGGTGCGGTGGAACCGACTCCGGCGGCGACGGCGGCCTTGCGGCGGGCGGTGAGCGCCGTGGAGCGTGGGCCGGGCAATGCCGTGACGAGTTTACGGCGCTGCGGCAGGCGATGGGCAAGTTCGATCATTCGGCAGACTCTCCAGTCGAACAGATGGGTAAGTTTTCGAAACAGATTCGGCCGCAACCGGATCAGGCCGCTTCGGACACCAGAGGCGCGGGTTCGGCGAATTCCCGGTCGAGCGGGCCGCCGCGGAAGAAGCCGGGATTGCGCCAGCGCGCCACCAGCATCAGCAGCCCGCCGAGCAGCAGGATGCCGAAGCCCATGAAGAACACCAGGCCGATGCCGCCGATCGAGGCGCCGCTGCCGTTGTCCGGATCCATGCTCTCGCGCACCGACACCACGAACACCACGGCCAGCATGATCCCGCCGATCGACGGGAAGAGGAATTTGAACGCGATATTGCGCGCGGAGGCGAAAAGCTCACCGCGGAAATACCATACACAGGCGAAGGCGGTGATGCCGTAGTACCAGCAGATCATGATGCCAAGTGCCGCAACGGTATCCACCAGCACCCTGGTCGAAAGCAGTGAAGCGGCGGTGTAGAAGGCTCCGGTGACCACCCCCGCGACGACGGTGCCGAACACCGGAACCCTGGATCGCGGGCTCACCGCGGCGAATCGCCGCGGGAAGGCGCCGTACACGCCCATCGCCAGCACGGTGCGGGCGGCGGGCAGGAAGGTGGTCTGCAGGCTGGCGACCGCGGAGGCCAGCACGGCGAGCAGGAGCAGCGGCCCGGCCCAGCCGAGCACCGGATCGGCCAGCGCGCCGAAGACATTGTCGGCGTTGTGCGCGTTGCCGAGGCCGAGTCCGGATTCGCCGACCCCCGCGTACATCATCACCGCGACCGTCACCAGCAGATAGGTCGCGAGAATCGAAAGGACGCACAGCATTCCGGCGCGGCCGGGCACCCGCTTCGGATCCTTGGACTCCTCCCCCAGCGTCAGGCAGGTGTCCCAGCCCCAGAAGGCGAAGATCGATCCGGTGACGCCGATCATGAAGGCGCTCATGGTGATTCCGGTGAACGGGTTGAACCAGTCCAGCCGGAAGTCGAGTCGCGCGGGCGCGTCACCGGAGCCGGCGCGCACCAGCGCGGTGATCGCGAAGACCACGAGCACGACCATCTGGAAGCCGACCAGCACCTGCTGCAACCGCTCGCTGGTGGTGATGCCGCGGCTGGAGATCAGCGTGGCCGCCGCGACCAGCGCCAGCGTGGTCAGGATATTCACCGCGCGGTTGTCGGCGAGTTCGGCGATGCCGGGACGGCCGGATATCCGGGCCACGAACAGATAACCGAATTTCACCGCGATGGCGGCCAGATTCGACAGGACGATCACGGTCGCCATCACCATGCCCCACCCGCACATCCAGCCGACGTAAGGCCCGAATGCCTTGGTGGACCAGGTGAACGACGCCCCGCAGTCGGGCATCCGCGCGTTCAGCTCGCGATAGGCGTACGCGGTCAGGAACATCGGGACGAATCCGGCGAGCACGATCGCGGGCATCTGCAATCCGACCGCGGCCACGATCAATCCGATGCTCGCGGTAAGTGTGTAACCGGGCGCGACCGTCGAAATGCCGAGCACGGCACCGGAAATCGTGCCGACGCTACCGGGCGCCAGTCCTTTGTCGACGGGCCGGCGCCCCGCGCCGTTGCGGGGTGCACTGAGTTGCCCACCCGTCACCCGACCGCCACCCCTCACGGAATCGCTGCGCGATGCTGTCACTAGTATTCTCCTTGCCCGGCAACGACTTCCGAAGAAGGCACGGGACGACGACGATCGGCCCCGGATCCCGAGGCCGACGCGAGAACGCGCTCAGTCGTGCGCGCTCATGACATGCTTGATCCGGGTGTATTCCTCGACGCTGTAGACCGAGAGGTCCTTGCCGTAGCCGGAGTATTTGAATCCGCCGTGCGGCATCTCCGCGACGATCGGAATGTGGCAGTTCACCCACACCGCACCGAAATCCAGTGCGCGGGTGAACCGTTCGACGGTGCCGTGATCGCGGGTCCAGACGCTGGCGGCCAAGCCGTAGCGCACGTCGTTGGCGAGGCCGACGGCATGGTCGGCATCGGTGAACGGCTGCACGGTGAGCACCGGGCCGAAGGTCTCCTCCTGGACGATGGGGTCGTCTTGGCGGACCCCGGTTATGACCGTCGGCTCGACGAAGAATCCCTTGTCGCCCAATCGTTTTCCGCCGGTCACCACCGTGGCGTGTGCGGGCAGCGCGGCCAGCTTGCCCATGACCGCCTCGAAATGATTGCGGTTGTTGAGCGGTCCGTAGAAGGTGTCCGGGTCGTCGGGCGGGCCGGGCCGCAGGCTCTGCGCGCTCTTCACCAGCGCGGCGACCAGCTCGTCGTGGACCGACTCGTGCACCAGCACCCGGGTGGCCGCCGTACAGTCCTGGCCCGCGTTGAAGTAGGCCGCCTGCGCGATACCGTTGGCCGCCTTGGCCAGATCGGTATCGGGGAACACCACCACCGGCGCATTGCCGCCGAGTTCCAGATGTGCGCGTTTCAGCTGCTGGGCCGCCGACCCGGCCACCGCGATACCGGCGCGCACCGATCCGGTGATCGACACCAGCCCCGGTGTCGGATGACGCACCAGTTCGGCGCCCGTATTCGCATCGCCGAGAACGACATTCAGCACACCGTCGGGCAGAATGCCGCGGCTGAGCCGGGCCAGCACGAGCGTGCTCTCCGGCGTGGTGTCGCTCGGTTTGAGCACGATCGTATTGCCCGCGGCCAGGGCGGGCCCGATCTTCCAGACCGCCATCATGAAGGGGTAGTTCCACGGAGTCACCTGCGCGACAACGCCGATCGGCTCGCGCCGCACATACGAGGTGAACCCCGCCATGTACTCACCCGCCGCGCGCCCCTCCAGCAGGCGGGCGGCACCCGCGAAGAATCGGATCTGATCGGCGCCGACGGCGATCTCCTCCGCCGCGATCACCGCCTTGGGCTGTCCGGTGTTGCGGCACTGGGCCTCGACCAGTTCCTCGCTGTGCGCGTCGATCGCGTCGGCCAGCTTCAGCAGCGCCGTCTGGCGCGCGCCCGGCGTTGTCCTGCCCCAGGATTCGAAGGCCCTGGCCGCCGCGGCCACCGCGGCGTCGACGTCGGCGCGATTCGAGATCGGCGCCCGTCCGACGACGGTCTCGTCCACCGGATCCACCAGGTCGAGGGTTTCGATGGCCGACGATGCCACGAACTTGCCGTCGATGTAATTCTCGAGCACGGGACTCGACATGTATTCACCGTCCATCCATCTGAGCGTGCTGTGTCGTTCGCCTGGGCACCAGTGTGCGCCACGACACATTCATCCCACCCATGACGAAATGGATAAGTGTGGTCGGAATTTTCGCCGTTTTGTACACTCCGGGCGATGACCGTCTCCGTGGAATGGGTGTTGCGACAACCCGATTTGGCCGTGCGGCTGTGCGGCGGCGCGGCCGGGGTGCGCCACGATATCCAGCT
Source organism: Nocardia sp. JCM 34519.1 (assembly GCF_020361265.1). NCBI lineage: Bacteria > Bacillati > Actinomycetota > Actinomycetes > Mycobacteriales > Nocardiaceae > Nocardia > Nocardia sp. JCM 34519.1. Next base: position 254,484 of record NZ_JAIRBR010000011.1, read on the forward strand.
CGTCGTCACCACCGAGCTGGAACATCCGTTCCGCTGGCTGTCCGGCGGCGAGCTGGTGCTCACCACGGGGATGCGGCTGCCGAACGGCGTCGATCGGCGCACCGCCTATCTGCGCGGACTCGCCGAGTGCGGGGTGGCCGGGCTCGGCTTCGGCACCGGCCTCACCCATGCCGAGGTGCCCGCGGATCTGATCGAGGCGGCGGACGCGATCGGCCTGCCGGTTTTCGAGGTGCCGCTGCCGATTCCGTTCGCGGCCATCGTCAAACGGGTCACCGCGCGGATCGCCGAACAGCAGTACGACGCGGTGCTGCGCGCGTCGAACGCACAGCCCAGGATGACGCGGGCGCTCATCAGATCCGGCGCCGACGCCATCGTCGCGGAGCTGGCGAAATCGCTGTCCGCCACGGTGATCGTGTTGGATCCGGATGGTGCGGTCGTCGAATACCAGCCCGGCAGAACGGATCCCGGCCTGGTGCGCGCGGCGCGCGAGGCCGCCGCCAGCGGACCCGCCAGCGGCGTGCGCACCGATCCGTCCGGCGCGTCGATCACCCACCAGCGGATCGGCGTCGGCGGCCGCAGGCACGGCGATCTGGTGGTGGCGAGCGCGGCGCCGCTCGGCCATATCGACCAGCTCCTGCTCGGTCACGCGAATTCGCTACTGGCACTGGACTTCGCCAAACCGGCCCGGCTTCAGGCCACCCAGCACCTGCTCAATGCCCAGGCGCTGGCGCTGCTACTCGGCGCCGACACCGATCCGGAACCGGCGTGGGCGCAGTTGACACAGGCCGTCGACCCACAGGGGCTGATCCGGGTGCTCGCCGCCGAATGCGATACCGAGGAAGCGGCCGACGCGATGCGAGACGCGGCCGAGGACACCGTGATCCGGGCCGGGCTCCCACTATTCCTGCATCGCACAGGACATCTCGTGCTCGTGGTGCTGCCCGCGGCGCGAGCCGTTTCCGTCGCACATCGGGTGAACGCCCAAATCATCGGCGGCACAAGGCGGTTCATCCGAGCCGGACTCGGCGCCGCGCATCCGGTCCGCGAGCTGGCCACGGCGGTGTCGGGCGCCAGGACGGCCGCCGCTACGGCCGAACGCGGCGGCCCGGTCGCGGAATCCGGCTCGCTCACCCTGTTGTCGCATGCCGCCACCCGAGATGTCCTCGCGTCGATGGCCGTCACCGTATTGCGCCCGGTACTCGACTACGACCGGGCGCACGGCACCGAACTCGTCGTCGCACTGCGAACCTTCCTGGAGGCCAACGGACACTGGGACGCGGCGGCCGCGGCATCCGGCGTGCACCGCCACACGCTGCGCAAGCGCATCGGCACGGTGCGCGATCTGCTCGACTGCGATCTGGACAGCGCGCGGGTCCGCGCGGAACTGCTGCTCGCGCTGCTCGCCCACGGAGACTGAGCTACGGATTCCACGGCACAGATCGAAAAATCAACGGAATTCGTTGTCTCTCAGCCCACCGAGACACGTATTCGATCTCGAAGCACCACGGTGCGGATTGTCCGCGACGCCGTTCTTCGGCAGGATGCCACCGTGACCGACCAGGAAAACAACCGCCAGGCCCGCCCGATGCTCGACGAGATCTCCAAGCGGATCATCGCCCAGCTACAGGAGGACGGCCGACGGCCGTACGCCACCATCGGCAAGGCCGTCGGCCTGTCCGAGGCGGCCGTGCGGCAGCGGGTGCAGCGGCTGTCCGACGCGGGCGTCATCCAGATCGTCGCGGTCTCGGATCCCTTGCAGGTCGGGCTATTTCGGCAGGCGATGATCGCGATCACGGTGGACGGCCCGCTGCGGCCGGTGGCCGACGCGCTCGCCGCGATGGACGAGATCACCTATGTGGTGGAATGCGCCGGACGCTACGACATCCTCTGCGAGGCGGTGTGCGCCGACGACGCGGCGCTGCTCGAGCTGGTCTCGGACCGGCTGCGCAGGCTGGCGCAGGTGCGGCACGCCGAGATCATGGTCTATCTGGAACTGCGTAAACAGACCTATCGGTGGGGTGCGCGTTGAGCTACGAAATCCGTAGCTTGACTGCCATATGACAACTGTTTCCTGCGATTCGATCGCCCAATAGCAACCGATTCTGTTGCGGACCCGTAAATAGTTGTGGCATAAACGGAAGCCTCCCCCATCCGGCCCGCTCGCTAGGAGTCCGCATATGACCGTCACCGATCCGCATCCCACGACCAGCCCGGATGCGGTGCGCATCATCCGGGACAACATGTGGCTGCACTTCACCCCGCACACCGGGCTCACCGGTGCCGAGGTGCCGGTGATCGTCCGCGGCGACGGCGCCTACATCTGGGATTCGACAGGACGGCGCTACCTGGACGGCCTCGCCGGACTGTTCGCGGTACAGGTCGGGCACGGCCGCGAAGAACTCGCCGAGGCGGCCGCCCGGCAGACCCGCGAACTGGCCTACTTCCCGCTGTGGGGCTACGCCCACCCGACCGCCATCGAACTCGCCGAGCGCCTGGCGAATGCCGCGCCCGGCGATCTGAACCGCGTCTTCTTCACCGTCAGCGGCGGCGAATCCGTGGAAACCGCATGGAAATTGATCCGGCAGTACTTCAAGGCCACCGGAAAACCCACCAAGCACAAGCTGATCAGCCGGTCGATGGCCTATCACGGCACCTCGATGGGCGCGCTGTCGATCACCGGAATCCCCGGAGCCAAGGCCGATTTCGAGCCGCTGGTGCCGAGCACCCAGCGCGTTCCGCACACCAACTTCTACCGCGCCACCGAGCACGCCGACGACTACGAGGCGTACGGGCGCTGGGCCGCCGACCGAATCGAGGAGGCCATCCTCTTCGAAGGCCCCGACACGGTCGCCGCGGTATTCCTGGAACCGGTGCAGAACACCGGCGGCTGCTTCGTCCCGCCGCCCGGCTACTTCCAGCGGGTCCGCGAGATCTGCGACCGCCACGATGTACTGCTCGTCTCCGACGAGGTGATCTGCGCCTTCGGCAGGCTCGGATACGACTTCGGCGCAAAGCGTTTCGGCTATCAGCCGGATATCGTCACCACCGCGAAGGGCCTCACCTCCGGCTACGCGCCGCTCGGCGCGGTGCTCATCAGCGACCGCATCATGGAGCCGTTCCAGCACGGGTCCACCTTCCTGCACGGCTCCACCTACGGCGGGCATCCGGTGTCCTGCGCGGTCGCGCTGGCCAATCTCGACCTGATGGAGCGCGAGGATCTCTACGGGCACGTCCGCGCCAAGGAGGCGGCCTTCCGCGGCACGCTGGAAAAGCTGTACGACCTGCCGATCGTCGGCGATGTCCGCGGCACCGGCTACTTCTACGCGGTCGAACTGGTGAAAGATAAAGCGACCAAAGAGAAATTCACCGACGAGGACGCCACCCGCATCCTCAAGGGCCACGTCTCGCACGCACTGTTCGAGGCGGGATTGCACTGCCGTGCCGATGACCGGGCCGAACCCGTCATCCAGCTCGCGCCGCCGCTGATCTGCGACCAGCAACAGTTCGACGAGATGGAGCGGGCGCTGCGGCATGCGCTCACCGGCGCGTGGCAATTGCTCTGAGCCGCAACGGAATCCGTCAGAGCTGCCGGTAGGCGTAGTAGTTGTAGCTGCGCACGCGCTCGAAGCCGCAGGATTGATAGAGATGCAGGGCGTCGTCGGTGACGGCGTCCACCTCCAGCCAGATATCGCGCGGGCCGCGGTCACGGATATCTTTCACGACGCCGGTGAGGATCAGGCGGCCGACACCGCGGCCGCGGTATGCGGCATCGACCGTCAGCCCCATGATGCAGACGCTGTCACCGGTTTCGAAATAGTCGGCCTTCCCGATCGGCCGTCCCTCGTGCAGTGCCAGCACACCGCGAACCTTGTCCTCGGCGATATTTCGGGCGTCGAACCAGGTGACCTCCGCCAACGGCATACCGAAACCATCGGCGGTCAGCGCCCGCAGGATCGGCAGATCGTCGACGGTGGCGCGGCGGAGATCGAATCCGTTGCGCCGCACCGGCACAACCGCACGGTCGGCCGGATACATCAGTTTGTGTTCGACATGGTCCGGTGTCGCGCGCAGTGCGTCGGCGAAGCGGCTGCCCGGCACCGACGCCGCATCGACGATCAGCAGATAGGACTCGTAGCCGAGCCGGGCGCCCTCGGTCATGGCCGCGGCCCACAATCGCCGGAAGATGCCGCGGCCACGATATTCCGGATGGACCATGCCGCTGAGCTCCGGGCCGGGTGAGGTGAAGGTGCCGAGAAAGCCGACGAGCCTGCCGCGGTGGTAATAGAGCAGGTAGTGCCTACCCGGGCGATGCTCGTCCGCGGTCAGGCGCGACCAGATCAGCCGCACCTCGATGCCGTCGAATTCGTCTACGGCTCGGGCCAATTCGCGCAGTTGGTCGTATTCGGCTGGCCGCAGGAAGGATCGCGCTTCGATCCCGTGTAACTCCGTCATCTGTCCGGACTTTCGTGATTCGCGCAGGGGCGGCGCACCCCGCCCCTGCGCGGATGGTTATGACACGGTGACGCTGTACAGGTCCAGTTCGCGGAATTGTGTCGGCTGCACATTGTGCATCCGGCTCGACCAGATCGACAGCGCACTCTGGAACCAGATCGGGGTCGACGGCATATCTTGCAGGACAATGCGTTCGGCCTCCTGGTAGAGCTTCCAGCCGTCCTGCTCCGTCGGCGCCGCGTCGGCGCGGGTGAGTAGCGCGTCCACGGCGGGGTTGGAGTAGAGCCCCGCGTTCACCGAACCGCCGGTCCGGTACGCCTGGTTCAGGAAGTTCTCGATCGACGGGTATTCGGCGACCAGCGCCGAACGGAACGGCATCGTCATGGTGTGCGAATCGATCTGCCTGCGGAATTCGCCGAGCGACGGCACGGAGACGAAATTACATGGCCTGGCCAGTGATTGGGCGATGTAGTCGCAGGCCACCCGCATCCACGCCTCATTCGCGGAATCGACATTGGACGCCAGCTCCACCGGGCCGGTGAACCCGGTCGAGTCGAACAGCTCCTTGGCCCGCTGCGGCTGATAGGTGCACAGGTCACCGCACTGATGGGAGGCAGCGCCCGGCATATCCGGCGGCACGATGCCGTCGGCGGGCACGCGATGGCCGAGGAATACCTTCTGGATCAACCCCACTCGGTCGATGGCCATCGAAATGGCCTGGCGCACCCGCGGATCGGCGTAGCGCCGGTCATAGACGGGGAAGGAGATCCCCTGCATTCCGATATAGGGCTGGGAGACACTGCGATCGCCCACCTCGGACTTGTAGCGGTCGTTGACGAGTGCCGTCCATGGGGCGAAGTCCAGGTAGTCGAGCTTGTTCGCCACCACATCCGCGTACGCGTCGTCCAGATTCCGATAGAACCGGTATTCGATGCCACCGATATGTGGTTTCTCGCCCGCGTACTTGTCGTAGCGGCGCACGACGATATTCGAACCCGGTTTGTACGAGACGAATTCGAAGGGGCCGTCGCCGATCGGATGGGCCTTGAACGCCGCGGGATCCCGGTAGAACGACGCGGGCAGCGGGAAGAACTGCACGCTGCCGAGCTGACTCGGGAAGACCGCGAACGGAGCGTTCAGCGTCACGACGAAGGTCCGGTCGTCCACCACCCGCAGACCGGACATCTCTTTGACGGGTGCCGGTCCGGCGGCGGCCGGTGATACGTCCGCACTCGAGTTGACCTGACCGAAGCCCTGGATATGGGAGAGGAGGCTGGCCCCCTTCTGGTGGTTGGGTCCGTACGCCGTGAAATTCCACGCGTCGACAAAGCTTTTCGCGGTGACCGGCGTGCCGTCCTGGAAGGTCCATCCCGGCTTCAGCGTGATGGTGTACACCTTCGAATCGGTGGTCTTGATGGATTCGGCGATCGCATTGCGCGGCACCGCGGTCTTCGGATCGTATTCCACCAGACCCTTGAACAGTGCGCCGAGCACCTTGATGCCGCCGACCTCCACCGTATCGCCCGGCACCAGTGGGCTTTCCGGTTCGGTGCCGTTGTAGCTGATCACCGCGTCCTCCCCGGGCGGGGTGGCGGTGACCGGGGCGCGGGCGGGCGCACCGCCGCACGCGCCGGCCGTGAGCGTGAGCGCGGCGAGCATCGAATAGGCCGCAATTCTCTTGGGTCGCATTGTTTCTCCGTTCGATCGAGCAGGCCCGGCTATCCGGCGAGCTCTGTTATCGGTTGACTTGTCCGAGCTGAGCTCGGGCCGTTGGGTTTCCGGGCGCCAGACCGAGACACAGTCCGAAACTCGGTGTGCCGCCGAGCAGATACGCACCCGCCGACTGCAGGATGCGGTCCTGCGCGACGACGTGCTGACACATCGTCGTGGTGTCGCGCAGCCAGCGGTCCAGCGGCGACGGGCGGTAGATCGACGCCGTCTGACGCAGGTCGTAGAGCCGGGCGACGATCGAACGCGCGGTGCGGAAGGCGAAAAGGCGCGCGAGCGGCAGCGCCGCGCGTTCCTCCGGCGTGAGCTCGTCGAGCGTGCCGCCCGCCGCGAGCACCTCCCACTGCCGCCGCAGGCTGCCGTACACCGCGCAGCGGGCCGCCAGCAGATCCGCCTCGCATTCCGCGACGGTGACCTGCAAACGGTAATCGTCGGCCCGCGAGGCGGATTCGGACCGCACGTAGTCGAGTGCGGCACGGGCGGCGCCGAGCGCGACGCCCGGCATATTCCGCATATGCACCTCCGGCTGGGCCAGCGGTCCCGGTGCATGGGCGGCGTTCAGCAGCAGGGTTCGTCCCTCGGGCACGAACACGTCGGTAATGGTGTAGTCGCAGCTGCCGCTGCCCGCCAGACCCGTGGTGTGCCAGGTGTCGAGCACCTCGACCTGTTCCCGTGGCACCATCAGCAGCCGCGACGCGTGCGCGATGCCCTCGGGTCCGGGCTCGGGCCGCCCGTCCCGGTACAGGAATGCGCCCGAGACCACCCAATCCGCGTGCGTGATACCACTGCCGAACTGCCAGCGGCCGGTCAGCCGGTAGCCGCCGGATACGATCTCGGCCCGGCCCACCGGGAACAGCAGTCCGGCCGTCACCATGTCCAGGCTCGAAAACATTTCCCGCACAACATGTTCGGCCAGGAACGAGGCGTAGAGCCCGGTATCCGAGCCGATCATCGCGCACCAGCCCGCCGAGGTGTCACCGTAGGCGATGGCCTCGATCACCTCGGTCTGCTCCACCGAGGTGAGTTCCGGTCCGCCCCAGCGCCGGGCGAAGCCCATCCGGAAAACGCCGGTGTCGCGCAGCATTTCGACGATATCGTCCGGCAGTCGCCGCAGCCGCTCGATCTCCGCGGACCGCTCGCGCAGCCGCGGCGCGACGGCCTGTGCGCGGGCGAGGATTTCGGCGGCATCGCCGCGCTCGGCCGCGATCGGTTGTTCGGAAAGGATGGTCATCTGGCTCTCCTAGCCGGAAGGTAGTACGTGGTAGCCGCCGCGCAGGAACACCAGGCGGCTGCTCTTGCGGTGAGTGCCGGACCCGACGACCGCGCCGACGAACAGCGTGTGGTCACCGACCTCGTAACCGCGCTCGAGCACGCATTCCAGCCAGCCCGCCGCATCGAACAGCAGTGCGCCGGTATGCGGGCCGGGCTGGGTGCGCATCGAACCGAGCGCGGCGACGCGCTCGATCCTCTCGCGTGCGAAATAAGCTGCCAGCCACTGTGATTCGCCATCGAGTATGGATATCGACCAGACCCCCGACGTCTCCAGATCCGCGCGGAACCGGGAGTCGCGGCGCAGGCTGATGGACACCAGCGGCGGCGACAGCGACAGCGAGGTCAGCGAGTTGACAGTGACGGCGTCGTGCACCCGGATACCGGCGTGCTCGACATATGTCGCCACGATGGCGACCCCGGTCGCGAAGTCGCGCATGGTGTCACGCAGGGCATCGGCGGTAATTCCGCTGGGCCGCACCGATATCGAGGCGTCCGGCGCATCGAATTCCGGTACCGGGCCCGGCGGCTCCATCAGCTGTCCGCCGAGATCCGCTGTGCCCATGTTCATAACGCCTGCGGAAAGTCGAAGAAGCGATCCGGGTCGTAGCGCCGCTTGATCTCGGCCAGCCGAAGCCGGTTCGGACCGTAATAGGACGAACGCCATCGCGGCAGGCTCGGATCGGTGAAGTTGACGTAGGCGCCATCGCCCGCGTACGCGCCCATCTCCGCGTACAGGCCGTCGAGCCATTCGAGGTTGCACCAAACCGTCCGTGCCCGATCCAGTCGGCTCCACGAGGTGTCCATCGAGATCAGGAAGAGGGTGTCGCGATGCGGGAACGCGGTGTCCGCCACCGGGATCCGGCTTATGGCCCCGCCCCAGGTGAACAGCGCGACACCGGCGCCGTCCGGATTGCCGCTGCCCGGCCAGCGATCGAGGGCGGCGACGATCGTCTCGACACCCGCCTCCGGGAGCGGTTCCGGGATGCAGCGGGTACGCGCGGCGAATGGATCGCCCGAGGTCTCGTGGCGCAGGAAATCCTTTGCCGCCCAATATGATCGATCTCCAATATCGCAATGTCGCGGCTGGTGCGCCGCCAGCGCGGGTGCGAGGAGTTCACGCAATTCGGCCGCGGTGCCGAGATGTTGGCCGACGATGGACACCGTCCCGGCCGCCCGGCCCGAACGGCTCACTCCGATCCTGGCCGCGAATTCGTCGGGCGCGGCCGCCATGATCTTCTGCAATATCGCCAGCACCTCACGGGCATGCGCCCATTCCCAGAGCACGAGGCAGGTGGCACTGGGCCGCGGCGCCCGCGCCTGGAAGGTGAAAGACGTGTTCACACCGAAGTTTCCGCCACCGCCACCGCGGCAGGCCCAGAACAGGTCGGCATGCTCGGTGGCGTCGCAGGTGCGAATGGTGCCGTCGGCCAACACGATCTCGGTCCGCACCAGCGCGTCGGCGGTCAGCCCGAAGGCGCGGGATACGGCGGCGACACCGCCGCCGAGCACCAGCCCGCCGATGCCGACATCGTCCGAATTGCCGAGCGGGAACGCCAGATCGTGCCGTTGCAACACCGAATGCAGTGTGCCGCACCGTGTTCCGCCGCCGACCGTGACCAGTCCTGATCCCGCGTCGACCCGGATATCGTCGAGCGCGCGCAGATCGAGCACCAGCTCCGCGCCCGCCGAGTAACCGGCATAACTGTGCCCGCCGCCGCGCACCGCCACCCGCACCCCCTCGGTGCGGGCCCAGTCGATCGCGCGCGCGACATCGGCCGCGCCGCGCACCGATAGCGCGGCGGCGGGCCGCACATCGGCGTAGCGCTTGTTGAAAGGCGCTGTCGCGGCGGCGAATCCGGGTTCGCCCGGATAGCGAACCCGCCCGGCGCACAGCTCGGCGAGCCCGTTCATCGCACCTCCTCCAGGTATGAGACGCCGGCGGCCGAATCGCTTCCGTAGCGCTCCCATTCCTCGCGCAGGCGCAGCACGCCGTGCTCGGTGTGTTCCGGGGTCGTTCGGGTGTGTCCGGCGATGACCGCGCCGTCGGCGAGCACCATCGTGTAGGCCAGTCGCAGCACACCGTCCCGCTCGCAGACCCCGGTCGCGGTGCCGCGGCGCACCGGACCGCCGGCGAAATACGCCCACACCAGGTCGCCGCGCTGGTGGTAGCGCGCGATGACACCGTCGTCATCGGCGGGGTTGCGGAAGCGGCGGCCGTCGTAATTGATCATTTGTCGGCGTCCAGCAGTCCGGCGGGCAGCGTGAAAGCCGCACCGGCGGTGAGCGGTTCCAGCGGCTCGCCGTCCAACTGCACGGAATCTGCCGCGGCGTCCAGGAATTCGGCGCATCGGACCGGATCCGCCGCCGCGCACACCACGAACGAGTGTCGCGCGATGTATCCGCCCGGCGGCAGCCGCAATTCGGCGCCGGGCTCGACCATTGCCGCAGCCGTCACCAGGCCGGGCCCCCATTCGGGCACTCGCACCGAGCGGACGACGCAGTCCTGCTCCGGATAGCCGAAACGGATACCCGCCACGGCATTTCGCGTCCGGGCCAGGGTCGGCCGCCGCCCGGTCGCGATATCGACGAGCACCTCGCCCGGATCGATCCCGGTGGCGATCTTGCCGAGGAACGGAATCAGATCGCCACCGAGCCGCCCGTTGATCTCGATGATCAGCGGACCGCGCGCGGTGAACCGCACCTCGCTGTGCGTGATGCCGTTCTCGACACCGAGTTCCCGGTGTGCGTCGGACAGTGTGCGCAGCAGCGCCTCGTCGCGCAGCAGCGGATCGTCGGCGTCGACGATATGCCCGACCTCCTCGAAATACGGCTCCATTCCGGTTCGCTTGCGCGCCAGGAACATCGGCAGGTACTCACCCTTGTAGACCGCGGCGTCGACGCTGATCTCCGGACCCACCGCGAACTCCTCGACCAGCGCGGTGTCACGGAATGGCGCGTCGCCGATAGTGCTCGCGCCGGCCGCGACACCGAATGCCACCGTCAATTCGCGCTCGTCGCGGGCGAGTACGACACCCATGCTCGCGCCGAGCGCCTGCGGCTTCACCACCACGGGGTAGCCGATGCGCGCGGCGGCGGCCCGCGCCTGCTCCACGGTGTCGGTGAGCGCGAAACGCGGCTGCACAAGTCCGGCCGCGGTGAGCACCGTCCTGGTCCGGTTCTTGTCCCGGCAGCCGCGCACACCGGCGGGGCTCAGTCCGGGTACGCCCAGTTCATCGGCCAGGTCCGCGGCGGGCTGCACCAGCGGTTCGTCCCAGCACAGCAGGCCGACAATGTTTCGCCTGCGGGCGATTTCGCGGCCTCTCGCCGCGAGGATGTCGTGATCGAAGAGGTTGGCGACCACGATCTCGTCGAAATAGTCTCGCTGCCAGGTGGGTTCGAGGTTGTTGAGCAGGATGAATTCCAGCCCGTATGTCCTGGCCCGAGCGTGCGCGGACCGGACCAGGTATTCGCGATATACCCGCAGCCCGCTGCCGATCACCAGCAGCGCGTCGTCGGAGGTGTTCATGCTTCTTGTCTCCCTTGTGTTTTCGTCAGGCGGCCAGACCGGCCGCGGCCAGTTCGGCGATGCGCTCGGCGACCAGTGGCGCGGTGCGGAATCCGTCGCCGCCGACGGCCGCCCTGGCCCACACCGCGGGACCGACCTGTTCCAGTGCCGCGCGACCGGATTCGGCGTCGACGGTGTAGTGGCAGTGTTTGATCGCGACCACCCCGTACCGATCCGCCTGCGGCAACAGCAGTTCCCGACAGCGCAGGGCGGCCGCCACATCCGTGTCGGCGGGCTCGGTGAATGTCGATACCGCACGGCACATTCCGGTCGAGCTGAGCTTCAGCAGCGCGCCGTCGCCGGGCGGCAGCAGCCAGCCCGTACCGTCCACGCCGACACCGCCCGCGCTCGGCGCCCGCTCCCACCACGGCAGCAATTCCTCCGGCGGCCGCACGTATACGACGGTCTGGCGGTGCACGACGACCCGGACGGACACCAGTTCGCGCGTCCGCACGCCCGCAGCGATCAGCACGAGATCCCCGGTCAGCGCGGTGCCGTCGGCCAGCTCGACGCGGCCCGCGGCGGCGTCGACGGCCACCACCTCGGTCCACGGCCGCAGCGTCACCGCCTGCCGCGCACGCAGCCACCGGACGGCCGCGTGCAATACCCGCGCGGCGAGCAGCACCCCCGCGTCGGCCTCCCGGATGCCGAGGTATCCGGCGGGAAATACGATGTGCGGCAGCCTGTTCGGCGTGACGAAGCTGATCGGGATGCCCGCCCTGCGCGCCGCGGCCACCGCGCCGTCCACACGTTCGCTCGGCCAGCCGGTGACAACGCCGACCCGCCGGTAGAAGTGGCCGCCGAGCAGCAGTTGCAGCCCCAGCCATCGGCGGTGCAGGCCCGCATCGGCGTCGGTCGGCGCCCGCAGCACCCGGTGTTGATCGAAGGAGCTGGACGAGGGGTTCGGGATGGGGCCGCGATCGATGACGATCACCCGATGCCCCTGCCCCGCGCACTGAACGGCGGTGAGCAGACCGGTGATTCCGGCCCCCACGATGACGACGGTGCCCATTCAGCCGCCCACCCGGCTCAGGCGCGGAAGACGCAGCGGTTCGATATGGGTCCGGTCGGCCGCGCCGGTGATCGCGGTATCCGGCAGCACATTTGCCAGGTCGATGAGAATCGGTGCGGCACAGCGCAATACCACATCGACCTGCTGACAGAAATCACCGCCTTCCTCGGTGGTGGCGGCCAGCCGGATCAGTTGCCGGGTCACCGTCCGCGCAACGCGATTCAGGCTGAATCCGGGCAATTCGTATGCGGCGGTGAAGCGCTCGACGATCCGGGCGGACAGTTCCCGAGCCCGGGCCGACACCGCGAGCGGGCCGCGCCCGGCCCAGGCATCGACCTTGTCCGCCACCCGATTCCACGGGTCCACCAGCCGAGCGCCGGTGCGTTCGGCCAGCGCGCGCTCGTTGAAGCTGGTGCGCTGGAACTCCGGGCTGTCATCGGCCAGATGGAACCGGATCAGATCCCGCGGCACCCGCGCCGCGAGCTCGCGGCCCCACACCACATGTCCCCGGCTGGTCGAGAACTTCTCGTGATCCAGCTCGTAGAACTCGTTGGTGAGGAACATCTTCGGCAGTGCGTAGCGGTCGCCGTGCGCGAGCAGCAGCGCCGGCGCGACGACGGCGAACGGGTAGATATTGTCGGCACCGAGAAAATATGCGATTCGCGCCCCGGATCGCCTGCGGCACAGCGCATCCTCGGCGTCGGGGTTGCCGCCGCGCCGCTCCGCCGCGACCGTCGCGCAGTACATCGTCCAGGCGGCGGTTTCGGCGTTCGGATTGATCACCTGACCACCGAACTCACCGCCCTGCACCGGTATGCCCCACGAAATCGGGTATGTCACAGGGAAATCCGGCAATCGGCTACCGAGCAGCTCGGCGAGCAGACGGGCCGCGTGCGGCCGCAGCGTCGCGGCCGACCCGGCGAAATGCGCGCGCAGCTGAACCCGATAGCGCTCCAGCGGCAGCACAAGCACCACCGCCGTGCGGAATTCGAGCGGCTCGTCCGGATACCGGGTCGAACGCGGGTCGAGCAGTTCGGCGGCGGCCACGGGATGTCCGCAGCCCTCACACAATCCCGCGCACGACTGCTCCAGGCACACCGGGCAGGCTCCGGCCACATGACCGTCCACCAGGAACTCTCCGGTGTGCGGCAAATACGGGAAGGTCATCGGTCGCGGCTCCAGTCGGCGCAGGTCGTACAGCTCACGCACGAAACGGGCGACGAACGTCGTGAAACGCGGCTCCCAACCGGTGAATCCGTCGACGGCGATACCGAGCGCGCCGAGCGTCGCCTCGACCTCCTTCGCCGAACGCCGGATCAGCGCCTCCGGGGTGGTGCCGAGCCGATGCGCGGTCGTCGTCACGAAGGTGGAGGTGTCCTGAACGCCGCTGCCGAACAACACCTCCCGGCCGACCGCGCGCGCGTACCGGGTGTAGACATCGGCGGCGAGGAACGGTCCGGCGATATGGCCGAGGTGCAGATCGCCGTTGGCCGTCGGCGCCGGGGAGATCACGATAGTGGGCCCATTCATCGCGTCGACTCCCCGTGCCGCGCCGCGAATTTCGCCGTCATGGCGGTGTCCCACCAGATCGCGTACCACTCGAAGTCGGTGTCGCCGTCGTTGCGGACGTGATGGGTCGCCCCCGGCGTCAGGTGCACCAGATCGCCCGCGGCGAACGCGTGCCGCTCGCCGTCCACCTCGACGATGGCCCGGCCCGCAATGCCGATGAACAACTCGTATTCGTGATGCGCGTGCGCGGCGGACACCCCGCCAGGGCGCAGCACACACCACGCGCCCTCGAACGGCGCGTTGAGCGCGGGCCACGGCAGCATGCGCGCGGATTCGACGCCGTATGCCCGGACCAGTTCGGTGCGGTCGAGACCGCGGATCTCGATCATGCCGACCGCACCTGCGCCATGCCGGAGACCGCGCGGCGATCGAGCAGATCGTCGACGATGTCCTGCGAGCGATGCGCCAGCACGCTGATCAAGCTGTCGGAGATACCGTGCGTCCGCTCATTGACGCCCTGCAAATACAGTGCGCCCCAATTCGACCCGCCGAGCTCGACCCGGTATCGCCGGCTCACCGTCGGCTCGGCAAGCCCGATCCGGGCCACCAGTTCCCGCACCATCGCGGGCATTCGCTGGTCGTAGCCGGTGCCGAGCAATACGATGTCGCAGCGCAGCGGTTCCACCTTGCCGCACTTGCGGTCGCGCAGGTCGAGCACGATCTCGGCGCCGTCCATCCGGGCCGCGACCACCTCGGTCATCGAGCGGATACTGGATCGCCGCTCCCCCAACATCTTCTGCCGGTACAGCATCGAATACAGCTCATCGAGGAACGGTGGCGCCAGACCCGCGTAGTTGGTCAGATGCACCTCGTCGAGAATCCGGCCACGTACCTCGCCGGCACAGCCGTAGAACTCGTCGACGAACGACGGATAGAAAAGCTCGTTGACGAATTTGCTTGTCTGATAGTTCTGCAACCCGATCGAGCGCAGCACCATGGTCGGTTCACTGCGCGGCAGGTCGGCGTGCACCGCCATGAACATCTCGGCGGCGCTCTGCGCGCCGCCGACCACCACCGGGCGAACCGATTCCGCCGCCGCGGCGACCTGCGCGATCCTGGTGCAGTACTGGCTGCTGTGAATCACCTTGTCCGCCGGTAGATTCGCGAAGACCTCGGGGATGTGCGGATCACGTCCGGCGCCGAAAACCAGATCGCGGCAGCTGATCCGGTCACCGTCGGCCAAATACACGATCCACCCGGTGATCCGGCCGTCACCGGCGCCGCGGGGCTCGATGCGTTCGGCCCGCGCGTTGTAGCGCACCCGGACGTGGTCCAGCGAATGCGCCACCCACTGTTGATAATCCGACAGCTCCCAGCGATAGGGGTTGAACGTCGCCAGGTTGACGAATTCGTCGAGCCGCCCGCGCTCGTACTGGTAGTTGAGGAAGGAGAATTTGCTGCGCGGATTGCGCAGCGTCACGAGGTCTTTCAGGAATGAGACCTGACTGCGCGCCCATGGCAGCAGCAGGTTGCGCTGCCATTTCACGTCGGGGTGCTGTTCGAGCAGCAGGGTGTTCTCGGCGAGGCGCCGGTGCCCGGATTCCTCCAAGGCGACGGCGAGGGCCAGGTTCGCGGGCCCGGCGCCGACCGCCAGGACGTCGAGGTCGTATTCGGTCACATCTTCCGCCTGATTCTCGATGGGTTCGATTCGCTGGAATCAGTGAATGCGGGGCGCACATTGATCGACAGCGTTCGCCGGCTCCGGACATCAACTCCGAACACAGCGAAAGCCCTGGGTAGGTCACGACTGCGCGGTCCAGAAGCCGATCCACAGCGATCCCCACCAACACAGCTGGGAGACAACGGTTGTCGCGACGCCGCGAACCAGCAGCCGGGTGCCGATCGGGTCGGCGGCCGTCATCCGCCTGCCGAGCGCCAGCGCCTGCGCGCCGTTGACGATCAGGATGAGCACCAGCGCCAGCTTGATTCGCGTCGCCGTCGCATCGAGTTCGGGCCGCAGGAACATGCCGCTGGTCACGAGGCCGGACAGGCCGAGCCAGATCGGCAGGTGCAGCCGTTGCGCGCCCGCCACCGCCTCGGCGAGGGTGCAGCGCCCCGCCAGCCACAGCACGGCGAGGTAATCGGCGACCAGGACCGCACCGAATCCGAGCACGAGCGAGGACAGATGGGTGAACAGCGCGGCGTGATACAGCAGCGGCCCGGCATGTATCCGGGTCGAGGCCCAGATCGCGACCCCGAACGCGGCAGGTGCGGCGACCGCGACGGCGACCGGCGCCGTCAGTTCCCGCCCATGCGCCCGAACGCCGTTGCGCGCCTTGGCGATATCGATGGACATATTTCCTCCGGCGGCGATCGATGCGGGCTCAGGCCGCCCGGCGCATCCCGGCGTACGCGCACCACGCCGCGACGAGACCCAGTGCGCCGCACAGTGGCCAGACACCGGACCCGAGCCGCTCCCACGCCAGCACGCCGAGCGTCGGCCCGAGCGCGGATCCGAGCCCGAAGGTCGCCTGATGGGCGGCGACGTAGCGGGCCTTGACCTCGGCGGGGAAGCCGCTCGGATACGCGAACATCGTTGGACCACTGATCATTACGCCTAGAACGAAGACCGCGGTGCACGCCACGATCGCCGCGGCCGAGTATCCGGCGAAGACGAAGCCCGCGGCGCCGAACCCCATCACCATGGTGCCGACCGCACCGGCCGCCGCGCCCGGCCAATGCCGCACGTACGAGGTGATCTTCAACTCGCACCCGATCAGCACCGCGGACGCCGTCACCAGCACCGCGCTGTAAAGCGTTGTCGGATAACCATCGGCGGTGATGTTCAACGGCAGCGCGACGATGTACTGCGTGTAGATCACCGAGCCGAGCAGCACCGAGGCCAGGAACAGGTGGTAGCGCCGGTCGCGCAGAATTACCGTAAGCTTCGAATACTGTTGCGCCGCAGTATCTATCGAACCACTGACCGCGGGGCTGGGCAGCAGCGTGCATGCCAGAACGGCGTAGACCGCCGCCGTCGCCGCATCGATCCACAGCAGCAGATTCCAGTCGACCAGGATCACCGCGGCAGCGATCAACGGGCTCACCGCCGCGCCCACGTTCAGCGCGATCCGCATCATGGAAAACGCCATCACCCGATGTTGTTGCGGCATAAGGTCGCTCAATAGCACCGCGGCGGCGGGTCGATAGGCCTGGGTCACCAGCCCTGCCGCCGCGACCGCGCCGATCAGTACGAAGAACAGTCCGGGCCGGGCGAGCAGCGGGATCGCCGCGAGCACGGCCGCCGACCCCGTCATCGCGGCGACTATCGTGCCGCGCGCACCCAGCCGATGGGTCAGCTCCCCGCCGAGCACGGTGCCGAATACGGCGCCCGCGCTGTAGGCGGTGAGCGCGATACCGGCCTGACCGACGGTGAATTCGCGATGCGTCAGGTACAGCACCAGAAATGTCTGGGCGAACGCGCCCATTTGATTCACCAGCACGCCGAAGAGGAGATAGCGGACCGGCGGTGGAGTTTCGCGGATCGCAGTGAACACACCGCCGCGAACTCGGGTACGAACAGCAGTCATCGAGGGTCCTCGTCGGGAGCGAAGCACGTCTGGGATATCAACCCGGGGAACGGATTTGCGACAAGACGCTACCTACGCGACATCGATGTATTCCGCCGCCGAACGCGAATCACGAACAAAAGAACAACAATTCGACGGCGACGCGCGACGGGGCTGGAATTGTCCGGAAGCCGGCGATCAATCGGGCACGAGGTGTCAATCGGCGAAAGGGACGCCCGCGACCCGCAGGACCGCACGCAGCGGCTCGGTGTCCGGATCGGCCCGGATGGCGAAACGATCGGTCTCCTGCGCGATCAACTGTCCGATCAACGGTGGCACGAAATATCGATCATGGGACGAAACACGGTGCAGCAGACCGCCATCGATCAACCGGTCCATCGCGTATTCGGCGGAGTCGATGGAGATGTGCAGCATTTCGGCCAGCCCGCCGACGGTCAGCTCATCCGCTCGCCCGCCGAGCATATGCACAACGTGCTTGGCCAGCGGTGGCAGCGCGAGGAATGCGGGCAATACCGCGTCGGACAGCCCGACATCGCCGATCCGCAGCCAATTCGCCACGTGCACACCGGCGGCGAGCCGATCGGCCACCTCGATCAGCCGGCGTCCCGGCTGGGCCGCGATCTTGCGCCCGGCAATGGTGAGCGCCAGCGGTAGCTGGCCGGAGAACTCGGTGATCTGCTGTGCCGCACCATATTCCGCGTTGACCCGGTCGCCGCCGACGAGCACCCGCAGCAACCCGATCGATTCGGCCCGAGACAGCGGGCCGAGGGAGATGCGCCGCACCCCTTCCAGCCCGAGCAGCCGTGAGCGGCTGGTCACCAGGGTCTGGCTGTGCTGTGAGCGGGCCAGCAGCGGCCGGACCTGCCGCTCGTCGAATACGTTGTCCAGCAACACCATCACCCGGCGTTCGGCGAGCATGGAGCGATAGAGGCCGGTGCGGTGCATCTCGTCGCCGGGCACCTGATCCGGTGGCACGCCGAGCGCGTGCAGGAATCCCGCCATCACCTCCATCGGCACGGCCCGGTCCGGTCTGGTCGCACCCATATCGGCATATAGTTGCCCGTCCGGGAAGTCGCGGACCAGCTGATGGGCGAACCGCAGCGCGAAGGTGGTCTTACCGATACCGACCGGTCCGCGCACGATCAGCGGCACCCGGGAATCCGGCTGTGCGGCCGTGGCTCGCGCACGGTCGAACTCCGCTGTGCGCCCGACGAATTCATGCGGTCCGATCGGTAGCTGGGCCGGGCGCGGACGGCCGGGATCCGCGACGGCCTGGCGATCGTCGGCTGATTGATCGCCGGGCACGTCGGCGCCGCATACCGCCCGCCACCGCGACTCCCACTCGGCGGCGCTGCCGCCGCACGCCTTGACGAATGCCAGGGTCACCTGCAGCGTCGGCAGCCGGTGACCGCTCGCGGCCTCGGAGAGCACCGACGGTGAATACAGGGCGACACCGGCCATCCGCCGGTAGGACGGATTGCCCGCTGCCGCGCGGAGCCCGCGGAGCTCGCCCGCGAAGGCGGCAAGCGGCCCGGTACAGGTGTCGATGGGTCGTTCTCGTCTACCCATGTGCAGTTGTCCAACTTCTGAATCACAGTGCGGCACAAGGGAACGCCTGGGCCTAGTGCCGCCGCTCGACATCTGTGTCGGTCACCGCGGCGGTACCGGTCGCGCTCCCGGGCGCGCGCGTACCGGGGTCGCCCACCGCGAACAGAGCATTGTCTCCGGAACACGACGGTGCGGCTCCCGCGGTTCACGGTACACATGAACAAGGGGCCTCCAATTCGATTCGTTCGTCCGGCAGATGAACGGACAGCGAGGTACCGGCGAGTAACGGACATACCGCATCCACCCCTGGATCGACGGAAAACGGTCCAGCATTAACGATTTCGGCAAAGCGCTGCGGATGGATATCGTTTCTCTATGGTGTGGGCCACTGAGATGGGTCCTGAACGAAGCGGATTCGCGGCCCGTATGGGTTCCGTCAAGGAAACGGCGCGCACCGGTAACGAGACGTCAATGTGCCGGTGGCATCGGGTCGTCGCTCGTAGGTTCGATTACCGGATTCCTTACGACGACGCGAGGCGTGAACCAGGTGAGTCGAGACCTGCGGGATTTGGTGAGCAACCGACACGTGGTCGAGGTACTCGACGCGCTGTCGGAATGCCCGTGCACCACAAGAGAGTTGGCGAAGATCGTGGGGTGCCGCCGCCGCCCGCTGGCGAGCGCGCTGCGCACGATCGCCGCGCACGGACTGATCAGTGCGAGCGGCGGCAGTTGGGACGGTCCAGTCGACACCGTCGTGCGCCTGACGCCGCGCGGCAGCGCACTCGTCGCCGACCTGTCCAGCTCCGCCACCTGGGCGGAGCTCTACACCGGAACCGATTTCGGAAGGCGGCGCTATGCCGGCGGCGGATGGTAGCGGGATAGCGGGCGGGATTCCCACCGCCGAAGGATCACTCCGGATGCCGCGCACGGTACCCGTCGTCACCGCGCTGTGCCTGGTGGGCGTCCTGATCGCCAGCGTCGTCGGCGCGGTCGCCTACCGCGACGCCGCCGACCGGATCGGCGCGATGGACGGTGCGAAAACCGTTGTCACAGCGACGATCACCGACGATCCACACTACAATCAGGCGGCCCGCCGCTACGAGGCGCAGGTCCGCTGGGTCCGGGACGGCAAACCGCATATCGCGACGGCGCCCGTCGGCAACTTCGCCGCCCGCGGCGCTCACACGCAAATCTGGCTCACCCCCGACGGCGCCCCCACGGACCCACCCGCCCCGGCCTGCTCGGCCATCTGCACCGCCACCGGTGCCGCGATAGCCACCTTCACCGCCCTGCTTTTCCTCATCCTGGTCGGCATGGGCCCGATCCGACGCCGCTGGCTGCGGAACCGGTCGGCCGGGCCGCGATGAAGGTATTCGTCAGCCCTGCCACGCGGCGCGGTTGACCCGGGCGAATTCGTCGAACGACCGGGGCCGGTGACCGGTGATCTCCTCGACAGTCGTTGTGGTGTAGTCGTATTCGCCCGCTCGGATGGCCAGATCGAGTTCGGTTCCGATACGTGCCGCTGGCTCGGGTAGCCCGGCGGCCATCCAGTTCTCGGTGAGCTGTTCGGCGGTCAACTCCATATAGCGAATCCGGCGGCCGCTCACCGCACCGATGATTTCCACGATCCGCGGATAGCTCAGCGCCTCCGGGCCGGTGAGTACGCAACCGCGATTGAGCGGCTCGGCGGCGAGCAGGGCGCACGCCGCGACATCGGCGATATCGTCGGCGTCGACGAACCCGACGCACCCTTCACCGGTGGCCGTGGCGATCTCGCCGCGGTCCCGGATGGTTCGCGCGGTGGGGTGGTCGCCGAGGAAGTTCTGCATGAACCACGACGGGCACAGGATCGTCCACTCGGGCATGATCCGTTCGACCGCCGCCGGAATCGCAGGCATCCCAGCCGATCCGGCGACAGCGGAATGCAGCAGCACCACGCGTCGCACCCCGGACCGGTGGGCGACGTCGAGGAAAGTCTCGATCCCCTCCGTGCCGAATCCGCTGGGCCGCAACAGATAAAGCCGCTCCACACCGGATACCGCCGCCGCGAACGTCTTCGGATCGGCCCAGTCGAACAGCACCGGATCGCCGAGTGCCGGGTCGACGCGCCCCGGCTGCCTGCTCCCCACCAGCACATCGGCACCGTGTTCACGCAGCCGGACGGCCAGCCGCCGCCCGGTCGTCCCGGTAGCTCCGATGACCAGAATCGTCCCGGGCTCACCCACGATCCGCTCCGGTGTAGTGCGCTAGCAACTGCGGAACACGGCCCAGTAATTCCGCGCTCGCCAACGGATTCCAATAATCGCGCCACAGCGCTATCTCCCCGTCGCACACCCGAACCACGTGCAGATACCGCAATTCGTATTCGCGCGCGCTTCCGGTGACGTACCCGTGCGCATCGTATTCGACGACGATCACCTCCGGATCCGTCGTCCGATAGACGGCCATATTGCGGAATTCGTCGTGCCGCAACGGGGTTTCGCTGATCGAGGTGAAATACTCGCGCAACTTCGCGCGCCCCTGGAGGCGACGTGGAATTCCGGGCGGCGCGAACGGCAGCTCGTGCACGCCGTCGGCGGCGAACAGATCGGCGAATCCCGCCAAATCCTTTGCCAGCGCACGTCTTTTCGCCTCTTCGAAGACCTCGAGTGTGGACTTCGGCCCGAAGGTATCCATAGTCAAATACCATTCAGTCAACAATCGTAGACTGAACTGACGGTACACGTGACCGCACCATTCGGTCAACGACTGTAGACTGAACCCATGACGGCCAAGCACGGCGACGGAATCCGAGCCAAACAGCGACAGGACACGCAGCGCCGAATCCTGGCCGCGGCTCGACAGCTGTTCGCCGAGGTCGGCTACGATCGCGCGACCATCCGGGCCATCGCCGCGGCGGCGGGCACCGACCCCGGCCTCGTCATGCGCTATTACGGCACCAAACGACAACTGTTCGAGCAGGTTGCGGACATGCCGGTCGATGACATCGTCCGCGGCACACCCGACGAGGTCGCCGAGGCGATCCTGGCCGCACTGTCGGCCAAGCTGACCACCGAGCCGACGGCGACGCTCGCCTCCCTGCGTTCCCTGCTCACCCACCCCGAAGCCGCGGAGCACGCCAACACCGCCATCGCCCATCAGGAGCAACAGCTGGCGGTGACGATCGGCGGCGATGACGCCGCCATCAGGGCCGGTCTCGTCGGAGCCATCACCCTCGGCACCGTCATCGCCCGGCATATGTTGCGGCTCAACGGATTACGCCAGGCGCCGCCCGACCGGATCATCGAGCTGCTGCGGCCGCATATCCACGCCCTGCTCGAACCCGGTCGGCCATAACCGATTACCGGAGTATCCGGGGCGGCACTACGATCGAGTGATCATGTCATCGGTCGATCAGCAGTCAGCGTTCGGTACGGGGCGCTGGTCGACTTATTCGAACGAGCGAACCGTACTCGCCGTCGTGCACAATACGACGGCGGCGACCCGGTTGTTCGATGTCGTCGGATTGCTTGCGGCGGATCCGAGGGTTCGGATCGTATTCACTCGAACCGGGTCGTCGGTCTTCGATACCGATACAGCGGAATTTCTCGCGGCGCGGGGCGTGCTGGAGATTCCGTGGACGCGGGCGATCGAGGGTGAATACGATCTGGCCGTTTCGGCCAGTTATGGCGGGGATTTATATTCGGTGGATGCACCGTTAATTGTTGTGCCACACGGTATGGGATACAATAAATACCTCACCAAAGAACAAAGAACAAAGAACAAAGAACAAAGAACAAAGAACAAAGAACAAAGAACTTCGGTCTTCGGACTATCTCCGGAATGGTTGCTACATAACGAACAACTCATTCCATCGATAATCGTTCTCTCCCACCACGAACAGCGCGAACGCCTCGCCCGAGCCTACCCACCTGCGGTCGACCGCGCCCTGGTCGCCGGTGACATCTGTTTCGACCGCATTCGCGCAAGTACCGCATTGCGCCCGACATACCGCCGCGCGCTCGGCCTCGGCACCGATCAGAAACTGATCGTCGTCTCCTCCACCTGGGGTCCCGATTCGCTGCTCGCCACCAATCCGGACCTGCCGCTCGCGCTCGCGACGGCGCTGCCGTCCGACGAATTCCGGATAACGCTGGCCATGCACCCGAATATCCCCGCCTATCATTCTCGCTGGCAGGTCGCGGAATATCTCGCCGACGCCGCACGGGCCGGGGTGCATGTCCCGGATTCGGTCGACGATTGGCGGGTCGCGATCATCGCCGCCGATCTCGCCGTGAGCGATCACGGCTCGGTCGGCTTCTATTCGACGGCGCTCGGTAACCCGATCCTGCTCGCTACTGCCCCCGCACATACGGTCGATCCGGCGTCGCCGATCGCACGACTGCTGAATTCCGCACCGCGACTGGATGATTCCGGCGATATCGCCGCGCAGGTGCGGCGTGCGATCGGCGAACACGACACCGGCCGTTACGCGGCGATCGGCGCGCTCGCCACCTCCGTCCCCGGTTCCGCCGCCGCCCTGCTGCGCACCGCGATGTACCGCGCGATGGAGCTACCGGAACCCGCGCGCCCGCCCGCGCTCACCACACTGCCGGTCCCGGCGAAACCACTGCCCGCACCGAATGCGCATATGGTTGTGGTTCACATGAATTCGGACCGCACGGCGACAGTCACCCGCTACCCGGCCGAGCGACTGTCGACGGCGCACACCAACGGTCGCCGCAGCCACCTCGCCGTCGGTATCGATGAACCACAGATCCGCTGGCTGGAAGCCGCCGACGTCCTGATCGGCGGCCACGGCGGGGAAGCCGCCGCGTGGATCACGGAAACCCTTGCCCGCCTGCGCAATTGCGCAATAGCCTGCGCTCCCGCCGAGCACGGCCGGTGGCTGGTCGGCGATGCGACCGGACTGCTGTCGGTGCGCGGAGCCGACCTCGGCTGCCGCCTGTTCGCCTCGCTGAGCCGTGAACTCCGCGCGGACGGCGCGAGATTCGACGATCTGCTCGGTGAATGGCGCATACACTGCGCCGCAACGACTTACCCGGTCACGGTCGAAGTGGCGGCGGAACTCGACCGTCCATCATCGCGCTGATTCGCTCCGCTACCGCCTGCGCCGGGATGGTGAAGCACAGCTCCTCGTATATGCCGAGGCCAATTCGATGCTGCTCCAGCGCACCGTCCACATCCCCGGAGGCGAACAGGCAGGCGCCAAGGGCGACAACGAATTCCGCCTCGTCGAAGCGCCGCCGCCGCGCACGCAGCACCGTGAGCGCGGAGCGCAGCGCGGTCTCGGCCTCGGCGATCCGCCCCAATCGCAGCAACGCACGGCCGCGCCACCCTTCGGTCTTCGCGCGGTTCTCGGTCTCGTCATCCGCCGATGCGGCGAACACCCGCTCGGCCTGCGAGAGCAGTTCCAGTGCCCGAGCCGGCTCCTCGATCTTCGCCAAATGCATTGCGGCGATGGCGATTCGGCGCACGTCGCCGATTTCCTCCGCCTGCCGGTAATTAAGTCGAAGGTCCGCGAGCGCGTCGTCCAGCCGATCCCACGCGAGCAATACGAGGCCCCGGCCTTCCAACCCGGAGGCCTCCAGTTGCCTGCTCGCCATCGACCTGGGCAGTGCTCGCGCCAACTCGACGGCGCTCCCGAATGCCGAAACGGCCTCCGGGAGTTCGCGCCGCCAGTAGTACAGGAATCCGAGCTGACTGTGCAGCAGGCTTTCCACGGCGGGATCCTGGCTCCGCTGCGGCGCTTCGAGTGCGAGCAGGTGCATGGCCCGCATGGTGTCGAGGTATTTGTCCTTCTCGTGGAACGACCACAGCAGCACGCACCACCGCGCGACCAACTGGCTCTTACCCGCGCGGCTCGCGAATTCGGCCGCGGCGGCGATGTTGTAGATCTCCTGGCGCAACCATTCCCGCGCCGACGCGGCATCGTCGAATTCGCCTACGCCGGGACCGGGGAACTGAACGGCTCGAAGCAGCAGAGCGCGCCACGGTCGGCCGGGCGCCAGCAGTACGTCGGCGAAACGGATTGCCCTGTCGTAGTATTCGACCAGTCGATTCCCGATGGCCAGGTATTCATCGCGATTCGGGTCACGGTCGACACCGCGGGCATGCACCCGCACCAGCTCGCCGACCCGGTAACCGCCATGGAATTCGCGGACCAGGTCCATGCGCACCAATTTCAGCATGGTCCAATCGATTTCGTCGACCGGCAGCTCGAGCGCCGCCGCGAGCACCGGTGTCCTGATCCACCCCGCGTACGAACGCGCACCCAGCGCACGGTAACACCGCTGGGCGGTGTCGGGCAGCGATCGATACGCTGCATCGTATATCTCGGACAACTCCAACACCTCCGCCCTACGCCCGTCGTCCGACATCAGGTCGGCCAAGCGAGAAATCGACCAGCCGGGATTCTCCGCGAGCGTTCCACCGACCACCAGGATCGCGGAGGGCACATTGCCGCACAGCGTCAGCAGCCGGTCCGCCGCCTCCGGCTCGCGCTCGATCCGGTGGGCTCCGGCGATGCGGCCCAACAGTTCTCGGGCCGCCGCGGCGGGCAACTCCTCGACATCGATCGCCGTCGCGCCCCGGCTCAGATCGGTCGCGGCGGTGCGCGCGGTCACCAGCACCACCGAATTGCCGTCCCCCGGCTCGAGCCACTTCAACTGTCCCGCGGTGAGAGCGCCGTCCAACACCACGCACAGCTGCCGGCCCTGCGTTTTCGTGACATATCGGTTGTAGCGCGCATCGAGTCGATCGGGGAGCTCGTTGTACGGATCGCCGAGTGCGGTCAACGCGACGCCGAGCAGATCCGCCGCGCTCGCGGACACGCCGTCGATCGACAGCGGCAGAAACAGTTGACCATCCGAAAACCGGTCGGGCATAACCTGTTTCACGTAATGTACGGACTCGATGGCGAGTGCCGTCTTCCCGACGCCATGAGCGCCGGACAGCACGATCACCTTATTACCGCTGGCGTCGCGGACCAACCGCTCCACCAACTGGAGCTGCGGCTCCCGATTCACGTGATTGCGGTTCCGCGGTGGAATCTGCCTCGGCACCTCGTGCACCCGCACACCTCCCCTGCTCGGCCACCGCGCGTCGAGGATCTCCCGGCAATGGCGATCGCAGGCACGGTATCAGCATCCGCACCGGACGGGAAAGACCACGCGCCGCAACGCAATCCGCGAATTCACGAAGTTCGTCTGCGCACGATGAACCACAGCAGCGCCGCGAGCACCAGCAGGGCGATCGCGATCGGCAGCGGCTGGCCGCGCACCACCGCCGAAATCCGGCGACCCCGGCTGGCGACGGCCTCCGGGATCGGCGCCTTGTCCATCACCTGCCGGGTCTGCTCCGCCGCTTCGGCGCCGCGCTGCTGCACCGTCTGGCCGAGGCGGGCCGCGGTACCGGTGACGCGGTCCACCGCGAGCGCCGCGGTGTCCTGCGCGGATTCGACACCGTGGCGCAGCGAGGCCCGCGCCCGGCCGGTGACGTCGAATTTCTCGGTGAGCGCCGCGACGGTGCGGCCCAGTTCCTCCCGGGTCCGGTCGCGATCGCGGCGCAGTTCCTCGGGATCGTTCGGAATGCTCATCGCTGACTCCTGTCCTTGATGACGGCGACGTCCGTTCTGATATCGGCGACCGCCTGTTGCGGCAGCGGTGGCGCCGCCTTGCGCACAGCCGCCCACCCGGCCAGCCCGAGCAGCGCGGCGACGAATAGCAGTGCGCCCGCGATGATCAGCGCCGCCGCCCATGCGGGCAGCGCCAATGCCAGCGCCAGTATCGCCGCGGCGATCAGTGCGCCGATTCCACCGAGCGCCGAAACCGCTGCGGCGCCGGTCAATCCGGCGCCGAATCCGGCCTGCCGCGCCTTGCCCCGCGTCTCCAGCGCGGCGAGCGCGACCTCCTCGCGGATCAGCCTGCTCAACTGCTCGCTCGCCGTGCTGACCAATTCCGATACGGGCGGCGACTGCACCGCCCGGTCCCCGACCGTGCCGGTCATATCCGATTCCTCCGTTTGCGCTGGCATGTCGACACCGCGGGGCGCACATCCGCACCGACCCACGGTCGTGCCACGAATACCCGGCGGGTCGGCGCCGACACCTCGGTCGGCCGATGATTCGAAATATGCTGTGGCCGAATAGATTTCAGCACAGTCCCGCCAACCGACCAGTCCGCTACCCGGATCCGAAGTTGGACGCCCGGATCCATTGCCGGTACGGCTGCGCCGGGTACACAATTGCCGCTGTGCCGCCCGAAATCCTCGCGCGCCACGATTCAGGAATCAGGTGCCGATATGTATTTCGGTCCGACGGCGTTGGCGCGCCTCGCGGTGATTTCGCTGGCGGCAGTGGTTTTCCCGCTCATCGCGGTCCTGCTACCGGTCGCGTCGGCACAAACCGATTTCGATCGCCCCTTCGACCGGCCGCAGTATCTGATCCACATCACCGGCCACGGCACCCTGTCCGGCCCGGTGACCGACAACCAGTTCATCCTCTACATCGAATCACCCGATGCCACAGGGGTTTTCCGTGAAGCCGACGGATTCGGCGGAACCGTCACCTACTCCTCCGACCGGCATTACGGACCGCTCACCACCCCGCGCGCCGTCTGCGCCGCCGCCGCATCGGCCGGTCTGCCGCAACAGGAATGGACGCCATACAACCGCACCGACACCTTCGATTGCCGCCTGCTGACCACCGCCACATCGCCTACCCGATCCGCCACGGCACCGCGGCAATCCGAGGCGATTCCCCCGCGTGCCCAGCAACCACCGCCTCCGCCGGACCTCGGACAACCCGCGACACCGCCTGCCGCCCAGTCGAATTCGCATCGGAACCTCTGGATACCGATCGGCATCGGCGTCATTCTGGTCATCGTGATCGGCGCCGGCGCGGCCTGGTACTTCCTCGCCGAGGAAACACCCGTCATCGCGGCCACCGCCGCCGCCCCGGCGCTGCCCGCCGCGGTACCCGCCGGTCTGACCTGGGGTTCACTGATCGGCGATCTCGCAGAGGCCGAACGACTCCTGGCCGCCACCTACGACATCACCCAGTTGAATCAACTGTCGACACTGCAATACCAACTCGCCTGGGCACTTCGAGCACTGCGATCCGGCGCACAACTGACGCCCGCGATGTACGAACTACTGCGCAGAGCCGGCTATCTGCCCTGACACACGCCCAGCCATGGGACGCGCGTCGGCGTCCAGCCCGGCCAGGAGTCGCAGGCCGTCGGCGGACGGGCTGCCGGGGGCCGCTGACTGCACAAGCAACTCCATCCCCGATTCATCCGGCAGCGCGAAATTCTCTTGGTGCAGTTCGAGTTTCCCGACCAGTGGGTGCCGGTAGGCCTTGCGGCCGTAGGTCCGCGCGCAGACATCCGCGCGTGCCCACAGGCGACGGAAGCGTTCGCTGCCCATCGCCAGCTCCCCTATCAAGGAGGCCAGCCGCGGATCATCGGGATATTTGCCCGCCGCCAGCCGCAGATGTCCGACCCCGTCGCGGGTGCACTGGTCCCAGTCGGCGTACAGGCCGCGTTCGGTTTCCTCCAGGAAGATGTGCCGAGCCGTGTTGAAGCCCTGCAACGGCCGGCCGTACAGCAGTTCGCCGAGGCGGTTGCCCGCGAGGACGTCGAGACGGTGGTTGACGATGAACGCGGGTGCGTCGGTGATCAGATCCAGGACCCGAGCCAGTTCCGGGCGCAGCCGCCCGCTGGGTGATTTCGCCTTCCGGCGCCGCTGCCGGGCCAGCCGGTACAGGTGCCCGCGCTCGGTATCGTCGAGCCCGAGGACCCGTGCGAGCGCGTCGAGTACCTGCTCCGAAGGCTGTGTGGCACGGCCTTGTTCGAGGCGGACGTAATAGTCGACGCTCACCCCGGACAGGTGCGCGACCTCTTCGCGGCGCAGCCCTTCGACCCGGCGGCGGCTGTCGACCGGAATGCCCGCCGCTGCCGGGTCCACCCGGTCGCGGCGGGTGCGTAGGAAGCCCGCGAGATCATCCATCGACCAAGTATCGCGCGGGCCGCGGCGACGAGGGTGGCCCTGCCGTTACCAGGAAGTCGAATCCGACGGAAGCGGCGTCCCTGAACAAGGTCCGCCCGGATGCGCAGGATCGAAGGCATCCGATTCGAAGGAGTTCATATGAAAACGCTGATCGTCTACGCACATCCGGAGCCGCGCTCGCTCAACGGTTCGCTGAAGGATCTGGCGGTGGCCACGTTGCAGCGGGCCGGGCACGAGGTGCGCGTCAGCGATCTGTACGAGATGCGCTGGAAGGCGATCGCGGACGCCGAGGATTTCGGCTCGTCCGCTTCGAGCCCGTTGAAGGTTGTCGCGGATTCGGGGCGGGCCTTCGACACCGGAACCCTCACCCCCGATATCCGCGCCGAACAGGAGAAGCTGCTGTGGGCGGACACGATCATCTTCCAGTTCCCGCTGTGGTGGTACACGATGCCCGCGATCCTCAAGGGTTGGGTCGACCGGGTTTTCACCTCTCATTTCGCGTACGGCGTCGGCGAGCACAGCGATGTGAAGTACGGGGAGCGTTACGGTGAGGGGACGCTCGCGGGCAGGCGGGCGCTGCTGTCGGTGACGGTCGGCGGCCCGCGACCGCACTATGCCGAGCGCGGAATCAACGGCCCGATCGACGACCTGCTGTTCCCGATCCACCACGGGATCCTCTTCTACCCGGGCATCGAGGCGCTGCCGCCGTTCGTGCTGTACGGCACGGACCGAACCACCGATGACGAATTTCCCGAGATCGCCAAAGCCTGGGAACAGCGCCTGCTCACCCTGGACTCGACCGAGCCGATCGCGTTCCGCCGCCAGAACTTCGGCGACTACGAGATCCCATCGCTGCACTTGAAGGCAGGGCTGGAGCCCGCTGGCCGCTCAGGTTTCGGACTGCACGTGAATTCCCCCTCATAAATAACCATAACACACCGACTCGCCGAAAAATAGAGTTTTTCTCGCCGACCCACGGAAATGAGATATATCCGAAACTTCGAAGCCGGAAACTTGACGACAGGAGGACTCGAATGTCATTATTGCAATAGCAACCGGTTCGGATTCCGGAATTTTATTTCCCACCACCTCTCGACATCCACCGAATATGGGTGTAATTTCGGCTGAGCGTTGGCCGCCGCCTGCCCGAACCTCGATTCACGACCCCATTGAATTCGACCCGGAATCGGGTCGTCGTCATCGAGTTCCGCGGGCGGCACGGATTTGATCTACGCATAGTCGGTGGGCGCCGGGCATATGCCGGTGCACGGGGTGGAAGGACGCATGGTGGCAACTAGCTCTCGAACCGAATTCAGGGACGGGGTACCCGGAGCCCCGAGGCGGGTCTCCTTCGCGAAAATCGCCGAGCCCATGGCCATTCCGAATCTGCTTGCGGTGCAGACGGAATCGTTCGCGTGGTTGATCGGCGCACCGGAGTGGCGGGCCGCTCGTGGTGACGTCGGCCTGGTCGGTGGACTCGAAGAGGTGCTCGAGGAGCTTTCGCCGATCGAGGACTTCTCCGGTTCCATGTCGTTGTCCTTCTCGGATCCGCGCTTCGA